>NZ_JBITWR010000010.1:22440-364432 GCF_044544025.1 Streptomyces sp. NPDC055243
TCGGCTGCTTCTGGTGTGGGACCGGCTGGCGCCTGCGTCTGTTCGCCTGTGGGTATGCCGTCCGCCTTGCCTGCCGTGGGCGGCGGGTCCGCTTCCCTGGCGGGGGGAGTGCCCCGCCCCTTTGTGGGGGTCGGGTCGGCTGCTTCTGGCGTGGCAGGGGCTGGCGCCTGCGTCTGCCCGTCCGTGGGCGCCGGGTCCGCTTCCCCTGGCGCGGGAGCGACTCCCGCTCCTGACATCAGCCACGCGTACTCCGCGTTCCCCCGCAGCAGTTCCTGGTGGGTGCCCACCGCGGTGATCCTGCCCGCGGAGAGCAGGGCGACGCGGTCGGCGAGAAGGACCGTGGAGGGGCGGTGGGCCACCACCAGGGCCGTCGTGTCCTTCAGGACGCGGCGCAGGGCCGCCTCCACCAGGGCCTCCGTGTGGACGTCGAGCGCCGAGAGCGGGTCGTCGAGGACCAGGAAGCGCGGGCGGCCCACCACCGCGCGGGCCAGGGCAAGACGCTGGCGCTGGCCGCCGGAGAGGCTCAGGCCCTGCTCGCCGACCTGGGTGGCCGTGCCCTGCGGCAGGGCGTGGACGAAGCCGGCCTGGGCGACCTCGAGGGCACGCTCCAACTCCGCTTCCCCCGCGGCCTCTTCCGCCCCCATCAGGACGTTCTCGCCCACCGTCGCGGAGAAGAGCGTCGGCTCCTCGAAGGCGACGGCCACCAGCGTGCGCAGCCGCTCGCGGTCCATCTCCGCGATGTCCTCGCCGTCCAGCGTGATGCGCCCCCCGCTCACCTCGTGCAGCCGGGGCACCAGCGCCGTCAGCGTCGTCTTGCCGCTGCCCGTCGCGCCGACGAGGGCGAGGGTCTCGCCGGGGTGTATGTGCAGGTCGATCCGGTCGAGCGCGGGCGGCGCGTCGGCCGGCGCGTCCGGGTAGCGGAACTCCACGCCGTGGAAGCGGAGTCCGGCCGCACCGGACCTGGCCCCTGGGCCTGTGGCGGACCCGGCGGTGACGGACCCAGCGCCGCTCCCGGCGGCGACCCTATGCCCGTCCCCGGCCTTGGCCCCGGCTTCGCCCCGGGCCCCGCTCCCGTGCCCGGCCTCGCTCTCGGCCCGGGCCCCGTTCCCGTGCCCGGCCTCGCTCTTGGCCCTGGCCCCGTTCTCGTGCCCGGCCTCGCTCTTGGCCCTGGCCCCGTTCTCGTGCCCGGCCTCGCTCTTGGCCCTGGCTCCGTTCTCGTGCCCGGCCTCGCTCTTGGCCCTGGCTCCGTTCTCGTGCCCGGCCTCGCTCTTGGCCCGGGCTCCGTTCCCGTGCCCGGCCTCGCTCTCGGGCCGGGCTCCGTTCCCGTGCCCGGCCTCGCTCTCGGGCCGGGCTCCGTTCCCGTGCCCGGCCTCGCTCTCGGGCCGGGCTCCGCTCCCGTGCCCGGCCTCGCTCTCGGCCCTGGCCCCGTTCCCGTGCCCGGCCTCGCTCTCGGCCCGGGCTCCGCTCCCGTGCCCGGCCCCGTTCTCGGCCCGGGCCCCGTTCTCGACCAGGGGCCCGTTCTCGACCAGGGGCCCGCCCCCGTTCCCCGCCTCGGTCCCCCTCCCGGCCGGGAGCCCGGCCTCGGCCCCTGAGTCGATTCCGGCGCCGGTGTCTGTGCCGGCCCCGGCCCCCGCCCCGGAACCCGCGCCGTCCCCACCCCCCACCGGCAAGCCGGCCTCCGGCTCCGCGTCCATCACCTCGAAGTACCGCTCCGTGGCCGTCGCCGACTCCTGGCTCATGGCGAGCAGGAAGCCGATCGACTCCACCGGCCAGCGCAGCGCCAGCGCCGTGGAGAGGAACGCGACCAGCGTGCCCGTCGACAGGTCGCCGTCCGCCACCTGCACCGTCCCCAGCACCAGCGCCGCACCGATCGCGATCTCCGGCAGCGCCATGATCACCGCGTAGATCGCCGCAAGGAGCCGCGCCTTGGCCAGCTCCGTGCCCCGCAGCGTGTGCGACAGCTCGCGGAACGCGTGCGCCTGGCTGCGGTGGCGGCCGAAGCCCTTGATGATGCGGATGCCGAGCACGCTCTCCTCGACGACCGTCGTCAGGTCGCCGACCTGGTCCTGCGCCCGCCGCGCCACGGCCATGTACCGGCCCTCGTAGTACGCGCAGACGATCACCAGCGGCAGCAGCGGAGTCAGCAGGACGAGCCCCAGCGCCCAGTCCTGCGCCAGCAGGATCGCCATGCCGACCACGATCGTCGTCCCGTTCACGATCAGGAACGTCAGCGGGAAGGCGAGGAACATCCGCAGCAGCATCAGATCCGTCGTGCCGCGCGACAGCAACTGGCCCGAGGCCCAGCGGTCGTGGAAGGCCACCGGAAGCCGCTGCAAGTGGCGGTAGAGATCCGCCCGCATCGCCGCCTCGACCGACGCCAGCGGCCGCGCCACCAGCCACCGCCGCAGACCGAACAGGAGTGCCTCCGCGACCCCGAGTAGCAGCAGGAGCAGGGCCCCGAGCCACACCCCGCCCAGGTCCCGGTCGGCCACCGGGCCGTCCACGAGCCACTTCAGTACGAGGGGGAAGACGAGCCCCGTACAGGAGGCGACGATGGCGACAAGAGCCGCGCTGAACAGGCGAGTTCGCACGGGACGGACATACGGCCACAGCCGCAGCAGCGTCCGCGCCGCGGACCCTTCCCGGGCCGGTTCCTTGGTCGGTGCATCTGTTTTCGGCATCACGAGCGAGCCTACGGACGGCGACTGACAGAGCCCACTGAGTTTTGGCCCCACCCTGCTCGTCCGCTGGTCCTACGACCGGGCCGCGCGAGCGGAGTCGTACCCCGCCATCAGCCGATCGGCTGATACCGCTTCGAGCGCGATGGGCGATGCCCGGGCCCCCGCCCACCGGAGAGCCTCGACCCATGCCCATCATCGAAGTGCACGACCTGCGCAAGGCCTACGGCGACCGCGCCGCCGTCGACGGAGTCTCCTTCGCCGTCGAGGAGGGCGAGATCTTCGGCGTCCTCGGACCCAACGGCGCGGGCAAGAGCACCACCGTGGAGTGCATCGAGGGCCTGCGCGTCCCCGACACCGGGACCGTCCGCGTCGCCGGGCTCGACCCCGTCGCCGACCACGACCGGGTCACCCAGATCCTTGGCGCCCAGCTCCAAGAGAGCGAACTGCAGGCGAAGCTCACCGTGCGCGAGGCGCTGGAGCTGTACGCCGCGTTCTACCCCAACCCCGCCGACTGGCGCCCCCTCGCCGAACGCCTGCGCGTGACCGACAAGCTGGACAGCCGCTTCGGCAAGCTCTCCGGAGGCCAGAAGCAGCGCCTGTTCATCGCGCTCGCGCTGATCGGCAACCCGCGGGTCGTCGTGCTCGACGAGCTGACCACCGGGCTCGACCCGCGCGCACGCCGCGACACCTGGGAGCTCATCGAGGACGTACGCGACAGCGGCGTCACGGTGCTGCTCGTCACGCACTTCATGGAGGAGGCCCAGCGCCTCTGCGACCGCATCGCGGTCATCGACCAGGGGCGGATCGCCGCGCTCGACAGCCCGGCGGGCCTCATCAGCCGCGCCGCGGGCTCCACCGTCATGTCCTTCACGCCGTCCGCGCCGCTCGACGAGCGGGAGCTGGCCGCGCTGCCGCGGGTGATCTCCGTCGACCAGCGCGACGGCCGCTACACCCTGGGCGGCACCGACGAGACCGTCAACGCCGCCATCACGCTGCTCGCCCGGCACCACATCACCGCCCACCAACTCCGGGTCTCCGACGCCACGCTGGACGACGCCTTCCTCGACCTCACGGGAGCCACGGCATGAGTACCGCCCTCACCGCCGCACCTCATGCCGCCGCGAAGAACAAGGTCTCGGCCGCCGTCCTCAAGGCCGAGTTCCGGCTCTTCCGCCGCGAACCGGGCGCCCTCTTCTGGATCATGCTGTTCCCCACGATCCTCCTGGTGATCCTCGGCTCCATCCCCTCCTTCCGGGAGACCGACGCCTCGCTGGGCGGCATCCGCCTCGTCGACGCGTACGTCCCCGTGACGGTGCTCCTCTCCCTGATCATGGCGGGCCTGCAGGCCATGCCGCCGCTGATCACCGGCTACCGCGAACGCGGCATCCTGCGCCGCATGTCGGCCACGCCGGTCCGCCCCTCCGCCGTGCTCGGCGCGCAGATGGGCATCCACGGCGCGGCCGCGCTCGCCTCGTCCCTGCTCTCCCTGGCCGTGGGCCGCCTGGCCTTCGACGTGCCGCTGCCGCGCCAGGCCCTCGGCTACGCGGTCGCGCTGCTCCTCGCCGTCCTGTGCGGGCTCGCGCTCGGCGCCATGGTCTCCGCGATCTCCCGTACGACGAAGGCCGCGACCGCGATCGGCTCCGCCGTCTTCTTCCCGATGATGTTCAGCGCGGGCGTCTGGCTGCCGGTGCAGGCGATGCCCGACGCGCTCGCCCGCGTCGTGGAGATCGCCCCGCTCGGCGCCGCCGCCCAGGCCCTGGGCGACGCCGCGGCCGGCGACTGGCCCGGCCTCTGGCACCTCGGCGTGCTCGCGCTGTGGACCGTGGTCCTCTCGGCGGCGGCCGCGCGCTGGTTCCGGTGGGAGTGATCGGCGGACGGTCTCGCGGGTGACCGACACTGGGACCGTGAGTACGAGTGCGGCGGATGCCACGAAGATGCTGGAGCGGCGCTGGGGCCTGTTCCACCGCTGGGGCCCCTACGTCCTGGTCGGGTTCGGCGTCCTCATGTCGGCCGCCACGAGCGGCGTCGTCGGCATGGGGCGCGACGCGTGGACCCTGGCGGCGGCCCTGGTCGGCGCGGCGGTGGCGCTCCAGCTGTGGTGGGGCCGGCTCGCGGGGGCCCGCCCCGGCCCGTCGCCCGCGGGCGTCGGCTACTACGCCGTGCGCTGGGCGATCGCCTTCGTCCTCACCTGGATCAACCCGTTCTTCGCGTTCTACGCCGTCGTCGGCTACTTCGGCGCCGAGCGGCTGCTGCCGCCGCGCCTGGTCAAGCCCGGCCTCTTCGCCACCGCGATCATCATGGCGGGCTCCCAGTCGGGCGGACTTCCCCCGGACGGCGAACTCGGCTGGACCGTCTTCGGCGGGCTGCTCGCGGTGAACATCGCACTGCTCGCCGTCTTCGCCCACCTCGCGGAGCAGGAGGAACAGCGCGCCCGCGACGCCTCCGCCACCATCGTCGAACTGGAACGCACCAACACCGCACTCCAGCAGGCCATGGACGAGAACGCCGCCCTGCACGCCCAACTCCTCGTCCAGGCGCGGGAGGCGGGCGTCGCCGACGAGCGGCGCAGGCTCGCCGCCGAGATCCACGACACCATCGCGCAGGGCCTGACCGGCATCATCGCCCAGCTCCAGGTCGTCGCGTCCGCCTCCGACGAGACCCTGGCCCGCGAACACCTGGGCCGCGCCGCGGACCTGGCCCGGCACAGCCTGGGCGAGGCCCGCCGATCCGTGCACAACCTCTCCCCGACGGCCCTGGAGCACGACGCGCTGCCCGAGGCGCTGAAGAAGACGGTCGCGGAGTGGGCCGAACGCACCGGCGTCCGCGCCGACTTCACGGTCACCGGACCCGCCGAGCCGCTCCACGAAGAGATCGAGGCGACCCTGCTGCGCATCGTCCAGGAGGCCCTGTCCAACGCCGCCCGGCACGCGGACGCCGCCCGCCTGGGCGTCACCCTCTCCTACATGGACGGCGAGGTCGCCCTGGACGTCCGCGACGACGGCCGCGGCTTCGACCCGTTGGCCCTGGCGCCGCGCGGCGGCTCCGGCGGCTTCGGCCTCGACGGCATGCGGGCCCGCGCCGAACGCGTCGCGGGCTCGCTCGCCGTCGAATCGGAGCCGGGCAACGGCACCGCGCTCTCGGCTCGCGTACCTTTGGTCCGCCATGGCTGACCTGATCACTCTGCTCATCGTCGACGACCATCCCGTCGTACGGGACGGTCTGCGCGGCATGTTCCGCTCGGACCCCTGCTTCGAGGTGCTCGGCGAGGCCGCCGACGGCGTCGAGGCCGTCGCCCTGGTGGAGCGCCTCGACCCGGACGTCGTCCTGATGGACCTGCGCATGCCGGGCGGGGGCGGCGTCGACGCGATCGCCGAGCTGCAACGGCGCGGCGCCCGCTCCCGGGTCCTCGTCCTCACCACGTACGACACGGACTCGGACACGCTGCCCGCGATCGAGGCGGGCGCGACCGGCTATCTCCTCAAGGACGCGCCCCGCGAGGACCTGTTCACCGCGGTCCGCGCGGCGGCCCAGGGCCGCACGGTCCTGTCGCCCGCCGTCGCGTCCCGGCTCGTCTCACGCGTACGTGCCCCCGGCAACGAGCCGCTGAGCACCCGCGAACGGGAGGTGCTCGCGCTCGTCGCCAAGGGCACGTCGAACCGTGCGATCGCCGCCGAACTCTTCATCAGCGAGGCCACGGTCAAGACGCATCTCACCCACATCTACGGCAAGTTGAACGTCAAGGACCGGGCGGCGGCGGTGGCCACGGCGTACAGCAGAGGCATCCTGGGCTGAGGCCGATCAGGCGGCTGCCCACAACGCGGGGGTGTTGGGCGGCTCCCACCCGGGCTGCGCCTGATGCCCTTGCAGGCACCGGTAGGTCGACCCGCCGTACG
Source organism: Streptomyces sp. NPDC055243 (assembly GCF_044544025.1). Taxonomy (NCBI): domain Bacteria; kingdom Bacillati; phylum Actinomycetota; class Actinomycetes; order Kitasatosporales; family Streptomycetaceae; genus Streptomyces; species Streptomyces sp. NPDC055243. Next base: position 29,015 of record NZ_JBITWR010000010.1, read on the forward strand.
TCACCGTGTCCCCCGGGGCGTACACCTTGCCCGCGGCCCACGTGCCGCCAGGCTCCGGGTCACCGGGGCCGGGGCCCCCACCCGTGGTCTTCAGCGTCAAGCCGAACTGCTGGAGCAGCGGATTGATCGGCTGGTGGAAGGTGGTCCCGCCGCTGGAGCAGTTGCCCGAGCCGCCGGAGGTGACGCCCTGCGCCTGGCTCCCGGATATGTAGGAGCCGCCCGAGTCGCCGGGCTCCGCGCAGACCGTCGTCCGCGTCACGCCGCTGATGGTGCCCTCGGGGTAGGTGACACTGGTGTTGTGCTGCTGGATGGTGCCGCAGTGCCACCCCGTAGTGGAGCCGGAACGGCAGATCGACGCACCCACCGGGGACTGCGTGGAGCCCCCGACGCCGACCCGTTGCCCGCCCTGGCCCTTCACGTACGGGGTGGCGGTCCACTGGGAGTTGGTGGCGACCCAGGCCATGTCCCTGCCGGGGAAGATCGAGGCCTGGAACGTGCCCTGGGCCACCTGGTTGTAGCCGCTGGTCGCGGTGCCCGCGCGCCCGCAGTGGCCCGCGGTGGCGAAGCCCTGCTGGGTGCCCTTGGTGATCGGGAAGCCGATGGAGCAGCGGCCGCCCATGTAGTAGGCGTCGCCGCCCACGAGGTCGTAGAACGCCCGCGGCCTCTCCCTGACCCTCTCCACCTGTACGAGGGAGGATCCGACCCCCGCGGCGGCGACGAGGGACGTGGCGGCGCCCGACCGCACGGCCTGCACCACCACGGCGTTGGACCGCACGTCGACGTACCAGACGGGGGCGTCGCGCGTTGCGGTCTTCTTGGCCGCACGGTCCAAGTCGGCTTTCGCGGCTTCGAGTTGACCGAGAGAGTGCCGCACGACTTGGGCCCGGGCGCCCCGCGCCTCGATCGCGTTCACGTCGGAGGCGTCGGTGGTGGCCACGGTGAGCTTCGCCGAGGTGGCGCCGTGCACCCAGGCGCCCGCGAAGTCACGGCCGAGAGCGCCCCGCAGGGCTCCCGCGACGGCGCCGGCCTCGGCCTCGTTGACCAGACGGGCCTCGGCCTGCGCCGGCGTGAGGCCGAGGTCCCGCTGCATGGCCTTCAGGACCTCGGGCGATGTCCTGTCGACGGCGGCGGTCTCGGCGGGGGAGGGCGAGGCGGGATCGGCCTGGGCGTTCGCGGTACCGGGAAGCCCGGCGAGGACGAGCGCCCCGGCGGCAACGAACGCGGCACACGCCGCCGCGGCGCGTCTGTGGTGGATGGGGGGCATGGGGGAATCTCCTCGGTTGCGAGGGGCGAGCGGACCGCCGAGGGGAACGGCCAGCGGATCGCCCACAACGTAGAAGCCTCAACTGATCCCCAGTAGCTGCCAGTTCACCCCCTGCCCTGGTGTTATGGAAGCTGGGTCGAGAGGGACGGCGGTGCGGTTGGGGCGCGGCGGGGTCAGCCGGTGGTGTGGCGGGGCAGGGGGGCGAGGGCGAAAGAGGTTGGGGGAGGCCCAGTCGCTGTGTGGTGAGGAGGCGTGGTTGGGCTGGGGCAGGCCAGTCGTTGTGCGGTGAGGAGGCGTGACCGGGTCGGGGCAGGCCAGTCGTTGTGCGGTGAGGAGGTGTGGTCGGGCTGGGGGAGGCCCGCCGCCGTGCGGTGAGGAGATGTGGTCGGGCTGGGGCAGGCCCGCCGCCGTGTGGTGAGGAGACGTGACCGGGCCGGGGCAGGCCAGTCGCTGTGCGGTGAGGAGATGTGGTCGGGCTGGGGGAGGCCAGTCGCTGTGCGGTGAGGAGGCGTGACCGGGTCGGGGCAGGCCAGTCGCTGTGCGGTGAGGAGGCGTGGCCGGGCTGGGGCAGGCCCGCTGCCGTGCGGTGAGGGTGCGACCGCGCCGGGGCAGGCCAGTCGCCGTGCTGCGAGGAGATGTGGTCGGGCTGGGGCAGGCCCGCTGCCGTGCGGTGAGGGTGCGACCGCGCCGGGGCAGGCCAGTCGCCGTGCGGTGAGGAGACGTGACCGGGCCGGGGAAAGACAGTCGCTGTGCCGTTAGCGCGTGGCCGTGCCAGGGAAGGCCAGTCGCCGTGCCGTTCAGGGGGCGACCGCGCCAGGGAAGGCCAGTCGTCGTGCCGTTCAGGGGGGACCGTGCTAGGGGAGGCCCGGGGTAGGCGTTGCCAGCCAGGCCGTGTAGCTCTCGCTGCGGGCCGCCGCCTCCGCGTGTGCCGCGCGGGCCTGGGCGAAGACCGCCGGTGCCGTGTCGTGGGCCGGGGCCGCCGGATGCCAGCCGAGCAGGTGGCGCCAGTACAGCGGCGCCCCGGAGAGGGGGCGGGTCACCAGGCCCGGCGTCGGGGGGAACGTCGCCCGGCAGAGGCCCACCGCCCGGCCCACCTGGACCAGGTGGACGCAGGACGCCACGTCCGTCTCGTAGACGGAGGACGGCGTGAACCCCGCACGGGCGCACGCCGCGGTGAAACAGTCCGCGAAGCAGCCGTCGCCCGGCACGTCCGTCCACGCCTCGCCCGCGAGCCGCGCCAGGTCGATCTCCTGGTGGTCGGCCAGCGGATGCCCCGTCGGCAGCATGACGAAGACCGGGTCACGGGCCACCTCCCGCCACACCAGCAGCTCGCTCTCCGGCGGCGGACTCGCCCCGCACGTCCCCACCAGCGCGAAGTCCAGGCGCCCCTCGGCCGTGCGGGTCGCGATCTCCCGCTCCGACCAGGAGGTGTGGGTCGTCACCGGCGCCCCGGGGTACGCGGCGGCGAGCCGGTCCACCAGAGCGCCCAGCAGCGGCCCGTGCGTCGCGCCGAGCCGGAACCCCGCACCGCCCTGCCAGTCCCGGCCGAACCGCAACGCCTCCTCCCGCAGTCCGCTGACCGCGGGCAGCACGACCCGGGCGCGGGCGAGCACGAACTCGCCGAGCGCGGTGGCCCGCACCCCGTGCCGCCCCCGCTCGAACAGCTCCCCTCCCAAGGCCCGCTCGATCCGCTTCAGCTGTGCGCTCAGGGCGGGCTGCGCGAGCCCCAGCACGGTGGCGGCCTTCGTCAGGCTGCCCGCGTCGGCGATCGCCCGGATCGTCTTGAGGTGCCGCAACTCCAGGTCCATGGGCCGAGCTTGACCCGTGGCCGGGAGCCCTGCAATGGGCAGGTTCGGACCAATGCGGGCGACCGTCGCCCGCCTCCCCGACGGCGTCAGCCTCCCCCGTCCCGCACATCGTCCCGCACCCGCAGCAACAGCACCGACCGCGCCGCCATCGTGACCGTCCCGTCCCCCGGCAGCACGGTGCCGGGCGCCGCCCCCTGCTCCTCCAAGGACGTGTCCACCACCACCTCGTACGCCCGCGCCCACGGCGCCCCCGGCAGCACGAAGCTCCCCGCGCGGTCGGCCGCGTGCAGGACCGCGAGGAAGCTGTCGTCGACGATCGGCGCACCCCGGGCGTCACGGCCCGGTATGTCGCGGCCGGACAGATACATGCCGAGCGTCGCGGTCGGCGCGTACCAGTCGCCCTCCGTCATCTCCGTCCCGCGCGCCGTGAACCACGCCAGGTCCCGCAGCCCGTCCGCCGAATGCGCACGGCCGGAGAAGAACGCCCGCCGGCGCAGGACGGGATGCCGGTGCCGCAACGCGATCAGACGGGACGTCAGGTCCCGCAGTGCCGCCCACCCCGGCTGTTCGAGCAACCCCCAGTCCACCCAGCTGACCTCGTTGTCCTGGCAGTACGCGTTGTTGCTGCCCCCTTGCGTGCGCCCCATCTCGTCCCCGGCGACCAGCATCGGCACCCCCGTCGAGAGCAGCAGCGTCGTCAGCAGGTTGCGCAGCTGTCGGCGCCGCAGCTCCGCCACCCGCTCGTCCGCCGTCTCGCCCTCCACGCCGCAGTTCCAGGACCGGTTGTCGTCCGAACCGTCCCTGTTGCCCTCGCCGTTGGCCTCGTTGTGCTTGCGCTCGTACGTCACCAGGTCCCGCAGCGTGAACCCGTCGTGCGCCGTCACGAAGTTCACCGAGGCGTACGGCCGCCGCCCGCCCCACGCGTACAGGTCGCTCGACCCGGAGAGCCGGTAGCCCAGATCCCGCACATCGGGCAGCGCGCCCCGCCAGAAGTCCCGCACCGCGCCCCGGTAGCGGTCGTTCCACTCCGTCCACAGGGGAGGGAAGGCCCCCACCTGGTAGCCGCCGGAGCCCACGTCCCACGGCTCGGCGATCAGCTTCACGCGCCGAAGGACCGGGTCCTGCGCGATCACCGCGAGGAAGGGGGAGAGCATGTCGACGTCGTGGAACGAGCGCGCCAGCGCCGCCGCCAGATCGAAGCGGAAGCCGTCCACGCCCATCTCGGTCACCCAGTAGCGCAAGGAGTCCGTGATCAGCCGGAGGACGTGCGGCTGCACCACCTGGAGCGTGTTCCCGCAGCCCGTGTAGTCCGCGTACCGCCGGGCGTCGGACGGCTGGAGGCGGTAGTAGCCGCGGTTGTCGATGCCCTTGAGCGAGAACATCGGGCCCAGCTCGCCCGCCTCCGCCGTGTGGTTGTAGACCACGTCCAGGATCACCTCGATCCCCGCCTCGTGCAGCGCCCGCACCATCCGCCTGAACTCGCCGACCTGCCCGCCCGTCGTCCCCGACGCCGCATAAGCCGCGTGCGGCGCGAAGTAGCCGATCGAGTTGTAGCCCCAGTAGTTCCGCAGGCCCCTGCGCAGCAGATGGTCCTCGTGGGCGAACTGGTGCACCGGAAGCAGCTCCACCGCCGTCACGCCCAGCCGTACGAGATGCTCGATCGCCGCCGGATGCGCCAGCCCCGCGTACGTACCCCGCAGCTCCTCGGGAATCCCCGGGTGCAACTTGGTGAAGCCGCGTACGTGGACCTCGTAGATGACCGAGTCCGCCCACGGCGTCTTCGGGCGCCGATCGTCGGCCCACTCGTCGTCCGGCGCGTCGTCGTGCACGACCACGCCCTTGGGGACGTACGGCGCCGAGTCCCGGTCGTCGCGCACCGTGTCGGCCACGTGCTGCTGCGGCCAGTCCCGCACGTGTCCGTACACCTCGGGCGGCAGGCCGTGCGTGGCGAAGTCGCCGTCCACCGCACGCGCGTACGGATCGAGGAGCAGCTTCGCCGGGTTCCAGCGGGCGCCCGTCCACGGGTCCCAGCGGCCGTGCACGCGGTAGCCGTAGCGCTGCCCCGGACGGACGCCCGGCACGAAGCCGTGCCAGATCTCGTGCGTCAGCTCGGTCAGCGGCGAGCGCGTCTCGACGCCCTGCTCGTCGAACAGGCAGAGCTCGACGGCCTGCGCACCCCCCGCCCACAGCGCGAAGTTCGTGCCCGCCTCCCCGTCGGGCCCCACTCTGAACCGGGCGCCGAGCGGCGTCGGCGCCCCCGGCCACACGGGCAGGGCGGGCGCGCCCGCGGCAGCCCGCGGCGCGGCGCGCGCCCGTGCCGACGTCCCGTTCACGGCGCCGGCCCTACCGCTCCCGTCGGCCGCGCCCGTCCCGCGCCGCCCACCCCGGAGTGCTTCCTGTTCGGCTGCGCTGGACACCCATCCGCCTCCTGCGGCTCGACCCCTGCCGCGTCCCGGCGGCGGGGCGTACCGGACCGGACGGCCCACGTGGACCCGCGAGCCCGTGCCGTCCTCCCCACTGTTCTGCCCAGCGTGTGCGTCGCACTCACGTTTCCCCAGGAGGGGGACGGTCGTTGGGACGGACGTGAGACAGGTAGCGAGGCGCGCTCGGCGCGCAGGGGCCGCGCTGGCCGCCGTAGTGACATGGGCAGGACTGCTTGCCGGAGCCACGGGGTGCAGCGGTGACGGTGGTGGCATCGACCGCCTAATGGGCAAGCCACGGACGCCCGCCGACGTCATCCGGGTGACGCCCGACGACGGCAGCAAGGGAGTCAAGGGCGACGAACGCCTCCAGGTCGAGGTTCCCGACGGACGCCTCGAATCGGTGAAGGTCGTCCGCGTGCAGGACGCCCAGGAGGCTCCGGTGCCCGGCCGCATCGACGAGGACGGCATGACGTGGAAGCCGCTGGACGACGGTGGCCTGGCGCTGGCGGCAAAGTACTCGGTGGACGCCGTCGCCCTGGACGGCCACGGCCGCCGCTCGGCCCGGCACACGACGTTCACGACGCAGGTCCCCGACGAGCGCTTCATCGGCTACGTGTCGCCGGAGCACCGCTCCACGGTCGGCACCGGCATGATCGTCTCCCTGGAGTTCAACCAGGAGATCGAGAACCGCGAGGCCGTCCAGCGCGCGATCCACGTCACCGCGGACCCGGAAGTCGACGTACGCCCGCACTGGTTCGGCAAGACCCGCCTCGACTTCCGCCCCGAGAAGTACTGGAAGCCCGGCACGAAGGTCACCGTCGCCCTGCGCCTGCGCGACGTGGAGGCCGCCCCCGGCGTCTACGGACTGCAGGACAAGAGCTTCTCGTTCACCGTCGGCCGCAGCCAGACCTCCCTGGTCGACGCCGCCGAGCACACCATGGAAGTACGCCGCGACGGCGAGCTCCTCTCCACGGTGCCGATCACCGCCGGGGCCCCCAAGACCACGACGTACAACGGGAAGATGGTGGTCACCGAGATGCTGGAGGTGACCCGGATGAACAGCCGCACCGTCGGCTTCGGCGGGGAGTACAACATCCCCGACGTCCCGCACGCGATCCGTCTGACCACGTCCGGCACCTTCCTGCACGGCAACTACTGGTCGCCGAACGCGCCTGGCAACACAAATGTCAGCCACGGCTGTGTGGGCCTGCGCGACGTGAAGGGCGGCAGCTCACGGACCCCGGCGGGGTGGTTCTTCGACCGCACTCTGATTGGCGATGTGGTGGAAGTTGTCAATAGCGATGACAAGAAAGTCGCTCCTGACAACGGGCTCGGTGGCTGGAACATGGAGTGGAAGGACTGGACGGCACCGCCCGGCTCCAAGCCGGAAGCCGAGCCCACGGAGCGGAACTGAGGCAGGGCCCGCACCCCGTGCGCAGTTGGGACTGAACAGTGACATTGGCGGGGAGTCATCGGTCGAGGCCGTGTGGTTATCTAGCGCAGGCGCGTGTCTGTGCGCGCTGATGCACTGGGGTGCGGGCCTGACCAGGCCGTGCGAGGGGAGACACATCTTGAACGGGCGACCGATATCGGGGACGTCGGTTGGTGCGCGGGGGCGCGCTCGGCGACGGGGGACCAAGGGCCTCTTTGCGGTGGCATCGGGTGTGACGCTGCTGTTGGTCACGGCATGCGGCGGGGGCGGCGACTCGGACGCGGGCGGCGACGGCAAGAACAAGGCCGACAAGAACGCGCCGTCGACGGCGGTGGTGACCATAGCGCCCAAGGACGGCGCCGACTCGGTGGCCACCAGCGGCGCACTGAAGATAGCCGCCGCCAAGGGCAAGCTGTCGAAGGTCGAGGTCAAGGACAGCAAGGGCAACCCGGTCCCTGGCAAGATCACCTCGGGCGGTGCCGGCTGGACGCCGGCGCACCATCTCGCGGCCTCCACGAAGTACAAGGTCCACGCGATAGCCGAGGACTCCGAGGGCCGTGAGTCCGCCAAGGACACGTCGTTCACGACGCTGACCCCGAAGAACACCTTCATCGGGCAGTTCACGCCGGAGGACGGCTCGAAGGTCGGCGTCGGAATGCCGTTCTCGGTCCACTTCACGCGCGGCATCACCGACCCGGAGGCCGTCGAGAAGGCCATCGAGGTCAAGACCGAACCGGCCGTGCAGGTCGAGCCGCACTGGTTCGGCAACGACCGCATCGACTTCCGTCCCGAGAAGTACTGGAAGGCGGGGACGAAGGTCACCGTCAAGCTCAACCTCGACGGTGTCGAGGGCCGGCCCGGGGTCTACGGCGAGCAGTCCAAGACCCTGAAGTTCACGATCGGCCGCAGCCAGGTCTCCACCGTCGACGCCAAGTCGCACCAGATGAAGGTCGTCCGGGACGGCAAGCAGATCAAGAAGATCCCGATCACCGCTGGCGCCCCCGGCACGACGACGTACAACGGCCAGATGGTCATCAGCGAGAAGCTCCAGGTCACGCGCATGAACGGCGAGACCGTCGGCTTCGGCGGCGAGTACGACATCAAGGACGTCCCGCACGCGATGCGCCTGTCCACGTCGGGCACGTTCATCCACGGCAACTACTGGTCGGGCGGCGCCTTCGGCAACACGAACGCCAGCCACGGCTGCATAGGCCTGAGCGACGTGCGCGGCGGCTACAGCAAGAAGACGCCCGCCGGATGGTTCTTCGACAACTCCCTCATCGGGGACCTCGTGGTCGTGAAGAACTCCGCGGACAAGACGATCCAGCCCGAGAACGGCTACAACGGCTGGAACATGTCCTGGGAGAAGTGGAAGGCCTGACCGGTCGGAAGGCCTGACCGGCCCGCCGGGAACACCCGGCCGCATGTCCCCGTCATGCGAGGCACGGCTAACGTGCCTCGCATGACATCTGTGCATCTCGAAGTCGCCGAAGGCGTCGGCACGATCCGCCTCGACCGCCCCCCGATGAACGCGCTCGACATCGCCCTGCAGGACCGGCTCAAGGAGCTGGCCGAAGAGGCGACCCGGCGCGACGACGTACGCGCCGTGATCATCTACGGCGGCGAGAAGGTGTTCGCGGCGGGCGCGGACATCAAGGAGATGCAGGACATGGACCACGCGGCGATGGTCGTGCGGTCCCGCGCCCTGCAGGACTCCTTCACCGCCGTCGCCCGCATCCCCAAGCCCGTCGTCGCCGCCGTCACCGGCTACGCCCTCGGCGGCGGCTGCGAGCTGGCGCTCTGCGCCGACTTCCGCATCGCCGCCGACAACGCCAAGCTCGGCCAGCCGGAGATCCTGCTCGGCCTGATCCCCGGCGCGGGCGGCACCCAGCGCCTGTCCCGTCTGGTCGGCCCGTCCAAGGCCAAGGACCTCATCTTCACCGGCCGCATGGTCAAGGCCGACGAGGCGCTCACCATCGGCCTGGTGGACCGCGTCGTGCCCGCCGCCGAGGTGTACGAGCAGGCGCACCAGTGGGCCGCGCGGCTCGCGCAGGGGCCCGCGCTCGCGCTGCGCGCCGCCAAGGAGGCCGTGGACGCGGGCCTGGAGACGGACATCGACACCGGGCTCGCCATTGAACGCACCTGGTTCGCCGGTCTGTTCGCCACCGAGGACCGCGAGCGGGGCATGCGCAGCTTCGTCGAGGAGGGCCCGGGCAAGGCCAAGTTCCTCTGAGATTTCTCTGCGGCGGCGCCCGAAGTTCCGCTGGATCGGCATCAGTTGAGGGCGCGTCAGCCAAAGTGTCCCCCGAAGGAGCGGATTATGCACGCCTTAAGAGAACCTTAAGTCTGCCCGGTTCGCGGCTGTAAGTGATCACTCGTAAGCGGGTAGTCATCGCAGGTCAGCAGGGGTGTAACAGGTGCCTGACTGCCACTGGCATATGCCTACCCGGCCCCCCGGAACGGATGGTTCCGGGGGGCTTATTCCGTCGGAACGGCCCCGGAACGCGTCCTGTGCGGCCATGATGGGGGGCATGGCGGGGCTGGAGGGTATCGAACAGCCGCGGCGACACGGGAGTGCGACCGCGGCGCGCTGGTCGCCGGCGGTTGAGGACGAACACGCGCTCAAAGCGCTCGAGTTGTTCGGCAATCCGACGGACGCGGAGGTTCCGCTGCCGTCGCGCCCGGAGTCCGCCGCCATCGCGCGCCGGCTCACCCAGGTCGTCGTGCTCCGGCACTGGGGGCTCTCCCCGAAGCTCACCGAGGACGCCGTCCTCCTCACCTCCGAGCTCGTCGGCAACGCCGTGCGGCACACCGGCGCCCGCGTCTTCGGGCTGCGGATGATGCGGCGGCGCGGCTGGATCAGGGTCGAGGTGCGCGATCCCTCGCGCGGACTGCCCTGCCTGATGCCTGTCCATGAACTCGACCTCAGCGGCCGCGGGCTCTTCCTGGTCGACAAGCTCTCCGACCGGTGGGGCGTGGACCTGCTGCCGCGCGGCAAGACGACCTGGTTCGAGATGCGGGTCGCCGACCGCTGATACGCGAAAGCCCCCGGTCGCCGGATGGGGCGCTGCGGGGGCCTGCGCGGAGCGCCGCGTGGACAAAGGGGTGTGGTCCACGGGCGCCGATGACGACCTGAGCCCGGGTCAATGGGGGTCGTGGATTCGACTATGGCAGACGGGGGCCACTGATCCAAAAGCCCCTATCCGGTCATAGGTGTGCAAAACGGGGCAGGGTGAAAGTGAATCCTTGGTGAGCTGGGACACCTGCCTGGTAAACGCTGGTTAAGTTCTGGCTGTGACAGGTGTTCCGCAAGAGACGAGAGAGGGGCCGGCTGCCCCGCGGCCCCGACCCGCAGGGTTCGTGGGCGGGCAATAAGAGGCTTTCACGCGCTTTTACCATTAAATGGTCGCGTGATCGAGACTGACCGCCGCGGAGCCCTGCGCGCGGGCGCCGCACTGGCCGTCGCGGGCGCGCTCACCGCAGGCTGCTCCGCCTCCGGAACCGCCCCCGCGGCGCACCGGGCCGCACCCGTCGCCCGGCACCCCGCCGCGCAAGCGCCCCGCGCCGCCCCCGCACCCCGCCGCTACCCCGGCCTGCCCGACCAGATCGCGCACAGCCCTCGCGGCCGTCCCCAGGTCGCCCTCACCTTCCACGGCCAGGGCGACCCGGCCACCGCGCGCTCCCTGCTCTCCATCGCCGAGAAGGCGGACGCCAGGATCACCGTCCTCGCCGTCGGCGGCTGGCTCGACGAACACCCCGAACTCGCCCGCCGCATCCTCGACGGCGGCCACGACCTCGGCAACCACACCCACCACCACCGCACCGTCAACGACATGGACGAGGCCCAAGCCCGCGCGGAGATCACCGGCTGCGCCGACCGACTGCGCCGCCTCACCGGCTCCATCGGCACCTGGTTCCGCCCCTCGCGCGCCCGGACCGCGACCCCCCTCGTCACCCGCCTCGCCCACCGCGCGGGCTACCCGCACGTCCTCTCGTACGACGTCGACTCCCTCGACTTCACCTCGCCGGGCGCCCCGGCCGTCACCCGCAAGATCGCCTCAGAAGTGCGCGCGGGCTCGATCGTGAGCCTGCACTTCGGGTACGCGGACACGGTCGCCGCGCTCCCCGCCGTCCTGGAAGACCTCGACCGCCGCGGCCTGCGCGCGGTGACGACCACGGAGCTGCTGACCTGATGACCCTGCACCTGAACCTCACCCGGCGCACCGGAGCGGTCGTCGCGGCCGGCGCCGTCGTCGCCGCCGCGCTCGCCGGCTGCGGCAGCGACACCCGCGAGAACGAAGCCCTCGGCACCAAGGGCATCCAGAAACCCACCAGACCCAAGGTCGCCCCCGGCCTCCCCGGGATGCCGCCCGTCCTCGACCCCAAGGACGTCTACGCGGCCGACCGCCCGAACAAACTCTCCCCGGTGGTCAAGGACTTCCCCTCCCGGATCTACGTCCCCAACACCAACTCCAACACCGTCTCCGTCATCGACCCCAAGACGTACGAAGTGATCGACACGATCGACGTCGGGGTCCAGCCCCAGCACGTCGTCCCCTCCTGGGACATGAAGACGCTCTGGGTCAACAACAACCGAGGCCACACGCTCACCCCGATCAATCCCAAGACCGGCAAGGCGGGCAAGCCCGTCGACGTGCACGACCCGTACAACCTCTACTTCACGCCCAACGGCAAGTACGCCATCGTCATGGCCTCGATGGACCGCGAGCTCGTCTTCCGCGACCCGCACACCATGAAGGAGGTCAAGACCGAACCGGTCAGCTGCTACGGCGTCAACCACGCCGACTTCTCCGCCGACGGGCGCTACTTCATCGTCTCCTGCGAGTTCTCCGGCGAACTCCTCAAGGTCGACACGGAGAAGATGAAGGTCATCGGCCAGCAGAAACTGCCCTTCAAGGGCGCCATGCCGCAGGACGTGAAGATCTCGCCCGACGGCAAGACCTTCTACGTCGCCGACATGATGGCCGACGGCATGTGGGTCCTGAACGGCGAGAAGTTCGGCCGGCCCAAGCTCCTGCCCACCGGCAAGGGCACCCACGGCCTGTACGTCAGCCGGGACTCACGCGAGATGTACGTGTCCAACCGCGGCGAGGGCACCGTCTCCGTCTTCGACTTCCCCAAGAACAAACTCACCAAGAAGTGGAAGCTCCCCCAGGGCGGCAGCCCCGACATGGGCGGAGTGTCGGCGGACGGCAACACCCTCTGGCTGTCGGGCCGTTACGACTCCGAGGTGTACGCCATCGACACCCGCACCGGAGTCCAGACCGCCCGCATCCCGGTGGGCGGCGGCCCGCACGGCCTCGCGGTCTACCCGCAGCCCGGCCGCTACTCGCTGGGCCACACGGGGATCTTCCGCTGAGCCGTTCAACGGTTGACCATCACGGCCACCGGGCACCACAAGGGTAGATCCAGCCGATCTCCCCTCTGCCGCTCAGGAGGCTGCCCGTGCTCAAAGGCATCGACGTCAGCTCGTACCAGTCCACGTTCGACACGGACGGCATATCCTTCGTCATCATCAAGGCGACAGAGGGCCGTTCGTACGTCAACCCAAGACTGACCGCGCAGACGAAGCGCGCACGGGACGGCGGCTGCGTGGTCGGCTTCTACCACTTCCTGTGGCCGGGCAACATCACGGCCCAGGCGGAGTACTTCGTGAGCAAGGCCCCCGAGAAGGCGGGGGACTTGCTGGCGGTGGACTGGGAGTGGACGGGGGACCGGACGGCCGCGTCGAACGCGGAGAAGGACCGCTTCATCCGGGAGGTGAAGCGGTTGCGGCCCTCGCACAGGTGTTTGCTCTACTGCAACCGCGATTTTTGGACCACCCGGGACAGCACATCCTTCGCGGGTGACGGTCTGTGGATAGCGGACTACGTCTCGGCGGGCAAGCCGCGCATCCAGGCGAAGTGGCGTATCCACCAGTACACGTCGACGCCGCTGGACAAGAACGTCGCGGACTTCGCGAGCGAGGCCGCGCTGCGGGACTGGGCCAAGCCGTAGCCGTCCCGCGCGCGACCCGTCGCGTCGGTGGTCAGGCGCGCCAGTCCGCTGTCCGCTCCGGGGACGCGGAGTCCAGTGCCTTGCGGACTGCCTCCGTGTCCGCCGCGAGGCCGTAGACCGGGGTGCCCGGCTGTTGGCGCCAGGAGTCGTCCTGGCCGCCGGTGTCCACGGTGTCGAAGCCGATCTCGTCGATGAGGTCGCGTACGACCTTCTTGGCGGCCTCGTCGTCGCCGGACACCGGCAGGGCGACGCGGCCGGGCGTGCCCTTGGGCTGGGGCTTGTCGAGGATGTCCTGGGCGTAGGTGCCGTTGAATGCCTTGATCACCGGGTGGCCGATCTGGCGCTCGGTCCAGCGGCTCTCGGTCAGGCCCTCCTCGATCTCGGCGATCTTCCCGTCGCGCTGCTGCGGGTAGTAGTTGCCGGTGTCGATGACGGCGACGTCGTCGGCCGCTCCGTCGAGGAAGCCGGACGGCAGGTTCGGCACGGCCTTCAGGGGGATCGTCACGACGACGACCTGGGCGCCGCGCGCGGCCTCCTCCACCGTCACGGGCGTGGCGCCGGTCTCCGCGGCGAGGTCCGTGAGGGTCTGCGGGCCACGGGAGTTCGCGACGGACACGTCGTGGCCGACGGCCGTGAGGCGGCGGGTGAGGTTGCCGCCGATGTTGCCCGCGCCGATGATGCCGATCTTCATGACTGGCCCTTCCGGGGGTTGGCTGGTTCGCTGGTCTCGTAGCGGAGCCAACCTCCGGATCGGGTGGAGTATTCCGGGCCGGGGGTCGGCGGGGGGCATTCTTGTGACGAGGGGCACAGGAACTTGTCCCGGGGTGCGGAGAGATACGTGGTGTGAGGCCTACTGAACTGGGAGATGGCATCCATGCACGGATCCGGGCAGGCGAGCGGGAGGCGTTCGGTGAGTTGTACGAGGCGTACGCGCGGACGGTCTACAACCATGCGCTTCGGCTGACCGGCGACTGGTCGACCGCCGAGGAGGTCATGTCCGAGACCTTCCTGACTGCCTGGCGCACCCGCGAGCGTCTCGAACCGGACGGCGGTTCGCTCAAGCCGTGGCTGCTCGGCATCGCGACGCACAAGGCGCAGAACGCCAACCGCGGCCTGCGCCGGCGGCTGGCCTTCCTGTCCCGTCAGCCGTCCCCGCCCGAAGTGGCGGACTTCGCCGAGGAGTCGGCGGGGCGGATGGACGACGCGCGGCGGCTCGCGGCGGTGCACGGCGCGCTGCGTCGGCTGCGCCGTCAGGAGCGTGAGGTGCTCGTGCTGTGCGTGTGGTCCGGCCTTGACTACGCACAGGCCGCCGAGGCGCTCGGCGTTCCGGTCGGCACGGTGCGTTCGCGGCTCTCGCGGGCCCGTGCGCGGCTGCGGCGGCTCAGCGAGGACGACGGGGCCGGTGCGACGGAAGTGAAGAACGTGACGGAACCTCTCCGTGGTCGCGGAGAGGTAGAGAGTGAGGCCGCGTTCGCGGCCCTGCCCCTGCGGGAGGAATTCCGATGAACGCCGCCACCCCGTCCCGGGGAGAGGACGAGGCCGCTGAACTGGCCCGCCTGCTCGCGGAGTCGGACGAAGACGAATGGGAACTTCCGCCGGGGCGTCACCTTCACCACAAGGACATCCTGATGCAGCAGATCGACCGCGACAACGCCGCCTTCGACAACGCCGCCTTCGACAACGCAGCTCGCGACAACGCCACCGTGGATCGCGAGGAGGCCGTCCCCGCGTCGGCCCGCCGCCGCTTCCTGCGCCCCGCCGTGCTGATGCCGGCCGCCGCCGCGCTCGCGGTGGCCGGGGTCCTTGCCGCCACGCTTCCTTCCGGTTCCGGCGGGTCCGGCGGCTCCGGCGGTGTCCGTGACATGGGAGCGGGCCGAGGAGCCAGTGCCCGTGCGGCCGTCACGCTCGACCGGATCGCCACCGCGTCCCTGAAGGCCGACACGCAGGGGGTGAAGGACAGCCAGTTCGTGTACGTGCGCAGCCTGGTCCAGGAGAACAAGGGCGAGCTCTACGGCAAGGTGAAGCTCGGCGCGCCGTTCAAGCGGCAGGTCTGGATGGCGCAGAACCCCGCCCCCGTCACGGACATCGGCCTGATCCGGGAGAGCGGCAAGGGGGCGTCGATGCCCGGTCAGGACCTGCCCATCGAGGCGTCCGCCGTGGACGGTTCCGATGACAGCGGTGCCGTTCCGGAGGGGCCCGAGCGGCCGACGTACGACTGGCTGGCCTCGCTCCCCACCGACCCCGACGCCCTGCTGAAGAAGCTGTACGCCGAGACGCGGGTGATCGAAGGGGAGGAGACGAAGGCGCAGGCGGTCTTCGACAGGATCGGGGACCTGATCGCCGAGGCGATCATGCCGGCGGAGAACGCCGCCGCGTTCTACAAGGCCGTCGCGAAGCTCCCCGGGGTGACCGTGATCCCGGACGCGGTGGACGCGGCGGGCCGCCACGGGATCGGCATCACCCTCGAGGAGTCATCGTTCGCGATGCGCAGTGAATGGATCTTCGACAAAGAGTCCTTCGCCTACCTCGGCGCGCGCAGCTACATGACCAAGGACCACAAGCCGGGCGGCAAGCCCGGCAAGGCGGGGAACCCCGAGGTCCTCTCCGGCAGAGTCGCGGTCCTGGAGCGTGCGGTGGTCGATCAGCGCGGCATGGAGCCGACCAAGGGCCGCGGCTGATCGCGGTTCTCCTTCACGGCCCGCAGGAGCAGGAAGAGCAGCAGGCCGAACGGCGAGAGGAGGATCGTCAGGACCAGGAGCGGTCCCATGACCAGCGGGTGGATGCCGATGCGCCGCGCCTCGCGGTACATCCACTGTCCGATCAGCAGGTCCCAGGCGATGACCTGCGCCCAGATCGCGCCCGCTCCGCCGGCGAGGACGAGCAGCTCGCGGAATCCGTCGATGTCGGGGCTGCTGACGGCGGCCCAGAGTTCGGGCAGGACGGGCAGTGCCATCGCCACGTAGACGGCGAGGACCGGTAGGACGGTGAGGGGTGAGGCGGCGATCCGTGCGGTCGTCCGCCACCCCGGTGCGAAGATCATGAGCAGCCAGACCGGGGCGGCCAGCCAGAAGGTGAGCTCGAAGAGGAATCCGGTCATGACACAAGCTCCTTGTTGTCGTCTTCTTCCAGAGGGCTTCCGGCTGCCTGTACTGGGCTCTGAACTGGGCTGGTATTACGGCTGGTTGGGGTGCGCAGGGCTGCGTACGCACCCGCGGCCGTCGCGCCGGTGATCAGGCCGGCGGCCGTCAGCGTCGCGCCGTCCGGGTGGATGAGCGGCTGGCCGCGCAGGGCCTGCCAGGTGACCAGGGCGAAGGCGGCGGCGTACGCGGCCGAGGCGATGAGCACGAGCCGCAGCCGCACCCGCTCGCCGGTCAGCCGCCCGAAGCGGGGGCGCGCCGCGAGGACCGTCAGGCCCATCAGGAGCAGCGGGAGCAACTGCAGCGCGTGCATGCCGACGAAGTGCGGGATGCGCAGATCGCCGCCGGTGGTCGACCAGCCGGTCAGCGGCATGGAGGGGCCGCCGTCCGGTACGCCGACGCTGTGGGCGCCGACGATCGGCGAGGAGCCCCGCTGCTGACCGGGCGCCGGCTGGGTCATCAGGAACCCGACGGCCGCCCCGGCGAGAGCGATGGCGATTCCGCAGCGCATCGCCCAGGCGGACGCGCGGTCGGCGATCCGGGCGCGCAGCAGCAGGATCGCGACGAGCAGGGTGCCGAGCCACAGGATGACGACGGTGACGGCCATCGCGTTGAACAGGGCCTCGTCGAACGGGGTCTGGTGGTTGAAGTGGCTGCGCCTGCCCCGCACCACCTGCCCGGTGATGAGCACCATCTCGGTGAGGCTCGACACGGCGACGACCGTGCCCGCCCACCAGCCCGCCCTGCGGCCGCGGTCGAGCAACGACAGCATCCAGGCGAGCGAGAGTCCGTACGCGACGAACGAGACCGAGAACTTGAACGGCTTGAACCAGATCCGCGAGCCGACGAGCACGCGGTCGTCGACGACCAGGCCGACGCCGGACACGACGGCCAGGACCGCCATGGACACGGAGAAGACCACGAGCGGTCGGTGCCATGAACGCCATAAAGGCATGGAAATCCCCCTGATTGTCTGTGTTCGCCTCTGCGGCAAATATAGATAGTGGCGCTGTCCGCTATCCGATAGCGCCACTATCTATGATGGGGCTCGGGGATGGCAAGGGCGCGGCCGGTGGCAGAGTGGCGGGCGCAAGCGCGAAGAGGAGAGTGGGCAGGCCGTGCGTATTGGCGAGTTGAGCCGCAGGACCGGTGTGCCGGTGCCGACGATCAAGTACTACGTCCGCGAAGGGCTGCTGCCGGCGGGCGAGTTGAGCAGCCCGAACCAGGCGCAGTACGGCGAGGCGCACGAGCGCAGGCTGCGCCTCATCCGCGCGCTGCTCGACGTGGGCGGCCTGAAGGTGGCGGCGATCGCGGAGGTGCTCGGCGCGGTCGACGACCCCGGGCGCCCGCTGCACAAGGTGCTCGGAGCCGCCGCGGACCGGCTCGGTTCGGCGGGGGAGGCCGAGGACGACGCCGAGGCGGCGGCCGCGCACACGGCGGTCGAGGAGCTGATCGCACGCCGCGGCTGGCGCACCCATGAGTCGAATCCCGCCGCGGCCGACCTGTCACGGGCCCTTGCCGCCATGGGGCGCGTCGGCCACGGGGCGTTCGCGGAACTGCTCGACACGTACGCCGACGCCGCCGAGATGGTCGCCCGCGCCGACCTCGGCTACGTGGACCGGCGGGTGGCGGTCGAGGACCTGGTGGAGAGCGTGGTGATCGGTACCGTGCTGGGGGAGGCGGTGTTCAACGCGATACGGCGGATGGCGCATGTAAACGCGTCGGCGCGGTTCTACGGGATCGACAGCGCTGCGGAGCGGGAGACGGAGACTGGGCGGTAGGTGCGGGGCTCTATGGCCGGCTGTCAACCGGCCGAGGGGTGTCCTGCAGTTCGCCCTGCGCCACGCGTACCGCCCCCGCAGACCCCCGCCGCCCCCTCCGCGTCCATCGCCTCGACGGGCCGTACGAAACGCGCCGTGGACGACGTACTGACCAGCGATCACCCCGGTCGAGATACGCGGAAGGGGCCCGGCGCACTCCCGTGCCGGGCCCCTTGTGCCGCGCTCCCGCTACTTGTTCAGGCTCGCCCAGAACTCGTCGAACGACAGGCGCTTGTCCTTGTCGGTGTCCTTCGTGCCGATCACGGCCTCGGCCACCGTCTCGGTGACGTAGAAGTCCCCCATCTTCGCCATGGCCGACTTCCACTCGGCCGCCGTGATGAAGCCGTCGCCGTCCGCGTCGAACTGGTCGAACGTCTTGCGCGCTTCCTCGATGTCCGCCACCGGATCCACCCCTTCTTCGTGCACTACTGACGGGGGTTAGGGTATCGGCCGTCCGAGGACGCGATCACAAGGAGTACGCCCATGGCCAGCACCCCTGCCGCGCTCGGGGCGATCCTCGACGCGGCGGCCCTCGGGCAGTTCCCGCCGCCCGACGGCACCACGACCGTCGTGCCGCAGCCCTGCCACCGCGACGCGGGCGTGATCGCCTTCACCGCGCATTCGGTGGTCTTCACGGACGAGGACCCGCGGTGGGTGCACGCCACCCTCGCCGCGCTCGACTGCGACCCGCTGGCCGCCACGATGAACCCCCTGTTCCTCGCCGCCTTCATGGAGCGGACCGGACGCACGACGGACACCACCGACCTCCTCACCGTGGCCGCCGCGCTGCCGGGCGGACCCGGACCGGCCGTCGGGCTCCGCGAGATCGACGACCCGGACCACCCCCGGGTGGTGCGGGCCCGCAAGCGCCGCGACGACGTGCGCGTGTGGGCCGCCGACGGCGGCGGAGTACTGGTGCTCGGGCGCGGTCTCGCCGGGCGCTGGGAGGCGGCGATCGAGGTCTCCGAGGACGTACGGCACCGGGGGCTCGGCCGGGCGCTGGCGCTCGCCGCCCGGCATCTGGTGCCCGGCGGGGCCCCGGTGTGGTCGCAGCAGTCGGCCGGGAACGCGCGCAGTGTGCGAGCCTTCCAGGCGGCGGGGTATCGGCCGGTGGGCGCGGAGGCGTTGTTCTTCGCGCGGTGAGAACCTGGTTCTCGCGCGGTGAGAACCTGGGTTTTCGCGTGGTGAGAACCTGGGTTGTCGCGCGGTGAGAACCTGCCTCACCTGCCCGGTGCTCTTCCTGACCGCGCGCGACACCGTCGCCGACCGGGTCGAAGGCTTCGCGAGCGGGCGGGGGCGACGACTACCTGGTCAAGCCGTTCGCCGTGCCAAAGCTGGTCGCCAGGGTGCGCAGCCTGTGCCGCCGGGCCGGAGTCGTACGCCCGTGCACCGTGTCGCCGACGTCGAGATCGACACCGCGCGCCGGCAGGTCCGCCGGGGCGGTGCGGCGGCGGCCTGCGCGAAGCTCACCTATCTCGGCAGGCCGTGGGGTTCCGCCGGGCCGTCGGCGACTACGCCGCCTACGGTGCTCGACGTCGTCACCACCGCGATGTACACGCCGGAGGACGCGGGGGAGGGCCTGTCCGAGGCGCTGAGCGACGCGGACCGCGGTGACGGCGCCAAGCTCGCCGCCCTCGCGGCGGCGCCGACGGACCGGCCACCGGGTCCCGCCGCACGGCACGCCACGACGACTCAGGCAGCGGACGCCTGCCTCAGCGACCTGAAACAGGTCCGCTCCGACGCCACCTGCTGGGAGAGCCCTGTCGGAGGCTCAGCACTCGATGATGTTCACCGCGAGGCCGCCCCGCGCCGTCTCCTTGTACTTCACGCTCATGTCGGCGCCGGTCTCCTTCATGGTCTTGATGACCTTGTCGAGGGACACCTTGTGGCTGCCGTCGCCGCGCATCGCCATCTTCGCCGCGGTGACGGCCTTCACCGCCGCCATGCCGTTGCGCTCGATGCACGGGATCTGGACGAGGCCGCCGACCGGGTCGCAGGTCAGGCCGAGGTTGTGCTCCATGCCGATCTCCGCGGCGTTCTCGACCTGCTCGGGGCTGCCGCCGAGCACCTCGGCGAAGGCGCCCGCCGCCATCGAGCAGGCGGAGCCGACCTCACCCTGGCAGCCGACCTCGGCGCCGGAGATCGAGGCGTTCTCCTTGAAGAGCATGCCGATCGCGCCCGCCGCGAGCAGGAAGCGGACCACGCCGTCCTCCCGCTCCTCCTGGGAGGAACCGCCGGCCACGAAGTTCATGTAGTAGTGCAGGACCGCCGGGATGATGCCCGCGGCGCCGTTGGTCGGGGCGGTCACGACGCGGCCGCCCGCGGCGTTCTCCTCGTTCACCGCCATCGCGTAGAGCGTGATCCACTCCATGGCGCGGGCCTGCGGGTCGCCCTCGGCGCGCAGCTGGCGCGCGGAGTTGGCCGCGCGGCGGCGGACCTTGAGGCCGCCGGGCAGGATGCCCTCGCGGGACATGCCGCGCGAGACGCAGGACTGCATGACGCCCCAGATGTCGAGCAGCCCCGAGCGGATCTCCGCCTCGGTGCGCCAGGCCTTCTCGTTCTCCAGCATCAGCGCGGAGATGGACAGGCCGGTCTCGGAGGCCAGGCGCAGGAGCTCGTCGCCGGTGCGGAAGGGGTGCTTGAGGACCGTGTCGTCGGGCACGATCGGGTTCTCGCCGGCCACCGCGTCGTCGTCGACCACGAAGCCGCCGCCCACGGAGTAGTACGTCTTCTCCAGGACGAGGGCGCCCTCGTGGTCGTACGCGAAGATCGTCATGCCGTTGGCGTGGTACGGCAGGGCCTTGCGGCGGTGCAGGACCAGGTCCTCGTCGAAGTCGAAGTCGATCTCGTGCATGCCGAGGAGGTTGAGGCGCCCGGTGCTCTTGATCCGCTCGACGCGGTCGTCGGCGGACTCGACGTCGACCTCGCGCGGGGACTCGCCCTCCAGGCCGAGCAGGACCGCCTTCGGGGTGCCGTGGCCGTGGCCGGTGGCGCCGAGGGAGCCGTAGAGCTCGGCCCGTATGGCGGTGGTGTGGGCCATCAGGCCCTCGTTCTTGAGGCGGCTCGCGAAGATGCGGGCGGCGCGCATGGGACCGACCGTGTGGGAGCTGGACGGGCCGATGCCGATCGAGAACAGGTCGAAGACCGAGAGGGCCACGAGAAACTCCAATGATGGTTGGTAGACGCCGTTGTCTGCCGGGGTGGTGCGGAGAACTACGGAACGAACTGTGCGGAGAACTGCGAACGCGGGGCATGAGCCGGGGCACCGCACTCACTGTCTTCACTGTCCAGTGTGCGCGGTGCCCCGAAGAATCGTACGAAGGAAAGCGTACGAAACTGCTACAGGTTGGGGTACAGCGGGTGCTTGGCTGCCAAGGCCGAGACGCGCGCCTTGAGCGACTCCGTGTCGACCTCGCCCGGCTTCAGCGCCTCGGCGATGACGTCCGCGACCTCACGGAAGTCCTCCTCCTGGAAGCCGCGGGTCGCGAGCGCGGGCGTACCGATCCGCAGGCCCGAGGTGACCATCGGGGGGCGCGGGTCGTTCGGGACCGCGTTGCGGTTGACCGTGATGCCGACCTCGTGGAGGCGGTCCTCGGCCTGCTGGCCGTCCAGCTCGGAGTTGCGCAGGTCCACCAGGACCAGGTGCACGTCCGTGCCGCCGGACAGGACGTCGACGCCGACGGCCTTCGCGTCGCCTTGCACCAGGCGCTCGGCCAGGATGCGGGCGCCGTCCAGGGTGCGCTGCTGGCGCTCCTTGAACTCCTCGGAGGCAGCGACCTTGAAGGAGACGGCCTTGGCCGCGATCACGTGCTCCAGGGGGCCGCCCTGGAAGCCGGGGAAGACCGCGGAGTTCAGCTTTTTCGCGAACTCCTTGCTGCGGGCCAGGATGACGCCGCCGCGCGGGCCGCCGAGCGTCTTGTGCGTGGTGGAGGTGACCACGTCCGCGAACGGCACCGGGTTGGGGTGCAGGCCCGCGGCGACGAGCCCGGCGAAGTGCGCCATGTCGACCCACAGGTACGCGCCGACCTCGTCGGCGATCCGGCGGAACTCCGCGAAGTCCAGCTGGCGCGGGTAGGCGGACCAGCCCGCGATGATCACCTTCGGGCTGTTCTCCTTGGCCAGGCGCTCGACCTCGGCCATGTCCACCAGACCGGCCTCGTCGACGTGGTACGCGACCACGTTGAACTGCTTGCCGGAGAAGTTCAGGCGCATGCCGTGCGTGAGGTGGCCGCCGTGCGCCAGGTCCAGGCCGAGGATCGTGTCGCCGGGCTGGGCGATCGCGAAGAGGGCGGCCTGGTTGGCGGAGGCGCCGGAGTGCGGCTGGACGTTGGCGTACTCGGCGCCGAACAGGTCCTTGATCCGGTCGATCGCGATCTGCTCGGTGACGTCGACGTGCTCGCAGCCGCCGTAGTAGCGGCGGCCGGGGTAGCCCTCGGCGTACTTGTTGGTGAGGACCGTGCCCTGGGCCTCCATGACGGCGACCGGAGCGAAGTTCTCCGACGCGATCATTTCGAGGGTGGACTGCTGGCGGTGGAGCTCGGCGTCGACGGCGGCGGCGACTTCCGGGTCCAGCTCGTGGAGAGGGGTGTTGAGAAGCGACATCAGGTGGTCCCTAGGGGTCTTCGGGGGGCTTCAGCTGCCGGAGAACTCGGTGTACTCGTCCGCGGAGAGCAGGTCCTTCGGCTCCTCCGTGACGCGTACCTTGAAGAGCCAACCACCCTCGAACGGGGCGGAGTTGACGAGCGAGGGGTCGTCCACGACGTCCTGGTTCGACTCGACGACCTCACCGGTCACCGGCGAGTACAGATCGCTGACCGACTTGGTCGACTCGAGCTCGCCGCACGTCTCGCCCGCGGTCACCGCGGCGCCGGCCTCGGGAAGGTCGGCGTAGACGACGTCACCGAGCGCGTTGGCGGCGTGCTCCGTGATACCGACCGTCGCCACACCGTCCTCGGTGGCCGAGAGCCACTCGTGCTCCTTGCTGTAACGCAGCTGCTGGGGGTTGCTCATGACCTGAATTCTCCTGTACGCGGGTGGGTGCTGCGGAACGGGAATGATGTGCGGGGGGTCACTTCCGGGTTACCAAAGAGACGGAAGTGTCACTTCTGGCGCTTGTAGAACGGCAGAGCCACGACCTCGTAGGGCTCGTGCGTGCCGCGGATGTCCACGCCGACGCCCTCGGTGCCGGGAGCCGCGTGCGCGGCGTCCACGTACGCGATGGCGATCGGCTTGCCCAGTGTCGGGGACGGCGCCCCGGAGGTGACCTCGCCGATGACCTTTCCGTCGGCGACCACGGAGAAGCCCGCGCGCGGGATGCGGCGGCCCTCGGCGATCAGGCCCACCAGCTTGCGCGGGGGAGCGGTCTCGGCGCGCTCGGCGGCGGCCGCGAGCGCCGCGCGCCCCACGAAGGTGTCGGCCTGCGAGGTCTTCTCGAACTTCACGACCCGGCCCAGACCCGCGTCGAAGGGCGTCAGCTCGGCGGTCAGCTCGTGCCCGTACAGCGGCATGCCCGCCTCCAGGCGGAGCGTGTCGCGGCAGGAGAGGCCGGCCGGGACCAGGCCGACGGGCTCGCCCGCCTCCATCAGCGCGCCCCACAGCTTCTCGGCGTCGCCGGGCGCCACGAACAGCTCGAAGCCGTCCTCGCCCGTGTAGCCCGTGCGGGCGATGAGCGCGGGCACGCCCGCGACCGTGCCCGGCAGGCCCGCGTAGTACTTCAGGCCGTCCAGGTCCGCGTCCGTGAGTGACTTCAGGATGCCGGGGGACTCGGGACCCTGGACGGCGAGCAGCGCGTACGCGTCGCGGTCGTCACGGACCCGCGCGTCGAAGCCGTCGGCGCGGGCGGTGAGCGCGTCCAGGACGACCTGCGCGTTCGACGCGTTGGCGACCACCATGTACTCGGTCTCGCCGAGCCGGTAGACGATCAGGTCGTCCAGGATGCCGCCGTCCTCGGCACAGATCATCGTGTAGCGGGCGCGGCCGACACCGACGGAGCCGATGTTGCCGACCAGCGAGAAGTTCAGGAAGTCCGCGGCCTGCGGTCCTGTGACCGTGATCTCGCCCATGTGGGAGAGGTCGAAGAGACCGGCCTTGGTGCGGACGGCGATGTGCTCGTCGCGCTCGCTGCCGTAGCGCAGCGGCATGTCCCAGCCCGCGAAGTCGGTCATCGTCGCGCCGAGCGCACGATGCACGGCATCGAGGGCGGTCAGACGGGGGACGGTACTCATCAGTGGAACTCCCAGGGCATGACGGGCGAGGTCGATCCTCCCCATCTGTCATCGGAACCTGAGAGGTTCACCACGACCCGTCCGTACAGGGGGTCATGACTTGCACCTTGGGTGGAGCCGCGACCGCGGCCCGCTTTTCAGATGTGCCTCGCCCGCGCGGTACGGGGCCTGAGAGATTCAAGGGAGGGACTTGCTCCTTCGGCGCCCCGGAGCGTCTTTCGACGGTGTCCGGGAACTCTCCCGCGCGGATTCAAACGGCCTGTATGGAGTTTGCGCGCACATCATTGCACGCGCCCGCGTCACAGGGCAGTGCCAGTCGGGTAATGCCCTTGTGCCGCATTACCTTCTCTTTACACTTGCCGGGGAAGCTGCGGTAAGCAGGTACGTGACCGCTATGGGGAGGCCGATCACGGTGCGCAGGACGAGCGTCTACGCGACCAACACGGGGGTGGCCCTGCCCAAACAGGCAGCCGCCCCCACCAGGGAGAGCTGCGGCCCCCTGCCGGCGGCCGTCGTCCGCGACCTGCGGCAGCGGACCGGCCACAGCCCGCACCGGCTCACGTTCGGCGAGGGCGATCTGATCGTCGTCTCCGGGCTGCCGGGCAGCGGCAAGTCCACGCTGATGCGCAGAGCCGTCGCGGGCCCGCGCATCGACTCGCAGGACACCCGCGACCGCTGGGCCCGGCGCATGCCGAGCCTGCTGCCGTACGCGGTGTACCGCCCCCTGGTCCGCATCGCGCACTACGCGGGCCTGCGCAGGGCCCTGCGCTCCGGCGAGGGCGTCGTGGTGCACGACTGCGGCACCCAGGCCTGGGTGCGCCGCTGGCTGGCCCGCGAGGCCGCGCGGCGCGGCACGACCCTGCATCTGCTGCTGCTCGACGTGGAGCCGGACACCGCCATAGAGGGCCAGCTCGCGCGCGGGCGCGGCGTGTCGCGGTACGCCTTCGCGCGCCACCGCAGGACGGTCGGCCGGCTCGTCGGCGCCGCCGAGCGGGGCGATCTGCCGCGCGGCTGCGGCTCGGCGGTGCTGCTCGACCGGACGGCGGCCGGGGTGCTGCGGGGGATCGGCTTCGGGGACTGAGCCGCCGCTCACGTTAGGGTCGTGCCGCAGGCAGAGCGGGACCGAGCAGGGGTTAAGACAGATGGACATTCCGGCGCAGGCGCACGCCCATCCCTACGGAGGATGGCCGGGCAACGAACTCGAAGAGGTGCTCGCGGCCTCTCTCGGCACGCCGGGGGCGCCCCGGGCGTCCGCGGGCGCCCGCATCGTGGAGGTGCTCGGCCGCAGCCACGTCTGGGTCCCGCTGCCGAACGGCGGGGCGCCGGACAGCGGCACCCTGGACCTGCCCACGCTGGAGATCGACGGCCAGGCCTACGTCCCCGTCTTCAGCTCCGAGCAGCAGTTCCAGCACGTCACCGGGGGCCGGATGGGCTGCACCGTGGCGCCCGCCGTGGAGTTCGCGCGCGGGCTTCCCCCGCAGATGGGCATCGCGGTCAACCCGGACGGCACGATCGGGGTCCCGCTTCCGCCGCCGGCCGTCGCCGAGCTCTGCCGGTCGGGACGCACGCCGCTGGACGGGCCCGCGACCGGCGGCCGCGTACGCCTCTTCGAACCGGACTGGCAGGAGGACCCGGTGGACTTCCTGTCCGCCGCCGCCCGTGAGTTCGAGGCCACCGGGGTCGTCCTGAGCGCCCGCCGCTGCCTGGCGAGCGTCGAGGGCGAGGCGCCCGCGCTGTTCGTCGGCGTCGAACTGAGCTCCTGGGAGGGCAACGCGCGCGAGCTGCCGATGGAGGCCGTGGGCAGGGCCCTTGGTCTGGCACCGGTGGCCTGGCCGGTGAACCTGGTGCTGCTCGACGTGGCCCAGGACCCGGTCGGCGACTGGATGCGCGAGCGGGTCCGGCCCTTCTTCGGGCAGAGCCCCGGGCACGAGCACGGACACGCGTAAGGACATGTGCGGGTACGTGTGTGAGGGTGCCGTACGTCAAGTCGGTGTCAGGATCGCCGCTTAAGCTGGTTTCATGAGCCGGGGACACCGGGTCAGCGGGTCATCGCGAAGGGGCGGTTAAGGGTGAGTGCGTCGGGCACGGCTGCGGCCGGGCAGGTCGAGCACATGCTGCGCCAGGTGACGCCGGGGCGCTACGACGCCTACGAGGCGCTCCTGCGGGCGCTCGCCGCCGACCAGGTGTGGATGCTGCTCTGGCACGGCCAGGCGGGGTCCCCCGACGCCCAGTACGGGAACATGGAGGTCGAGGGCCTCGGGTACGCGCCGTGCGTGACCTCCGCCCAGGAGCTCTCCGCCAGTGGCTGGAACCGCTCGTACGAAGTGGTCAGCGGGCTCGACATCTCCCGCACGCTCTACCCCGACCACTACGGCCTCTGGCTCAACCCGCACGCCCCCGGCGGCGGCGTCGGCATCCCCTGGCTCGACCTGCGGCGCATCGCGTCGGGCCTCGACCTGCTGCCCGCGGGCCCGCTGCGGCTCACCGAGCCGGCCATCGAGATCCCCCAGTTCTACGCCCTGCTCACGCAGAACGCGCACCGCACCCCCGCGGTCCGCTCGCTGCGCCGCGCCTGGGTGCAGCCCGCGCTCGGTGCGCCGTATCTGGCCATCGGCCTCGATGTGTACGACACGGCGCCCTCGTCGGTCGACGGGGTGCGCACGATGATGCAGCAGTCGATCGCCGCCGTCCCCGACGGCCTGCCCGTGTCGACCGTCGCGATGTCCGACGCGTACGACCCGGTGGCCATGTGGCTGCGCGCCAATGCCCGGCCGTTCTACGACCGCGAGGCCCAGCCGGCCCCGGCGCCCGCGGGCGGGTACGGCTACCCCGCGCAGTACTGAAACAGTGCTGCGGCCCTTACCGAAAGGGCCGTGAACCGGCCACCGCGGCTCGTATACCTGCCCTGACCGCCACAATGTCCGTTCTGATGGCGGAGGGGCCCAATGGGCCCCCGTGGCCTATTGCGATGCAACTGCCCCGTGTTCGCCCCTCGTTCACCTGCGTCCGGATAACGGAACACCTCGATCAGCATCACGGTTGCGCATCCTTTCCCCGTCAAGGCTGGTAACAGATCGCAACCGCGATGAAGACTCCCGCACCAGGGGCGCTTCGCCCCTGTGTACGACGGACTGATCACATCGCTACAGCGACAAGTGCGGGCCGGTCACCACCGGTTGAGAGGGGTCCCTGCCACGATGACGGCACCATTGCATGACACACCTGCGGACGCGGACCCGACAGCGGACGTCGCTCCCGCAGCTGATGCAGGGGTGAGGAAGGTCGAGGGGCGGTCCCTCAAGCAGATCGCCTGGAACCGCCTGAAGCGGGACAAGGTCGCGCTGGCCGGCGGCATCACCGTGCTCGTCCTGGTCCTTGTCGCCGTCTTCGCGCCCCTGATCGTCTCCCTGCTGGGCCACCCGCCCAACGAGTTCCATCAGGACGAGCTGGAAGACCTGACGAACCTGCCCAAGGGCGCGTTCGGCGGCATGAGTTGGGACTTCCTCTTCGGAGTGGAGCCGAACAAGGGCCGCGACGTCTTCAGCCGCATCGTCTACGGCGCCCGGATCTCGCTCCTGGTGGCGTTCCTCGCCGCCGTGGTGGCCGTGGTCCTCGGCACCTTCTTCGGGATCATCGCCGGTTACTTCGGCGGCTGGATCGACGCCCTGATCAGCCGGGTCATGGACGTGCTGCTCGCCTTCCCGCAGCTGCTCTTCGTGATCTCCCTGGTCTCCGTCCTCCCCGACGACCTGCTCGGGCTCACCGGCAGCGGCGTCCGCATCGCGGTACTGATCCTGGTGATCGGCTTCTTCGGCTGGCCCTACGTCGGGCGCATCGTCCGCGGCCAGACCCTCTCGCTGCGCGAACGCGAGTACGTGGAGGCGGCCCGCAGCCTCGGCGGCGGTCAACGGCACATCCTCTTCCGTGAGTTGCTGCCGAACCTGGTCGCTCCGATCACCGTGTACGCGACGCTCATGATCCCCACCAACATCCTCACCGAAGCGGCGCTCAGCTTCCTCGGCGCAGGTGTACGCCCGCCGACGGCTTCCTGGGGCGGCATGCTCCGGGACGCGCTGGCGACGTACGAGCACGACCCGATGTTCATGGTCTTCCCTGGCCTGGCGATCTTCGTGACAGTGCTGGCCTTCAACCTCTTCGGTGACGGGTTGCGCGACGCCCTGGACCCCAAGGGAACTCGGTAAACAGCTCCAACTGGCTTGCCCCTGCCGCAGCGTCAGGTGGCTCTTCCCATGGTTCTTCAGGCAGTCAAAGCCAAGGACCGCGAATCTCGGAGGATGCGAGAAATGCCCACAGGTTCCTCTAAACGACGGTTGACCGCAGGCGCGGCCCTCGTCGTGGCGGCGCTGGTGACCACCACGGCGTGCGGCGGCGGCAGCGACGACGACGACAGCAAGGGCGCCGGCTACAACGCGGCGATCGGCAAGGTCGCCAACGAGTCGAAGAAGAAGGGCGGGACGCTCAAGTTCATCGCCAAGCAGGACCTGGACTCGGCCGACCCGCAGCGCGCGTACTACGGCATGACGTGGGACTTCATGCGGTACTACACCCGCACGCTGATCACGTACGACACCAAGCCGGGTGCCGCGTCCAACAAGCTCGTCCCCGACCTCGCCGAGGACACGGCGAAGATCAGCGACGACGGCAAGACCTACACGTACAAGCTGCGTGACGGCCTCACCTGGGAGGACGGCTCCAAGCTGACCTCCAAGGACATCAAGTACGGCATCGAGCGCATCTGGGCGACCAAGGTCATCACCGGTGGTCCCGGCTACCTCAAGTCCACGCTTGACCCCAAGGGCGAGTACAAGGGCCCCTACGAGGACAAGTCGAAGGACAAGCTGGGTCTGAAGGCGATCGAGACGCCGGACGACAACACCATCATCTTCAAGCTGCCCAAGAAGAACGGCGACTTCGAGCAGATGCTCGCGATGCCGTCGGGCACCCCGGTGAAGCAGTCCGAGGACACCGGCGCCAAGTACACCCAGCGCCCCTTCTCCTCCGGCCCGTACAAGTTCCAGAACTACAGCGCGGGCAAGAGCATCACGCTCGTCCGCAACAAGAACTGGAAGAAGTCGTCCGACCCGGTCCGCCCGGCCCTGCCGGACAAGATCCAGGTCACCATCTCGGCGAACCTCGAAGAGAACGACAAGCGCCTGATGGAAGGTGACTACGACATCGACATGAATGGCACCGGCATGACCCAGTCGGGTCGTACCACCGCCATTCAGGACCACAAGGACAACGTCGACAACATGCAGACGGACTTCGTCCGTTACGTCGCCCTGGTGACCAAGACGAAGCCGTTCGACGACGAGCACTGCCGCAAGGCCGTCTTCTACGCCACGGACTTCGCGAGCCTGCAGAAGACCCGTGGCGGCCCGGTCGCCGCCGGTGAGATCGCCACCAGCGTCTTCCCGAAGTCGATCAAGGGTCACGACGACTACGACCCGTACGGCATCAAGGAGCGCAAGGGCAAGCCGGACCTGACCAAGGCCAAGGATGAGCTCAAGCAGTGCGGCGCTCCCAAGGGCTTCTCGACCAAGATCTCGGCGCGCACCAACCAGCCGGGTGAGGTGGACGCCGCCACGGCGCTCCAGGAGCAGCTGAAGAAGGTCAACATCGACGCCCAGGTCGACCAGATCGACGGCGCCGACTCCTCCAGCATCACCGGCTCCCCCTCGGTCGTGAAGAAGCGCGGCATCGGCATGACGATGGCGGGCTGGGGTCCTGACTTCCCGACCGGCCAGGGCTACGCCCAGCCGCTGTTCGACAGCCGTTTCATCAACGAGAACGGCAACTACAACGAGTCGCAGATCGACGAGCCGAAGATCGACAAGTACTTCGACGACGCGATCGCCACGGTCGACCCCAACAAGGCCGGTGAGATCTACACCGATCTGGCCCACGAGATCGTCGACAAGGCGTACTGGATGCCCTTCATCTACGAGAAGAACATCTCGTGGCGTTCCTCGCGGGCGACCAACGTCTACTCGTCCGCCGCGTACAGCGGTCGTTACGACTACGTCTCGCTCGGTGTGAGCGACAAGAAGTAGTCCACGCCGCAAGGCAGTCCCACCCCGCCCCATCCCGCCAGTCCGAAGGGCAGGTGATGGCCCGGGGCGGTGACCGGGACCCCTCACAAGGGGGTCCCGGTCACCGCCGGGCCGCGCACAGTGCTTGCTTATCTCATCCGGCGCCTGATCGCCGTTGTCGTCATGGTGCTGGTCGTACTGCTCGCGACCTTCACCGTCTTCTTCATGCTGCCCAAGTGGGCTGGCCAGGACATCGCCGTCCTCTTCGCCGGCAAGTCGTCGGGTGCCGAGCAGCTCGCGGGCATCCGCATCAAACTGGGTCTGGACGATCCTCTGCTCGTCCAGTTCTGGGACTTCGTCAAGGGCATCCCGATGGGGCGTGACTACGCCAACGGGGCCGACGTGACCCACTGCCCGGCCCCCTGCTTCGGATACTCCTTCCGTACCGAGGCGCCCGTCTGGGAGACCCTCAAGGACGCCCTGCCCGTCACCGCGGCGCTCGCCGCCGGTGCCTGTGTGCTGTGGCTCGTCGCCGGTGTCGCCACCGGCGTGCTCTCCGCGCTCAAGCGCGGCACCATCTGGGACCGTTCCGCGATGATCACCGCCCTCGGCGGCGTCTCGCTGCCGATCTTCTTCACCGGCATGATCGCGATGGGGCTCTTCGTCCACACGCTCGGCTGGGTGAAGATCGAGGACACCCTCACCACGGACGACCCGATCAACATCTGGTTCGAGACGCTGATCCTTCCCTGGATCGTGCTCGCGTTCCTCAATGCCGCCATGTACGCACGACTCACTCGCGCGACCATGCTGGAAGTGCTCGGTGAGGACTACATCCGCACCGCGCGCGCCAAGGGGCTCGGCGAGGCCGTCGTCATCAGACGGCACGCGCTGCGCTCCGCCATGACGCCGATCCTCACGGTCTTCGGCCTCGACCTCGGTGTGCTCCTCGGCGGCGCCGTCCTCACCGAGTCCACCTTCAACCTGCCGGGGCTCGGCCTCGAGGCGGTCAAGGCCATCAGCAACAAGGACCTGCCGGTGATCCTCGGCGTCACCTTGTGCGCATCGCTCGCGATCGCCCTCGCCAACCTCGTCGTCGACCTTCTGTACGCCGTCATCGACCCGCGAGTGAGGCTGGGATGACCGAACTGCACAAGACCGGAGCGGCGGTCGGAGAACCCGTCGCTGATTCGGTCGCTCCCACCGCTTTCCTCGAGGTGCGCGACCTCAAGGTGCACTTCCCGACCGACGACGGCCTGGTCAGGTCCGTCGACGGGCTCAGCTTCCAGCTGGAGAAGGGCAAGACCCTCGGCATCGTCGGCGAGTCGGGCTCCGGCAAGTCGGTCACCTCGCTGGGCATCCTGGGCCTGCACACCGCCGGCCAGTACGGCAGCCGCAAGCCGCAGCTGTCCGGTGAGATCTGGCTCAACGGCACGGAGCTGCTGAGCGCGGACCCCAACCAGGTGCGCAAGCTCCGCGGCCGCGACATGGCGATGATCTTCCAGGACCCGCTGTCCGCGCTGCACCCGTACTACTCCATCGGCAAGCAGATCATGGAGGCGTACCGGGTCCACAACGACGTGGACAAGAAGGTCGCCCGCAAGCGGGCCATCGAGATGCTCGACCGGGTGGGCATCCCCCAGCCGGACAAGCGGGTCGACAGTTACCCGCACGAGTTCTCCGGCGGCATGCGTCAGCGCGCGATGATCGCGATGGCCCTGGTCAACAACCCCGAACTGCTCATCGCGGACGAGCCGACGACCGCCCTGGACGTCACCGTCCAGGCGCAGATCCTCGACCTCATCCGGGACCTGCAGAAGGAGTTCGGCTCCGCGGTCATCATGATCACGCACGACCTGGGCGTGGTCGCCGAGATGGCGGACGAACTGCTCGTGATGTACGGCGGGCGCTGCGTCGAGCGGGGCACCGCGGAGAAGGTCTTCTACGAGCCCCAGCATCCCTACACCTGGGGCCTGCTGGGTTCGATGCCGCGCATCGACCGCGAGGAGACCGACCGTCTCGTGCCGGTCAAGGGCTCCCCGCCCAGCCTGATCAACCTGCCCGAGGGCTGCGCCTTCAACCCGCGCTGCCCGTACGCCGACATCCCCAAGGACCAGATCACCCGCCGCGAGCGCCCCGACCTGCGCGAGGTCGGATCGGGTCACTTCTCCGCCTGCCACATGTCGCAGGACGAGCGCACCCGGATCTGGACCGAAGAGATTGCGCCGAAGCTGTGAAAGACGACACGAAAGACCAGGCGAAGGGCCAGGAGATGACGATCCCGGCGCAGACGAAGGGCTCGGTGGAGCCGCTGCTCAAGGTCGACGGCCTGGTGAAGCACTTCCCCATCAAGAAGGGGCTGCTGCAGCGCCAGGTGGCGGCCGTGCAGGCCGTGGACGGGCTCTCCTTCGACGTACGCCCCGGTGAGACGCTCGGCGTCGTGGGCGAGTCGGGCTGCGGCAAGTCGACGATGGGCCGTCTGATCACGCGCCTGCTCGAACCGACCGCGGGCCGCGTGGAGTTCGAGGGCGTGGACATCACGCACCTGAACACCGCCAAGATGCGGCCGCTGCGCCGCGACGTGCAGATGATCTTCCAGGACCCCTACTCGTCGCTGAACCCGCGGCACACCATCGGTACGATCGTCGGTGCGCCGTTCAAGCTGCAGGGCGTCAAGCCCGAGGGCGGCCTGAAGAAGCACGTGCAGGAGATGCTGGAGCGGGTGGGGCTCAGCCCCGAGCACTACAACCGCTACCCGCACGAGTTCTCCGGCGGCCAGCGCCAGCGCATCGGCATCGCCCGCGCGCTCGCGCTGCGGCCCAAGCTGGTCGTGGCCGACGAGCCCGTCTCCGCCCTGGACGTCTCCATCCAGGCGCAGGTGGTCAACCTCCTGGACGACCTCCAGGACGAGCTCGGTCTCACGTACGTGATCATCGCGCACGACCTCTCGGTCATCCGGCACGTCTCGGACCGCATCGCGGTGATGTACCTCGGCAAGATCGTGGAGCTGGCGGACCGCAAGGACCTCTACTCCACGCCGATGCACCCGTACACCAAGGCGCTGCTCTCCGCGGTGCCGGTGCCCGACCCCAAGCGGCGCGGCGTCAAGAGCGAGCGCATCCTGCTGCGCGGTGACGTCCCCTCGCCGATCGACCCGCCCACCGGCTGCCGTTTCCACACGCGCTGCTGGAAGGCGACGGAGATCTGCGCGAAGACCGAGCCGCCGCTGATCGCCCTGGCCTCCGGCCACCAGGTGGCGTGCCACCACCCGGAGAACGCCGAGGACCAGCAGCCGGGCGACACCAAGCTGCTTCAGGTCGCCAAGGAGGCGATCGAGGTGGTGTCGGTGGTGAGCAAGGCGGAGGAGACGGCCGAGGAGTCCGCTGCCCCTAAGAAGACCGTGGCCCCGAAGGAGACCGTCACCTCGGAGGAGGCCGCGCCCCCGAAGGAGACCGTCGCGAAGGTCGCCCCGGAAGCGGAAGCCAAGGGTCAGGCGTCAACCGACCAGTAGCACCTGATGACTTGGTAAAAATCAGGCACCAAGTCATGTACACGCCCATACGGGAGAGTGCAGAGTCTGCGTGTCCGTTTCATCGGAACACGCGCGAAGGGATGACTCATGGCACTCTCCCGTTCGGCACGTCTGGGGGCGCTGGCCACAGCCGCCGCCTCCTTCTGCTTGATCGCCGCCGCACCCGCGCCCCACCCCGGCTCCGAGGGCGTAGGCGACCCGTACTTCCCGAAGCTCGGCAACGGCGGATTCGACGTACGCCACTACGGCCTCGACGTCGCGTACAACCCCGACACCGACCGCCTCGACGGCCGCACCACGATCACCGCGCGCGCCACCCAGAACCTCTCCTCCTTCCACCTCGACCTCCAGAAGCTTCAGGTGACGAGAATCGAGGTGAACGGCAGACGGGCGAAGTTCACCCGCGACGGCGACGAGATCCGCATCAGCCCGCGCGACCACCTGCGCAAGCACAAGACGTTCACCGTGACCGTCACCTACGGCGGCGTGCCCGAGCCGCTGGGCGGCCCCATCGTCTTCGGCTCCGACTACGGCTGGATGAAGACCACCGACGGCGTCTTCGTCGCCTGCGAGCCCAACGCCGCGTCGACCTGGTTCCCCTCCAGCGACCACCCGATGGACAAGGCCGCCTTCGACATCCGCATCAAGGCCCCCAAGGGCCTGACCGGGGTCTCCAACGGCCGGCTCGTCGACACGTACTCCAAGGGCGGACAGACCGTCGCCCACTGGCGCGAGTCCAAGCCCATGGCGACCTACCTCGCGACCGCCACCATCGGGAAGTTCGACGTGAAGACCGGCAGGACCCCGGGGGGCACCCCCATCTACGTCGCCATCGACCCGGTCCTGGAGAACAGCAACAACGTCGACGTGTACGGCGTCACGGCCGAGGTCACCGACTACTGGTCGAAGGTCTTCGGGCCCTACCCCTTCGAGGAGACCGGCGCGATCGTCGACGACATGCCGCAGGCCGGCTTCTCCCTGGAGACCCAGACCAAGCCTGTCTACTCCGCGATCCGCAGCGAGTCGACCATCGCCCACGAGCTCGCCCACCAGTGGTTCGGGGATTCCGTGACGCCCGAGAAGTGGAGCGACATCTGGCTCAACGAGGGCTTCGCGACCTACTCCCAGTGGCTGTGGAGCGAGCACAAGGGCACCCAGACCGCCCGCGAGGCCTTCCTCGCCGGCTACAACTCGCGCCCCGCCGACGCGCCCTTCTGGCAGATCGTCGTCGGTGACCCGCAGCGCGACACGATGTTCGCATCCGCCGTCTACCAGCGCGGCGCGATGACGCTCCAGGTCCTGCGCGAGCGCATCGGCGACAAGGCCTTCTTCAAGCTGCTCCCGGCCTGGGCCGCGCAGAACCGGTACGGGAACGCGGACACCGCCGACTTCGTCCGGCTCGCCGAGAAGATCTCCGGCAAGCAGCTCGACGCCCTGTTCGAGACGTGGCTGTTCACGAAGGGCAAGCCCGCCCTGTAGCCGCGGCGCGGCGCTGCCTGGCGGCGGCGCCCTGGTGAGGCCCGCGGCGGCGGGCAGGTAAGAATGTCGCGTGATCCAGGATCTGTTCAGTCCCTCCGTCCAGCACGCGCTCGACATCGTCGGGATCTTCGTCTTCGCGATCTCCGGCGCCCTGCTCGCCGTACGCAAGAACTTCGACGTCTTCGGGATCGTCGTGCTCGCCGAGGTGACCGCGCTGGGCGGGGGGATCTTCCGTGACGTGGTCATCGGGGCGGTGCCGCCCGCCGCGTTCGTCGACCTCGGCTACTTCGTCACGCCGCTGTTCGCCGCCGCCCTGGTCTTCTTCCTGCACCCCGAGGTGGAGCGCACGCAGCTCGCGGTGAACGTCTTCGACGCGGCGGGCCTGGGTCTCTTCTGCGTCACCGGCACGACCAAGGCGTACGACTACGGCCTCGGGCTCACCGCGTCGGCGGCCCTGGGGCTCGCCACCGCGGTGGGTGGCGGCGTGCTGCGCGACATCATCGCCAACGAGGTGCCCTCGCTGGTGCGATGGGACCGCGACCTGTACGCCGTGCCCGCGATCGTCGGCTCCGCGATGGTCGCGCTCTGCATCAACTACGACATGGTCAACGCCGGAACCAGCGCCCTCGCCGTGGTCACGACCTTCGTCCTGCGGTTGCTCGCGCTGCGCTACCACTGGCGCGCCCCGCGGGCCTGGCACCGCCGCTCGACGGCGGTGGAGGTGGAGGAGGCGTCGTAGGCGGGCGGGCTCGCGGAGCGTGGGTGTGCCGCAGAAGCGTCTTGGCGGAAGCGTCTCCGCAGAAAAAGCTACCGCTCAGTAATTAGATGTTGTACGTTGCCGGTATGGCAGAGGCAGCATCCATATCGGCAGCGGTGCCCGTGAGCATCGGCGACAGCGAGTTCGACCGCGACACCGCGGTCACCCGGCGGGAGCCAGGCGTCTACGACGTCGAGCTCTCCGCGGGATGGACGATCATCAACGCCGTCAACGGCGGATATCTCCTCGCGGTCCTCGGCCGCGCGCTCGCCGACGCCCTGCCGCACGCGGACCCCTTCACGGTCTCCGCGCACTACCTGACGGCGTCCCACCCCGGGCCCGCCGTGATCCGCACCGACACGGCGCGGGCCGGGCGGACCCTGTCGACCGGGCAGGCCTCGCTCTTCCAGTACGACGCGGAGGGGCGCGAGGTCGAGCGGATTCGCGTGCTCGCCTCGTACGGAGATCTGGCGGAGCTTCCCGACGACGTCCGTACGACGGCCGAGCCGCCGGCGCTGCCGCCGCTGGACCAGTGCTTCGGGCCGCAGGACGCGCCGGACCACCGGCCGGTGCCCGGCAGCTCGGCGATCAGTGACCGCCTCTTCCTGAAGCTGGACCCCTCCACCCTGGGGTGGGCGCTCGGCCAGCCCTCCGGCAAGGGGGAGATGCGGGCCTGGTTCGGCCTCGCGGACGGCCGCGACGCGGATCCGCTGTCGCTGCTGCTCGCGGTGGACGCGCTGCCGCCGACGGCGTTCGAGCTGGGCATCTCCGGCTGGGTGCCGACGGTGGAACTGACGGTGCACGTACGGGCGAAGCCCGCGCCGGGCCCTCTGCGCATCGCGATCACCACGCGGAACCTCGCGGGCGGCTTCCTGGAGGAGGACGCGGAGGTCTGGGACAGCGAGGGCCGCCTGGTGGCCCAGTCGCGCCAGCTGGCCCGGGTGCGGCTGGCCTGACAAGGCGTTTTCCCCAACCCCGCCCCTTCCCGAAAACCCGCTGGCGCGGGGGCCTTGGTCGCCGTCATCACCGGCTCCGCCGAGTTCGTCCTCAAACGCCGGACGGGCTGAGATATCCCCGGCCCGGGGGTATCTTTCAGCCGTCCGGCGTTTGCGGACGCTCCGGCGCAGCCGGTTTTCGGGAAGCGGCGGGGTTGGGGAAGAGGAAATCCCTACCCGACCACCATCACCCCCACATACGAAACCCCCGCCACCACCACCCACGCACACAGGCCAAGTGCCGCCACCCTCCCCCCTGTTCGGGTGAGCGAGGGCAGATCCACCGCGCTGCCCAGGCCGAACAAGGCCGCCGCCAGCAGTAGTTCCTGCGCGTGCCCCGCCACGTCAAGCGCAGCCCCAGGAACCCACCCGGTACTCCGTACCGCGACCATCCCGATGAACCCCGCCACGAACAGCGGCAGCAACGGCGGCCGCCGCTTCCCCGCCCCGCGACCGGCGGATCGTGCCCGCAAGGACAGCCCCACCGCCGCCACCAGCGGCGCGAGCACCGCCACCCGCATCAGCTTCACCAGGACCGCGTCCCCCAGCGCCCCCGCCCCGGCGGTCTGCGCCGTGGCCACCACCTGCCCCACGTCGTGGACGCTCGCCCCCGCCCATCGGCCGAACTCCGCGTCACTCAGCCCCAACGGCCCCTGAAGGAGCGGCAGTACGGCTATCGCGAGCGTCCCGCAGAGTGTCACCAGTGCCACCGACACCGCCGCGTCCCGCTCGTCGCTCTCGGTCGCCTCGCTGACCGCGCCGATCGCGGACGCGCCGCAGATCGAGTAGCCGGTCGCGATCAGGAGCGGCTGATCGCCGGGCAGCCCCAGCCGCCTGCCGAGCCACCACGTCCCGAAGAACGTCGCCGCGACCACCCCGAGCACCATCACCACCGTCGCCCAGCCGAGCCCCAGGACGTCGTCCAGGCTCAGCTTCAGGCCCAGCAGCACGATCCCGAGCCGCATCAGCCGCTTCCCGGCGAGGGAGAGCCCCGCCTTGCACCGGCCCCGTACGACAGCGCGCAGACCCGGCAGATGCGCCGCCGCGAGGCCAAGGACCACCGCAGCCGTCAGCATCGGCACGGCAGGGAGCAGCGCATGCGTCGCCCACGCCACCGCCACACCGGCGGCCGCGAGGGCGAGCCCCGGCAGAGGCCGGGGGTGGCTGGGAGGTGCCACCGCGGCCGGAGCGACCCGCTGACGTTGCCCGAGCAGGGCCATCAGCGGTCGGCCGGCAGCTCGTACACCCGGCGCACGCTGGTGCCCAGGCGGGAGATGTCCGCGCCGTACACGTGCAGGGAAATCGCCCGCCCCGTACCGGCGTTCCACACCCGGTGGATGTCCCCGGGCGGTGCGAAACCGCACACCGTGCCCTGCCGGTTGACCAGGTCCTCGGTGGCGACGAGCCGTGCCGGGGCGCCGGACGTCGCCGGGAGCAGGCGGTAGCGGCGCTCGTGTTCGTCGCCTTCGTGGACGCCGGTGACGCACCAGGAGACGTGGTCGTGGACCGGCGTGTGCTGGCCCGGCAGCCAGACCAGGCCGACCACCGAGAAGCTGCCGTCGTGCTCGGCGTGCAGTAAATGCTGCCGGTAGCGCTCGGGATCGCCCTCGCACTGCTCGTCGGCGAGCAGATCGGGCGCGCCCAGATGGGGCGCGAGCCGCTCGGCGACCAGGTACGCCGTCAGATCCGGCGGGAGGCCCCGGCCGACGGCCTCGCGGATGTCGGCGACGAGGGTGTGCAGGCGCCCGGTGGTGCGGGCTGCGCGGGACGCGGTGATGGAGGCACTCATACGAGCAGCGTCCTGCCGCCCTTCCATCACGTCCAACGACAGTTTCTAAGCCGTATCCCAATTTCTGCTTATGGATGGGGGTTTCTGGTCCCGGGGCAGGGCGAGGCAGGGCAGGGCAGGGCGGGGCTGTGCGGGCGCGGGGTGAGTGCCTCAGCAGCCCACCCGGTTCGCCGCGACCGCCTTCAGCTCCTCCAGGACCAGCGCCGTCGCCGGTATCCGCAGGTGCTCCCGGAGTGCGTACGCCGACACCTGCCGCCGCGACGCCGGATCGAGGGCCCGGCCCGCCACCTCCCGGTGGCGCAGGAAGTTGAGGACGAGCCCCGGCATCATCGCGATGCCGAGCCCCTCGGCGACCAGGCTCTGGATGACGAGGTTGTCGTCCGTGGTGAAGGCGATGTCCGGTGCGAAGCCCTGCTCGGCGCACTCGTGCAGGAAGTTGGCGCGGCAGCGCAGACAGCCCGCGATCCAGCGCTCGCCCGCGAGGTCGGCGAGCCGGACGGAGCGGCGCCGCGCCAGTGGGTGGCGGGCCGGCATGAGGACCGTCAACTGGTCCTCCATCAGCGGGATCTCCACCACCTCGTCCGGTACGTCCTCGTGCAGCCCGGGGTAGTGGAAGGCCAGCGTGATGTCGCAGTCGCCGTCCACCAGGCGCTGGAGCGACTCGGGCGGTTCGTTCTCCTGGAGCTCGACGCGCACGCCGGGGTGGCTCTTCGCGAGCCGGGCCAGCGCCTCGGGGATGAGGGTGGCGTTGGCGCTGGGGAAGGCGCAGATGCGGACGCGCCCGGTGCGCAGGCCCGTGATGGCGTTCATCTGCTGCTGGGCGGCGTCGATGTTCCCCAGGATGATCCCCGCGTGCCGGGACAGCGCCTCGCCCGCCTCGGTCAGCCGCATCCTGCGTCCGACGCGGGTGAACAGGACCGTGCCGACGGACCGTTCGAGCGCCTTCATCTGCTGGGTGATCGCCGGCTGCGTATAGCCGAGCGAGCGGGCGGCGGCGGAGTAGGAGCCGGTGCGGACCACTTCGTGGAATGACCTGATGTGCCGGGAATCGAACACGCCTGAATCATAAGCGGGACTTGGGGAGGGCCGACAGGTCCCCCTTCCCGCCCTGTCCTGACAGTCGATGTCAGCCTTTTCCGTCATCCTTGGCCGCGTGAAATCCGACCGGCTGCTCTCGATCCTGCTGCTGCTCCAGACCCGCGGGCAGGTCCCCGCCCATGAACTCGCCGAGCGCCTCGAAGTCTCCGTACGCACCATCTACCGCGACATCGAGGCGCTCTCCACCTCCGGCGTCCCGGTGTACGCGGAGCGGGGGCGGCACGGGGGCATCGCGCTGCTTCCCGGGTTCCGTACGGACGTCACGGGGCTCACCGCGGACGAGTCGCGGGCCCTGTTCATCCTGGCCGCGCAGGGCGCGCACGCCGCGCTCGGGCTCGACGCGGCGCTGGGCTCCGCGCTGCGCAAGGTCATGGCGGCCCTGCCCGAACCGCACCGGCCCGTGGCCGAGTTGACGAGCCGGCGCATCCTCGTCGACTCGGCGCGCTGGATGCCGGGGCCCCGCGGATCGGATGCGGTCACCGTCGACCTCGACGTGCTGCAGGACGCCGTCTTCTCCGACCGGCGGCTGCGGCTGCGCTACCGGCACAGCGGCGACGCGGAGCCGAGCGCCTACACCGTCGACCCTTACGGCCTCGTCTCCAAGGCGGGCGTCTGGTACCTGGTCGCCGACCGGCGTGGCGCCCCGCGGCTCTTCCGCGCCGACCGGGTGCAGGGGGCGACCCTCACGGACCAGCCCGTGCGGCGGAGGGCCGGGGTCGAACTCGCCGACATCTGGGGCGTGCTGAAGCGTCAGGTCGAGGACCGTCCGGTCGGCGTCGAGGTGACGGCGCGGGTCGCGCGCGACCGGTTCGCCCAGTTCCTGCGCCTCAAGGGCCACTTCCTCGCCGAGCGTCCCGAGGACGACGGGGAGAGCGAGTGGATCACGGTCCGGCTGGGGTTCGGGGACGTCGGCGACGCCCGCACGCTGCTTCCGTTCGCCGCCAGTGTGGAGGTGCTCTCGCCGCCCGAGGTGCGCGCCGAACTGGCGTACGCCGCCGCCGCGGTCACCGGCCTGTACGCAGGAAGCGGCTCAGCTCACCGGTGAGCTGAGCGGGCGCGTCCTCCTGTACGAGATGTCCCGCGCCCTCGATCAGCCGCAGCTCGGCGCCCGGGATCAGCCCGGCGAGCTCGTGGCCGCGCTCCACCGGGATCCAGGTGTCGTCCGTGCCCCAGCAGATGAGGACGGGCAGCGCCAACTCGCCGTACCGGCCCTGGATCTCGTCGGTGAACCGCTGGTCGTTCTGCTCGATCTGCCGGTAGAACGCGCCCTTGCCCTCCTCGGTGCACCAGGGTTCGACCAGGCGGTCGAGCACCGCCGGGTGCAGACCGCGGTGGCTCGCCGAGGCGACGTACTCGCGCACCAGCGCCTCGTGCAGGGCGGGCGGCAGCTGGGTGAAGACGTCGGCGTGCGCGCCGAGCAGCCGGTAGGCGGGGGAGCCCCAGGGGGCGAGGGCCACGGGGTCGACGACGGCGAGGCGTTCGTAGCGGGCGCCGTGCAGGAGGTGGGCGCGCAGGGCGACGCAGCCGCCGAAGTCGTGTGCCACGACGGCGGGTTCGTCCAGGCCCCAGTGCGCGATGAGCTCGGTGAGGACACGGGCTTGCGCGGCCAGGGTCACGTCCTGGCCGGAGCGCATCTCCGACGTTCCGTAGCCGGGCAGGTCCCATGCGTACACGCGGTGTTCGTGGGAGAGCGCGCGGGCCACGCCCCGCCAGACGTACGAGGAGAAGGGGGTGCCGTGGACCAGGACGACGGGCGGCGCGTCCTCGGGGCCCAGGGCGGCCCAGCGGACTGTTCCGGTCGGTCCTGCGAAGGTCTGGTCGAGGGTCCAGCCGCGATCGGTCGTCATGACCGTAAGGCTAGTAGCTCCTTACGGGAGAGTCGAGGATCGCGTTACGGGAGAGTCGTCGCGGCGGGGTCCGCGAGCCCTGCTTCCTGGCCGCCGACCGGTTTCCGCTCACCGCTCGTCCGGTTCCGGCTCACCGCTCGTCCAGCCAGTGGCGCCGCCCGAGCGACACCAGGCGCAGCTGCCGTCGCGCGCTGGCCGCCACCTGTTCCTCGGTGCCGGGTGCCGCCTCCAGGAGTGCGGACGCGGTCATCACCATGTGGTCGACGTACATCCTGGCCAGCATCAGGAGATCGTCCTCGTCCCAGCCCGCGGACTCGGGCTCGCGGGCGAACTGGCCCTTCACCTCCTGCGCGAACAGGGTGAGTTGATCGCCTATCGCGGACCGCACGGCCTGCACGCCGCCGTGCTGCTCGCGGGCGATGAAGCGGACGTGGGCGGGGTGCGTGCGCACGTACGCGACGATCAGCTCGACCGCGGCCGCGATGCGTTCCTCGCCGTCGTCTCCGTCGTCGGTCGCCGCGAGGAGCGAGACGAGTGTGGTGTGCAGGCTGCTCAGCGCCTCCTCGACCAGGGCCACGCCCAGGTCGGCCATGTCGCGAAAGTGCCGGTAGAAGGCGGTGGGGGCCACGCCCACGGCGCGGGTGACCTCGCGCAGGCCCAGGCTGCTCAGGCTCTGCTCCTCGAGCAGCTGGAGCGCCGCGTCGAGGAGCGCCTGCCGGGTCTTCTGCTTCTGGGCCTGCCGGACGCCGAGAGTGTGACTCATGCCATGCAGTTAACAACTGTTCTCCGAGATTGAAAAGCCGGAGAGGCGGTACTCTCTATGTCAGTGAACAGTTGTTACCACAAGCGTTCACCGAAACCCTCACACGAGAGGTGTCTCATGCTGTTCCTCGTCGCCGCCCTCCTGCTGCTCGGCGTCGCGATGGGCACCGTGGCCCACGCGCCGGTCTCCGTCTCCCTCGTCGCCGCCGCCGTCATCGGCGTCTGGCTCGTGGTGTTCACGGTCCGCGAGCGGCACGGCCGCCGTCACTCCTGAGCTCCGACCAGCGCTGATCCGTACGGCACCCGAAAGGAGTCGCACCATGGACCTCACGACCATCGCCCACAAGCCCGAGGCCCGGTCCGAGTCGAAGGACTCCACCTCCTCGACCGCCTCTTCCGGCCCCGCCCTCGTCCCCACCGGCCGGCGCGACACCGACGGCATGGCCGTCGCCTCGTTCGTCCTCGGCCTGGTCGGGCTGCTCGTCCTGAACCTCTTCCTCGGCCCGATCGCGATCGTCCTCGCGAGCATCGCGCTGCTGCGCGGGACCAGCCGAAAGGGCCGCGCGTTCCTCGGGCTCGGGCTCGGTGTGGCCGACCTCGTCGTCCTCGCCGCACTGATGTCCATGGACAACACCGTGTCCTGGGGTCTCGCGGGCTGACACCGCTTGGACGCGGGGGCCGCCGGGGCTCGTAGAATCGAGCCCACCATGGCCTACCTCGACCACGCAGCGACCACTCCGATGCTCCCGGAGGCGATCGCGGCGATGACCGCCCAGCTCGCCGTCACCGGCAACGCCTCCTCACTGCACGCCGCGGGGCGCCGGGCGCGACGCACCGTCGAGGAGGCCCGCGAGACGCTCGCCGAGTCGCTCGGCGCGCGCCCCAGCGAGACCGTCTTCACCGCGGGCGGCACGGAGGCCGAC
Source organism: Streptomyces sp. NPDC055243 (assembly GCF_044544025.1). Taxonomy (NCBI): domain Bacteria; kingdom Bacillati; phylum Actinomycetota; class Actinomycetes; order Kitasatosporales; family Streptomycetaceae; genus Streptomyces; species Streptomyces sp. NPDC055243. The sequence goes on from NZ_JBITWR010000010.1 coordinate 72,376, forward strand.
AACCTCGCCGTGAAGGGCCTGTACTGGGCGCGGCGCGACGCCGACCCCGCGAGAACCCGGGTCCTCGCCAGCCCCGTCGAACACCACGCCGTCCTCGACGCCGTGCACTGGCTCGGCGAGCACGAAGGCGCCACCGTCGAGTACCTCCCCGTCGACGCGTACGGCCGCGTGCACCCCGAGGTGCTGCGCGAGGCGATCGAGCGCGACCCCGACGACGTCGCCCTCGCCACCGTCATGTGGGCCAACAACGAGATCGGCACCATCATGCCGATCCGCGAACTCGCCGACGTGGCCGCGGAGTTCGACATCCCGCTGCACGCCGACGCGGTGCAGGCCTTCGGCCAGCTGCCCGTCGACTTCGGCGCCTCCGGGCTCGCCGCGATGACCGTCTCCGGGCACAAGATCGGCGGTCCGTACGGCATCGGGGCGCTGCTCCTGGGCCGCGAGTACAGCCCCGTGCCCGTCCTGCACGGCGGCGGGCAGGAGCGTCATGTGCGCTCCGGGACGCTCGACGTGCCCGCGATCGCCGCCTTCGCCGTGGCGGGGCGGCACGCCGCCGGGCAGCGCGAGTGGTTCGCCCGCGAGATCGGCGCGCTGCGGGACGATCTGGTCTCCGCCGTGCGCGAGGCGGTCCCCGGCGCGATCCTGGGGGGAGACCCGGCCGGCCGGCTGCCCGCGAACGCGCACTTCACCTTCCCCGGCTGCGAGGGGGACTCCCTTCTGCTGCTGCTCGACGCCCAGGGCATCGAGTGCTCCACCGGCTCGGCCTGCACGGCGGGCGTGGCCCAGCCGAGCCACGTGCTGCTCGCCACCGGGACCGACCCCGACCTGGCCCGCGGCACCCTGCGCTTCTCGCTCGGGCACACCTCGACGGCGGCGGACGTGGCGGCGGTGGCCCAGGCGATCGGCCCGGCGGTGGAACGAGCGCGGACGGCGGGGCTGAGCTGACTCTCCGCTTGGTCCCGGTTTGTGCCGACAAGTGACCAGGGTGACGCTCGACTCAGTTGCTGACGCCCGGAGTTGATGCCGGTTTCGGCCGCTATCGGGCGGACAGGCGCCGGAGCGGGATTCGAGGCCCACAGCCCGCCGATCTATGCTTGCCGCTCGCGAGTCCGCTCCGCGCGTTCGGGGCCGCACGACAACCCCCTCATGGAGTTCACATTGAAGGCGAACCTCCGCTCTCGCATCGCCGCGCGGCTCGGGCGCATATACCTCTCCAAGATCCAGAAGAACGGGATCAGCGTCTCCGCGATCTCGCGGCTGCCCGAGCCCCTGCTCGCGCCGATGCGCCGCGACGGGCTCGACCCGGTGGCCCGGCTCACCGAGCACCAGGCGGAGCAGCCGATCTCCAGGGTGCCGCTGCCGTTCGGCATGGACGCCTGGGTGGTCACCGGCTACGACGAGGTGAAGGCCGTGCTCGGCGCGACCGGAGGCTTCAGCAACGACTTCACCAACCTCGCGGGCAACGCCGGCGTGGTCGAGGAGCAGAACCCCGGCGGCCTCGGCTTCAGCGACCCCCCGGTCCACACGCATCTGCGCCGCATCCTCACGCCCGAGTTCACGATGCGCAGGCTGCGCCGCCTCACGCCCCGGATCGAGGCCATCGTCGAGGAGCGGCTCGACGCGATGGAGGCCGCCGAAGGGCCCGTCGACCTCGTCCAGGCCTTCGCCCTGCCGATCCCCTCGCTGACGATCTGCGAACTGCTCGGCGTGCCCTACGAGGACCGCAACGACTTCCAGCAGCTGGCCATGGAGCGCTTCGACCTCTTCGGCGGAGCGACCGCTCCCTTCGGCGCCATGTCCGCCTCGCTCTCCTACTTCCGGGACGTCGTCAAGAAGCAGCGCGAGAACCCGGGCGACGGACTGCTCGGCATGATCGTGAAGGAGCACGGCGACACGGTCGGCGACGAGGAGCTCGCCGGTCTCGCCGACGGCATCCTCACCGGCGGCTTCGAGACGACCGCGAGCATGGTGGCCCTCGGCTCCCTGCTCCTCCTCCAGGACCCGCGGACGGCTGCGCGGCTGCGCGAGGAGGAGGCGGCCACCGCGCCCTTCGTCGAGGAGGCGCTGCGCTACCTCACCGTCGTCCAGGTGGCCTTCCCGCGGTTCGCCCGCGAGGACATCGAGATAGCCGGGGTGCTCATCCCCAAGGGCGACCTGGTCCTCTGCTCCCTCAGCGGCGGCAACCGCGACGCCAAGTACACCCCCGACGGCGGCGGCTTCGACCCGCACCGCAAGGCCTCGGGCCACCTCGCCTTCGGCTACGGCATCCACCGCTGCATAGGCGCCGAACTGGCCCGCATGGAGCTGCGCGCCGCCTACCCGGCCCTGGTGAAGCGCTTCCCCCAGATGCGGCTCGCGGTCGCCCCCGAGGAGCTCGCGTTCCGCAAGCTGTCGATCGTGTACGGGGTGGAGTCGCTGCCGGTGCACCTGCGCTAGTCGCCGGCTGCGGCGGGGTCACCCGAGGGCGGTCCGGGCCTTCTTCACCAGCCCTATGTACCGGTCCCAGTCCCAGTGCGGACCGGGGTCCGTGTGGTCCGTGCCCGGCACCTCCACGTGCCCGATGATGTGCTCGCGGTCCACCGGGATGTCGTACCGCTTGCAGATGCCGGCGGTGAGGCGCGCCGACGACGCGTACATGGCGTCGGTGAACGAGGACTTCTTGTCGACGAAGCCCTCGTGCTCGATGCCGATGCTCCGCTCGTTGTAGCTCTTGTTCCCCGCGTGGAACGCCACGTCCAGCTCGCGGATCATCTGGGCGACGTGCCCGTCCTTGCGCACCACGTAATGGGCCGCGGCGCCGTGCGCCGGGTCCTTGAACACCCTCAGCGCCGTCGCGTACCCGCCCTGCACCACGTGGATGACGACCATGTCGATTCCGTAGTCGTCCGGGCGGTCGGCCCGGCGCCAGTTGTAGTCGGAAGCCGCTATCCACTGCGCGCCCCGGGCGTCGACCTCGCCCTCCTTGCGCTTCTTGACGACGCCGGGAAGGCGCCACCACAGGCGGCCCAGCTCGTCCGAGGCCAGCACGGCCGTGCCGACGGCCGCCGCCGCACCGCCGATCAGCAGCGTCCTGCGGTTGACGCCGCGGCGCCCCCGCTGCTGCTCCGCCGTCGTGTCCTGTTCTTCCCCCATGTGATCGTCAACGCTTACTCACGGGCGACTGGTTCCCGCGGGCCCGTACCCTGTTAGAGCTATGACTGAGAACCGGACCCCGCAGCGCCCCCGCCCCCTTCGCGTACTCGCCGCCATGTCGGGCGGCGTGGACTCCGCCGTCGCCGCCGCGCGCGCCGCCGAAGCCGGGCACGACGTGACCGGAGTGCACCTCGCGCTCTCGGCGAACCCGCAGTCGTTCCGCACCGGCGCGCGAGGCTGCTGCACCATCGAGGACTCCCGCGACGCACGGCGGGCGGCGGACGTGATCGGCATCCCGTTCTACGTCTGGGACCTGGCCGAGCGTTTCCGCGAGGACGTGGTCGAGGACTTCATCGCGGAGTACGAGGCGGGGCGCACCCCCAACCCGTGCCTGCGCTGCAACGAGAAGATCAAGTTCGCCGCGCTCCTGGACAAGGCGCTCGCGCTGGGCTTCGACGCGGTCGTCACCGGCCACTACGCCACGGTCGTCGTGAACGAGGACGGCACGCGCGAGCTGCACCGCGCATCGGACATGGCCAAGGACCAGAGCTACGTCCTGGGGGTCCTGGACGACCGCCAGCTCGCCCACGCGATGTTCCCCCTCGGTGACACGCTCACCACCAAGGAGGAGATCCGCGCGGAGGCCGAGGAGCGCGGCCTGGCCGTCGCCAAGAAGCCCGACAGCCACGACATCTGCTTCATCGCCGACGGCGACACCCAGGGCTTCCTCGCGGACCGCCTCGGCAAGGCGGAGGGCGACATCGTCGACGCCGACGGGAACAAGCTGGGCACCCACGAGGGCGCGTTCGGCTACACCATCGGCCAGCGCAAGGGCCTGCGGATCGGCACCCCGGCCCCCGACGGCAAGCCGCGCTACGTCCTGGACATCTCCCCGGTGAACAACACCGTGACGGTCGGCCCGGTGGCCGCCCTGGACGTCACCGCCCTGACGGCCATCAAGCCCCGCTGGTGCGGCGCGGCCCCCTCCGGCCCCGGCACGTACACCGCGCAGCTGCGGGCGCACGGCGGCGAGACGCAGGTGCGCGCGGAGCTGGTCGACGGCTCTGAGCTGCGGGTCTCCTTCGACGAGCCCGTACGCGGCGTGGCCCCCGGCCAGGCGATCGTGCTCTACGACGGCACGCGCGTGGTCGGCTCGGCGACGATCGCGACGACGCAGAGGGCCACGGCGGCGGCCTAGGCCCCTGGGGTCTCCACTTCGTAGAAGCAGAAGTGGTCCTTGATCTGCGCCACCGCCTCCTTCGGCTCGGGATAGCCCCAGACCGCGTCCTTGCCGTTCTCGGCGCCGGGCAGCGACCAGTACGACGCCGTTCCCTTGAACGGGCAGTACGTGGTGGTGTCCGAGGGGGTCAGGAGGTCGGTGCGCACATCCTCCGGAGGGAGGTAGTAGCGCACCGGCAAGCCCGTCTCGTGCAGCAGCAGCGGGCGGTGGCTCTCGGCGACGACCTGGCCCTCGCGCACCACGCGTACGTGGTCGGTGCCCTGCTCGACGGTGATCTCGTGTCCTGCGGTCACAGCGTCTCCTTCGGTGAACGGCCGTGTCCCACCCAGTCTGTGCCGGATCGTACGGTGAAGCCATGAACATTTGTGTCTTCCTTTCCGCCGCCGACCTTCCCGAGCGCTACACCCGCCCCGCGCGCGAGTTCGCCGAACTGCTCGGCAAGGGCGGTCACACCCTGGTGTGGGGTGGTTCGGAGAGCGGTCTGATGAAGGTCGTCGCCGACGGTGTGCAGGAGGCGGGCGGGCGTCTCGTGGGGGTTTCCGTCGACTTCCTCGCGGCCAAGGCCCGGACTGTCTCCGCGCCCGACGAGATGGTGATCGCGCGCGACCTCGCCGAGCGCAAGGCGCTGCTCCTGGAGAAGGCCGACGCCGTCGTGATCATGGTCGGCGGTACGGGCACGCTGGACGAGGCCACCGAGATCCTCGAACTGAAGAAGCACGGCAAGCACACCAAGCCCGTGGTCCTGCTCAACTCGGCGGGCTTCTACGACGGCCTGAAGGAGCAGTTCCAGCGCATGGAGGACGAGGGTTTCCTGCCGGTGCCGCTGACCGGGCTCGTCTTCTTCGCCGAGGAGGCGGTCGGCGCGCTCGCCTACCTCGAAGAGTCCGTGGGCATGCACTGACCTGCCGCGCTGACCTGCGCCTGCCGGGGTGCGACGATGGACGCATGGCAACACATGTGATCACCGGCGCCGGCTCCGGCATCGGCGCGGCCGTGGCCCGCCGTCTCCACGCACGCGGCGACGCCCTCGTCCTGCACGCGCGGGACGCGGGCCGGGCCAAGGAACTCGCGAAGCAATTCCCCGGCTCGGAAACGCTCGTGGGCGACCTCTCCGACCCGGACAAGCTCTCCTGGGCGTTCGGCCACCAGTCGCTGCCCGACCGGGTGGACTCCCTGCTCCACATCGCGGGCGTCGTCGACCTGGGCAAGGTCGGCGACCTCACCCCCAAGTCCTGGCGCCACCAGCTCAACGTCAACCTCATCGCCCCCGCCGAGCTGACCCGCCACTTCCTGCCCCAACTGCGCGCCACCCGGGGCCACGTGGTCTTCGTGAACTCCGGCGCCGGTCTGAGCGCGAGCCCCGCCTGGTCCGCCTACGCCGCCTCCAAGCACGGCCTCAAGGCCCTCGCGGACTCCCTGCGCGGCGAGGAGCACGCGAACGGCGTCCGCGTCACTTCCGTCTACCCGGGCCGCACGGCGAGCGCCATGCAGGCCAAGGTCCACCAGCAGGAGGGCAAGGACTACGTCCCCTCCCGCTTCATCGACCCGGAGTCCGTCGCCACGACGATCCTGATGGCCATCGACCTGCCGCGTGACGCGGAGGTCAACGACCTGACGGTGCGGCCCGGACAGTGAACGCATTCAGTTGGGGCCCGGCCACCGGCATCGGGTCGATGCCGGGCGGCGACGCCCGCGAGACCGCGAAGACCGTATCCGGCAGCCTGGAGGAGTTCCCGTACCTGGCCGAGATGCCCGCGCGGGGGCCCGGCGCCGACATGATCGGCCGGACCGCCGGGATGCTGGTCGAGCTCTACGCGCGCGTGGAGCCCAGCGGCTGGCGGATCGGCGACCGGCCCGGGCGGGACACCCGCCGCGCGAAGGCGTGGCTCGGCGAAGACCTCGACGCCCTGGAGGAGTTCACCCAGGGGTACGAAGGGCCGGTCAAGGTGCAGGCCGTCGGCCCGTGGACCCTCGCGGCCGCCCTGGAGCTCAAGAACGGGCAGGCCGCCCTGTCCGACCCCGGCGCCTGCCGGGACCTGGCCGGATCGCTCGCCGAGGGCCTGCGCGCCCACCTCGCGGACGTACGCCGCCGCATCCCCGGGGCGCAGATCGTGCTCCAGCTCGACGAGCCCTCTCTCATGGCCGTGCTGCGCGGACACGTCAAGACGGCGAGCGAGTACCGCACCCACCGCGCCGTGGACCGGCAGCTGGTGGAGAGCACCCTGCGCGAGGTCATCGGCGTCCACGGCGACGGCCCGGCCGTGGTGCACTCCTGCGCGCCCGACGTGCCGTTCGCGCTGCTGCGCCGCGCGGGCGCCGACGCGATCTCGTTCGACTTCTCGCTGCTCACCGAGCGTGACGACGACGAGATCGGGGAGGCCGTCGAGGGCGGCACGAAGCTCTTCCTCGGTGTCGTGCCGGGCGTGGACGGCCCATTGTCAGACCCTGCCGGTAGCGTCATGGGTGTCAGGACGCTGTGGCGCAGGCTGGGGCTGAATCCGGGTTCTCTCGCGGAGTCGGTCGTGGTCACTCCGTCGTGCGGGCTCGCGGGGGCTTCCCCCGCGTACGCGCGCGCGGCGCTCGCCCACTGCGCCCGGGCGGCGAGATCACTCGCGGACAACCCTGAGTAATTGGGTATGACGTAACGGGAGGACGAAACGGTGGCTGTCGAACAGCAAGGCTCTGTGCCCGCCGAGGCACGGGATCAGCACGCCCAGCTGGCCGAACAGATCGAGGAGCACCGCTTCCGGTACTACGTGAACGACCAGCCGGTCGTCAGCGACGCCGAGTTCGACAAGCTCCTTCGCTCGCTCGAGGCCCTGGAGGAGCAGTACTCGGAGCTGCGCACGCCCGACTCGCCCACCCAGAAGGTCTCCGGGGCGTACGAGACCGAGTTCACCTCGGTCCAGCACCGCGAGCGCATGCTCTCCCTGGACAACGCCTTCGACGACGAGGAGCTCGCCGCCTGGGCCGACCGCGTCGCCAAGGAGGTCGGCACCGGCGACCACCACTTCCTGTGCGAGCTGAAGATCGACGGCCTCGCCGTGAACCTCACGTACGAGGACGGCAAGCTCACACGCGCGGCCACTCGGGGCGACGGCCGCACCGGCGAGGACATCACGCCGAACGTCCGCACGATCTCGGACATCCCGGACCGCCTCAAGGGCGACAAGATCCCCGCCCTGGTCGAGATCCGCGGCGAGGTCTTCTTCCCCATGGAGAAGTTCGAGGAGCTGAACGCCCGCCTGGTGGAGGCCGGAGACAAGCCCTTCGCCAACCCGCGCAACGCGGCGGCGGGTTCACTGCGCCAGAAGGACCCGCGCGTCACCGCGACGCGCCCGCTGCACATGGTGGTGCACGGCATCGGCGCCCGCGAGGGCTTCGACATCGACTGCCTCAGCCACGCCTATGACCTCCTGCACGCCTGGGGCCTGCCCACCGCCCAGCACAACAAGGTGGTCCAAGGGCTGGACGGCGTCCGGGAGTTCATCACGTACTTCGGGGAGAACCGCCACTCCGTGGAGCACGAGATCGACGGCGTCGTGGTGAAGCTGGACGAGATCCCGCTCCAGGGCCGCCTCGGCTCGACCTCGCGCGCCCCCCGCTGGGCGATCGCCTGGAAGTACGCCCCCGAGGAGGTCAACACCAAGCTGGTCAACATCCGCGTGGGCGTCGGCCGCACCGGCCGCGTCACGCCGTACGCCCAGGTGGAGCCCGTCACCGTCGCGGGCTCCGAGGTCGAGTTCGCCACCCTGCACAACCAGGACGTGGTGAAGAAGAAGGGCGTCTTCATCGGGGACACGGTCGTCCTGCGCAAGGCGGGCGATGTCATCCCGGAGATCCTCGGCCCCGTCGTCGACCTGCGCGACGGCACCGAGCGGGAGTTCGTGATGCCCGCCGAGTGCCCCGAGTGCGGGACGGCGCTGCGGCCGATGAAGGAGGCCGACATCGACCTCCGGTGCCCCAACGCCCGGTCCTGCCCTGCCCAGTTGCGCGAGCGTCTCTTCTATCTCGCGGGCCGCAAGAGCCTGGACATCGAGAACTTCGGGTATGTCGCGGCGGCCGCTCTCACCAAGCCCCTGGAGCCGTCCGAGCCGCCGATCCTGGACGAGGGCGACATCTTCGACCTCACCATCGAGCGGCTCCTGCCCATCAAGGCCTACGTACTGGATCAGGACAGCGGTCTGCCCAAGCGGGACCCCAAGACGGGCGAGGAGAAGATCGCCACGGTCTTCGCCAACCAGCAGGGCGAGGCCAGGAAGAACGCCGTCTCGATGCTGGAGAACATCGCGGCGGCCAAGGAGCGCCCGCTCGCACGGGTCATCACGGGCCTGTCCATCCGCCATGTCGGCCCGGTCGCCGCCGAGGCGCTCGCCCGCGAATTCCGCTCCGTCGAGCGGATCGAGCAGGCCACGGAGGCGGAGCTGGCCGCCGTCGAGGGCGTGGGCCCGATCATCGCCGCCTCCCTCAAGCAGTGGTTCGAGGAGGAGTGGCACCGGGAGATCCTGCGCAAGTGGCGCGCGGCCGGGGTCCGCATGGAGGAAGAGGGCGGGGGAGAGGACGAGGGGCCGCGGCCGCTCGAAGGCCTCACGGTCGTCGTGACCGGAACACTGGAGAAGCACACCCGGGATGGCGCAAAAGATGCGCTGCAGAGCCGGGGAGCAAAGGTGACCGGTTCCGTTTCCAAGAAGACAGCCTTCGTGGTCGTGGGCGACAATCCCGGCTCGAAGTACGACAAGGCGATGCAGCTGAAGGTTCCGGTTCTCAATGAGGAAGGCTTCGCCGTCCTGCTGGAACGGGGACCGGACGCGGCGATGGAATTCGCGCTTCCGACCGAGGAGTAGCGGTTGAAGGCCACCCGTTCAGCGCATACCAGATGCATACGGGTGGCCGGGTCGCATTCGGGCAACCGTTGTGGACCGCTGCCCGTAGAAGCCTTCTGCGGCCTACTGTTGAGGTGTGCGCCTGCCGTGCCCCGCTGCGATTGGGGGGTATCCCCTGCTCATCGGGAGCACGGGGAAGGGGTTTCAGACGCGGCTGACTTCTGGAGCGAGTCCGCGTGGCGTGGGCACCGCCGGCTGTGAGAGGGACGGGAATGGAACCGACCGAGAGCGCCGCACCGGACTCCCGGCTGCGCGCGCGCCTGCGGCGCGGACCGGGCGCGTGGCTCAGCGGACGCAGAGCGGCACGGGCGGCCCGGGACGTGCGCGAAGCCCAGAGCAGGCTCCCCGCCGTCCCGAGCACCGCAGTTGAGCGACGCGAGCGCGCATGGAGCACCGTCGGCGGTTACGGCACGCAGGAGCTCGGCGTGGGCGAGGCCGCGGCCGCCAGCAACACCGGGCCCCTCGCCACCCAGACCGGAGCCGAGGGGCGGCGCAGGCCGCTGTGGCGCGGCGCCGAGGCGCACGGCCCGGACGACGCGTCCGGCGAGCGCGACCCCTGGCCGGTGCTTCCGGTTGCCGTCGTGGCGATCGCCGCCGTGGTGCTCGGCACGGGCTTCTTCCACGCCTTCACCGGACGCGGCACGCTGTTCCCCTCCGGCACGGTCGGCTGGTCCCTCGCCGTCCTCACCGGCCTCATCGTCGGCCACCTCGTCGCGCTCGGCCGCGACCGCTGGTGGGGCGGCACCGGCTCGGGCGGCGCGCTCACCGTCGCCGTCCTCCTGCTGTACGGCTGGGTGCCCGCCGGCATGGTCAGCCTCACCGTCGTCGTCCTGGTCGGCGTCGCGCGCCGCCACCGCTGGCGCCAGGGCATCCTGCACGGCGCGGTCGACATCCTCGGCATCGGCACGGGCGCCCTGGCCATGGCCGCGTTCGGCACGGCGCCCTCGGTGGAGTCGCCCTGGCTGCCCGAGACCTGGGACCTGTACTCGGCCCCCGAGGTGGCCCTCGCCGCCATCGCCTACCTCGTCGTCACCCGCGTCCTGCTCTGGTACGTCCACGCGCCGCGCACCGGCGCCCTGCCCACGGTCACCCGCACGGCCCTGGTCAGACAGGGCCTCGTCGGCGTCGCGCTGCTCGGCATCGCGCCGCTGATCTGCGTGGTCGCGGCCTCGACGCCCATACTGCTTCCGCTCTTCGCGATTCCCCTGGTCGCGCTCGACTCGACGCTGTGGATCGCGCGGGCCAGGGCCGAGGAGCAGCTGCGCGACCCGCTCACCGGCCTGCCCAACCGGCAGTGGCTCCTGGAGCGGACCTGGACGGCCCTGGACGACGCCGAGCGGATCGGGGCGCGGTCCGCCCTGATGCTGATCGACATGGACCGTTTCCGTTCGGTCAACGACACCCTCGGCCATCTCGCGGGCGACCGGCTGCTCCTGCAGATCGCCGACCGGCTGCGTCTTGCCCTGCCGCGCGGTGCGGAGGCCGCACGGCTGGGCGGTGACGAGTTCGCCGTCCTGCTGCCGATCGCCGACTCCACCACGTCGGCCACCCGCGTGGCACGGTCGCTGGTCGCCGCCCTCGGCTCACCCCTCGACCTCGACGGCCTGACGCTGGTCCTGGAGGCCAGCGCCGGGCTCGCCGTCTTCCCCGACCACGCGATGGACGCCGAGGGCCTGCTGCGGCGCGCGGACGTCGCGATGTACCAGGCCAAGCGGGACCGCACGGGCGTCGAGGTGTACGAGTCCAAGCGCGACTCCAACACCCCCGACCGGCTCGGCCTGCTGGGAGATCTGCGCCGGGCGCTCGACGCGGGTGACGTCGAGCTCCACTACCAGCCGAAGGTCCAGTTCGACGGCCGTGTCGCGGGCCTGGAGGCGCTGGTGCGGTGGGTGCATCCCGAGCGCGGCAAGGTGCCGCCGGACGAGTTCATCGCCATCGCCGAGTCGTCCGGTCTCATGCCGCACCTGACGGAGTACGTCCTGGAGACGGCCCTGTGCCAGGTGGCGAAGTGGCAGGCGATGGGACTCAAGGTCCCCGTCGCGGTGAACGTGTCGCCGCGCGACGTCCACACGCCCGGCTTCGCCGGAGCGGTCGCGGCCCGCCTGGCCCGGCACGGCGTACCGGCGGGGGCGCTGCAGTTGGAAATAACGGAGCACGTCCTGCTGGAGGATCCGCAGCGGGCGGCGGACACCCTGGCGGGTCTGACCGGCCACGGCGTCAAGATGTCGCTCGACGACTTCGGCACGGGGTACTCCTCCCTGGTGCATCTGCGGCGGCTGCCGGTGAGCGAACTGAAGATCGACCGGTCGTTCGTGGCGCGGCTCGCCATCGACAACGAGGACGCGGAGATCGTCCGCTGCACGGTCGACCTCGCGCACTCCCTGGGGCTGCTTGTCGTCGCCGAGGGCGTCGAGGACGACGAGACGTGGGAGCGGTTGCGCGATCTGGGGTGCGACGCGGTGCAGGGGTGGCTCGTGGCCGCGGCGATGCCGCCGGACGAGACGACCGCCTGGCTGCGGGCCCGGGGCTCACGCGGGTGGCGCAGGCCCGTGGACGTCGCCGCCGAGGAGGCGGCGGCCGCCGCGGAGGCCGAGGCCGGCGCCGACATCGTGAAGTAACCGCCGGGTGGGAAGAGGCGGTGTCCGGCGCCGCGGGGGAGCGCCAGGACCCCCGCCGAGGGAATCCGTTTCACGTGCACGGGGCGCGGCCCCATAGGATTGGGCCACAAACCACACACTCACCCCCAGAGGATCGCCGCATGCCTGGCATTACGCGCGAGGAGGTCGCCCACCTCGCCCGCCTAGCACGTCTTGAGCTGAAGGACGAAGAGCTCGACCACTTCGCCGGACAGCTCGACGACATCATCGGCGCGGTCGCCCGCGTCTCCGAGGTCGCCGACCAAGACGTACCGCCGACCTCCCACCCGCTGCCGCTGACGAACGTCATGCGCGCGGACGAGGTCCGTCCGTCGCTCACCCCCGAGCAGGCGCTCTCCGGAGCCCCGGCCCAAGAGCAGCAGCGTTTCAAGGTGCCGCAGATCCTGGGGGAGGACTAACCCACCATGACGGACAGCAAGATCGACATCATCAGGCTCACCGCCGCCGACATCGCCGCGAAGGTCGCCTCCGGCGAGCTCACGGCCGTCGAGGTCACCGAGGCCCACCTCGCCCGCATCGAGGCCGTCGACGAGAAGGTGCACGCCTTCCTGCACGTCGACCGCGAGGGCGCCATCGCGCAGGCCCGCGCCGTCGACGCCAAGCGGGAGAAGGGCGAGAAGCTCGGCCCGCTGGCCGGCGTGCCGCTCGCGCTCAAGGACATCTTCACCACCGAGGGCATCCCGACCACGGTCGGCTCCAAGATCCTCGAGGGCTGGATCCCGCCGTACGACGCGACCGTCACGCGCAAGCTGAAGGAAGCCGACGTCGTCATCCTCGGCAAGACCAACATGGACGAGTTCGCCATGGGGTCCTCCACCGAGAACAGCGCGTACGGCCCCACCGGCAACCCGTGGGACCTCACCCGCATCCCCGGCGGCTCCGGCGGCGGCTCCAGCGCCGCCCTCGCCTCGTACGAGGCACCGCTCGCCATCGGCACGGACACCGGCGGCTCCATCCGCCAGCCCGCGGCCGTCACCGGCACGGTCGGCGTCAAGCCCACCTACGGCGGCGTCTCGCGCTACGGCATGGTCGCGTTCTCGTCCTCCCTCGACCAGGGCGGCCCCTGTGCCCGCACGGTCCTGGACGCGGCGCTCCTGCACGAGGTCATCGCCGGGCACGACGAGCTCGACTCGACGTCCATCGACGCCCCGGTCCCGCCGGTCGTCGAGGCCGCGCGCAACGGCTCCGTACAGGGCATGCGCGTCGGTGTCGTCAAGCAGTTCGCGGGCGAGGGCTACCAGGCCGGTGTCGTCCAGCGCTTCCAGGAGTCGGTCGCCCTGCTCAAGGAGCTCGGCGCCGAGATCGTCGAGCTGGACTGCCCGTCCTTCGACCTGGCGCTCTCCGCGTACTACCTGATCGCGCCCTCCGAGTGCTCGTCGAACCTCGCGCGCTTCGACGCCATGCGTTACGGCCTGCGCGTCGGCGACGACGGCACGAAGTCCGCCGAGGACGTCACCGCCCTGACCCGCGAGGCGGGCTTCGGCGACGAGGTCAAGCGCCGCGTCATCCTGGGCACGTACGCCCTGAGCTCCGGCTACTACGACGCGTACTACGGAAGCGCCCAGAAGGTCCGCACCCTGATCACGAAGGACTTCGAGAAGGCCTTCGAGCAGGTCGACGTGATCGTCTCGCCCGCGACGCCCACCACCGCCTTCCCGATCGGCGAGCGCGCCGACGACCCGATGGCGATGTACCTCGCGGACGTGTGCACCATCCCGTCGAACATGGCGGGCAACGCCGCCATGTCGCTGCCCTGCGGCCTCGCGCCGGAGGACGGCCTGCCCGTCGGACTGCAGATCATCGCCCCCGCCATGAAGGACGACCGCCTTTACAAGGTGGGCGCTGCCGTCGAGGCCGCCTTCGTGGAAAGGTGGGGGCACCCGCTGCTTGAGGAGGCACCGTCACTGTGAGTCCCATGACTGCCAAGGCCAAGGGCTTCAAGAAGTCCAAGCCCGGCGCGTACCTGTCGATCGCCACCACCGCGTTCAGCGCCGTCGCCGTCGTCAAGCAGGCCCGAATGGCCCGCAAGGACAACGACACGCTCCGGCTCGTGGACGCCGCTGTCTCCGCCGCCGCCATCGCCACCGGCCTCGCTCTGCTCCTTCGTGAGCTGAAGAAGCTCGGCGACGACGACGTCCTGCTGGGTTGAGAGGGAAAGTTTCACCGTGACTGTCACGACTGACCTGGTGTCGTACGAGGAAGCCCTCGCGACGTACGACCCCGTCATGGGCCTGGAGGTCCATGTCGAGCTGGGCACCAAGACGAAGATGTTCTGCGGCTGCTCCACCGAGCTCAAGCAGGACGCCAACAGCCAGACCTGCCCGACCTGTCTCGGACTGCCCGGCGCCCTGCCGGTGGTCAACGAGATCGGCGTCGAGTCCGCCATCAAGATCGGTCTCGCGCTGAACTGCGAGATCGCCGAGTGGTGCCGCTTCGCCCGGAAGAACTACTTCTATCCGGACATGCCGAAGAACTTCCAGACCTCTCAGTACGACGAGCCGATCGCCTTCAACGGCTATCTGGACGTCCAGCTGGAGGACGGCGAGGTCTTCCGCGTGGAGATCGAGCGCGCCCACATGGAGGAGGACACCGGCAAGTCCACGCACGTCGGTGGCGCGACGGGCCGTATCCACGGCGCTTCGCACTCGCTCCTTGACTACAACCGCGCGGGCATCCCGCTCATCGAGATCGTCACCAAGCCGATCGAGGGCGCGGGCGAGCGGGCCCCCGAGGTCGCCAAGGCGTACGTCGCCGAGCTGCGCGAGGTCATCAAGGCGCTGGACGTGTCCGAGGCCCGGATGGACAAGGGCCAGATGCGCTGCGACGTGAACCTCTCCCTGCGCCCGCACGGGCGCGAGGAGTTCGGTACGCGCTCGGAGACGAAGAACGTCAACTCGCTCCGTTCCGTGGAGCGTGCGGCGCGCTTCGAGATCCAGCGCCACGCGGCCGTCCTGAACGGCGGCGGCACGATCATCCAGGAGACCCGTCACTTCCACGAGGAGGACGGCTCCACGACGTCGGGCCGCATCAAGGACAACGCCGAGGACTACCGGTACTTCCCGGAGCCCGACCTCGTCCCCGTCGCCCCGGCCCGCACCTGGGTCGAGGAACTGCGTGCCGGTCTCCCCGAGATGCCGCGCGTGCGCCGCAACCGCCTCCGCGAGGAGTGGGGCGTCTCGGAGCACGACATGCAGTCGATGCTGAACGCGGGCGCGGTCGACCCGATCGTCGCCACCATCGAGGCGGGCGCCGACGCGGCCGCCGCGCGCAAGTGGTGGATGGGCGAACTGGCCCGCAACGCCAACGAGACGGGCAAGGCCCTCGACGAGCTCCCGGTCACCCCGGTGCAGGTCGCCCGGGTCGCCGAGCTCGTCGCCAAGGGCGACCTGAACGACAAGCTGGCGCGCCAGGTCTTCGAGGGTGTCCTCGCGGGCGAGGGCACGCCGGACGAGGTCGTCGAGAAGCGCGGCCTGAAGGTCGTCTCGGACGAGGGCGCGCTGACGACCGCCGTGGACGAGGCGATCGCGGGCAACCCCGCCATCGCCGACAAGATCCGCAGCGGCAAGGTCGCGGCGGCCGGTGCGCTGGTCGGCGCGGTCATGAAGGCGACCCGGGGTCAGGCCGACGCGGCCCGCGTCAAGGAACTGATCCTGGAGAAGCTGGGCGTGGAGGGCTAGCCTCTCCGGCTCGTACGGCATCCAGGGCGGCGCACCTTTCGCGGGGCGCCGCCCTGCGCGTGCGCCGCCTGAACCGCCCCTGCGCGGCGGATTTTTCCCGCCCGCCCACCCGATTGCCCCGGAGCGGCCGAGTGGGTGGGCGGGGCGCTGTCCGGCCGGGCCGAGCCGCGCCGTTCCCGCCGCGATGTCGCGTGGCCGCGCGGCTTACGCTGTGGGACGTCCGTCCCGCCGAACCACCGCCCCACCCGGGCCACGGAGCATCCCCCTGAACACCGTCACCGCCGAGATCCTCTCCGTGGGCCTGCTGCTCGCCGTGCTCGCGTTCGCCGTCGTACGGCCCCGGCAGTGGCCCGAGGCCGCCGCCGCGCTGCCCGCCGCCGGGATCGTCGTGGGGCTCGGGGCCGTGTCGCCGCAGCACGCGCTCGACGAGGTGCAGAGCCTGCTGCCGGTCGTGGGGTTCCTCGCCGCCGTGCTCGTGCTGGCTCAACTCTGCGCGGACGACGGGCTCTTCGCCGCCGCCGGGGATCTCGTCGCCCGGCTCTGCGGCGGGCGGACCAAGGCGCTGCTCGGCGGGGTCTTCGGCGTCGCCGCCCTGATCACCGCCGTGCTGAGTCTCGACGCCACGGTCGTGCTGCTCACACCGGTCGTCTTCGCCACCGCCGCCCGCGTCGGGGCCAGGCCCCGGCCGCACGTCTACGCCACCGCCCACCTGGCCAACTCGGCGTCGCTCCTGCTGCCCGTCTCCAACCTCACCAACCTGCTTGCCCTCACCGCCAGCGGGCTGACCTTCACGCGGTTCGCGCTGCTCATGGCGTTGCCGTGGCTGGTCGCCATCGGCATCGAGTACGTCGCCTTCCGGCGGTACTTCGCCGCCGATCTGGACGCGGGCGCCCTGGAGCCCAAGGAGACCGAGCCGACGCCGGTGCCGGTGTTCACCCTGGTCGTCCTCGGGCTGACGCTCGTCGGGTTCGTGGCGACCTCGCTCGTGGGCCTCGAACCCCTGTGGGCCGCCCTCGCGGGGGCTGTGGTGCTCGCCGGCCGTGCGCTGCTGCGCAAACGTACGACCGCCAGGCGGATCGTCCACGCCGCGGGCCCGTTGTTCTGCCTGTTCGTGCTCGCGCTCGGCGTCGTCGTCAAGGCGGTCGTCGACAACGGCCTGGGCTCCGGGATCGAGTGGCTCCTGCCGGACGGCGCCTCACTGCCCGCGCTGCTCGCCGTGGCGGCCGTGGCCGCCGTGCTCGCCAACCTGATCAACAACCTGCCCGCGATCCTCGCCCTCCTTCCCGCCGTCGCCCCCGCGGGCCCCGGCCCCGTCCTCGCCGCGCTGATCGGCGTCAACATCGGCCCGAACCTGACGTACGTCGGCTCCCTCGCGACCCTGCTGTGGCGCCGCATCCTGCACGACCACGGCACGGACGCCGACCTGCGGACGTTCACCGTGCTCGGCGTGCTGACCGTGCCGGCGACGCTCGCGGCGTCCACGGTGGCGCTCTGGGCGGGGCTCCTGATCGGCTCCTGAATCGGCACACAGGCCCCGCTTTTCACTCCAGGCCCATCCGTTCACGCCGACTTCGTCCTCAAGTCTTCACAGGGATACCCGACTTCACTAGCGTCCCGGCGGAGCAGACCAATGGATCAGCGGAGAACCATTGGCCGTCGACTGGAGGTCGTACGTGTCCCCGGAGATATCGCGCAGGCGGCTCATGGCAGTCGGCGGTGGCGCACTCGGCGCCGCCGCCGTCGGATCCTTCCTGCCGCCGTCACTGCAGCAGGCACTGGCGGACGACCGGCGCAAACCCGGCAGCGGCGGGCTCGACTCGATCGAGCACGTCGTCATCCTGATGCAGGAGAACAGGTCCTTCGACCACTACTTCGGCGCCCTGCGCGGCGTACGCGGCTTCGGCGACCGCAACGCCATCCGGCTCCCGAGCGGCAAGTCCGTGTTCGAGCAGCCGGGCGTGCTGACCACCGTCCTGCCCTTCCCGGTCCGCGAGGCCGCGGCGGCGCAGAAGAAGGACCTTCAGTACATCGGCGCCCTCGACCACTCCTGGAGCGGCGGCGCCAAGGCCTGGCACGACGGCTGGATGGACGGCTGGATCACCGCCAAGACGGCCGCGACCATGGCGTACTACACGCGCGACGACATCCCGCTGCACTACGAACTCGCCGACACCTTCACCGTCTGCGACGCCTACCACTCGTCCATCCACACCTCCACGAGCCCCAACCGCAACCACCTGTGGAGCGGCAAGACCGGCTTCGAGGCGAGCGGCAAGCGGGCCGTCGAGAACGACGCGTACGACGAGGGCAGGCACCCCGGATACGACTGGGGGACGTACGCCGAGCGCCTGGAGAAGGCGGGCGTGAGCTGGCAGACGTACACGGAGTGGGAGAACTTCACCGACAACCAGATCGAGTTCTTCACCACCTTCAAGGCCATCGCACGCAAGGTCCTGGCCAAGACCGGCCTGACCTTCATGGAGGCCTTCTACGCCAAGGTGCGCGACGCCAAGGACGAGGCCGAGCGCGCGAAGCTGCTCGCCACCCTGGAGGAGGGCGTCGCCACCCTCACCAAGAGGGAGAAGTCGCTCTTCGAGCGCGGGCTCCGGCGCGTGCCCACCGGCAAGCTCGCCGAGGAGTTCGCCAAGGACGTCGCGGGCGGCAAGCTGGCGAAGGTCAGCTATCTGGTGCCCTCCGCCCTGGACTCCGAGCACCCCAGCGTCTCCTCGCCCATCCACAGCGCCACCATCGTCTACAAGGTCCTGGACGCCCTCGCCTCGCACCCCGAGGTATGGCGCCGCACCGCCGTCTTCATCAACTACGACGAGAACGACGGCTTCTTCGACCACGTCCCGCCGCCCGTGCCCGGCGGCGACAGCGCCGAGGCGAAGGAGGAGCGCTGGGACGGCAAGCCCACCGGCCTCGGGGCGCGCGTCCCCATGCTCGTCGTCTCGCCCTGGACCGTCGGCGGCTACGTCACCTCCGAAGTCTTCGACCACACCTCGGTCGTGCGCTTCCTGGAGAAGTGGACCGGCGTCAAGGAACCCAACATCAGCGCCTGGCGCCGCAAGGTCACCGGTGACCTCACCGGCGCCTTCGACTTCAAGCGCGGCCACCGGCAGCCCGAGGTCGATCAGCCCGGCGCCATCCCCGCGTTCAGCGGCCGCTGGTCCCCGCAGCCGCCCCTGAAGCAGTCCATGCCGGTCCAGGAGCCCGGCACCCGCCGCGCCCGCCCGCTGCCCTACCAGCCCGACGCGTACGCGAAGCCGGGCGAGAGCGGTGCTCTCTCGGTGCGGCTGCGCAACGGCGGCAGCTCCAGCGCGCACTTCGCGCTCTATCCGTACGCCGGCGAGTTCGCGACCCCGCAGCACCAGGACGTCGTGCGCACGGGCTCCTGGACCGTGCCCGTGAAGGGGGACGCGTACGCCTTCACGATCACCGGGCCGAACGGCTTCCGGCGCGAGTTCGCGGGCCGCAAGGACGGCGGCGCGCAGCTCGCCTCCGCGATCACCCGCCGCGAGCTCCACGTCACCCTCGCCAACCGGGGCCGCAAGGAGCTGATCTTCACGGTCAAGCCCCTGGGATACGTGGACAAGGCGGACATCAGGTCGCGGACGCGGATCGTCCGCGTCAAGGCGGGCAGCAGCCGCACGATCGCCTGGCACACGGACGACGAGCACGGCTGGTACGACATTCAGGCGACAGCGGCGGGCGAGCCTGCTTTCCGGCGCCGTCTGATGGGGCACATAGAGAACGGACGCGCGAGCGTGTCGGGCTGAAGCCCCAGTTCTCAGGGTGTGCGAGGTCCCGATGGGGCCTCGCACACCCTTTGTGACCTTGTGAGGAAACCCACGAACGAGACCAACGATCTCCAGAGGCTGTCAAAGTGTCTCTGGCGCTTATGTCGTCGCTCATGCGTTCTTTGCGGGCTGTTCAGTTCATTCAAGACGGTTCCCGATAAAGATCCACGAAACATCCCAGGGAGCTCGTCAGTGGCAGCACTCGCACGGTGGTGTGTGAAGCACCGTCTCCTGGCAGTTCTGCTCTGGCTTGTCGCCCTCGGCGGCGCCGCGAGCGCCGCGGCCGTCGCCGGATCCGCGTACTCGAACGACTACGACGTGCCCGGCACCGAGTCGGGCCGCGCGACCCAGCTCCTGAACGAGGGCTTCGAGGGGCTCGGCGGCGACAGCAACACCGTCGTCTGGCGGACCGAGGCGGGCACGACGGTGCGCGCGGCCGACGTCGAGCAGACGATGACCACCGCCCTCGACACGATCGAGCGCATGCCCGCGGTGGCCTCCGTCAGCAGTCCCTACACGGAGCGCGGCGCCGCACAGATCAGTGACGACGCCCGCATCGCGTACGCGAACGTCACCTTCCACGAGCAGGCCGACGCCGTCGACAAGGCGGACGCACAGGCCCTCGTCGACACCGCGAAGGCCGCCGGTTCGGACAGCCTGGACGTCGCGCTCGGCGGCAGCGCCGTCGGCCTGACCGAGACCAAGAGCGCGCAGACCGCCGAGATCGTCGGGGTCGCCGTCGCCGCCGTCGTGCTCTTCCTCGCCTTCGGCTCGCTCGCCGCCTCGGTCCTGCCCATCGCCACGGCGCTGGTGTCGGTCGGCACGGCGTACGCCGGGATCGTGCTCCTCGGGCACTTCATGACCGTCGCGGACTTCGCGCCGATGCTGGGCACCCTGATCGGGCTCGGCGTCGGCATCGACTACGCGCTGTTCATCGTGACCAGACACCGCAAGGGCCTCAAGCAGGGCCTTCCGGTGGCCGTCGCCGCGGAGCGCGCGGTCGCCACCACCGGACGCGCGGTCGTCTTCGCGGGCGCCACCGTGTGCATAGCGCTGCTGGGCATGCTCATCCTGCGGCTCAGCTTCCTCAACGGCGTCGCGATCGCCGGTTCGCTGACCGTGCTGCTCACCGTCGCCGCATCCGTGACGCTGCTTCCCGCGCTCCTGTCCTGGATCGGCCCGCGCGCGCTCAGCCGCCGCGAACGGCGCGCCCTCGCCGAACACGGCCCCGCCCCCGAGCTGCCCACCGGGCTCGCCGCCCGCTGGTCCGCCTTCGTGGAGCGGCACCCCAAGCTGCTCGGCGGTGTCGCCGTCGCCGTGATGGCACTCCTCGCCCTGCCCACGCTCTCCTTGCACCTGGGCACGTCCGACCAGGGCAACAACCCCGCGTCGGCCACCACACGCCAGGCCTACGACCTGCTCGCGGACGGCTTCGGGCCCGGCGTGAACGGCCCGCTCACGCTCGTCACGGACGTCCAGGGAGCGGGCGACCGGCTCGCCCTCGCCAACCTCGGCTCCACGCTCGAATCGACCCGGGGCGTCGCCTCCGTCAGCCCCGTCACGTACGACGCGGACGGCACCGCCGCCCACATCACCGTCGTACCGGACTCGTCCCCCCAGTCCGAGCGGACCAGCGAGCTGGTCGACCGGCTGCGCGGCGACGTGCTGCCCAGGGCCGAGGCCGACACCTCGCTCGACCTCCAGGTCGGCGGCGTCACGGCCAGCTACGACGACTTCGCCGAGATCATCGTCGGCAAGCTGCCGCTCTTCGTTGGCGTGGTCATCGGCCTCGGCTGCGTCCTGCTCCTGCTCGCCTTCCGGTCCATCGGCATCCCGCTGAAGGCCGCCGCGATGAACGTGGCGGCGGTGGCATCGGCCTTCGGGGTCGTCGTCGCGATCTTCCAGTGGGGCTGGGGGAGCGAGCTGCTCGGCCTGGGGTCCGCCGGGCCGATCGAACCCTTCCTGCCCGTGATCATGGTGTCCGTCCTCTTCGGGCTCTCCATGGACTACCAGGTCTTCCTGGTCAGCCGGATGTACGAGGAGTGGCTGGAGACCGGCGACAACCGGCGGGCCGTCCGCGTCGGCCTCGCCGAGACGAGCCGCGTGATCAACTCCGCGGCCGTGATCATGATTTCGGTCTTCCTCGCCTTCGTCCTGAGCGGCGACCGGGTCATCGCGATGTTCGGCATCGGCCTCGCGGCGGCGGTCGCACTCGACGCGTTCGTCCTGCGTACGTTGCTGGTGCCCGCCCTGATGCACATGCTCGGCGGCGCCAACTGGTGGCTGCCGCGCGGCCTCGACCGCTGGCTGCCGCGCATCAGCATCGAGCCCCCGGAATGTCGTTCGAACACGGCCGTCGTGAGTGCGAGGATCTCGATGCAACGGGACACGCACGACGCATCGGTCGTGGAGCCGGACGGACTGAAGGAGCGGGATGTTCGCGATATCGCTGGGCGAGGGCGCTGAGCTGAGGCCCATCGAGCCGTGGCAGGCGCAGGAGTTCCTCACGCACATCGAGCGGGCGCGCGAGTACGCGGCGCCGTGGGTGCCCCTGACCGCGCTGACGACCGACCTCGCGTCGGCCCGGGAGCGGCTCCAGGTGTACGCCGACAAGCAGGCCGCCGACACGGGCCGCCTCTACGGCATCTGGCTGGACGACACGCTCGTCGGCGGAGTGCTCTTCCGGATCTTCGACACGGCGAACGAGAGCTGTGAGGTCGGCGTCTGGCTCGAGCCCTCGGCCGCCGGGCGCGGGCTGATCACGAAGGCGAGCCGGGTCGTCATCGACTGGGCGGTGGACGCGCGCGGCATGCACCGCGTGGAGTGGCTGGCCTCATCGGCGAACGACCGCAGCATCGCGGTGGCCAAGCGGCTCGGGATGACCAAGGACGGGGTGCTGCGGGAGAGCTTCCCCTGGCAGGGCGTGCGGCACGACATGGAGGTGTGGTCGGTGCTCGCTCCGGAGTGGCGCAAGGCGCGCGAGGCCCGGGAAGCGGAGGCCGCCGGGCGTGCCGTCGGCGGCGACGCGGCTCGTTAAGAAACTTCTCAGACTCCGTCCGTACGGTGCGGAGCATGGGAATTAAGACAGAGGACGAGACCGCGGCCGAGGCGGCCGCAAAGCCCGCAGAGCCGGAGGCCGCGGACACCAAGGACGCCGAGGTCACCAAGGACGCCGAGGGTGCCACCAAGGTGGACGCCACCAAGGCGGACGCCGTCGAGGGCGACGACGTCGATGACGACGACGAGCTCGTCGTGGTCGAGGAGGTCGCTCCGGCGAAGTCCACCGGCGTGTTCCAGGGCGCCGCGGCCGTCGTCTCCGCCGCTCTCGGTGTGATCGGCCTCTCCGGCGGCTGGCTCGGCACGGTCGCCGCGGCCCGCTCGAACATCGTCGGTCAGCTGGAGACCAAGCAGTCGGCCAGCGTCGCCGACCAGATCCAGGCCCTGTACGGCGACTCCTGGCAGATCACGGCGCTGATCGCCGGAGCCTTCGCGCTCGCCGCGCTGGTCGTCGGGTTCGTCGTCCTGGTCAGGCCCGCGTTCGGCGCACCCGACCAGGTGCAGGCGCCGTGGATCAAGTCGGTGGCCTGGGCGGGTGTCGCCCTCGGCGTCATCGGCCTGCTGCTCGCCATCGCCAAGTACTCGGACCTCATCTTCGGGCTGCCGTCGACGAGTTGATGGCAACGCAGTGTTCGTGACGCCGGTGAGCTGAAACCGCAGCTCACCGGCGTTCTGCGTAGGCGGACCCGGGGCAGGGCCTTAGGCAGGCCTCCGGGTTCCTGAGGCCCTAAGGCCCCCTCCCACCCGCCTAAGGCCCCCGGCCCCCTCAAGATGCGGCACTCTCCCGATGTGCCACCCCTGCCTGGGAGACGAAAGTAAAGGCATCGCGGAAAGCGAAGCCGGACACGGCCGTCACACCAGCTCAGGGAGTCGAAATGTTCGAGTACGAGATGCACCAGCTGCGCGCCGCCGACCTCACCCGCGAGGCCGACCGCCGCCGCCTGCTGCGCGAGGCCCGCGAGGCCAAGGCGGCCCGCCGCTGCTCGGCCCGTCATGAATCCGAGGGGCGGGTGAGTACCGGCCAGTGGAGGACCCGCTTCACCCGGGCCGCGTGATGGGCGCGGGGGCTTCTGCCCTCGGAATATCCGCTGCCACCACGCATGCGCCCTGTGCGATGCTCACCGCTGTGGAGACCAGGTCCGTAAGCCCCGTGTTCGTCGGCCGCTCCGACGAACTGGGCGTACTGAACGACGCACTCGCCCGTGCCAAGGGGAAGACCCCCGGCACGGGCGAGCCGCAGGCGTTGCTGCTCGGCGGCGAGGCGGGCGTCGGCAAGACCCGCCTCATCGAGGAGTTCACCGCGGCGGCCCGCGCCGAGGGCGCCGTCGTCGCGCTCGGCGGCTGCGTCGAGATCGGCGCGGACGGTCTGCCCTTCGCCCCCTTCTCCAGCGCCCTGCGCTCCCTGCGCCGCCAGCTGCCCGACGAGGTGGACGCCGCGGTCGCCGACCAGGAGGGCGAGCTCGCCCGGCTCCTTCCCGAACTGGGCGAGGCCCCGCAGCGCCGCAGGGGCACCGACGCCCAGCACGACGAGGAGGGCATGGCCCGCCTCTTCGAGCTGACCGTCCGCCTCCTGGAGCGGCTCGCCGCCGACCGCCCGGTCGTCGTCGCCCTGGAGGACCTGCACTGGGCCGACGCCTCGACCCGCCACCTCCTCGCCTACCTCTTCCGCACGCTGCGCAGCGGCCGCCTCGTCGTCGTCGCGACGTACCGCGCCGACGACATCCACCGCCGCCACCCGCTGCGCCCGCTCCTCGCCGAGCTCGACCGCCTGCGCACGGTGCGGCGCATCGAACTGCCCCGATTCAGCAAGGACGAAGTCGCCCGGCAGATGGCGGGCATCCTCAGCGCCGAGCCCGCGCCGTCCCTGGTGGACGACATCTTCGACCGCTCGGACGGCAACGCCTTCTTCGTCGAGGAGCTCGCGGTCGCCGCGCACGGCGGCAGCTGCGCGAGCCTCTCGGACTCCCTGCGCGATCTCCTTCTCGTACGCGTCGAGGAGCTGCCCGAGAACAGCCAGCGGGTGGCCAGGATCGTCGCCGAGGGCGGCTCGAACGTCGAGTACCCGCTGCTCGCCGCGGTCGCCGGGCTCGCGGAGGACGACCTGATCGAGGCGCTGCGGGCCGCCGTCGGCGCCAACATCCTGCTGCCCTCGCCCGACGGCGACGGCTACCGCTTCCGGCACTCCCTGGTGCGCGAGGCCGTCGGCGACGATCTGCTGCCCGGTGAACGCTCCCGGATCAGCCGCCGCTTCGCCACGGTCCTCGAAGCCGACCCCTCACTCGTCGCCGCCGACCAGCGCGCCACGCGCCTGGCCAGCTACTGGTACCACGCGCACGACGCGGCCAAGGCGCTCCCGGCGGTCCTGCGGGCCTCCGTCGAGGCCCGCCGCCGCTATGCGTACGCCGAGCAACTGAGCCTCCTCGAACGGGCGATGGAGCTGTGGGACGGCGCCCCCGAAGACGTACGCCTCGACCTGCGCCCCCTGGATTACGCCGAGGTCTACCCGCCCTGCGGCTGCGACCCCGCCACCACCCCGCTGCACTACCTCGACCTCATGGCGGAGGCCGCCGTCGCCGGCCGTCTCTGCGGTGAGCGGGAGCGCGCCCTGAAGATCACCAAGCGTGCGCTGCGGGAACTGGCGGACGGACACGACCCGCTGCGCGCCGCCTGGTTCTGGATCCAGCGCTCCCGGCTCATCTCGACGCTCGCCCGGGGCGACGGCTGGGCGGAGATAGCCACCGCGCAGGAGCTGGTCCGGGGCCTTCCGCCGTCCGAGGTGCACGCGGAGGTCCTCACCAACGTCGCCTCCTGGGGCATGCTCCACAACCCCGGCGCCGAGACCCTGGCGGCGGCCCAACGAGCCGTCGAGTACGCCCGGATGGTCAAGGCCGAGGAGATCGAACTCAACGCCCGGCTCATCCTCGGCGGCCTCCTGGTCGACGCGGGCGACGTCGAGCACGGGTTCGCGGAGATGTACGCGGTCAGGGACCGGTGCGTGGCGCCGCCGGGCCTGGTCTCCCGCATCCCGCACATCCACATCAACCTGCCCTCCGTGCTCGAAGGCGCGGGCCGCTCCCTGGAGTCCCTGAAGGTGAGCGACCAGGGCCTGGCGCTCTGCCGCAAGTACGGCCTCACGGACACCGAGAGCTGGGTCCAGGTCAACAAGGCGGAGACCCTTGTCTCGCTCGGCCGTTGGGACGAGGCGGTCGACGCCTCCGAGGCGGCCCGCCGCGGCGCGCTCAGCGTCAAGCCCCGGGCCGGTGCGGCCCTGCAGCTCGCCTTCCTCTGCCTCGGCCGCGGTGACGTGTCCGAAGCCGCCGCCCAACTGGCCGCGGCCCGGGGCCACTACGGCTCGCACGACCTCATGCCGCAGTACTCCCTCCCTCTGGTCACCGCCGCCCTCGGCATCGCGGCGGCCGACCCCGACCGCGCGGCCGGTGTCGCGTCGGCGCGCGCCGAGCTCGGACAGGCCCTGGCCACGGGCTTCCCGCCCGGCACCCAGCGCTACACCTGGCCCCTGCTGCTGGCCGCCGCCACCTCGGAGGCCGACAGCCGCGGCCTGCCCGCCGCCGAGCCCGGACGGACCGAGGCCATCGAGAGCATCCGCCGAGCCGCCAAGAAGCTCCCCTCACCCATGCCGGTCTGGGCGGCCCACGAGAAGTGGGTACGCGCCGAACTCCTGCGCGCCGAGGACCGCGACGCCCCCGCCGACTGGTCCGCCGCCGTCTCCGCGTTCGAACCCCTCGACCGCCCCTACGACCTCGCCCGCACCCGCCTCCGCCTCGCCGAGTCCCTCCTCGCGGCCGCTGCCTCGGCCCCTGCGGGCCCGGGCGCCGAAGCGGACCGTGAGCGTGCCGCCTGTCTGCTGCGGCAGGCCCGCGAGGTGGCCGAGCGCCTGAAGGCCCGGCCCCTCGCCGAGTCCGTCTCGGGGCTCGCCCAGCGCGCCCGCCTCACCCTGAACGAGCATGCCCACGACCACGGCACCGCGAGCCCCCACCTCACCCCGGTCGACCCCGCGGAGGCGCTCGGTCTCACCAGCCGGGAGCGGGACGTGCTCCGCCGCGTCGCCGCGGGCCGCAGCAACCGCCAGATCGCCGAGGAGCTCTTCATCTCCCCGAAGACGGCGAGCGTCCACGTCTCCAACATCCTCGCCAAGCTGGGCGTGGCCGGCCGGGGCGAGGCGGCGGCGCTGGCCCACCGCCTGCGCCTGTTCCCCGCGGAACGAGCCAAAACCGCCGGCTGACCTGCGCTTTTCCGGTGCCGGACGGTTCCGGAGGGTTCCGGGGGCGCTCGCTTACGCTGGTAGGAGGAACCCGGCCGCCAGGAGGCGCAGTGTTCAACCCGATCGAGCTTTTCCAGCCCGGCCGCAAACACACGGACGACGAGCAGAAGCGGCTGGAGCTGAGCCGGGTCGACGTGGCCGACGGCGATCCCAGCCGCGGCCCGATAGACCTGACCTCCGGCAAGGTGGTGGTGAGGGTGCCACAGCAGGCAGAAGCGGAGCCGTATCCGGAAACCGAGCGGGAACCGACGGACGTCAATCCGGGCCCCGCGGCCGACGCCGCACCCCAGCCGGACCCCGCGCCCGCCCCCGACCCCGAGCCGGGCCCCGCGGCCGACGCCGCACCCCAGCCGGACCCCGCGCCCGCCCCCGACCCCGGCTCTTCGCCCGAGAAGTAGTCGCCCGCCCTGGTCTCCTCCTGCTACTTCACCCTGCTACTTCACCGTCACCTCGAGAATCTTGTCGTCCCCCTCCTCCGGGGTGCCCCGGGAATCCGTCTCGTTCGTCACCAGCCACAGCTTGTCGCCGCCCGCCGCGACCACCGTGCGCAGACGGCCGTGCTTGCCCTCCAGGAACGACTGGGGCTCCACGGTGCCGTCCACACCGCGGACCGGGATGCGCCACAGGCGCTCGCCGCGCAGGCCCGCCATCCAGACCGAGCCCTCGGCATAGGCGATGCCGCTGGGGGAGGCCTCCGAGGTCTTCCACTGGGCCACCGGGTCGTGGAAGCCCTCCTCGTCGCCCTTGCCCTCCGCCTCCGGCCAGCCGTAGTTGTCGCCGGCCTTGATCTCGTTCAGCTCGTCCCAGGTGTCCTGGCCGAACTCCGCGGCCCAGAGCCGCTTCTCCTCGTCCCAGGCCAGGCCCTGCACATTGCGGTGGCCGTACGAGTAGACGGGGGAGTCGCCGAAGGGGTTGCCGGGGGCCGCTTCGCCGTCCGGGGTCAGGCGCAGGATCTTGCCGCCCAGCGACTTCTTGTCCTGGGCCAGGCCCGTGTCACCCGTCTCGCCCGTGCCCGCGTACAGCATCTTGTCGGGGCCGAAGGCGATCCGGCCGCCGTTGTGGACCACCCCCTTGGGGATGCCCTTGAAGACCGTGTCGGGCGCCCCCAACTGCTGGCCGGAGGGCTTCTTCTCGTCGTACAGCATGCGGGCGACGCGGTTGTCCGACGCGGTGGTGAAGTACGCGTAGACCATGTGGTCCGATGCGTACGACGGAGAGAGTGCCAGGCCCATCAGGCCGCCCTCGCCCGCGGGGGAGACGCCGGGGACCGAGCCCAGTTCGGTCTTCTTTCCCGTCTTGCCGTCGACGCGGGTGATGGTCCCCTCGTCGCGCGAGGACACCAGCAGGTCCCCGCCGGGGAGCGGTGCCAGGCCCCACGGCGACTTCAGGTCCTCGGTGAGGGTCTTGGTGACCTTCGCCGACCCCTTCTCCGGCGGGGCTTCGCCGGCGCGGGGCTTTCCCGTGGACGTCCCGTCCGACGTCGCGGGGCTCGACTCGGCGCTCTTTGAGTTGTCCGGCGTGTCCGAGCCCCCGGACGAGCAACCGGCCGTGAGCACAAGGGCAGCGGCAGCCAATGCGGCCGTGACAGCAGGTCGTTGCACGATCAGGTTCCCTTCGACGCAGCGCTTCTACTGTTCATACACCGCTCGGTCCCGACAGGTTCCCAACCCGGCTTTCCCGACGCGTGGACGTCAGCGCAACAAGGGTCCTGGACGCCAGTGCCACACGCCCGCCGCCGACCTCAGTCCCACGACCCCATCGCCGAAGGCAGCGCCGCGAGCTCCGCCAGATCCGCCCCGGTGAGCCGCAGCGACGCCGCCCCCGCGTTCTGCACCGCCCAGCGGTCCCGCTTCGCCCCGGGAATCGGCACCACGTCACGGCCCTGCGCGAGCACCCACGCCAGCGCCACCTGCGCCGGTGTCGCCCCGTGCCGCTCGGCCACCCGGCGCAGCCCCACCACCAGCGGCTGGTTGGCCGCCATCATCTCGGCGGTGAAACGGGGGTGCCGGGCCCGCACGTCGTCCGGCTCGAAGCCCTGCCCCGGCGTCAGCGTGCCCGTGAGGAAACCGTTCCCCAGCGGCATCGCCGCCAGAAAGCCCACCCCGCGCGATGCGCACCACGGCAGCAGCGTCTCCAGCGCCTCCCGCGACCACACCGAGAGCTCGGCCTCCACCGCGCTGACCGGGAAGACCTGCTGGACCCGCTCCAGCTGCCGGATCGTCCCCTCGTGCAGCCCTCTGCCCTCGCGCCGCGAGGCACGGGCGCCCACCGCGCACAGCCCCAGCGCCCGCACCTTTCCCGCGGCGACGAGCTCGGCCATCGCGCCCCAGGTCTCCTCGACGGGCACCTCGGGATCGGCGCGGTGCAGCTGGTAAAGGTCGATCGTCTCGGTCTGGAGCCGCCGCAGCGAGGCATCGCAGGCCCGCTTCACATAGCCGGGGCGGCCGTTGGCGACGATGTGCTGCTCGCCCACCAGGAGCCCGCACTTGGTGGACACGAAGGCCTCGGCCCGCCGCTCCTTCAGCGCCCGGCCCACGAGGAGCTCGTTGGTGAACGGCCCGTACATGTCCGCCGTGTCCAGCAGGGTCGAGCCCTGGTCGAGCGCGGCGTGCACCGTGCGCAGCGACTCCTCGCCCCGCTGCCGGGAGCCGGTGTACGCCCAGCTCATCGGCATGCAGCCGAGCCCGACCGCACCCACCTCGAGCGCTGTCGCGCCGATCGTCCTGCGGTCCACCTGGCCGTGCCCTCCCACCTCATGTCCGAGCGGCCCCCAACGTAACCTCTGCCTCCCCCTACGCGGCGTGCGGCCTGTGCGCATTAGCCTCCTGACCATGACGACTGACGTATGGCTCCCCTTCGACCCGGACGAGATCGAAGGCCTGCCCGGCGCGGCCGACGCCGGGCTCAACTACCGCTTCTGGGACGGCGGCCCCGACTTTCCGGCGGACCCCGCCGACTGCGCGTTCTACGTGGTGCCCTATCTGAAGGGTGCGGAGATCGCCGTACGACCGCTGCCCGAGATGACATCCGTACGCGCCGTACAGACACTCTCCGCGGGCATCGACCAGATGCAGTCCGGGCTCAAGTTCCTCGCGCCCGGCGTGCGGTTGTGCAACGCCAAGGGGGTGCACGAGGCCAGCACCGCCGAGCTGACGCTCGCCCTGACCCTGGCGTCCCTGCGCGGCATCCCCCGCTTCGTGGAAGGACAGCGGCAGGAGGACTGGCGGTCCGGGTTCTATCCGGCGCTCGCCGACAAGTCCGTCCTGATCGTGGGCTACGGATCGATCGGTTCCGCCATCGAGGACCGGCTCGCCGCCTTCGAGTGCGCGCGGGTGGCGCGCGTCGCGCGCTCTGCACGTGCCACGGAGCGCGGCCCCGTGCTCCCGCTCGCCGAACTGCCCACGCTGCTCCCCGACGCAGACGTGGTCATCCTCTCCACGCCCCTCACCGACACCACCCGTGGCCTGGTGAGCGCCGATTTCCTGGCCCGCATGAAGGACGGCGCCCTGTTGGTGAACGTCGCGCGCGGCCCCGTCGTCGACACCAAGGCGCTGCTGGCCGAACTGGAGAGCGGACGGATCACCGCCGCCCTCGATGTGACCGACCCGGAACCGCTGCCCGCAGGTCACCCCCTGTGGCACGCTCCTGGAGTGCTCATCAGCCCGCACGTGGGCGGATCGACCTCCGCCTTCCTGCCCCGCGCCAAACGCCTTTTGGCCACGCAGTTGAGCCGGTACGTCGCCGGGGAACCCCTCGGCAACGTCGTCCTGACGACCGAGTAGCGCACCAAGCCGCAGTCGCCCAGGGCTCGTTCGGGCACGCTCCGCATCCGTGTGCGTGCGCGCCGTGTTTACGATCTCGTCGGCAGTCACGGAGCGTAGAGAAGCTATGTCCCTGAGTGACGAGACTGGTGTATCGTCCCGACAGGGGCTGCGCCGTGGACCGTTTTCGGCGCCGGGGACGAGACATCAGACGCGAGGGGGGCGACGGGCGATGTACGGCCAATGGGCGAACGATCCGACGCGACGAGGCCGCCGGCGGCGACTCTCACGCGCACCGGCCCGCATGCGGACGCGCGACGGTTACGCACACGAAGTCCCGGAGCCGACCAGTCACGGGAGGCGGACGGACACAGGGGCGGCACGGACCAGGGCGGCCCGGTGAGCACCCGTCCGTCACCCGCCACCGCCCTGGAGGGCGGCGGAGGCCTGACGGCGCAGATGCCGCCCCGAGCACCCCTGGCCAGGCGCCCCGTCTCCGGCGGCGGCGCGGGCCTGGTCTCGCAGATCGCGCTCCTCGTGGTCTGTGGCGGCTATGCCACCGGGGCCGCGCTCGGCTGGGGTTCGACCCGGGCCGCGCTGATCATGGGCGACTTCGGGCTGAGCATCGCGGCGGCGACCGCCGCGGTCTCCTGCTTCCGTTACTCGCGCACCCGCCGCAGTCGCTTTCGACCCGCGTGGCTGCTGTTCGCGCTCTCCTCCGCGATGGCGGCCCTGGGCAACGGCGTATGGGGCTGGTACGAGGTCGTGCTGGAGCGGCCCGTGCCGAGCCCGGGCCTGGCGGACCTGTTCTTCCTCTGCTTCGCGCCGCCCGCCATCATCGGCCTGCTGGTGCTCGCCAAACGCCCGGTGACCAGGGCCGGCTGGGTCTGCCTCGCGCTCGACGCCTGGCTCATCGGCGGCTCACTGCTCACGCTCTCCTGGAGCCTCGCGCTCGCGCACACGGCGCAGTTCGAGGGCCAGAGCGTCGCGCACGCCGCGCTCTCGCTCGCCTATCCACTTCTCGACATCGCGTTGGTCAGCATGGTCCTCGCGCTGCACTTCAGACGATCCTCCGCCAACCGCACGGCGGTGAACACGGCGGTCGGTGCCCTCGCGCTGACCGTCATGTGCGACGCGATGTTCACCTCGCCCCTGCTGCACGCCAGTTACCGCTCCGGGCAGATGCTGGACGCGGGCTGGTTCGCGGGATCACTGCTCCTCGCGTACGCGCCGTGGGCGGTGCCCCGGCACAAGCACGCGGACGAACCGCAGCACGCGCGCGTGGAGCACGACGGCGTCCCCAAGGGCGCGCGGGCCGCCGCCACCCGTCCGATCGCCGGATCGCTGGCCGCGCTCACGCCGTATCTCGCCGCCGCCGTCTGCACGTTGGGGATTCTCTACAACGTGCTCAGCGGCCGCAGGATCGACGAAGTCGTGCTCCTGACCGCGGGCACGGTGGTGCTCGCCCTGGTCGTGCGCCAGGGCATCATGCTCCTGGACAACATCACCCTCACCCAGGAACTGGCCCAGAAGGAGAACCACTTCCGCTCCCTGGTCCAGGGTTCGAGCGACGTCATCATGATCGCCGCTCCGAACGGCATACTCCACTACGTCAGTCCGGCCGCCTCCGGGGTCTACGGCCGGGACGCCGAGGAGCTCATGGGTTCCGAACTGGCCTCGCTGATGCACCCCGAGGACCTGGGCCGTGTGGTCCACGAAGTGCGCAGATTCCTCACCGCGAACCCCGTCGACGAGCCCACGACCCGTATCGAGTGCCGCTTCAAGTCCGGCGACGGCGACTGGCTGAACGTGGAGTCCACGGTCAACCGCCACCAGGGCGGCCTCATCTTCAACAGTCGCGACGTCACCGAACGGGTGCGCCTGCAGGCGCAGTTGCAGCACAACGCCGAGCACGACCCGCTCACCGACCTGCCCAACCGTGCCCTGTTCACCCGCCGGGTCGGCCAGGCGCTCACCGGCCGCAGAGTCACCGACCGGGGCACGGCCGTGCTCTTCATCGACCTGGACGGCTTCAAGGCGGTCAACGACACCATCGGCCATCAGGCGGGAGACGAGCTCCTGATCCAGGCGGCCCGCCGCCTTCAGGAGGCCGTCAGGTCCGGGGACTGCGCGGCCCGGCTTGGCGGCGACGAATTCGCCGCGCTCATCGTGGGCGACGGAACCCGCGACCAGGCCGCACGCGAGCAGCACATCTACGAACTCGCCGACCGTCTCAGAATCACCCTCTCCCAGCCCTACGTGATCGACGGCAACGACGTGCGCGTGGCGGCCTCCATCGGCGTGGCCTTCGCCGAACCGGGCATCGGCGCGGGCGAGTTGCTGCGCAACGCCGACCTCGCGATGTACCGCGCCAAGGCCGCGGGCAAGGGGCGCGTCGAGCTGTACGCCCCCCAGATGCAGGCGGACGTCGTACGCAAGGCGGAGCTGGCCACACGGCTGCGCACCGCCCTGCACGAGGGCGAGTTCGCGCTGCTCCACCAGCCGGTGGTCTCCCTGGACGACGGACGCATCAGCTCGGTCGCCGCCCAGGCGCGCTGGCGCTCGAAGCAGGGCATCCTCTTCACGCCCGCCGAGTTCCTGCGCGTGACCGACACCTCGGACTCCCAGGAGGGTGCCCGCACCGGGGAGCTGGGCCGCTGGATGCTGGAGGAAGCCGTCCAGCAGGCCGCCGAGCGCGGCCGCACGGGTCATGCGACGCCCGTCGCCGTCCGCATCAGCGCGCGGCGCCTCCTGGACCGCTCCATGCCGCTCGGCTCCATCGAGGCGCTCCTCACCCGGTACGGGCTGCCCTCCGGGGCGCTCATCATCGAGCTGGCCGACAGCGACCCCCGGGTCCCGCTGGACGACCTCGAGCGCCGCCTGACCTCCCTGCGCAGGCTCGGCGTACGGATCGCCCTGGACGGCTTCGGGAGCGGCTATGCCGCCATCACCGCCCTGCGGCGGCTCCCCGTCGACGTACTGAAACTGGACCGCAGTCTCATCGAGGGCGTCGTCGAGTCCGCGCGGCTTCACAAGATCACCGCCGGGCTGCTGCGCATCGCCACCGATCTGGGGCTGCGCTCCGTGGCCGACGGCGTCGATCTGCCGGAGCAGGTCATCGCCCTGCGCGCGATGGGCTGTACGCACGGCCAGGGCATGGCGTTCTCCGGGCCGCTCGACGAGTACCGCCTGCGCCGAGCCCTGTCGCTCGGGCGCTATCCGGTGCCGCACGGCCCGGTGGAGCCGGTCTTTGCGGGCGCCCATCCACTGTCGTACGGAGGAGGTGTCGAGTCCTTCGTCCGCTCACATAATGAGACCCCCGTCCCACCTACTTGACAGGCACTGTGCGCCGGGGAGAGGGTCAATGCCATGCGCACCCGAATTCTCGTACTTGGAAAGCGCGTCGGCTGAAGCTGGGAGTCACCGGTCAGACACCGGAATCCCCGCACCCGCTCCGACGCGCTCCCCTCGCTTGCCTCACGGCACGAGGGGTTTTTTGTTGCACCGGCGCCCGCCAAATCCCCGCAAACACCCCGCAAAAACCCTCAGCTTCGAGAAGAGAATGCCGATGACCGAGCAGGCCACCGGGGCCCACCATCCGCAGCCGCGGCCCCGATCCTCAGGACAGCAGTCCGCCCCCGTCGAGCACGTCACGGGTGCGCAGTCCCTCATTCGTTCTCTCGAGGAAGTCGGGGCCGACACGGTATTCGGCATTCCCGGCGGCGCCATCCTTCCCGCCTACGACCCGATGATGGACTCCACCCGTGTCCGTCACGTCCTGGTCCGGCACGAGCAGGGCGCAGGCCACGCGGCCACCGGTTACGCGCAGGCCACCGGCAAGGTCGGCGTCTGCATGGCGACGAGCGGCCCCGGTGCCACGAACCTCGTCACGCCGATCGCCGACGCCCACATGGACTCCGTGCCCATGGTCGCGATCACCGGCCAGGTGGCCTCCAAGGCGATCGGTACGGACGCCTTCCAGGAGGCGGACATCGTCGGCATCACGATGCCGATCACCAAGCACAACTTCCTGGTCACCAAGGCGGAGGACATCCCGGCGACGATCGCGGAGGCCTTCCACATCGCCTCCACGGGCCGCCCGGGACCGGTCCTGGTCGACATCGCCAAGGACGCCCTCCAAGCACAGACCACCTTCCAGTGGCCGCCCACCCAGGACCTGCCCGGCTACCGCCCGGTGACCAAGCCGCACGCCAAGCAGATCCGCGAGGCCGCCAAGCTGATCACCACGGCCAAGCGGCCCGTCCTGTACGTCGGCGGCGGCGTCATCAAGGCCCACGCCACCGCCGAGCTGAAGGTCCTGGCAGAACTCACCGGAGCGCCCGTCACCACCACACTGATGGCGCTCGGCGCATTCCCCGACAGCCACAAGCTGCACGTGGGGATGCCGGGCATGCACGGAGCGGTCACCGCCGTCACCGCGCTGCAGAAGGCCGACCTGATCGTCGCCCTCGGAGCCCGCTTCGACGACCGCGTCACCGGCAAGCTGGACAGCTTCGCGCCCTTCGCGAAGATCGTCCACGCCGACATCGACCCGGCCGAGATCGGCAAGAACCGCGCCGCGGACGTGCCGATCGTCGGAGACGCCCGCGAGGTCATCGCGGACCTGATCCAGGCCGTCCAGGCCGAGCACACCGCCGGCCAGCAGGGCGACTACACCGCCTGGTGGAACGACCTCAACCGCTGGCGCGACACCTACCCCCTGGGCTACGACCAGCCCGAGGACGGCTCGCTCTCCCCCCAGCAGGTCATCGAGCGCGTCGGCAAGCTCGCCCCGGAGGACACGATCTTCGCGGCGGGCGTGGGCCAGCACCAGATGTGGGCCGCCCACTTCATCGAATACGAGAAGCCCGCCACCTGGCTGAACTCCGGCGGCGCCGGAACGATGGGGTACGCGGTCCCGGCCGCGATGGGCGCCAAGGCCGGACAGCCCGACCGCACGGTCTGGGCGATCGACGGCGACGGCTGCTTCCAGATGACCAATCAGGAACTCACCACCTGCGCCCTGAACAACATCCCGATCAAGGTCGCCATCATCAACAACGGCGCCCTCGGCATGGTCCGCCAGTGGCAGACGCTGTTCTACAACCAGCGCTACTCCAACACCGTCCTGCACGCGGGCCCCGAGGGTGACACTCCGCCCAACAAGGGCACCCGCGTCCCGGACTTCGTGAAGCTGTCGGAGGCCATGGGCTGCGTGGCGCTGCGCTGCGAGCGCCCCGAGGACCTCGACAAGGTCATCGCCGAGGCCAACGCCATCAACGACCGCCCCGTCGTGGTCGACTTCATCGTCCACGAGGACGCCCAGGTCTGGCCGATGGTCGCCGCAGGCACCTCGAACGACGAGGTCATGGCCGCCCGCGGGGTCCGCCCCGACTTCGGCGACAACGAAGACGACTGAGACCGAGAGCGAAAGAGAGACCACGAGTCATGTCCACCAAGCACACGCTCTCCGTCCTGGTCGAGAACAAGCCCGGTGTCCTCGCCCGGATCACCGCCCTGTTCTCCCGCCGCGGCTTCAACATCGACTCCCTGGCCGTGGGCGTCACCGAGCACCCCGACATCTCACGCATCACCATCGTCGTGAACGTCGAGGACCTGCCGCTCGAACAGGTCACCAAGCAGCTCAACAAGCTCGTCAACGTCCTGAAGATCGTCGAACTCGAGCCGGCCGGCGCCGTGGCGCGCGAACTGGTCCTCGCGAAGGTCCGCGCCGACAACGAGACGCGCTCGCAGATCGTTGAGATCGTCCAGCTGTTCCGCGCCAAGACCGTGGACGTCTCGCCCGAGGCGGTCACCATCGAGGCCACCGGCTCCAGCGACAAGCTGGAGGCGATGCTCAAGATGCTGGAACCCTTCGGCATCAAGGAGCTCGTCCAGTCCGGCACCATCGCGATCGGCCGGGGCTCGCGCTCCATCACCGACCGCAGCCTGCGGGCGCTCGACCGTTCGGCCTGAACCAGCCAGAACGGCCCTCCGGGCCCGCCCGCATACCGAGACCGTAAAACTTCCCTCCCCCGCCCGCCGTACGGTGGGTCGCAACACCAGCACACATAGGAGATTTCCAGTGGCCGAGCTGTTCTACGACGACGACGCCGACCTGTCCATCATCCAGGGCCGCAAGGTCGCGGTCATCGGATACGGCAGCCAGGGCCACGCCCACGCGCTGTCCCTCCGTGACTCGGGTGTCGACGTCCGTGTCGGTCTGCACGAGGGCTCCAAGTCCAAGGCCAAGGCCGAGGAGCAGGGCCTGCGCGTGGTGACTCCCTCGGAGGCCGCCGCCGAGGCCGACGTCATCATGATCCTGGTCCCGGACCCCATCCAGGCCCAGGTCTACGAGGAGTCCATCAAGGACAACCTCAAGGACGGCGACGCGCTGTTCTTCGGTCACGGCCTGAACATCCGCTTCGGCTTCATCAAGGCCCCCGCGGGCGTCGACGTCTGCATGGTCGCCCCCAAGGGCCCGGGCCACCTCGTCCGCCGTCAGTACGAGGAGGGCCGCGGCGTTCCGTGCATCGCGGCCGTCGAGCAGGACGCGACCGGCAACGGCTTCGCGCTGGCCCTCTCGTACGCCAAGGGCATCGGCGGCACGCGTGCGGGCGTCATCAAGACGACCTTCACCGAGGAGACCGAGACCGACCTGTTCGGCGAGCAGGCCGTGCTCTGCGGTGGCACCGCGGCGCTGGTCAAGGCGGGCTTCGAGACGCTGACCGAGGCCGGCTACCAGCCGGAGATCGCGTACTTCGAGTGCCTGCACGAGCTGAAGCTCATCGTGGACCTCATGTACGAGGGCGGCCTGGAGAAGATGCGCTGGTCGATCTCCGAGACCGCCGAGTGGGGCGACTACGTCACCGGCCCGCGGATCATCACGGACGCCACCAAGGCCGAGATGAAGAAGGTCCTCACCGAGATCCAGGACGGCACCTTCGCCCAGGCCTGGATGGACGAGTACCACGGCGGTCTGAAGAAGTACAACGAGTACAAGACCCAGGACGAGAACCACCTCCTGGAGACCACCGGCAAGGAGCTCCGCAAGCTCATGTCGTGGGTGAACGAAGAGGCGTGAGCCGTACGACGCGAGGGGCCGGGACCGCAGTCCCGGCCCCTCGCGTCGATCACCGGAGGGGCCGCGGACGACCTCGTTGTCCACCCCGTCCAGCCACGGACGGGTGATCCTTCCACCGAGGCGTAAGACACCCGTCAGGACGCCACTAGACTGCTTTCAACATTCGCGTCAGGCCCACAGCGTCGTGCGTCTTCCACGCGGCTAGCACCCTCCACCGCATGCGGCCGTCGGGACGGCCGTCCGCATTGGACTTGTGAGGACTCACGTGAGCACTGCTGCCAACGGCAAACCGGTCGTACTCATCGCTGAAGAGCTGTCGCCCGCCACTGTCGACGCCTTGGGCCCGGACTTCGAGATCCGTCAGTGCAACGGCGCGGACCGCGCCGAACTGCTGCCCGCCATCGCCGACGTGGACGCCATCCTGGTCCGCTCCGCGACCAAGGTCGACGCCGAGGCCATCGCGGCCGCCAAGAAGCTGAAGGTCGTCGCCCGCGCGGGCGTGGGCCTGGACAACGTGGACGTGTCGGCCGCCACCAAGGCCGGCGTCATGGTGGTGAACGCCCCCACCTCGAACATCGTCACCGCCGCCGAGCTCGCCTGTGGCCTGCTCATCGCCACCGCCCGCAACATCCCCCAGGGCAGCCAGGCGCTGAAGGCCGGCGAGTGGAAGCGCTCCAAGTACACGGGCGTCGAGCTCGCCGAGAAGACCCTTGGTGTCGTCGGCCTCGGCCGCATCGGCGCCCTGGTCGCGCAGCGCATGAGCGCCTTCGGCATGAAGGTCGTCGCCTACGACCCGTACGTGCAGCCCGCGCGCGCCGCGCAGATGGGCGTCAAGGTCCTCACGCTCGACGAGCTGCTCGAGGTCTCCGACTTCATCACGGTGCACCTGCCCAAGACCCCCGAGACGGTCGGTCTGATCGGCG
This sequence comes from Streptomyces sp. NPDC055243, assembly GCF_044544025.1. Classification (NCBI taxonomy): domain Bacteria; kingdom Bacillati; phylum Actinomycetota; class Actinomycetes; order Kitasatosporales; family Streptomycetaceae; genus Streptomyces; species Streptomyces sp. NPDC055243. Next base: position 110,875 of record NZ_JBITWR010000010.1, read on the forward strand.
ACGACGCGCTGCACAAGGTCAAGCCCGCCGTCCGCATCGTGAACGCCGCGCGCGGCGGGATCGTCGACGAGGAGGCGCTGTACTCGGCGCTGAAGGAAGGCCGCGTCGCGGGCGCCGGTCTGGACGTGTACGCGAAGGAGCCCTGCACGGACTCCCCGCTCTTCCAGTTCGACCAGGTCGTCTGCACGCCGCACCTCGGCGCCTCGACGGACGAGGCGCAGGAGAAGGCGGGTGTCTCCGTCGCCAAGTCGGTGCGCCTGGCCCTGGCCGGCGAGCTCGTGCCGGACGCCGTGAACGTCCAGGGCGGCGTCATCGCCGAGGACGTGCGCCCCGGTCTGCCGCTCGCCGAGAAGCTCGGCCGGATCTTCACCGCGCTCGCGGGCGAGGTCGCGGCCCGGCTCGACGTCGAGGTGTACGGCGAGATCACCCAGCACGACGTGAAGGTGCTCGAACTCTCCGCGCTCAAGGGCGTGTTCGAGGACGTCGTCGACGAGACCGTGAGTTACGTGAACGCGCCTCTCTTCGCCCAGGAGCGCGGCGTCGAGGTCCGCCTCACCACGAGCTCGGAGTCCCCGGACCACCGCAACGTGGTCACGGTGCGGGGCACGCTGACCGGCGGCGAGGAGATCTCGGTCTCCGGCACGCTGGCAGGCCCCAAGCACCTCCAGAAGATCGTCGCCATCGGCGAGTACGACGTGGACCTGGCGCTCGCCGAGCACATGGTCGTCCTGCGGTACGCGGACCGTCCCGGTGTCGTCGGCACCGTCGGCCGCGTCCTCGGTGAGTCGGGCATCAACATCGGCGGCATGCAGGTCGCCCGCGCGGACGTGGGCGGCGAGGCGCTCGCCGTCCTCACCGTGGACGACACGGTGCCGCAGTCGGTGCTCAACGAACTGGCCGAGGAGATCGGTGCGGAGTCCGCTCGCGCGGTGAACCTCACGGACTAGTCGCTCCGTGGCTTCGGGCGCCGCCATCACCGGCTGCGCCGAGTTCGTCCTCAGACGCCGGACGGGCTGGATCGCTCCAGCCCGTCCGGCGTTTGGCGTTCAGGCTCAGACCAGGACCTTCTCCGGCTCGGACTCCGTCGCCTCCACCGGCTTGATCTGCCGCAGCGTGACCGCCGCCACGGCCGCCGCGACCAGCAGTACGGCCGCCCCCGTGAGCGCGGTGACATGCATTCCGCTGGTGAACGCCTCCCGAGCCGCGTCCGTCAGGGTGGAGGCCGCCCTGTCCGGCAGGTGCTGCGCCACCGCGAGCGCGCCGCCGAGCGTCTCGTGGGCCTCGGCGGGGGCCGCGTCCGGGATCTCGCTCCGGTAGACCGCGTTGCCGATGGAGCCGAGCAGCGCCATGCCGAGCGCGCCGCCGAACTCCTGGCCCGTCTCCAGGAGCGAGGAGGCCGAGCCCGCCTTCTCGGCCGGGGCCGAGCCGAGGGCCAGGTCGGTGAGTTGCGAGCCGATGACCACGGCGCCGCAGGCGAGGAGCCCGGCGGCGGCGAGGACCGTCCACATCGAGTCCGTGCCGGTCAGGGTCAGCAGGCCGAACCCGCACGCCGAGACGGCGAAGCCGGACGAGACGACGTGGGCGCGGTTCATCCCCCGCTGCACCAGAGCCGTGGCGACCGGTGCGGCGAAGCCGATGAGGACCGAGGGGAGCAGCGCCCACAGCGCGGCCTCGATGGCGCTCTTGCCGAGGACGGACTGGAGGTACTGCGTGGTGAAGTACGCCGAACCCATCATCGCCAGGGCGGAGACGAGGTTCAGGAGGACGGCCGGGGCGAAGCCGCGGCCACGGAACAGCGCGGGGGAGATCAGTGGGGAGGCCGTGGTGCGCTGGCGGTGGACGAAGAGGGCGGCGAAGACGAGTCCGACGGCGAGCGAAGCGACGTACTCGGGCTCCAATCCCTCGGCGGCACTCTCCTTGAGGCCGTAGACGACGGGCAGCACGGCGGCCATGGACAGCGGCACGCTCAGCAGGTCGAAGCGGCCCGGCCGCGGGTCCTTGAACTCGGGGATGAGGACCGGCGCGAGGACCAGGAGCAGCACCATGGCGGGCAGGTTGACGAGGAAGACCGAGCCCCACCAGAAGTGCTCGACGAGGATGCCGCTCATCACCGAGCCCAGCGCGATGCCGGCGACCATCACGCCGGACCAGATGCCGATCGCCTTCGCGCGCTGTCCGGCGTCGCGGAACATCGTGCGGACGAGGGCCATCGTGGACGGCATCAGGGTCGCGCCGCCGATGCCGAGGACCGCGCGGGCGGCGATGAGCAGCTCGGCGCTGCCCGCGTAGGCGGCGGTCAGGGAGGCCGCGCCGAAGGCGGCGGCGCCGAACATGAGCAGCTTGCGGCGCCCGACGCGGTCGCCGAGCGAGCCCATCGTCATCAGCAGTCCCGCGAGCACGAATGCGTAGATGTCGAAGATCCACAGCTGCTGGGTGCCGCTGGGCTCCAGGTCGGCGCTGATCGCGGGGACCGCGAAGTAGAGGACCGAGACGTCCATCGAGACCAGGAGCAGCGGCAGCATCAGGACGGCGAGGGCGGTCCACTCCTTGCGGCCCGCGCGCTCCGGGACCGCCGCATTGGCTTGTTCGTGCGTCGAGTTCGTCATGCCGAGGACTGTACGAGCGTCATAAACACTTGTCTAGTACGAGTGTGTAAAACGCTGGTATGGGACGTCCGTATGGATCGGAGGTAGGCTGGACCGCATGGGACACCGTGAGGATCTGCTCGAAGGCGCCAAGCGCTGCCTGCTGGAGAAGGGCTTCGTGAGCACGACGGCCCGCGACATCGTGAAGGAGTCGGGGACGAACCTGGCGTCGATCGGGTACCACTACGGCTCGAAGGACGCGCTCCTGGTGGCGGCGTTCGTCGCCCTCGTCGAGAAGGCCGGTGACGCCTTCGAGGAGGAACCGGGTGCCGCGAGCGGCGAGAAGAGCGCCGCGAAGAGCGCCACGAAGGGCGGCTCGCTGGAGCGGTTCGAGGAGGCCTGGGCGAACATCCTGCGCGCGTTCCCCGAGTCCCGCGCCATCTGGATGCTGACCTTCGAGGTCATCACGCAGGGAGAGCGCCTCGCCGGGGTGCGCGATCTGCTGGTCAAGGCGCAGCGGGAAGGGCGCAGCGGGCTGGCGGCGGTGTTCACCGGGATCGAGGAGAGCGTCATCCCGGACGACGTGGTGGAGACCGAGGGCCGCTTCTACGCGACGCTGCTCAACGGCCTGATGGTCCAGTGGCTCTTCGACCCGGAGTCGGCGACCAGCGCCGAGCAGCTGACCGAGGGCATGCGGCGGGCGACGGAGCGGATGTCCGGGGCGTGAGACGCGAGTGGTGCGGACCGGCTCTCGCCGACCGCACCACCGTCATGCCGCTACCGCGGGCGCCGGATCAGGCGCCGATGCCCCACTTGAGGCACGCCTCGGGGACGTAGCCCTTCACGTTCGTGCCGTTCGTGATGCCGTACTGCCACTTGGTGCTCGTCTTGCCGCAGAGGGTGTACTTCTGCCCCGTGATCGACTTGCCGTCGTTGCAGAGGAAGCCCTTCTTGCCCTTGTTCCACTGGCCCTTGGCGGTGGCGTTCAGCTTCGCGTGCGTGCGCACCTTCACGGTCTGCTTGGCGGGCACATTCGTGAGGCCGTTGAGGCAGCTGGGCGCCGCGGCGGCGGACACCGGCGCGGAGGGCGTCTGCGCCACGGCGACACCGGTGGTGAGGGTGGTCCCGACGAGGGCGGCGGTGGCGACAGCAGGGCCCAACAGCTTGAATTTCATTGGGTGTTCTTTCTCCCCTGTGGAGTTGCGTGAGTGGTCGGGGGAGACGCTACCTCGCCATGATCATGCCGACCGCCTTCTGTGGCCGTGCCCTTACAGTCGTGACGCTTTCAGGACCATGTGCAGCAGCAGCCGGTCCTCGCCGTCGTCCAGGTCCAGGCCCGTCAGCTGCTCCACGCGCGAGAGGCGGTAGTAGAGCGTCTGGCGGTGGATGCCCAACTCCGCCGCCGTGCGCCCCGCTTGGCCCGCGCAGTCGAGGAACACCTCCGCCGTGCGGGCGAGTTCGCGGTGGGCGGGGGAGAGGAGCGCGCGGGCCACCGGGTCCTGGGCGGCCTCGGCGGGCAGCGACGTGAGCAGGCGGTAGGGGCCCACGTCCGACCACTGGGCCACCGGGGCGAAGCGCGGCTCGGCGCGGGCCGCGCGGGCCGCCGTCGACGCCTCCCACCAGGCGGCGCCGAGCTCGTCCAGGCCGTGCCGGGCGTTCGCGATCCCCGCCGCACCGCCCTTCGCCGCCTCCAGGAGCCGCGTGGCCGCCGACACCGCGGGGGTGAGCACGTCCGCCGAGCGCAGCCGGACCAGGACCGCGAGGCTCTGGCCCGCCGTGCCCCACGGCACCGTGCACAGCGCCGTCGCCCCCTGCACCGTACGGACCGAGGGGGCGGAGTCCGGGTCCGCGGAGGGCCAGGGGGCGACGCAGACCACCGCGTGCAGGCCCTCGCCGCGCGGGCCGAGCGCCGTGCGCAGGTCGGCCACGGCCATGTCCCGCTGCCAGCCCCGCTCGGCGGTCAGGACGGCCCGGAACTCCCGGGTCAGATCGGCGCCGGCCTGCGCCTCGTCGGCGAGCAGCGCGCCGATGCGGGTGGCGACCTCCATGGCGGCGGTCAGCTGGGCGTCCGTGGGACCCGGATCGTCGTCGAGCAGCCATACGTACCCCAGGGCGAACCCCCGATGCCGTACGGGAAGGCAGATCCGCCCGCGGTGGACGCCCGCCTCCGGGGTGGGCGGGATGCGGATCGGGGCCGTCGCGCGAGTGATGCCGAAGCTCTCGAACCAGGTGCGGACCCCGGCCGTGGAGCGGCGCGTGAGGATCGAGCGGGTACGCACCGGGTCGAGGGCCGTCGCGTCGAAGTCGGTGTCGCCGCCGCTGTCGTGCGCGCCGAAGGCGATCAGCTCGAAATCGCGGTTCTCCAGCGTCGCGGGGGCGCCCAGCAGGGTTGAGATCTCGTCGACCAGTTCCTGGTAATCGCCTTTCACGCTGTCCATTCTGACGTAGTTCGCCCCGGGCTTCAGACAGATGTCTGAGATCCAGGGCACGGATGCGTGACAGCTGTCGATGGCCCAGGATCGGAGGGATCCTTAAGTTTCACGGTGGTTCTCCGTGCCGTATCTGGTCGTTACGCATATCCAGGTACGGCCCCGTTCTACTCTCCGTGGAGGTGCCCGTGCTGGGTCCCGTGATCCTCGCCGCGTCGCGCAGCGACCAGATGCGCCGTTTCGTCTCGGCGGCCCCGGGCACCAAGCAGGTCGTGGCCCGCTTCATCGCCGGTGAGACGGTGGACCAGGTCGTGCCGATCATCACGGATGCCGCCGACAAGGGCCTCGAGGTCACCCTCGACGTCGTCGGCGAGGACATCACCACGCCCGAGCAGGCCGCCGCCGCGCGCGACGCCTACCTGGAGCTCGTCGAGCGCCTCAAGGACCTGGGCCTGGGCACCAAGGCCGAGATGTCCATCAAGCTCTCGATGTTCGGCCAGGCGCTGGAGGGCGGCCACGAGCTCGCCCTCGCCAACGTCCGCCCGGTCGTCATTGCCGCCGCCGCGATCGGCACCACGGTCACCCTGGACGCCGAGGACCACACCACCCTCGACTCGATGTTCGCCATCCACGAGGAGCTGCGGAAGGACTTCCCGCAGACCGGCTGCGTCATCCAGTCCTACCTCTTCCGCACCGAGGACGACGCCCGCCGCCTGGCCGCCGCCGGCAGCCGCGTACGCATCGTGAAGGGCGCCTACAAGGAGCCCGCCGAGGTCGCGTACCAGGACAAGGCGGAGATCGACAAGGCGTACGTCCGCATCATGCGCATCCTGATGGAGGGCGACGGGTACCCGATGATCGGGTCCCACGACCCGCGACTGATCTCCATCGCCCAGGAGCTCGGACGCCGTGCCGGGCGCAAACTGGACGAGTACGAGTTCCAGATGCTGTACGGCATCCGCAGCGACGAGCACCTGCGGCTCGCGGCCGAGGGCCACCGGATGCGCGTGTACACCGCCTACGGCACCGACTGGTACGGATATTTCATGCGCCGCCTCGCGGAGAAGCCGGCCAACCTGCTCTTCTTCGCCCGCTCCATCCTCACCAAGGGCTGAGCTCCCTTTCCCCGACCCCTCTTAAGGAGATACGGAACTCATGGACGCTGTGACCCAGGTCCCCGCGCCGGTCAACGAGCCGGTGCACGGCTACGCACCCGGTTCGCCGGAGCGTGCCCGCCTCGAGACCAAGCTCAAGGAACTCTCCGAGAACCCCATCGAGCTGCCGATGACCATCGGCGGCGTCAAGCGCCTCGGTGGCGGTGAGCCCTTCAAGGTCGTGCAGCCGCACAACCACCAGGCCGTCATCGGCAACGGCCGCGGCGCCACCCAGCAGGACGCCCAGGACGCGATCGACGCCGCCCTCGCCGCCGCCCCGGCGTGGCGCGCGATGTCCTTCGACGACCGCGCGGCGATCATCCTGCGCGCCGCCGAGCTGCTCTCCACGACGTGGCGCGAGACGCTCGCCGCGTCCACGATGCTCGGCCAGTCGAAGACCGCGCAGCAGGCCGAGATCGACACTCCCTGTGAGCTCATCGACTTCTGGCGCTTCAACGTCAAGTACGCCCGCGACCTGCTCGCCGAGCAGCCCCCGGCGAACTCGACCGGCGTCTGGAACCGCCTGGACCACCGCCCGCTCGAGGGCTTCGTCTACGCGATCACGCCGTTCAACTTCACCGCGATCGCCGGCAACCTGCCGACCGCCCCGGCCCTCATGGGCAACGTGGTCGTGTGGAAGCCGTCCCCGACGCAGACGCACGCCGCCGTGCTGCTCATGCAGCTCCTGGAGGAGGCCGGTCTGCCCAAGGGCGTCATCAACCTGGTGACCGGCGACGGCATCGCCGTCTCCGAGGTGGCCCTGACCCACCGCGACCTGGCGGGCATCCACTTCACCGGCTCGACCCCGACCTTCCAGCACCTGTGGAAGACGGTCGGCGAGAACATCGCCAACTACCGCACGTACCCCCGCCTGGTCGGCGAGACCGGCGGCAAGGACTTCGTCGTCGCGCACCCGTCCGCGGACCGCGCCGTCCTGAAGACCGCGCTGACCCGCGGTTCCTTCGAGTTCCAGGGCCAGAAGTGCAGCGCGTCGTCGCGTGCGTACGTCCCTGCCTCGATCTGGAACGACGGCTTCAAGGAGGAGTTCGCGGCCGAGGTCGACGGCATCAAGATGGGTGACGTCACCGATCTGTCGAACTTCATCGGCGCCGTCATCGACGAGCGCGCGTTCGCCAAGAACAAGGCGGCCATCGACCGCGCGGCGGCCGACCCGACCTGCACGATCGTCGCGGGCGGCACGTACGACGACTCGGTGGGCTACTTCGTCCGTCCGACCGTCGTCGAGTGCTCGGACCCGGCCAACGAGGTCTTCACGACCGAGTACTTCGGCCCGTTCCTCGCGATCCACGTCTACGAGGACGACAAGTACGAGGAGATGCTGACCCAGATGGAGTCGGCGTCGGACTACGCGCTGACCGGTTCGGTCATCGCGGGTGACCGTGCGGCGGCCGCCCACACGATGGAGAAGCTCCGCTACGCGGCGGGCAACTTCTACATCAACGACAAGTCGACCGGCGCCGTCGTGGGGCAGCAGCCCTTCGGTGGTGGGCGTGCCTCCGGCACGAACGACAAGGCGGGTGCTCCGCAGAACCTTCAGCGGTGGACGCTGACGCGAGCCATCAAGGAGACGCTGGTTCCGCCGACGGAGTACGGCTACCCGCACATGGGCTAAGGCCTACGGGGCCTTCGCGCCCCCCTTTGAACTCCGCCTCCGACCTGGGCCCCACCCCGGTCGGGGGCGGTGTTATTTCTCCCCGGCGGGTTCCTCTGGCCGAACAGCCTCTCCCGCCCACCCGCCCGAAACCCCGCGTCCGCTCCTCGACGAACAAGCCCTTCCCGTCCACCCGCCCGATTGCCCCGCAGCGACAAGGGATGGGTGGGCCGGGGGCGGGAGAGCGCGGTCCACCCGCTCAGCTCCCCGCAGCCGCCGAGATCACCTCGTCCAGGACCTCCCGCGCCCGCAGCAGTTCCTCCACCATGCCGTCGATCCTGGCCCGTTCCACCGACAGCTCCTCCACCAGCCACGGCGTCGCCTTCTCCGAAGGGCCGCCGTCCTGGTCCCGCATGCACGGCAGCAGCTGCACGATCTTCGAGCTGCACAGGCCCGCCGCGAACAGCTCCTGGATGTGGACGACCCGGTCCACCGCCGACTCCGGGTAGTCGCGGTGGCCGCCCGCCGTGCGGTCCGCGTACAGCAGGCCCTGCTTCTCGTAGTAGCGAAGGGACCGCTCACTCACAGCGGTACGCTTCGCCAGCTCGCCGATCCTCATACTCCGCGTACCTCCGCACTCGAATGTGGCACTTGAATCTGACACCGGTGTCAGCTTCTACCGTTCCGGCATGACGAACATCAAGCTCCTCACACCGTATTCCGCACCCACCGCCCACGGCCTGCGTCTGCCCAATCGCATCGTCATGGCCCCCATGAGCCGTCACCGCGCCACCGAGGACGGCACCCCGCTCCCCGTGGTCGCCGACCACTACGCCCAGCGCGCGAGCGCCGGTCTCATCGTCACCGAGGGGATCTGGCCCAGCAGCCGGGGCCAGAGCGGCTGGCGCTTCCCCGGCCTGGAGACGCCCGCGCACATCGAGGGCTGGCGGCGGGTCACCGAGGCCGTGCACGCCGCCGGCGGCCGGATCTACGCACAGTTGATGCACGGAGGCCGGCACGGGCACCCGCTGTCCCGGATCGACGAGGACGTGCCCGCGGCGCCGTCCGCCGTGCTCGTCGACCCGAAGCGCGTCCACGTGCGCGACGGCGCCAAGGCCGACCCGGTCACCCCGCGCGAGATGAGCCTGGACGACATCCGCACGGCGGTCCAGGACTTCGCGGACGCCGCCCGCAACGCCATCGCCGCGGGCTTCGACGGCGTCGAACTGCACGGCGCCAACAGCTACTTGATCCACCAGTTCCTCGCCGACAACTCCAACCTCCGCACCGACGCGTACGGCCGCGGCTCGATCGCCGACAACATCCGCTTCGCCGTCGAGGTCGTACGCGCCGTCGCCGACGCCATCGGTGCCGAGCGCCTGGGCCTGCGCCTCTCGCCGGGCAACCCGCAGTTCGGGATGGCGGAGGCCGACCCGGGCCCGGTCTACCGCGCCCTGCTCGACGAGATCGACGGCCTGGGCCTCGCCTACCTCCACCTCACCGACAACGACAGCTACCCGGCCCTCACCGACCTGCGTCCCCACTGGCACGGCACCCTCATCGGCAACGTAGGCGAGAACGGCGACCCGACCACCCGCGAGGCGGGCGAGGCGGTCCTGGCCGAGGGCCTCGCGGACCTCGTCTCGTACGGGCGGGCGTTCATCTCCAACCCCGACCTGCCGGAGCGGTTCGCGCTGGACGCCCCGCTCCAGGAGATCGACCCGGCGCACCTCTACACGCACGGAGCGCAGGGCTACACCGACTACCCGGCCCTCGACCGGGTCCTCGTGTCCGCTCAGACCTCCACGAGCACCTGATCCAGCGATTTGCGTACGAGATCGGGGACCTGGCAGTCGGGCGCCGGATAGCCCACGGGGATCACCGCGAACGCCTTCTCGTTCTCGGGACGGCCGAGCACCTGCGACAGGAACCGCATCGGGCTCGGCGTGTGGATCAGTGCGGCGAGGCCCGACAGATGCAGCGCGGACAGCAGCATCCCCACCGCGATGCCGACCGACTCGTCCACGTAGTAGTGCTTGTGCTTGGTGCCGTCGTCGCCCAGCCAGTAGCGCTGCTGGAAGACGACGACGAGCGAGGGCGCGTCCGTCAGATGCGGCTTCACCTCGTCCGTGCCGAGCGGACGCAGGGCCGCGAGCCACTCCTCGCCGAGCCGCCCGTCATACGAGACGCGCTCCTCGTGCTCGGCGGCCTCGCGGATGCGGCGGCGTACGTCCGGGTCCTGGACGAGGACGAACGTCCACGGCTGCTGGTGCGCGCCGGACGGCGCCGTCGCCGCGCACGCGATGGCGTCCCGCACGACCTGCGGGGGCACGGGGTCGGGCGCGAACTGCCGCACCGTGCGCCGCTGCTGCATCCGCGTCCGCAACTCGGCGGCGTGCGCGAGGGATTCGGACGCGGGCATGCGATCGGGGCGGTAGGGAACGGAACGGTACGGCTCGCCGTGGATGGGGGTCCAGGGCCGTTCTGCGGTCTCGTCAGCCATGCTCACGAGTGTGCCCCGGTCAGCTCCATCCCGTCACGATCAATGAGAGCCCGATCGTGAATCCGCCACCCAGCAAGGCCAGATACGGTCCGTAGAACCGCCGCAGCCGATGCGCGAGGAACCCGAAGGCCCCGAAGGCGAGGCCCACCGTGAGGGTGCGGGAGCCGCGGGAGAGAGCCGACTGGGCCAGCCAGTCCTGCGGTGCGATGTCGGCGAGGCCCGCCTCGCGTGCGTAGACCTTGAAGGGGATGCCGTTCCAGGGCTGGTGGCGGACGGCCGCCGCGCCCTCGGCGGCGAGTTCCTCATGCACTTCGGCGCACATTCGGTCCGTGGTCAGGGGATGCGGCAACTGCACGCCGGACGCGGCCAGTTGGAGCGCGAGCAGGCCGCCCGCCAGGCTTCCCGCGAGGGCGGTGAGGGAGAGCTTCAGGGCGCGGCGCGGTACCGCCACGCAGGCGATCGCCAGGAACAGTTCCGGCATCAGGGGCCAGCTCAGCGCCTCGGCGAAGGCCCAGAGGAAAGCTGCCGCGAGACCCCAGCGGGAGCTGACGACGGCCGCGATCCGTTTGCGGGCGGCGGAGTCCTTGAGGGGTTCCCGCGCCGTACGCCGATGAAGCTCGGCCACCGCCTCACGCGCCTCCTCCGGTGTGGTGTCCGGGGGCAGCGGGGCTCCGATGCGCACCCTCACCAGGGTGGGGCGCAGCTTGCCGTGCTTGGGCAGGAGGCGTGCGGTGCCGTCGATGGAGACCGGGACGACGGGTACGTCCGCCTGCCGGGCGAGAACCAGCGCGCCCTTGTGGAAGGCGCCGAGCTCGCCCTCCCGTGCGCGGGTGCCCTCGGGGAAGAGGACGACGGCTCCGCCCGCGCGCAGGGCGTCCGCCCTGGACAGCAGGTCGTCCATGCCGCCTCCGGTGCGGCGCACGGGGAAGCCCGCGGCCAGCCGGCTGCAGATGCGGCTGCGCCGGCGGGAGGCGAACCAGTAGTCGGCGGCGGCGCCGATCGCGGGCGCGTGGCCGGCGTCGAGCGCCGCGAGGAGGGCGGCGGTGTCCGCGTGGGAGGAGTGGTTCGCCACGACCACACAGCCGCCGCGCGGGAGTTGGCCGCGCCGTTCGACACCGCCGGTGAGGGTCAGCAGGGTCCACCAGAGGGCTCGGCGGAGACGGGCGGCGCCGCGCCTCGGGCGCCGTCGGTCACCGGCTCCGCCGGGTTCGTCCTCAAGCGCCGGACGGGCTGGATACGGCGTACGGACCCTCACAGCGTCACCACCATCGTCAGCAACAGCGCGACCAGCAGCGAATCGATCCGGTCGAGGAGACCGCCGAATCCCGGCAGCCAGCTCCCCGCGTCCTTCACGCCGGCCTCGCGCTTGACCATCGACTCCAGAAGATCCCCGAGCACGCAGCCGAGGAGCACCGCGGCCCACAGCACGGGGGAGAACGCGCCGACCGCGGCCAGCGCGGCGGCGGTCGCGACGGCGGCGCCCGCGACGCCCGCCCAGGTCTTGCTGGGGGAGAGGGGCGAGAGCGGCCGGGACAGGAGTCCCCCGCGGCCCAGCGCCGTACCCCCGCACCACGCCCCCACGTCCCCGAACGCCACCGCGACGCCCACCGCCACGGCCGTGTCGCCAAGGAGCACGAGCCCGCTCAGCGACACGGGAATCCACAGGAGCCCGAAGACCGTCCGGCTCGCCCGCGTGAAGCCCTGCGCGGCGTCCCCGGAGAAGAGGGCCACACCGGCGGCTGCGATCAGGAGCGCGCCCGCCGTCCGCAGATCAAGGGCGCCGGGCGCGGCCCACGCGATGCCCGGCACCGCCACGGCGGCCACCCCCAGCACCGCGCGCTCGCCCCGCGGCAGCCCCGCCATCCGCGCGTACTCGCCCACGGCGACGACCCCGAGCCCGGCCGCGAGCGCGAACGCCCCCGCCCGGCCCAGGAAGAACGCCCCGAGGAAGAGCGGCGCCGCCAGCGCCCAGGTCCGCCACCGCTTGCGCAGCTCGGCCCGCATCCGCACCCGCGAGGGCAGCGCGGCCACGGCCACCCCACCGGCACCGAGCACTCCGGCGACCACGGGCAGGGCCCGCCCCGCGACCTCCCCGGCGACGAACGCGGTGCTCATCGCTGGTCCCGCACATCACCGGCGGCCGGAGCCGAAGGCCCCAACTCCCGCCACAGGCGCGCCCATCGCACCCCAGCCGTCAGCACCGAACCCGCGGCGATCACCACCAGCACCGCGGCGGCCCACCCGGAGGCCGCCGCGAGGACCACGAGGGCGCAGCGCTCGGTCTTGCCGACCGGGCCGCCGTTCAGGCGGGGCGCGCCCGCCGCGGCGCCCGCGAGCGACACCCACGACGGCAGCGTCGCCGCGAGGCCCGCCGTCGCCACCAGCCACAGCGGGGCCAGCGTCAGGAAGCCCGCAAGCACGGCCAGATCGGCGGCCCGGTCACCCAGTTCGTTCACGAGCGCGCCGCGACGCGTCGTGCGGCCCGTGTCGCGGGCCAGCGCCCCGTCGAGGTTCGCGAAGGCGAGCCGGGCGGCGAGCAGCGCGGCCACGGGGAGCGCGGCGAACGGCACCGGCAGCCAGGCGAGTGCCGCCGCCGCGCCCGCCGCGCAGAGCACACCCGCCACGGTGAGGGTGTCGGGCGACACCTCGCGGCGTGCGAGAGCGCCGCGTACGCCGGACAACCGGTCCGCGTACCAGGGCTTGAGAGCGTAGAGGCCGTTCATGGCACCGACTCTGCCGCCGTCCGGGCACCGGCAAATCGGCGTGCGTACTCATATACGGCCTGAGTACGGTGGAGAGGTGACCACGCTGCGTACGGCCCATACCTGCGATCTCGACCCCAGCGAACTGCGCGCCGCCCGCGCCCTGATGGACGAGGCGTTCGACGGGGACTTCAGCGACCAGGACTGGGACCACGGTCTCGGCGGCGTGCACGCCCTCGTGCACGACGACTCCGGTCTCCTCCTCGCGCACGGCTCCGTGGTCCAGCGCCGGATCCTGCACGACGGCCGTTCGCTGCGCATCGGATACGTCGAAGCGGTCGCCGTCCGCCCCGACCGGCAGCGGCAGGGCCTCGGCGGCCAGGTGATGGGCGCCCTGGAGCGGGTGATCGACCGGGCGTACGCACTGGGGGCGCTCTCGGCGTCGGACGAGGGGGAGCGGCTCTACATCGGGCGCGGCTGGCAGGAGTGGAAGGGCGCGGTCGGCACCCTCGGCCCCGAGGGCGTGGTCCACATGCCGGACGAGGAACCCCCGCTCCTGTGGGGCGGCGACCTCGACCCGGAGCACGAACTGCTCATCGACTGGCGCGACGGGGACATCTTCTGACGGCTTCCGGCTGCTTCTAGCCGCCGAGGGCGGCCGTGGCCTCCGTGGACGACCGAACGATGATCTTGCCCAGGTTCTCGCCCCGCAGCATCCCCAGGAACGCGTCCACGATGGAGCCGAAGCCGTCGACCACGGTCTCGTCGAGCCCGATGCGCCCGCTCTGCAGATGCGGCACCACGAACGCGTTCAACTCCTCTTGCAGATCACGGTGGTTGCGTACGTGGAAGCCCTCCATGCGCAGGCTCTTCTCGACGATGTCGGGGAGGTTGCGCAGGGTGTACGGCGCGCCCGTGCTGTTGTACTCGGCGATCGTGCCGATGCGTACGATCCGCCCGAACTCGCGCAGCGAGGAGATCGCGGCTTCGAGGGGCTCGCCGCCGACGTTGTCCATGTAGAGGTCGATCCCGTCGGGCGCCGCCTTCGCGAGCAGCTCGGCCGTCGGGCCCGTGTGGTAGTCGAAGACCTCGTCGTAGCCGACGTGTTCCGTCAGGTACGCCGCCTTCGCCGCCGTGCCCGCGCTGCCGACCAGCCGCCCCGCGCCCATGAGCCGGGCGAGCCGCCCGGTGGCCGTGCCCACGCCGCCGGCCGCGGCGGAGACGAACAGGTCCTGCCCCTCGCGGAGTTCGGCGATGCGGGTGAGACCGGCGTAGGCGGTCAGGCCGGTGCCGCCGAGGATGCTCAGGTGCGCGGAGAGCGGTACGCCGTCGAAGCGGGGGACGGCCCGTGCCTCGTCGGGGGTGACGACGGAGTGGGTGCGCCAGCCCTGCCGGTGGAAGACGATCTCGCCCTCGGGGAGCGCGGGGTCGCGGGACTCCACGACGCGGCCGATGGAGCGGCCCTCCAGCGGGGCGTTCAGCGCGAACTCCCCGTCCATCATTTCGCGGTGGTAGGGGTCCACCGACCAGTACAGGTTCTCCACCAGGGCCGTGCCCGGGGCGGGTTCGGGCCGTGCGGACTCCACGAAGGCGAAGTGCTCGGGGGTGGGGAAGCCGTGGGGGCGGGCGGTCTGGTGCACGGTCAGTGCGGTCTCGGTCATGGCGGCGACCGTACGGAGGAATGCGGGGGCCGGGGAGAGGGTTGCGCTCATGGAACGCCCCGACCCATGAAGAGCCCTCATAGAAGCAGGTGGGACCCACGATGGACACAGCCGCGAAGGCCGCAGCCACCACCGCGTCCGCCACCTCTCCGTCCGCCGCCACCGCATTCGCCGCCTCCGCGTCCGCCGCCACCGACCTCGCGCCCCACGAGCTCCGCATCCTCGTCGCCGTCGACGCCGAGCGCGGGTTCTCGGCGGCGGCCAAGGTCCTCGGGCTCACGCAGTCCGCGGTCTCGCACTCCATCCGCGGGACGGAACGCAAGGTCGGGGCGGTGCTCTTCGAGCGGGGCCGCAAGGGCGCGACGCCGACCGCGGCCGGAGCCGCCGCCGCTGCCCACGCCCGGCGCGTCCTGCGGCTCCTGGACACCCTGGCCGCCGAGGCCCGCGGCGCCGAGCGGGGCACGGTCGCGGGGCCGCTGCGCATCGCCGCCTTCCGCAGCGTGGCCCTGTTTCTGCTGCCGCCCGTCCTGGAGCGCCTCACCGCCCGCCATCCCGGCATCGAGCCGGAGGTGCGCGTGGTCCGTGAGCTGGGGGCGGGCACGGCGGGCGAGGTCGCCGAGGGGCGTGCGGACGTGGGCATCGCGACGATCGGGTCGACCTCGCCGGTGCCCGCGGGGCTCATCGGCGACGTACTGATCGAGGAGCCCTACTCGCTGGTGCACCCGGCGGGCCACCCCGACCCGCGCTCCCTGCCGCTGGTGGACTGGCACGAGAACTGCGGGTCCTACACCCGGGCCTGGTGGGCCGGGCAGGACTGGATCCCGAGGGCGACCGTGCTGACCGAGGACGACGGAGCGGTGCTCTCGATGGTGAGCAGGGGTCTCGGCATGGCGATCATGCCCGCGCTCTCGCTGAACGGAGCACCGGACGGAATCGAGATCACCGATCTCGGTCCGGAGCGCCCGTCACGTTCGGTGGGCTACGTCACCACGCCTGAGCTGGCCGCCACTGTCGCCGTCCGCGCCCTGATCCGCGAGCTCAGGGCCGCCAGAGGAGGGGCCGGGAGTGAGGCCCGTCTCAGATAGTAGGAAGTCCGAGTAATTGTGGAGACAGACGCTCCGTCCTCGCTTAGCTTTGTAGGAGCCGAACGTCTCGCTCGACCAAGCGAATGGCGGTCGTGAGCCGGAGCCCCACGCAGGCAACCCCTGCCGCTCCTGTGCTCCCCGCCCCTCCGGCGTCTCGAAATCACCCCTTCCCTCAAGGAATGGATCTCTCATGGCCGAGACGACCGCACGCCGAGTCCGCCACACCTCCCGCAAGTCCGATTCCGAGCGCAAGAACGCCGCAGCGGCCCTGCAGCGCGCCCTCGACCGCAGGGACAACGGCGGCGAGACGGGGCACTGAGTCCCTACTTGCCGCGCACCACCTCGAAGTGGTCCACGCGCTCTCCGCTCTCGGCGAGCGCGGAGACCGTCAGCTTCGGGTGCGCACCGGCCGTCACCTCCACCGCGAGGAACGAGAAGCCGGTGTACCGCACCCGTGACCACTCCACGGTGTCCGGCGCGGGATGGCGCGACTTCGTCCAGTGGAACGTCCGGACCGACTCCCGGTCCTCGACGTTCCCCTCGAAGCTGTCCTTCACCCCGGCCGGAAAGCCGTAGAGGTCCTTGCCCGCGCCGCCCGCGGTGACGTACACGATGCCGTCGCGCGTCGGATCGGTCGACGCGCCGACCGGCACGGGCTTGCCGACCTCGCCGCCCTTGATCGCGTCGGTGCGTTCGTAGACGTGGTTGTGGCCGTTGACGACCAGGTCCACCTGGTGCTTGGCGAAGAGCGCCAGCCACGCGTCGCGCACCCCGCCGTCCGAGGCGTGCGTCGACGTCGAGTACATGCAGTGGTGGAAGAAGACCACCACGAAGTCGACGGTCCCGTCCGCCCGCAGCTCGCGCAGGCGCTTGTCCAGCCAGGCGGTCTGCTTGCCGTCCGTGTAGCCCTTGTTGGCGGGGATCTCGTACGAGACGTCGTTCGCGTCGAGCGCGACGACGCCGACGTTGCCGTACGTGAAGGAGTAGACCCCCGGGGCGTTCTTCGGGTCGAAGCCGTTCTCCGGCAGCGACCAGCGCGCGGACTGGCCGCCGTAGCCGTTCGGTGAGTACCACGCCTCCATGTCGTGGTTGCCGGTCGTCACCATCCACGGGACGGACTTCGCCACGGACTCGGTCTGTGCGAGGAACGTGTCCCACACGCGTGCGTCGTACGTGTCGGACTCCTTGCCGTGCCCGGTGGTGTCCGCGTAGCAGATGTCGCCCGCGTGCAGGTGGAAGGACGGGTTCTGGCCCAGGATCAACTGGTCGTTGGCGAGCGCGTCGTAGCTCACGCCCTGGTCGCCGAAGGCCGTGAAGACGAACCTCTCCGGTGTCGCGGGCGCCGTGCGGAAGGAGCCGATCGTCGCCATCCGCTCGGGCGACGCCGGGTCGAAGCCCTCGTGGCCGACGCCGTAGTAGTACGTCGTGCCGGGCCGCAGACCGTCCAAGGCCGCGTGCAGGTAGTACTGCTCGACCGCGGGCAGCTTCTTCGACAGGGACGGGGTGTGCAGGTCGCGTACCTCCGCCTCGATCTTCCGGCTCAGCTCCCAGGGCTTCGGCCCCACCCGCAGATAGGGGGACTTGACCGCGAACGGAACCTGCCATGACACCCGCATCTGCGTCTTCGGGTCGGCCCCGAAGGCGAGATGCCGGGCGAAGGGCGCCACCAGCTTGCCGTCGACCTTGACCGGCCCGACGGGCGCGGACGGCGAGGCGAGCGGGCTCGACGGCGACGCGTCCTCGCCGTGGGCGCTGCCCGAGCTGCCGGCGAGCAGGCCGATGCCGCCGACCGTCCCCGCGGCGGCGAACGAACTGGCCAGGACCCTGCGGCGGGAGAACTTACCGCGCAGGTACTCGTGCTGCTCCGGCATGCTCATCCTGGCCGCGAGCTGCTCCGGTATGCCGACGTCGGGAGTGTCCATGGGAGGAGAACTTCCCAGTGGTCCCCAACTCGCGCCAGGCCTGAGGGTGAAGAGGGGGTGGCCATGTGATGGCGCACCGGTTGCGTGACCAGGGGTGTCCGCATGCCGGACTCCGTGTGTCATCCCGTGGGACGGAGCGTAGGCTGCCGTCATGTCTCGCAGCATCAATCTCGCAGTGATCCCCGGTGATGGAATCGGCCAGGAAGTCGTGGCCCAGGGGCTCAAGGTCCTCAATGCCGTCCTCCCGCAGGATGTGAAGCTGGAGACCAAGGAGTTCGACTTCGGAGCCAAGCGCTACCACGCGACCGGTGAGACCCTCACCGACGCCGACGTCGACGCCCTCAAGCAGTACGACGCGATCCTCCTCGGCGCGATCGGCGACCCCTCGGTCCCGTCCGGCGTCCTGGAGCGCGGTTTCCTGCTGAAGCTCCGCTTCCTCTTCGACCACCACGTCAACCTGCGGCCCTCGAAGCTGCTCCCGGGTGTCTCGACCCCGCTCAAGGGCGAGCCCGAGATCGACTTCATCGTCGTACGCGAAGGAACCGAGGGCCCCTACACGGGCAACGGCGGCTCGATCCGCACCGGTACCCCGCACGAGGTCGCCACCGAGGTCTCCGTCAACACCGCCTTCGGTGTGGAGCGCGTGGTCCGTGACGCGTTCGCCCGCGCCCAGGCCCGCCCGCGCAAGAAGCTGACGCTGGTCCACAAGAACAACGTCCTGGCGTACGCCGGTCACCTCTGGACGAACGTCTTCAACGAGGTGGCGAAGGAGTTCCCCGACGTCACCACCGACTACATCCACGTCGACGCCGCGACGATCTACCTCGTCACCGACCCCGGCCGCTTCGACGTGATCGTCACCGACAACCTCTTCGGCGACATCATCACCGACCTTGCCGCGGCCGTCTCCGGCGGCATCGGCGTCGCGGCCTCGGGCAACATCAACCCGAGCCGCGAGTTCCCCTCGATGTTCGAGCCCGTGCACGGCTCGGCGCCGGACATCGCGGGCCAGGGCAAGGCCGACCCGTCGGCCACCGTCCTGTCCGTCGCGCTGCTCCTGCGCCACCTCGGCCACGAGGACGAGGCGGCGCGCATCGAGACCGCCGTCTCCGCCGACCTCGCGGAGCGCGGCGACACGGTCCGCACCACCGAGCAGATCGGCGACGCGCTCGCCGTACGAGTAGCGGGCTGACCCGGTAGCTCACCGTTTTCACACAGAAGCCGCCGGGTCGGATTGACCACCCGGCGGCTTCTCGTATGCGGCTCCGGGTGCCACCATCGACCCCTGGGCCGCATTCACGCTGTTTCTTCCTCGGCGCCACGCGAGCGATAATCGAACGTGGGGCCGCGGAATGCAGGGTTACTCGGACGTCCTAGTACGAGACGTACAGGCGTGAGCGCGGTCCGTCACCATCACACCGTGAAGGACTAGTACTCATGACGACGACGCCGACACCCACGATCGAGCTCAAGCCCACCTCGAGCCCGCTGTCCCGGGCGGAGCGCGAGGCGATCCTGGCCAACCCCGGGTTCGGTCGCCACTTCACCGATCACATGGTGACGATCAAGTGGACGGAGGGGCGCGGCTGGCACGACGGTCAGCTCGTGCCGTACGGCCCCCTCTCCCTCGACCCGGCGACCAACGTCCTGCACTACGCGCAGGAGATCTTCGAGGGCCTGAAGGCCTACCGCCAGCCCGACGGCACGGTGGCCTCCTTCCGCCCCGAGGCCAACGCGGAGCGCTTCCAGCGGTCCGCGCGGCGGCTCGCGATGCCGGAGCTGCCGGTCGAGACGTTCATCGAGGCGTGCGACGCGCTGGTGAAGCAGGACAAGGCGTGGGTGCCGGCGCACGGTGGCGAGGAGTCGCTGTACCTGCGCCCGTTCATGATCGCGACCGAGGTCGGCCTCGGCGTGAAGCCGGCCAACGAGTACCTCTTCATCGTCATCGCGTCGCCCGCGGGCGCGTACTTCCCCGGTGGCGTCAAGCCCGTCTCGATCTGGCTGTCGGAGGACCGCGTGCGGGCGGTGCCGGGCGGTGTGGGCGACGCCAAGACCGGCGGCAACTACGCGGCGTCCCTGCTGGCCCAGGCCGAGGCGGCGGCGATGGGCTGCGACCAGGTCGCGTACCTGGACGCGGTGGAGCACAAGTGGGTCGAGGAGCTCGGCGGCATGAACCTGTACTTCGTGTACGGGGACAAGATCGTCACGCCGACGCTGACGGGCTCGTTGCTGGCCGGCATCACCCGGGACTCGCTCCTGACGGTCGCCCGCGACCTCGGCTACGAGTCGGAGGAGTCGCGGGTCTCGATCGACCAGTGGCAGGCGGACACGTCCGAGGGCACGCTGACGGAGGTCTTCGCCTGCGGCACGGCGGCGGTGATCACTCCCGTGGGCACGGTGAAGTGCCGCTCGGGCGAGTGGACGCAGAGCGGCGGCGAGCCGGGCCCGGTGACGATGAAGCTGCGCGAGGCGCTGCTCGATGTCCAGCGGGGCACGGCGAAGGACCGGCACGGCTGGATGCATGACCTCGGCTGAGGGCTTATCCGAGTACGCGGACGGAGGCCGGTCCCGGAAGTAGACCTTCCGGGACCGGCCTTTGCGGTGTCCGGGGCGGGTCGCTGCGTCTGGGGTGCGACAGCACACGCGCGACGGGCTGTTGCGGTGCGTACGGGAGTTGATCGACCGTTCCTGCGGTGGTGTCATCGTCAAGCGGTACCTGCACGAGCTGATCACGGCACCTGCGCGCTGACCGGTGACGCGCTCTCCGCGGGGGCGGGCGCCTGTCCGCGGTCCATGATCACGTACGTCAGGCCGCCCACCAGGCCCGACAGCAGGAAGCTGCAGTCCACCCCTCCTGTCAGGGAGAGCAGCGGCCCTTCGTAGGAGGGGAGCGAGACCGCGGCCAGGCCCACCGCCGCGCCGAGCGCCCAGCTCACCGCCGCCGGGATGTTCCAGCCCCCGCGGTACCAGTAGATCCCGCCCCTGGAACGGCGGTTGAAGACCTGGAGCGCCTCCGCGTCGTAGACGCCCCCGCAGCGCGCGAAGCCGATCAGGGTGATCACCGCCCACGGTGTGCCGATCGCCGTGAGCAGGAGCACGAAGGACGTCATCGCGTCCTGCGCCTCCCACGCGAAGTGGCCCACGAACACGCACCCCGTGGCCACCACCGCCACCGTGTACGTCGCCCGCGCCCGCGACGCGCGCGGCAGGATCGCGTCCAGGTCCAGGCCCATCGAGTACAGCATCAGGCCCGCGTTGCCCACCGAGCCCGCCGAGGCGGCCAGGAGCAGCGGGACCAAGTACCAGGTGGGGGAGGCGGAGACCAGCGGGCCCGCGTAGTCGAGCGCCGCCCCCGCCGCGTACGCCGTGAACGTACCGAAGAGTTGGGGCAGCAGAAGTCCGGCCAGGAGGCCGACCCATGACGCGTGCAGTACCGTGCGCGAGCTGTGGCGCGTGGGGGAGACGTAGCGCGTGTAGTCGCCCAGGAGCGTGATGAACGCGATCGGGCCGCTCAGGCCCGCCGCCACCAGGGCGAGCAGCCACGTCGGCCAGAAGGAGCCGAGGAGGTAGCCGCCCGCGTCGGGCAGGGCCGACGTGGTGAAGTCGGGGGCGTACGCCACCGTCCCGAGGATCAGCAGCGCCGTCATGCCCACCGCGAGCACGCGCGACAGGCGCAGCAGGACCCGGTAGCCGTACACCGCGCCCGTCACCGTGGCGGCGGCGAGCAGCGCGTAAACGATCCCGTACGAGAGGCCGCTCGACGGGAGTCCCGTCAGGCGGTGCAGGACGCCCACCATCACGTCGCCGCCGATCCAGATGGTCAGCGCGGTGTAGCCGAGCGACAGCAGGAGGCCGACGATCGAGCCGATCAGGCGGCCCCGCACGCCGAACTGCGCCCCGGAGGAGGTGGAGAGGTTCGTGCCCGTGCGGAGGGAGACCAGGGCGAGGGGTGCCGTGAGGGCCGTGCCCAGGACCGTGCCCGCCACCACGGACGTGACGGACGCCCACCACCCGAGGCCGAACGACACCGGCAGCCAGCCGAAGACGATCACCCCGAGGCAGAGGTTGGAGCCGAGCAGGATCGAGATGAGGTCGCGGGGGCCGCTGGTGCGTTCCCCGTCCGGGATGGTGTCGACTCCGCGCTGTTCTATCGGCATGAGGGTGCCCCTGACGCTCGATCGTGGCGGCCTGCGCACACAGGCCGCCGTTCGACTGTTTGAGTGCCGCTCAATGTGACCTGAGTCCTGCTCGCACGTCAATGTTTTCGTCATGTCGATGTCGTGGTTAGAGTGGTGTTCAAATGATGGAGGTGTGGTGGCGTGCGGCTTACCCCCACGGAACGCGACCGGCTGCTGCTCTTCGGGGCGGCCGAGCTGGCCAGGGCCCGCAAGGCGCGCGGCCTCAGACTCAACGTCCCCGAGGCGACCGCGCTGATCGCGGACACGGTGTGCGAGGCGGCCCGCGACGGCGTCCGGCTCGCCGAGGCGATCGAGCGGGCGCGCTCGGTCCTCGGGCCCGACGACGTCCTGCCGGGCGTCGCGGACGTGGTGACCGAGGTGCATGTGGAGGCCGTCTTCGACGACGGGTCCCGGCTCGCCGTCGTCTCCCGGCCGATCGGGGCGGGGATGGGCAGCGAGGCGCCGGGGGCGCTGCTGCCCGGCCCGGAGCACGCGGAGCTCGCGCCCGTCGTGACGCTCACCGTGCACAACACCGCCACGGTGCCCGTCTCCGTCACCTCGCACTTCCACCTCTTCGAGGCCAACCCCCGGCTCGACTTCGACCGCCGTGCCGCCTACGGCATGCGGCTCGCGGTCCCCGCCGGGTCCTCCGTCCGCTTCGGCCCCGGCGAGAGCGTCGAGGTCGGGCTCGTGCCGATCGGCGGCGAGCGCGTCGCGATCGGCTTCGCCGGCCTGGTGGACGGCGCGCTGGATGCGCCCGGCGCCAAGGAAGAGGCCCTGCGCAGGGCCGTGGCGTGCGGCTATCTGGGAGCCGACCGACATCTGGGAGCCGACCGAGCAGTAGACGGAGGAGCCGACCGATGAGCATCGATCCGTACGCGTACGCCGCCACCCATGGGCCCCGCGCGGGCGACCGCGTCAGGCTCGGCGACTCCGGGCTGACCGTCCGGGTGGAGTCGGATTCGCAGCGGTACGGCGAGGAGTTCCTCGCCGGGTTCGGCAAGACGGCCCGCGACGGGCTGCACCTGAAGGCCGCCGCCGTGCGGGAGACCTGTGACGTCGTGATCAGCAATGTGCTGGTCATCGACGCCGTGCAGGGCATCCGCAAGGTGTCCATCGGGATCAGGGAAGGCCGCATCCACGCCATAGGGCGGGCCGGTAACCCCGACACCCTGGACGGGGTCGACGTCGTGGTCGGCACCGGCACGTCCATCGTGTCGGGCGAGGGGCTCATCGCCACCGCCGGATCCGTGGACACCCACGTCCATCTGCTCTCGCCGCGCATCATGGAGGCCTCGCTGGCCTCCGGCGTCACCACGGTCATCGGCCAGGAGTTCGGGCCCGTGTGGGGCGTCGGGGTCAACTCGCCCTGGGCGCTGAAGCACGCGTTCAACGCCTTCGACGCCTGGCCCGTCAACATCGGCTTCCTGGGGCGCGGTTCGTCCTCGCACGACGCACCGCTCATCGAGGCGCTCGCCGAGGGCGGGGCGTCGGGCTTCAAGGTGCACGAGGACATGGGCGCGCATACGCGCGCACTCGACACCGCGTTGCGGGTGGCCGAGGAACACGACGTCCAAGTCGCCCTGCACAGCGACGGGTTGAACGAGTGTCTGTCCGTCGAGGACACGCTGAAGGTGCTGGAAGGGCGGACCATCCACGCCTTCCACATCGAGGGATGCGGTGGCGGGCACGTGCCGAACGTCCTGAAGATGGCGGGCGTGCCGAACGTGATCGGCTCCTCCACCAATCCGACGCTGCCGTTCGGCCGGGACGCCGTCGCCGAGCACTACGGGATGATCGTCTCGGTCCACGACCTGAAGACCGATCTGCCCGGTGACGCCGCCATGGCCCGCGACCGCATCCGCGCCGGGACCATGGGCGCCGAGGACGTGCTGCACGACCTGGGTGCCATCGGCATCACCTCGTCCGACGCGCAGGGCATGGGGCGCGCGGGCGAGACCGTACGCAGGACCTTCGCGATGGCCGGGAAGATGAAGGCCGAGCTGGGCCCGATGGACGGGGACGGCGCGGACGACGACAACGCGCGCGTCCTGCGCTACATGGCCAAGCTGACCATCAACCCCGCCATCGCCCACGGCCTGGCCCACGAGGTCGGCTCCATCGAGGTCGGCAAGATGGCCGACATCGTGCTCTGGAAGCCCGAATACTTCGGCGCCAAACCGCAGTTGGTGCTCAAGTCCGGCTTCCCCGCCTACGGAGTGGTGGGCGACCCGAACGCCGCGACCGACACCTGCGAGCCGCTCGTCCTGGGCCCGCAGTTCGGGGCGTACGGCGCGACGCCCGCCGACATCTCGGTGGCCTTCGTCGCGCAGGCCGCCGTCGACCAGGGCAACGACCGGATGCCGACCCGGCGGCGCCGGGTCGCCGTGCGGGGCACCCGTGGCATCGGCCCCGCCGACCTGCGGCTCAACTCCCGCACCGGCTCCATCGACGTCGACCAGCGCTCCGGCCTGGTCACGCTCGACGGCGACCCCGTTCGCTCCGAGCCGGCCGACTCCGTCTCGCTCAACCGCCTCTACTTCCTGTAGCCCGTCCCGCAGTCCTTCCCATAGTCCTTGCCGTAGGGATCACCATGACCTTCCACATGCCCGCCGAGTGGGCCCCGCACGAGCGCACCTGGATGGCCTGGCCGGGCCCCAACCCGACGTTCACGAACGAGCGCGAGCTCGCCGAGGCGCGGGCCGCCTGGGCCGGTGTCGCCCGTGCCGTACGCCGCTTCGAACCCGTCACGATGGTCGTCGGGACCGGCCAGAGCGAGTCGGCCCGCGCGCTCCTGGGCCCCGACATCGAGCTGGTCGAGCGCGATCTGGACGACGCGTGGATGCGTGACATCGGCCCCACCTTCGTACGCGATGGCCAGCAACTCGCCGCCGTGGACTGGACGTTCAACGGCTGGGGCGGCCAGGACTGGGCCCGCTGGGAGCACGACGCGAAGATCGCCCGGCACGTCGCCGACCTGGCCGAGGTGCCCGTCCACTCCTCGCCCCTCGTGAACGAAGGCGGCGGCATCCACGTCGACGGCGAGGGCACGGTCCTGCTGACCGACACGGTCCAGCTCGACCCGGGGCGCAATCCGGGCCTGACCCGCGAGCAGGCCGAGGAGGCGATCCACGCCCGCATCGGCACGCGCAAGGCGATCTGGCTGCCGCGCGGCCTGGCCGGTGACTACGGACAGTTCGGCACCCGGGGGCACGTCGACATCGTCGCCGCGTTCGCCGCCCCCGGTGTCGTCCTCGTCCACTCGCAGCAGGACCCCGCCCACCCGGACTTCGAGATCAGCAAGGAGATCATCGGGGTCCTCCAGGGGCAGACCGACGCCCGTGGCCGCACCCTGCAGATCGTCGAGGTGCCCGCGCCGACCGTCCTCACCGACGACGAGGGCTGGGTCGACTACTCCTACATCAACCACTACCTCTGCAACGGCGGCGTCGTCCTGTGCGCCTTCGACGACCCGCGCGACGAGATCGCGGCGGGCATCTTCCGCCGTCTCTTCCCGGAGCGGACCGTGACGCTCGTGGACGCCCGTACGATCTTTGCCGGGGGTGGTGGCATCCACTGCATCACCCAGCAGCAGCCGAAGATCCCCAAGATCTAGCGTCAGACGAGTCACCGCAGGAGTCCCCGTGGCCCAGGCCGCCCGCCGGAAGAACGCACCACCGCGCGAGGACGTGCTTGCCGCTGCCATGGAGATGATCGCCGAGCGCGGCCTGGAGAAGCTGACCATGGCCGCGCTCGGCCGCGAGGTCGGCATGAGCAGCGGCCACCTCCTCTACTACTTCCGCACCAAGGACGAGCTGCTCCTGCGCACCCTGGAGTGGAGCGAGTCAGCGCTCGGCGCCGAGCGCGGCCGGCTGCTGGCGCGGCGGGGCACGGCCCGCGAGCGGCTCGACGCGTACGTCGACCTGTACGTTCCCGACGGCCCCGGCGACCCCCACTGGACGCTCTGGCTCGAGGTCTGGAACCGCTCCCTGAACGCCGACGAGGACGAGCGCGACCGGCAGGTCGCCATCGAGAGCGCCTGGCACCGCGACCTGGTGGCGCTGCTCGCCGAAGGCGTCTCGCGCGGCGAGTTCGGCGCCCTGGACCCCGACCGGTTCGCGGCGCGGCTGCGGGCGCTGCTCGACGGGTTCTCCATCCACGTGGCGATCGGCCTGCGCGGCACGGGACGTGACCAAATCCTCGCTCACGTACGGGAGTTCCTGGACGGAGCACTCGCCTCCGGCGGGCAGGACCCCGACGGCCGCGTCTAGGTTGTACGCGTTCCTGCGGATTGTGCGTCTCTTGGCGGTGCGCTTGTATCCGGGTGGGCCTTCGGTGTCGGGCCGGGGGTGACGACAGGTTTTGGGGGAAGCCATGTCCACTGCTAGACGTGTGTCCTTGAGCGCCTTGCTGGCCGCGGCGCTCGGCACCACCGTGTTACCGGCCGCGGCGCAGGCCGCGCCGCACGAGCCGCGGGCGCCGAAGGTGGAGCGCGTGAGCGTCGCGGCGGACGGGACCGAGGGGGACGGCCCGTCGAGGACCGCGTCCATCACGGGCGACGGCCGGTACGTCGCGTTCTGGAGCGACGCGGAGAGCCTGACACCGGACCCCTATCAGGGGCCGTACGACTACGGGCACGTACGCGACCTGAAGACCGGCGACGTCACCCGGATCAAGAACTCCATGGGCGCCCCCTCCATCAGCGACGACGGGCGGTACGCGGCGCACACCGGCTGGGGCAGCCACGGCATCAACGTCTTCCTCACCGACCTGAGCACGGGGCAGATCAAGCAGATCGACGGCAGGGGATTCAAGTACAGCGCGTCGGCCCCCGACATCAGCGCGGACGGCCGCTACATCGCCTACGACCTCCAGCCGCAGCATCCCGGGGACCCCCAGCGGGTCGAGGTCTACGACCGCGAGACCGGCACCCGAGAGGTCGTCAGCGACGGACCGCCGGACTCGGCCCGCGACATGGTGGACCCCTCCATCAGTGCCGACGGCCGCTACGTCGCCTACGAGGACAAGGGCACCACCCAGATCTGGCTCCGCGACCGCACCACCGGCGGCCTCACCCGGATCGACGACGGCACCCCGTCCACGCTGGCGCAGGTCAGCGGCAACGGCCGCACGGTGGCGATGAACGGCGCGAACGGCGCCTACGTACGGGACCTGCGCACCGGGAAGGTCCAGCACTTCGCGCAGGGCAGGGCGCAGGCGCTCAGCCCGGACGGCCGTCGGTTCGTGTACGGGGTCCACGGCGACGGGAGGTCGGACATCCGCCTTCGCCACCTGCCCAGCGGCCACGAGACGACGATCGGCCACGGCGGGGCATCGCCGGGGGCGATCGCCGGCAAGGGGCGCGGCATCGTCTACTCCTCGGAGGACCCGGACATCGTGCCGGGCGACACGAACGGCGACTCCGACGTCTTCGTACGCCACACCCACTGACCGAACCGGGGGAATCACATCATGGACAGCAGCAAGAGAGCGGCCACCGGCCTGTGCCTGGCCGCCCTGCTCGGCACAGTGGGAGCGCTCCCTGCCCACGCGGAGCCGGACCCGGTGCCGCCGCCCACCGAGCGGATCAGCGTGAACACCACCGGCGGACAGCTCGCCGCCCCGTCGTACGACCCGGCGATGGGCGAAGACCGCGTGGTCGCCTTCACGTCCGAGGGGGGCGCCGACGGCCTGCCGGGGGTGTCCGTCAAGGACCGCGGCGGATACTCGTACGTCAGCTCCGGCGCCAACGGCCCCTCGTACGACGGCTCGCCCTGCCCCAGCGGGCGGATGGTCGGCTTCGTCTCCGAGTCCACGGACCTCGCGAGCCCGCCGAAGCCCGACCACCGGCCGACCGTCTACATCCGCAACCGCCCGGTCTGGAAGATCACCGGCCTCACCGGTTACCAAGGGGTCCGCTTCACCTCGATGGAGCAGCCCCACGTCGACCCCAGCTGCCAGTGGATCACCTACACGGCCACCCTCCCCGCCACCGAGGAGGACCCGGCGCCCCAACCGCGCGTCTACCGCTTCAAGTTCAGCGGCGGCACCACCGACCTGGTCAGCGAGGCATCGGACGAGCCGGCGGGGAAGCCGTCGGTGAGCTACAACGGGGAGTACGTCTCGTACGAACAGGGCGGCGAGATCCACGTCCGGAACATGACCACCGGCGCCCGCGAGAAGGTGTCCGTGGCGCGGGACGGCGGCGAGGCCGACGGCGCGTCCACGGCCCCCTCCATCAGCTCGGACGGGCGCCGCGTCGCCTTCGACTCGCGCGCGTCCGACCTCGCGTCCGGCGACGGGAACCGCGACACGAACGTCTTCGTGCGCGACCTCGACGCGGGCACCACGACCCTGGTGAAGGCCCCGAAGAAGAACGGGTACACCGCGCAGGCGTCGCTCTCCAAGACCGGCACCCATGTCGCCTACACCTCGGCGAAGAAGCGCGGCAAGGGCTCCGTGCCCTCCGTCCACCTGCTCGAACTGGCCACCGGGAAGACGCAGTTGATCAGCGTCGACCTCGACGGCGGGCGCAACGACCTCGCGGCACAGAACCCGTCGGTCAACGAGGACGGCACGGTCGTGGCCTTCGCGTCGGCGTCGGCCGACCTGGTGCCGGGGGACACCAACGGCGTGTCCGACGTCTTCCTGCGGACAGTTCCGGGAGAAGCGCAACCGTAAGCGCATCTCGCGCATCACAGACATTGCGTACGCATCGCGTGCAGCATCCGCACCGAACACCAAGGAAACACCGAACACCAAGGAAACACCGAACACCAAGGAAACACCGAACACCAAGGAAACACCGAACACCAAGGAAACACGGGGGACTTCACCATGCACAGCATCAAGCGCCGCGCGGCCCTGGCCGCCGCCGCACTCGTCGCCGCGGTCACGGCCGGCACCCTGCCGGCCGCGTCCGCGGCACCCGACGCCGCGCCCCGCACCGAGGGCGTCAGCGTCACGGCCGACGGGAAGGCCGCCGACGCGCGGTCGGCGGCGGCGACCATCAGCCGCGACGGCCGGTTCGTGGCCTTCGACTCCGAGGCCACCGATCTGGTCGCGGGCGACACCAACGGCCTGAACGACGTCTTCGTACGCGATCTGCGCACCGGAAAGACCGAGCGGATCGCCCTCGAAGGGCGTGACGTCAGGGGGCCCTCGCTGAGCGCCGACGGACGGTACGTCGCGATGATCACCAGCCCCGCGGGCTCCTACTCGCAATCCGACGTCCGGCTCTACGACCGCAGGACCAAGAAGGCCGAGCGGCTCGACGTCGAGCTGCCGGACGGCGCCGGCGGCGCGGGCTCCGTCTCGCTGACCCCGAACGCGCGGTACGCCGTCTTCGACGTCGGTCGGCGCGCGGGCAGCCCCGGCGGCGTCGTCTTCCTGCGCGACCGCAAGACCGGCACGACCGAGCGGATCAGCGAGGCAGACCCGGCCAGGGACGGGCGCACCGCGCACGGGGCGACCGTCAGCGACGACGGCAGCCGCGTCGTCTACGCGTACAACTACTTCAACGGCCCGCGCGGCGACGACTGGAGCGACGTGCTGCTGCGCGATCGCACGACGGGTGAGCTGACGGAGATCGACCGTTCCCACGACGGATCGGAGACGGAGAAGGAGTCCCTCGCCCCGTCCATCAGCGGCAACGGCCGCACGGTGGTCTTCGAGTCCCGCGACACGCACCTGGTCCCGAACGACGACGACGCCGCCTGGAACGTTTTCGTGCACGACATCGCCTCCGGCGGGAACCAGCGCGTCCACGGCACCCAGGGCGGCCCCGGCGAGGCCTATACCCGCGCGCCCGCTATCAGCGCCGACGGCCGAAGGCTGACGTTCACGTCGGAGCTCGCCGAGGCGGGCTCCGAGTACGGCAAGGAGTGGCCCGTCTACCTGCGCGACCTCAAGAAGGGCAGCACCACCCTCGTCACGCCCGACACCACGGGCGGCGCGGCCTCGGCGCAGGTCGCCCCGGGCGGCATCTCGGCAGACGGGCGCCGGATCGCCTTCCTCTCCGGCGACGCGTCGCTCCTGGGCGGCGACACCAATGACGGCTACGACACCTTCGTACGCCACCTGCGCTGACCACTGACGTCAGGCGGGACCCACGGCGGGCGGCGCGTCCCACGCGTCGCCCGCATCGTGAGACGGGGCAGCGCGGTGTGTGCGGGCTGTGGCAGGCTGCCACCGTGCTCTCGTTCGCCATGATTATTGGCAGCAGGCGCGCCGGTCCGCAGTGACCGTCTCGTACCACCATGTACGGGCGGACACCGTCGTCTCTCAGACCCGCGCGCAAACCTCTCGTACCCACGAGGGGTTTTTTCGTTTCCTGGCCCAACATCAGCCGGACGCGGAGCGCGAGGGATCATTGAGGCGGTGGAGCCGGTCATTCCGGTAGACCGAGATCCGACACAGGAGCCAGATCAGCATGACGGAAACCAGCACACCCGACGATTCGTTCCACGTCTTTGACACCACGCTGCGCGACGGCGCGCAGCGCGAGGGAATCAACCTGACCGTCGCGGACAAGCTGACCATCGCCCGGCACCTGGACGACTTCGGCGTGGGCTTCATCGAGGGCGGTTGGCCGGGCGCCAACCCCCGCGACACCGAGTTCTTCTCCCGCGCCCAGCAAGAGATCACCTTCCGGCACGCCCAGCTCGTCGCCTTCGGCGCCACGCGCCGCGCGGGTGGCTCGGCGGCCACGGACGTGCAGGTCAACGCCCTGCTGGCGTCCGGCGCCCCGGTCATCACGCTCGTCGCCAAGTCCCATGACCGGCACGTCGAACTCGCCCTGCGCACGACCTTGGAGGAGAACCTGGAGATGGTGCGCGACACCGTCTCCTACCTGGTGGACCAGGGGCGGCGCGTCTTCGTCGACTGCGAGCACTTCTTCGACGGCTACCGCGCCAATCCCGAGTATGCGAAATCCGTCGTCCGCACGGCCAGTGAGGCGGGCGCCGACGTCGTCGTCCTGTGCGACACCAACGGCGGCATGCTCCCCGCGCAGGTCCAGGCGATCGTGGGGACCGTCCGCGCCGACACCGGCGCCCGGCTCGGCATCCACGCGCAGGACGACACGGGGTGCGCGGTCGCCAACACCCTCGCCGCCGTCGACGCCGGCGCCACGCACGTGCAGTGCACCGCCAACGGCTACGGCGAGCGGGTCGGCAACGCCAACCTCTTCCCCGTGGTCGGCGCCCTTGAGCTCAAGTACGGCAAGCAGGTCCTGCCCGAGGGCTCGCTGCGCGAGATGACCCGCGTCTCGCACGCCATCGCCGAGGTCGTCAACCTCACCCCCTCCACGCACCAGCCGTACGTGGGCGTCTCGGCCTTCGCCCACAAGGCGGGCCTGCACGCCTCCGCGATCAAGGTCGACCCGGATCTCTACCAGCACATCGACCCGGACCTGGTGGGCAACCGCATCCGGATGCTGGTCTCGGACATGGCCGGGCGCGCCTCCATCGAGCTCAAGGGCAAGGAGCTCGGGATCGACCTGGGCGACGACCGCGCGCTCGTGGGCAGGGTCGTCGAGCGGGTCAAGGAGCGCGAGCTCCAGGGCTACACGTACGAGGCCGCCGACGCGTCCTTCGAGCTGCTGCTCCGCGAGGAGGCCGAGGGCCGGGCGCGCCGCTACTTCCGCGTCGAGTCCTGGCGGGCCATCGTCGAGGACCGGCCCGACGGCACGCACGCGAACGAGGCGACCGTGAAGCTGTGGGCCAAGGGCGAGCGCATCGTCGCCACGGCGGAGGGCAACGGCCCGGTCAACGCGCTCGACCGGTCGCTTCGGGTGGGCTTGGAGCGGATCTACCCCCAGCTCGCCAAGATGGAGCTGGTCGACTACAAGGTCCGCATCCTGGAGGGCAAGCACGGCACGTCGTCCACGACCCGGGTGCTGATCTCCACCAGTGACGGTGACGGTGAGTGGTCGACGGTGGGCGTGGCGGAGAACGTGATCGCGGCGTCGTGGCAGGCGCTGGAGGACGCGTACACCTTCGGTCTGCTGCGGGCGGGCGTGGAGCCGGTGGAGTAGCAGGCTGGTCCGGGTCCGGGGTCGGGCCGCTCGGGGCCGTCGTTGTGGGCCCGACTGAGTTAGCTTCGAAGTATGAGCAATAGGACGAAGCGAATATTTGTCGCGTTGTCCGGGCTTCTCGTGTCCCTGGGTGCCGTGTCGTTCACGGCGGCGCCCGGGGCCGCGGCTGCCGTGTCCGCCACGAGCGTTCCGGCCGTGGCCGACGCCTGGGAGAAGAGCCCGGTGTATGTGGATCCGGCCGCCTCGGACCAGCTGTCCGGGGCCGAGGCGGACGCTCTGGCAAAGAAGATCGAGGACGCCGACAAGCCGGTGTTCGTGGCGGTGCTGCCCGCCGACTTCCCCAAGCAGGACCTCTTCCAGAAGCTGCGCACCGAGACCGGTGTGACGGGTGTGTACGGAATCCGGCTCGGCGACGCGTTCGACGCGAAGGCCGACCGGGCGGTGCTGAGCAACGCGGCCGTCTCGAATCTCGTCACGACGTACGGGGACGTGGCCGACACCAGGACCCAGCTGAACGACTTCGTCGACCAGGCGGTGAAGGACGCGCGCGGCTCGGCGCCCGCTTCGTGGGACGGTGCGGGTTCCGGTTCTGACGGTGGTGCTCCCGTGGGCGCGCTGATCGGTGTCGGCGCGGTGCTGGTCGCGGGTGGCGGGGCCACGTACGCCGTGGTCCGGCGGAACCGGCGGCGGCGGGCCGAGGAGGAGCGGGCCGCGCTGGAGAAGCTGCGGGTCGTGGTGGACGAGGACATCACGGCGTACGGCGAGGAGCTGGACCGCCTCGACTTCCACCCCGCGGAGGCGGGCGCGGACGACGCGATGCGCACGGACTACGAACGGGCCCTCGACTCCTACGAGAAGGCGAAGTCGTTCATGGCGGCGGCGGAGCGGCCCGAGCAGGTGCGGGCGGTCACCCAGTCGCTGGAGGACGGCCGCTTCTCGCTGGCGCTCCTTGCCGCCCGGCGCGAGGGCCGGCCGCTTCCCGAGCGTCGCGCTCCGTGCTTCTTCGACCCGCGGCACGGCCCGTCGGTGAAGGACGCGCAGTGGGCGCCGCCGGGTGGCGCCGGGCGCTCGGTCCCGGTCTGCCTGGCGGACGCGACGCGCCTCGCGGACGGTGAGGAGCCGATGGCCCGGACGGTGGCCACGGAGTCGGGCGAGCGCCGCCCGTACTGGGAGGCGGGTCCGGCGTACGGCCCCTGGGCCGGCGGCTACTTCGGCGGCGGCATGCTGCCGGGCCTGCTGGTGGGAACGATGCTGGGCGGAATGATGGCGAGCCCGGCGTACGGGGCGGATTACGGGGCCGGGGCGGGGGCCGGGTACGACGGCGGGGACTACTCGGGATCGGACTTCGACCCTGGGGACTTCGGCGGGGGCGGGGACTTCGGGGGTGGCGGGGACTTTGGGGGCGGGGGGTTCTAGGCGGGGCTGATCCGTCATGGGGGCGGGGCCGGTCCATCGGTGGGGCGGGCGGTTCGTGTTGCCGACTGCCGACTGCCGACTGCCGACTGCCGACTGCGGGCTGTGGGGCATCCTGCGGGTCCGGTCTGGGGGTGGGGTCGGGGCCGTGCCGGTATGTCCGTCCTCGCTATCGTCGGGTGGCCGTGGGGTTGCTTCGGTTCTGGAGTGTTGGGAGCCGTGCTCCGGGCGGACATACCGCCACGCCCCCTTGCGTCTCGTGCCGCGTGCGGGTGCGTCCGTGCTGCGGTGAGGGTCCGCCTTGAGGGCGGGGCCGTGCCGGTATGTCCGTCCTCGCTATCGTCCGGTGGCCGCGAGGGTGCTGCGGCACCGGAGTGTCGGGAGCCGTGCTCCGGGCGGACATACCGGCGCGTCCCCTCGCGTCTCGCTGCCGACTGCGGCCGATCGCTGGTTGTTGCGGATGCGGGGGATCGGGTTGACGGGATGAGGGGTTTGCGAGACGATACGTCTCGTTCCGTTGTTTGAGCCGACTCGGAAGGTGCCCCCATGAACCAGCAGTACGTCGAAGCCGCCCCCGGCATCCGCCTGTGGACGGAGCGGCGGGGTGCCCCCGAGGCCCCGGCGCTGCTCCTGATCATGGGCGCCCAGGCCTCCGGCCTCGGGTGGCCCGAGGAGTTCGTGGACGCGCTCGCCGAAAGGCATCACGTCATCCGTTACGACCACCGGGACACCGGCCGCTCCACCTCCACCTTCGACCAGCACCCGTACCCGATCACTGACTTGGCGCAGGACGCGGTGGCGGTCCTGGACGGCCTGGGCATCGAGCGGGCGCACCTGGTGGGGATGTCGCTCGGCGGCATGCTGACCCAGCTGGTCCTCGCCGACCACCCCGAACGCGTCCTGAGCGCCACCCTGATCGGCACCTGCGCGCTCAGCGAGACCCCGTACACCGCCCCGGACGGAACCCGGATCCCGGTCGGCGAACTCCCCGGCATCGCACCGGAAGTCCTGGAGATGTGGTCCCGCCCGGTCGAGGACAAGGGGCCGGAGGCCGAGCTCGACCGCCGGGTGGAGCACTGGCGCGTCCTGAATGGTGGTCAACTGGCCGCCGAAGACGCGTACTTCCGTGATCTGGAGCGCCGCATCATCGCGCACGCAGGGACCCACGTCGCCTCCACGGCGCACGCCCGAGCCGACGACTCCCACATGATCCGCACCGACGAACTGGCCGGCACGAAGGTCCCCACCCTCGTCATCTCCGGCCCGGCCGAGCCGGTGTTCCCGCCCCCGCATCCGCACCACCTGGCCCAGGTCATCGGAGGCGGCGGCACACGGGTGGTGGAGATCGCGGGCATGGGGCACGCGCTGCCCCCGGCGGTGCAGGTCCCGCTCGCGGAAGCGATCCTGGCGCACATCGCATCCGTCAGGGCCTAGGGGGAGGCCGGGTCGCCCAACCCCGTCATTTCCGCCGACAGGTGCCACAGGCGGGCCGCCGCTTCGGGGTCCGTCGCCCAGGGCTTGACGCCCCCGATCAGCATGTCCTCCGTCGCGGCGGGCTCCGCGACATCGCAGTCCTGGCAGTACGCGCCGCCATGGGCATCCAGCAGCGGTGACGTCGCCGCCCAGACCGCCGTGGCCGCGCCCTGCGCCGGGGTCTTGAAGCCCTGCGCGGGTGTGCCGTCGGCGGACATCCAGCCCTGAGCGATCTGTTCCTCGCGGGGGATGTGGCGCTGGAGCGGGGTGAGGATGCTGCCGGGGTGCACGGCGAAGGCCCGTGGTCCGGCGCCGGCCGCGCTCAAGGAGTCGAGGTGCACGGCGAAGAGCGCGTTCGCCGTCTTGGACTGGGCGTAGGCCGACCAGCGGTCGTAGCCCTCGTGGAAGTGCGGGTCGCTCCAGCGGATGTCGGAGAGGAAATGCCCGGACGAGGCCACGGACACGACGCGCGCGGTGCCCGGACTCAGCGCCGGGTAGAGGCGGTTGACGAGGGCGAAGTGGCCGAGGTGGTTGATCGCGAAGTGGGACTCCCAGGTGCCGTCCGGGCCGACGCGGGTCTCGGGGCAGGCCATCACGCCCGCGTTGTTGATGAGGATGTCGAGGGTGCGGTGCGTGGCGAGGAAGCGCTCCGCGAAGTGCCGGATGCTCTCCTGGTCCGCCAGGTCGAGCGACCGCACCTCCGCGCGGTCCGTGCCCCGCAGCGCCTCCCGCGCGACGAGCGGCCTGCGCGCCGGGACGATGACGTGCGCGCCCGCCCTGCCGAGCGCCCGGGTGATCTCCAGGCCGAGCCCCGAGTAGCCGCCGGTGACCAGCGCCGTCCTGCCCGAGAGGTCGATTCCGGCGAGTACGTCGTCCGCCGTGCTCAGCGCGCCGAACCCGCTGCCGATCCTGTGCTGTTGTCCTTGCCGTGTGCTCATGCGGGTGACGCTAGAAGCTGGACCGCGCTCGAAGGCAAGGCGTGCCCTCAAGTCCCTTCAGGCGGCGGCATGCGCCAGCGTCCCGAATGTCCGGGCGGCAGCGCCAAGTCGCGCCGGACCGCCTGGTAGTAGCCCTCGCGTGTGGTCCGCTGGCGGTCGAGCAGTGCGGCCCAGGCGACCGGGTCCCGGGTGTCCTCGCGCAGGAACCGTTCCATCTCGACGACCGTGAGGACCCAGGCCCGCGCCTTGTCCACGACGTCCGGCGTGCCGAGCATCAGCAGCGCCTCCCCGACCGGATCCCGCGCGATGGCGGCTTCCGCCAGGTGGGGCGCTGCTTCTTCGGGGGACAGGGGGTGCGGATGCGGGTCGTTGCCGAGATGGGCCGCGACGCGGTACGTGAGCGTGACCGCCTGCTTCAGTACGCGGGCGTAGTCGCCGTAGACGGCGAGCCGCCGCTCTTCCCACCGGGCGGCCTGCTCCCGCTGGAAGCGGGCCCGGTCGCCCCGGGTGATCGCCAGATACGACCCGAGCGCACCGACGATCACGCCTATCAGGGCGGGCAGTTGCTGTATGAACGCGGCCACGCCCCGCACCGTACCCAAGGATGCGGGGCGATCGGGCGGGAAAGCATCCGCCGCGAGGCGGCGGCCCGGAAGACCGGCTGGGCTCAGGAGCCCGACTTGATCGCCGAGATGTCGAAGTTCAGCTTGATCTTGTCGGAGACGAGCACCCCGCCCGTCTCCAGCGCGGCGTTCCACGTGAGGCCCCAGTCCGAGCGGAGGATCTCCGCCTTGCCCTCGAAGCCGACCCGCTCGTTCCCGAAGGGGTCCGTGGCCGAGCCGTTGAACTCGAGGTCGATGGCGAGCGGCTTCGTGGTGCCGAGGATCGTCAGGTCACCGGTGATGCGGTAGTCGTCGCCGCCCAGCGCCTCCGCCTTCGTGGAGCGGAACGTCATCTCCGGGAACTCGTCCGTCTTGAAGAAGTCCGCGCTCTTGAGGTGACCGTCACGGTCCGCGCTGCCGGTGTCGATGCTCTCCATCTGTACGTCGATGGAAGCCGTCGACGCGGACGGGTCGGTGCCGTCCAGGTGCAGGGTGCCGGCGATGTCGGTGAAGGAGCCCTTGACGTTCGTGACCATGGCGTGGCGGGCGACGAAGCCGAT
Organism: Streptomyces sp. NPDC055243; assembly: GCF_044544025.1. Taxonomy (NCBI): domain Bacteria; kingdom Bacillati; phylum Actinomycetota; class Actinomycetes; order Kitasatosporales; family Streptomycetaceae; genus Streptomyces; species Streptomyces sp. NPDC055243. Next base: position 147,728 of record NZ_JBITWR010000010.1, read on the forward strand.
GGACGTGTGCGAGGGGTCGATCGCGTACTCGCCGGTCAGGGCGGCCAGGTCCGGGTTGACCGGAGCGGGCGCCGTGGCGGTGCCGGCGGAGGAGGTGGCGGTTTCGTTCTTGCGGCCGAAGAGACCCATGACTGCTCCTTGGGGGACGAGCTGCGGCCGGGGGAGGCCGAGCTGCGAGCTATGCGGGATGTGTCTGTTGAATGTTCAACGAGATTGACTCTAGCGCGATTCAGTTCAACATTCAACATCAAACGGAGCGTGTCGGTTCGATCACGCGGAACTCTCCTCGCCTGTGAGGTGTCTCTCACGTGACGCTTTGTGGAATCCCTACAGCTGGACACGGCTCTGAGCAGTCACTTCGCGCGTACAGCAGAGAGCTTCTGTTCGGGGGTGCCAGGAAAACGGGCCGGAGACTGTTCATAGTCGACGGTCCGTTTCAGTAGGCCCACTTCGTAAGGTCACTACATGACCGTTTTGGACGACACCGCTTCTTCTCCCGAGGGCGAGCCCACCGACGCGCGTGGGCGCGTGGCCGAGCTGCACGCGATCCGTGCCGAGGCGCTGCGCGGCCCGAGCGAGAAGGCGACCGAGGCCCAGCACGCGAAGGGCAAGCTGACCGCACGCGAGCGGATCGAGCTGCTGCTTGACGCGGGGTCGTTCCAGGAGGTCGAGCAGTTGCGCCGGCACCGGGCGACCGGGTTCGGCCTGGAGGCGAAGAAACCGTACACGGACGGTGTCATCACCGGCTGGGGCACGGTGGAGGGGCGCACGGTCTTCGTGTACGCCCACGACTTCCGCATCTTCGGCGGCGCGCTCGGCGAGGCGCACGCCACGAAGATCCACAAGATCATGGACATGGCCATCGCGGCCGGTGCCCCGCTGGTGTCGCTGAACGACGGCGCCGGTGCCCGTATCCAGGAGGGCGTATCGGCGCTCGCCGGGTACGGCGGCATCTTCCAGCGCAACACCAAGGCTTCGGGTGTCATCCCGCAGATCTCGGTGATGCTGGGCCCGTGCGCGGGTGGCGCGGCCTACAGCCCGGCCCTGACGGACTTCGTGTTCATGGTCCGTGAGACCTCGCAGATGTTCATCACCGGACCGGACGTGGTGCGTGCGGTGACCGGCGAGGAGATCTCGCAGAACGGCCTGGGCGGCGCGGACGTGCACGCCGAGACCTCGGGCGTGTGCCACTTCGCGTACGACGACGAGGAGACCTGCCTCGCCGAGGTCCGCTACCTCATCGCGATGCTGCCCTCGAACAACCGCGAGAACCCGCCCACCCACGAGTCGGACGACCCGGCGGACCGCCGCTCGGACGTGCTGCTCGACCTGGTCCCGGCGGACGGCAACCGTCCGTACGACATGGCCAAGGTCATCGAGGAGCTCGTCGACGACGGCGACTTCCTGGAGGTCCACGAGCGCTGGGCCCGCAACATCATCTGCGCCCTGGCCCGCCTGGACGGCAAGGTGGTGGGCATCGTCGCCAACCAGCCGCAGTCCCTGGCCGGTGTCCTGGACATCGAGGCCTCCGAGAAGGCGGCCCGCTTCGTCCAGATGTGCGACGCCTTCAACATCCCGATCGTGACGCTGCTCGACGTACCGGGCTTCCTGCCGGGCGTCGACCAGGAGCACGGCGGGATCATCCGCCACGGCGCGAAGCTCCTGTACGCGTACTGCAACGCCACCGTGCCGCGGATCTCGCTGATCCTGCGCAAGGCGTACGGCGGCGCGTACATCGTCATGGACAGCCAGTCCATCGGCGCCGACCTGACCTACGCCTGGCCCACCAACGAGATCGCGGTGATGGGCGCAGAGGGCGCCGCCAACGTCATCTTCCGCCGTCAGATCGCGGCCGCCGAGGACCCCGAGGCCATGCGGCAGAAGATGGTCAAGGAGTACAAGGCCGAGCTGATGCACCCCTACTACGCCGCCGAGCGCGGCCTGGTCGACGACGTCATCGACCCCACCGCCACCCGCGAGGTGCTCATCAGCTCCCTCGCGATGCTCCGCAACAAGCACGCAGACCTGCCGTCGCGCAAGCACGGCAACCCCCCGCAGTAATCCTGCAGTAGCCCACAAGGAGAACGCTGCACATGAGTACCCCCGACATCCGCGTCGAGAAGGGCCACGCCGAGCCCGAAGAGGTCGCCGCCATCACCGCGATCCTGCTGGCCCGTAGCGCCGCCGCCTCCGCACAGGCCCCCGCGCCCCGCCGAGGCCGCGACAAGGCCGGCTGGCGCCGCCTGGAGCGCTCGCCCGGCTTCCGCGCCCCGCACAGCTGGCAGGGCTGACCGGCGCCCTGAAGCAGTCGGCAAGACCGACAGGCACCCCGAAGGACCCCGCCATGGCGCGGGGTCCTTCGGCGTCCGCCCGGGAGGTCAGTCGAACCAGGAGGCCAGTCCAACCAGGAGGTCAGTCGAATTCTCCGGCCAGCACGCCGAGTTTGAACGCGTACCACTCCTCCGCGGTGAAGCGCAGGACGAGACCGCGCGGGTCCGCGGGGTTGCGCAGGGCCACCGCGCCGTTCTCCAGCGGGGCGATCTCCACAGGGCCCTCGACGGGGCTTCCCGGGGTGCTTGTCCACTGGGCGCGGGAGATGTCGAGCGCGTAGAGAAGCGTCTTGTCCCGCTGTGTGACGCGTGTGCCGCTCGCCGTGTTCGTGCTCATATCTGCAGGATCCCGGAGTTGATTCCAGTGATGAATGCGCGCCAGGCGGTGGAGTCGAAGACGAGCGTTCCGAACTCCCGGTTCTTCGTGTCACGAATCGCCCGCTGATCGGCCGAAAGCTTCGTATGCTCGATGCAGCCGTTCGAGGCGCCGCTGTAGGTGCTCTTGTGCCAGTTCGCTTTCACTGATTCGTCTTCTGCCTCTGTGAACGCGAGACCGGCCGCAGATGTGCGAGACATCACGACCCGCTTTCTTTCTTCATGTGGTCGAGGATGTACTGGCGAGACTCGGCGGGGGAGAGTGCGGCGGCCGTCAGGTCGTCCCAGGCTTTGGTGTAAACCTGGACGTCAGGCCGCTGCTCCAGCAATGTTCCCCCGGTCATGTGCTCCAACCAGGTCACCTCTATGGGGGGTTCTCCGTGCAAGGTGAAGACCGTGTACGGAGCGTACTGTGCGAGCGGCAATGTGATGTTCAGAGGGAGGATCTGAACGGTGACATTGGCTTGATTGCCCACTTCGATCAAGTGCTGAAACTGTTGACGAATCAATTCAGTGGGACCAGAAATGCGGTGCAGTGCCGGGGCGTCGATGACGACGCGCAGCCGGAATTCACTGTTGCCGTGCAGCAGATCTTTGCGTCTCATCCGCGTCTTCACAAGAGTTTCGACGCGATCCGCTTCAGCTCCCGCGGTGAATATCTCCCGCATATATGCCTCTGTCTGGAGCAGGCCCGGCAGCACCATCGGCTCGTAGGAGCGGATGAGTGAGGAGTCGGCTTCCAGCGTGAGGTAGTCGCGCAAGTCGCCGCTGAGCAAAGGGCCTTGACCGGACCACCAGTCGACCTTGTGGATGTCCCTGGCGAGCCGCTTCAGATTCGACCGCTGCTGATCGTCCTTCACCCCGTACAGATTGAGCAGGGTGGTGAGGTCGAGTTGCCGGATGCCCCGTTTTCCTGTCTCGATCTGACTGATCTTTGGCTGCCCACACTCCAGCGCATCGGCCGCGTCCTGGACCTTGAGGCCGGCTTCCGACCGGAGTCGTCGCAGCTCGGCGCCGAGACGGCGGCTGCGCATGGTGGGCATGTCACTTTGCGGCATGCGCACATGATGTCCCGCGCCTTCCGGCCAGACAACTGTCATCTGCGGCCCCTCCCTTGCGGGATGCGAACCGTGAGTAATACTTGCCTAAGTGATAAATGCCTCGACATGATGCGAGCCCAACGTCCTTTGTTCTCGGTTGAGTTGACACCTACAGCGGTGCCGGAGGGGCAATGCCGAACACGTCCGCGGAGGAGCTCGTGGTGATCAGCAGATCCTGCGAGGTCCGCATGGAGTACGACCCGCACTGCCTGGAGCAGATACGCCGGATCGTCGGCGCCTGCCTGCGCAGTTGGGGCCTGGAGGCGCTGGTCGACGACTGCGCCTTCGTGGCCACCGAGCTGTGCAGCAATGTGCGGCACTGCACGTGCTCGTCGTTCGAGTTCGCCGTACGTCGCACGGGTGCTGAGGGTGTGCGCCTGGAGGTGACGGACACCTCCACCGAGCTTCCGGTGGTGCCCACCGAGCCCCCGGACCCGTTCCAGGTGAGTGGGCGTGGGCTGTTCCTCGTCGCGGCTCTGTCGGCCGACGTCGGGGTGGAGCCGACGGTCGGCGGCAAGGTGGTCTGGGCGGAGCTCAAGGTGCCCGGGTTCGGCTGACGGAGCCGGTGGCGCCCGCGCGCCGGGTCGCTGGGGCAGGCTCATGTGAGGGCTCCGCTTCCTGCTCTCGATCCGTCGGAGGGAAGAAGGGCAGGAATGATGGCGAACCTGCCTGTCCCTCCAGTGAGAGTGCCACCGAATACATCACTGCGGCAGGCATGTGTTTTGGCCAAAGATGTTACGCAAGGCGACAGTGGCCTGAAGGCTCCATCACGCAGTTCGCCCCCGCCGGCTCCTGCCGGCGGGGGCGAACTGTTGGACGGGGTACGGGGCTGTTACCGAAGCCGCGCCATGAGCGCGTGCTCCACGAGCGTGATCAGACCGCTCTTCGCGTCCGCACGGTGGCGCGCGTCCGTCGTGATGATCGGGGTGTCCGGGCCGATCTGGAGCGCCTCACGGACCTCGTCGGGCGTGTACGGCTGGTGGCCGTCGAAGCCGTTGAGGGCGATGACGAAGGGCAGACCCGAGTTCTCGAAGTAGTCGACGGCGGGGAAGCAGTCGGCGAGCCTCCTCGTGTCGACAAGCACCACGGCGCCGATGGCGCCGCGTACGAGGTCGTCCCACATGAACCAGAAGCGGTCCTGACCAGGCGTACCGAAGAGGTACAGGATCAGGTCCTGGTCCAGCGTGATGCGGCCGAAGTCCATGGCCACCGTGGTGGTGGTCTTGTCCCCGGTGTGGGTGAGGTCGTCGATGCCCGCGGAGGCGGACGTCATGACGGCCTCGGTGCGCAGCGGGTTGATCTCAGAGACCGCCCCGACGAACGTGGTCTTGCCCACGCCGAAGCCGCCCGCCACCACGATTTTCGCGGAAGTGGTGGAGCGGGCTGTTGCTCCGCCGCTAGAGCTTGCGAAGTCCACTGAGCACCCTTTCGAGCAGTGTCACGTCTGGCTGGCCGCCGGCGGACTCGTCGCCGCCCGGCTGATGGATGGCGACAAGTCCGGCCTCCGCCAGGTCGGCTACGAGGATCCGGGCGACGCCGAGAGGAATGGAGAGGAGTGCCGAGATCTCAGCGACTGACTTGATCTCGCGGCACAGGTTGCAGATCCGCTGATGCTCGGGCAACTGGCCCTGGAGCTGGTGCGGTTGGGCGGTGGTGTGCACCAGCGCCTCGATGGCGAGCTGGTAGCGGGGCCTGGTGCGGCCGCCCGTCATGGCGTACGGGCGCACCAGGGGGTTGCTCGCAGAACCTGCGGGCGCCGCTTCCGGGGCGCGTCGCTGTGGTTGCACTGGCTGGATCCTGGGGTTGTGAGGCTGCTCGTACGGGCTCTGGCGGGGGCCCGGCTGCTGCGGCTGCTGATAGGGCCTGCGGTGCTGGCTCGGCGCGGAGGGGAAGTTGTAACGGTTCGGCGCACCGTCGTGCGGCCCCTGCCCCTGGCCGTGACCAGGCGACCAACTGGCCGATGACGAACCGTCCGGGGGTGTTCCTGAACCTGCCACGTACTCCTCCTCCGACTGTGCCGGGCACCATCATTCTGGAGCCGCGTCCCGAAACCTTACGGCCACGGGACGCGAAAACGCACCGTACGTCTACTAGTTGAGAAGGCTCCCCTGCAGCTCCGCACGCAGGTCGGGCGTGAGTACGGTGCCGGCGCGGTCGACAAGAAGCGCCATCTCGTACCCAATGAGACCGATGTCCGCATCCGGGTGGGCGAGCACGGCCAGCGAGGAGCCGTCGGAGATGGACATAAGGAAGAGAAATCCTCGCTCCATCTCCACAACGGTCTGGGTCACGGAACCGCCCTCGAAGATCCGGGAGGCCCCGGCGGTGAGGGAGGTCAGACCGGACGCGACGGCCGCGAGCTGGTCGGCCCGGTCGCGGGGGAAGCCTTCGGACATCGCCAGAAGGAGTCCGTCGGCGGAGACCACCACCGTGTGGGACACCCCAGGGGTGTTGTCCACGAAGTTGGTGATCAACCAGTTCAGGTTCTGCGCCGCCTGGCTCATCGGGCTCACACTAACGCTCCTGGTTGTAGGTGCTGTCAGGTCCACCGCGGTGATTACCGGTGTCCTGGCCATTCGTGGTGTCACTGCCTGCGCTGCGTCCCCGCTGGACGCCGCGGCGCAGGTTGCTCAGCCTGCCCCGCACGTCCTCGGGGTCGCGGGAGACCTGAGGGCCGCCCTGTGGGGTCTGTTCCGCCGTGCCCTCGACCAGATTGGCCTTGGGCACCCGCTTCGGGAGACCGGACGGGGTGACCCCACCCGCCTTGGGCTCCTTCAGCGACTCGGCGCGATGCCAGCGGTCGTCGTTGGACGAACGCCAGCTGCTGTCGGTGTTGCCGAACGCGTCGCCGGCCGGGGCCGGGGCGCTGCCGTTGCTGTTGCCGGCCGCACCGGTGGAGCCGCGGCGCGGAAGACCCGCAGACGTCGTGTCGTGGACTGCGGACGGTGCCGGTCCGGGACGCTCGAAGCCTACGCGTTCGGCGCCGTTCTCGGGAGCCGCCGGACCAGATTCCGGTTCCGGAGAGTACTCGGCCTGATACGCGCCCGAGTTGTTCTCGTATCCGTCGCGCGTCGGCCAGTCGTCCTGGTGGGAGCGGTCCGGGTAGGCCGCGAACGGCTCGGAGACGGCACCCGTACGAGCGGCGTGATCATCGTGACCGGCCTCCGTATAGGGGGCGTCCTGGTAGCCGTCCTGCGCCGGGTAGTACGCGTCGTCGTACGCCGGCTGCGCCGCCTGGCCCTGGTTGTACTCGTCGTACGCCGGGGCCTGCTGGTCGTACCCGGCGTCGTAGCCGCCCTGCTGGTCGAAGCCGCCCTGCTGCCCGTCGACCTCGTCGCGGAAGAGGGGACGGCCGTCGGCGGACTGCGCCTGCGCCTCCAGAGCGGCACGCCGCTCCTCGCGCATCAGCGAGCGGCCCACCGGGTCGAGCTCCTGGGAGTCGGCCCCGTCGCCGTTGTAGCGGCTGTCGTCGAAGCCCAGTTCGGCCGCGGTACGCATCGGCTCGTGGTGGAAGGCGGGCTGCTCCGGGGCGTGCTGCTCCGGCATGATCGAGGAGACCGTGAACTCGGACTCGGGCAGCTGGTGCTCGCCGCCGCCACCGTGTGTGATGCCGTCGGGGAGCATGACGAGCGAGGTCGTGCCCGCCTGCTCGCCCGAGGGGCGCAGCTGGACGCGGATGCCGTGCCGGTCGGAGAGGCGGCCGACCACGAACAGGCCCATGCGCTGCGAGATCGCGGCGTCCACCGTCGGCGGGTTGGCCAGCTTGTGGTTGATGTCCGCGAAGTCCTCGGCGGTGAGGCCGATGCCCTTGTCGTGGATCTCGACCATGATGCGGCCGTCGGGCAGACGGGTCGCGGTGACGCGGACCTTGGTCTGCGGCGAGGAGAACGTGGTGGCGTTCTCCAGGAGCTCGGCGAGCAGGTGCACGAGGTCGGTCACGGCGAGGCCGTGGATCTCGGCCTCCGGGACGCCCGACAGCTCGACGCGCTCGTACTGCTCCACCTCGGATGACGCGGCGCGCAGGACGTCGACCAGCGGGACGGGCTGGTCCCAGCGGCGTCCGGGCTCCTCGCCGGAGAGGACCAGGAGGTTCTCGCCGTTGCGTCGCATACGGGTCGCCAGGTGGTCCAGGCGGAAGAGGCTCTCCAGCTGGTCCGGGTCGGCCTCGTTGTTCTCCAGGTCGGTGATGAGGGTCAGCTGGCCCTCGATCAGGGACTGGTTGCGGCGCGAGAGGTTGGTGAAGATCGCGTTGATGTTGCCGCGGAGCAGGGCCTGCTCGGCGGCGAGCCGCACGGCCTCGCGGTGCACCTGGTCGAAGGCGCGGGCGACCTCGCCGATCTCGTCCGTGGAGGAGATCGGGATGGGCTGTACGCGGGTGTCGACGCGGCCGGGGTCGGTGCGCGAGAGCTGGTCGACCAGCATCGGCAGGCGCTGCTCGGCGATGCCGAAGGCGGCCGTGCGCAGCTGGCGCATCGCGCGGGACATCTGGCGGGCCATGAGCCCGGCCAGGATGAAGGCGGCGAGGAGCGCGACCACGACGATGGCGCCGGTGATGTAGGCGTTGCGCTGGGCGTCGGATGCGATGTCCGACGCCTCGGTCACCGCCTTGTCGGCGAGGTCGGACTCGATGCTGCGGTACGCGTCGAACTTGGCGGAGGTGGTGGCCCACCATGCCTCGGGCGTCACGCCCTTGCCGGCGAGGGCGACGCGGGCGCTGGGCTGGGTGGTCTCCAGCTGCGCCATGGCGGCGACCATCGCCTCGGACGAGGGCGGCGGGACGAACGTCTCGCCCTTGGCCTTCGCGGCGGCGGCGGCCTGCTTGGCCTGCTTCTCGCCGTCGGCCTTCAGCTGCTTCTTGGCGGCCTCGAGCTTGGCCACGTCCTCGGGGGTGCCACCGCCGGTGTACTCCTCGATGGCGATGCCCTCGAGGTAGGCGTACGAGGAGAGCGCCACGCGCTGCTTGGCGAGGCTGGGAGCGGTGGGGCCGGGCTTGACCAGCAGGTGCGTACCGATGGAGCGCTGCAGGGAGAGCGCGGCCTTGGTCAGCGAGATCGCGTAGACGGTACGGCCGTAGCTGGTGATGTTTCCGGTGCCCAGACCGAGTTCGTTGGCGAACTCCATCAGGGGGTGCTGGATGGCGACGTAGCCCTCTTCGGTCTGCGCGCCGGAGAGCTTGGAGGTGTAGGCGGCCTGGCGGAGGGACTGCAGGCCCGGCTCGACCTTGTGGAAGCCGTCGAGGCGGCGCTTGAGGCCTTCCTTCTGCGGCATGTCCTCGGCGGCGGCGTCGAACTCGTCCGCGGCCTTGTCGGTGGCCTTGCGGGCCTTCACGACGACCGGGTCGTTCTTCTTGCCGCGCAGCAGCGGAGCGGCGGAGAGGTCACGCTCTTCGATGAGGCGGTTGCCGTAGTTGAGGGAAGCCTGCACGAGGCGGGCCGTGCTTTCGGCGTCCTGGGCCTCGCTCCAGGTGTCGATCGAGCCCTTGACCTGGAAGCCGCCCATGACGAGGCCGACCAGCACGGGTATGAGGAGGATCGCGTTCAGGCGGGTCGGCACGCGCCAGTTGCGCGGGGACATTCTGCCGCCACTGGGCGCCGGCGGCTCCATGCCCTGCACATCGGTGGGGGACGCCGCTGTGCGCGGCGGCGGGGTGAAGTTGCCCCGCGTGTCCCGCGTATGCGGCGGTGCGGGGCTCGGCTTGCTTCGCCTCACTCGACCAACAACCTCTCGGCGGCGGGACCTACACCGGTCCCGCTGTCGTCTCCAAGGCCCGTGCTACTGGGCAGTTCAGCGCATTCCAGCACGTCAGGGGGTCCTCTACCAAACAGTGTGAAGGGCTGGTTCCGAGTGGTGTAAGCCTCAGATAAAACGGTCAAATAGAGCGAGCCCCGCCAAAAGGCGGGGCTCTCGTGCGCACAGCGACACCGGATGACCGCGACGCGTGGCGGCGCCCGGTCAATTCTCTGTCGAAACGTTATGAACAGAGCGGTCATCCGTGTCAAACGACACAGACCGCTCTGTGGAATCTACGGCAACTGCCGTACGGCCTCGTCTACTTGAGTCGTGCCATAAGTGCGTGCTCGACCAGCGTGATCAGGCCGCTCTTTGCGTCCGCACGGTGTCGCGCATCCGTCGTGATGATCGGTGTGTTGGGTCCGATCTGGAGAGCTTCGCGCACCTCATCGGGGGTGTACGGCTGGTGGCCGTCGAAGCCGTTGAGGGCGATGACGAAGGGCAGACCCGAGTTCTCGAAGTAGTCGACGGCCGGAAAGCAGTCGGCGAGACGGCGGGTGTCCACAAGGACGACGGCGCCGATGGCGCCGCGTACGAGGTCGTCCCACATGAACCAGAAGCGGTCCTGGCCCGGCGTACCGAAGAGGTACAGGATCAGGTCCTGGTCCAGCGTGATGCGGCCGAAGTCCATGGCCACCGTGGTGGTGGTCTTGTCCCCGGTGTGGGTGAGGTCGTCGATGCCCGCGGAGGCGGACGTCATGACGGCCTCGGTGCGCAGCGGGTTGATCTCGGAGACCGCGCCCACGAACGTGGTCTTGCCGACGCCGAAGCCGCCCGCCACCACGATCTTCGCGCTGGTGGTGGAGCGAGCCGTCGCTCCGCTGCTAGAGCTTGCGAAGTCCACTGAGCACCCTTTCGAGCAGTGTCACGTCAGGCTGACCGCCGGCGTTCTCGTCGCCGCCGGGCTGGTGAATGGCGACGAGCCCGGCCTCGGCCAGGTCGGCCACGAGGATCCGGGCCACGCCGAGCGGCATGGAGAGCAGCGCCGACACCTCGGCCACCGACTTGACCTCACGGCACAGGTGGCAGATGCGCTGGTGCTCCGGGAGCAGCCCCATCAGCTGCGCCGGGTCGGCCGTCGTGCTTACCAGCGCCTCTATCGCGAGCTGGTAGCGGGGCCTGGTCCGGCCGCCGGTCATCGCGTAAGGACGCACCAGCGGCTGGTCGCCTTCAATACCGTACGACGCGTGAGAGCCGTACGGATCGTGAGAGGCGTTGGGCGGGGTCATGGATCCTCCGGGCGGGACAGCAGGTGGTCTGCGTGCCGTCTGATAGAGCCGGTGGGGGGCACCAGGGTGGCCGGACGGTGGTCAGTACGTTCGGTCGGTGGGGCGGCCGATGAAGAGAGCTAGTGCAGCAGGCTGCCCTGCAGTTCGGCGCGGAGGTCCGGGGTGAGGACGGCGCCCGCGCGGTCGACGAGGAGCGCCATCTCGTACCCGACGAGGCCGATGTCGCACTCGGGGTGTGCGAGCACGGCCAGGGACGAACCGTCGGAGACCGACATGAGGAAGAGGAACCCCCGCTCCATCTCCACCACGGTCTGGGTGACGGCGCCGCCCTCGAAGATCCGGGAGGCCCCGGCGGTGAGAGAGGTCAGACCCGACGCGACCGCGGCCAGCTGGTCGGCGCGGTCACGCGGGAAGCCCTCGGACATCGCCAGAAGGAGGCCGTCGGCGGAGACCACGACGGTGTGGGACACCCCGGGGGTGTTGTCCACGAAGTTCGTGATCAACCAGTTCAGATTCTGTGCCGCCTGGCTCGGACTCAACTAACGCTCCTGCTGGTGAGTGGGGAAGCTGCCGGTCTGGCCGGTACCGGCCTGGCGACCCTGCTGGATGCCCCGACGGAGATTCGTCAGCCGGCCGCGTACGTCATCGGGCGCACGCGAGACCTGCGGACCTGTGCTGTCCTGCTGCTGCTGTGCGGTGCCCGCTACGAGGTTGGCTCGCGGGACGCGGCGCGGCAGGCCGGATGTGGTGACACCTCCGGCGGACGGCTGGCGGACGCGCTCGGCCTGGCGGCCCAGCTCGTCGTTGGGCGAAGTGCGCCAGGAGGCGGCACTGCCGTTCGTGACGTGGTTGCCGTTCCCGCCGCCGGTTCCGTTGGACGCGGGGGCGGGCGCCGTGGCCGGCCGCTGGGGCGCGGCCGGGTTCTGCTGCTGCCCCTGGGGCCGCGTGGGGAGCGGCGACGAGGGCTGCGGGCGCTGCGGACGCTGGGGCCGCTGCTGCTCGGGGGCGCCGGGCGCGGGGGAGGGGTCGCCACCCTGCGGGCCCTGGTGCCCTTGCTGCTGCTGACCCTGTTGCTGGCCCTGCTGTTGCTGCTGCTGGAACCAGTTGGTCTCCAGCGTGTCGAACAGCGGGGTGCGGCCGTCGCCGGGGCCGGCGGGCGGCAGGCCCTCCGGCTGCACGGGCTGCTGAGGCTGCTGCGGCACCGGAGGCACCGGCGGGATGCCGAGCTGGCCGCCCTGACCCTGACCCTGACCGGGGCCTTGGCCCTGGCCGGGACCCTGACCACGCCGAGGCGCCTCGCCCGCGTCACGGCCACCGCGCTGCTGCGGCGCACCGGCGCCGGGCGCCGGGCTGTCGTAGCCGGGGGCGCTGGTGCCGGGACGCTGGAACTGACCGGTGCCGGAAGAGGTGTCCTGGCCGCCGAAGACGTCGGGGCGGACGAACTGACCGGTGCCCTGCTGGCCCTGACCCTGGCCGCCCTGGCCACCCTGTCCTTGGCTTTGGCCGCCCTGCTGGCCCGCGTTCCGCGGTGAGCCGGTACCGGGCGGAGGCCCGTTGAAGTCGGGGCGCGCGAACTCGGCGGTCGAACCGGGGCCCTGCGCGCCCGCGCCGGCCGCGGGGTAGGGGAACTGCCCGGTGGACTCCGGCTCCTCGTGCCCGCGCGGGGTGTCGAAGGGCTCGCGGGAGACCTGCGGCTGCGCGTTCTCGTCGCTCCAACTGGGCACGCGCGGCTGCGGGTTGCCCCCGGGCAGCTCGGCACGCGGACCGCCGCGCGGCGGCAGCTGCGGCCTGCGGCCCTGGTCCCCGGCGTCGTTCGCGGCGGGGTTCATGGGCCCGGCGGGGTTCACCGGATTCGTACGCTGCTGGGGAACGGGAGGCTGCGGCGCGGAGCCCGGACCGCGGCCACCGCCCGGTCCGCCCTGGCCACCCTCGAAGAGGCTGCCACCGGAAGGGGCACCCTGTCCGGGCGGTCCCTGGCGGGGAGGCTGCTGACCGGAGGGCCCGGCCGGCGAACCGGCGCGCGACCCGTCACGCGCGGGCAGCGCGGCCCGCGGCCCCGTGCCCGTGACCTGACCGCGAGGCGGACCGGCACCGAGCCGGCCCGCGGAACCCGCGGGACCCGCGCCGGGCGCACCGCTTCCGGGGCCGTTGCCGGCGCCGACTCCACGGCGCGCGGCCGCGGCACCCGCCGAGGCCTGCGCGGCGACGGGGCCGCCACCCTGGCCGGGGGCGGGCGCACCGGGCTTGTTCGGCGCCTTCTTGCCGCCCTGGGCGACATCGATGGGCAGCATGACGAGCGCGGTCGTGCCGCCGGAGTCCGAGGGACGGAGCTGGATGCGGATGCCGTGACGCTGCGACAGACGGCCGACCACGAACAGACCCATGCGGCGCGAGACCGAGACGTCCACGGTGGGCGGCGACGCGAGCCGCTCGTTGATCGCGGCGAGGTCCTCGGGGGAGAGGCCGATGCCCGTGTCGTGGATCTCGATGAGCACACGCCCGTCGGGCAGCGCGTGACCGGTGACCTTGACCTTGGTCTGCGGCGAGGAGAAGGAGGTCGCGTTCTCCAGCAGCTCGGCGAGCAGGTGCACGAGGTCGTTGACCACGCGTCCCGCGACCTCGGTCGTCGGGACCGCGGAGAGCTCGATGCGCTCGTACTGCTCCACCTCGGACGCGGCGGCACGCAGCACGTCGACGAGCGGAACGGGCCGGGTCCAGCGGCGGCCGGGCTCTTCACCGGCGAGGACCAGGAGGTTCTCGCCGTTACGGCGCATGCGGGTCGCGAGGTGGTCGAGCTTGAACAGCGAGGACAGCTGGTCCGGGTCGGCCTCGCGCGACTCCAGCTCGGAGATGAGCGAGAGCTGGCGCTGGATGAGGCCCTGCGAACGGCGCGAGAGGTTGGTGAACATCGCGTTGACGTTGCCTCGGAGCAGCGCCTGCTCGGCGGCGAGGCGGACGGCCTCGCGGTGCACGTCGTCGAAGGCCGCGGCCACCTGGCCGATCTCGTCCCGGGAGTGCACACCGACGGACTCGACGGAGGTGTCGACGTCCTGCGGGTCGGCCTCGGAGAGCTGCTTGACGAGCTCGGGCAGCCGGTCCTGGGCGACCTTGGTCGCGGTGTCCTGGAGGCGCCGCAGCGAGCGGATCATGGACCGGGCCACGACGAAGGCGCCGACGAGCGAGACACCGAGGACGAGCAGGATCAGCGCACCGTTGAGGATGGCGGCCTGCTCGGACTCGTTGCGCAGCTCGCGGGCCTTCTGCTCCATCTCGTTGAGCAGCGTGAGCTCGATCTTGGTCATCGCGTCGATCTTGGTGGTGTCGGCGTCGACCCAGTCCTTGTACGAGCGCTTGTCCTGGAGCTTGATGCCGCCCTCCTGCTCAAGCACGCGCTTGGCATAGGAGTCGGCGCCCTTGATGGAAGAGTTGCCGCCGTCGATGGGCTTGGTCAGCTCATCGGGGTTGCCCGCGTAGATGCCCTTGAAGGCATCGAGCTTGGAGTTCTCCTTGTCGAGCGCGGCCCAGCCGTAGCGCCGGTCGGTCTCGGAGATCTTGCCGAACGTGCTGTCGCCCGCGGGGAGCGAGGCGGCGATCACGGCGCGCTGCACCGAGGCGTACTCCTTGGCGGAGGAGAAGGCCGTCAGGGCGCGGGTGCGCTGGATCATGTCCGGGTTGCTGGTCGCCTGCGCCATGTCCGAGGACAGGGTGAGCAGCTGCTCGATGAGCTGGCTGTAGGCGTCCACCGTCTGAGAGGTGGAGTTCGCGTCCTCGTAGGCGTCCTTGCGGACCTTGTTGATCTGCTGGAGCTGCTGGGTGATCTCGACGGTGTTCGCCCGGACGCCGAGGAGGCCCTTGTCGTCGTCGGTGTTGTCGAGGTCCTGCGTCTCCTGGAGGAAGCGGTTGTAGGCGCGGTCGGTCTTCTGCCGGGCGCCCTTGACCACGTAGTCCGAGGAGTCCGCGCCGTGCGCGAGGGGGCCTGCCGAGCGGTCGCGCTCCTCCTGGAGCGCGGTGGCCAGCTCAGTGGCCCGCTTGGTCATGTCCGTCAGCATCTTCATGTTGTTGAGCTGCTGAATCTCGTCCATGGACTCGTTGATACGCAGCGCGCCGAGGGAGGTCGCGGTGATCACGGGGAGTGCGAGCAGCGAGACCAGACGGGTGGAGATGCGCCAGTTGCGCAGGGCTATTCGCGAGCCGGGACCGGTGGGCGACTTCACCGTGCCGGTCGTGCCCGTCGAGCCGCCCTGGTTCGCGGCGGCCGTGGACAGACTTCCGCCGCTCGATCCGCGCATGGCTCCGAGGCCGTTGTCACCGGTCGGTACCTGCCCGGGGTTCTGGGCGTGCTGGGCCGAGGAGCCGCGGTCGGTCCCGCCGCGCTCCGGCTCTGCCGCAGCGCTGCTGCCATCCCTCTTGAAACGTCCCTGCACTAGCGTCGCAACCTCTGGACCAGGCGTCCCTCCGCACAAACGGCGGGACGGTGTCGGCGTCGTGGGGCGCAGAACGCCCCATGGTGGTCGTGAGTGACCGGCGCTGCTCCCCTTTCCCGCCGCCACTCGGCGCTGCGTTGCGCCCCTGCGCGCCGGTTCGATCCCGCGGCGGTCCCGGGAATTCCAGCACAGTGCAGGATCTCCAACAAGGCCCGTGTGCCGCGTCGCGACCTCCGTGACACGGCGTGAGTGGCGCGTCACGAGACGTAGAAAGTGATTCAGGGCAAAACGGGCCATTGGCCCCAGGAAACCAAGGGGTAAGGGGTGTCCCAGTCTTCATGATCGGGAGCGGAATGATGCCTTCAGTGGCGCAATGTCCGATTCCAACAAGGTCTCCACGAGCCTGAATTGACCCATTTGCCCGCTCCCTCGTGAGCAAACTCACATGAAGATCAAGGCCTCATCCGGGCTTTGGCCGGGAATTGGATGTTTAGCCTGACGCTTTACAGGGATGGCGAATCCGACAACCCGCGTCCACGACACGACGCCTCAACTGACAGGGCCCGAACAGCAGATGAAGACTGTGAAGTCGGCGATGTTCCACAACATAGCCAACCCCCGCCGCACCACCCTCGCGCACCTCACGGACGCCGAGGAGGTCCAGCCGGCCGCCGACCGCCCGGAGCACGCCGTCGAGCTGCCGACGCAGACGGCCAACCCCAAGCGCACGATCCTGATGGTCGCGCCGGAGGAATTCAGCCCGTCGGCGGTCTGAGCACCGCCCGCGGCCGCGGGCGATCGAGGGGGCGGCGAGGCCGCGGGGTCGCAGGAGGCTTGGCGGGACGCCACCGCGTTAGCCTGGGGTGTCAGATCACTCTCCTCCAGCAAAGGGCCACCGCTCCGTGCGCATCGCCAGGTTCTCCATCGACGGCAACGTCGCCTTCGGCGCGGTCGAGGGCGAGAGCCCTCCCGGAACGACCGATGGGCTCGTCCTCGACATCATCAAGGGCATTCCGTTCGCGGACTTCGAGCTCTCCGGCACGAAGGTCCCGCTGAGCAAGGTCAGGCTGCTGCCTCCGGTGCTCCCCAACAAGGTCGTGGGCATCGGCCGCAACTACGCGGACCACGCCGCGGAACTCGGCAACGAGGTCCCGGACGTCCCCGTCGCCTTCTTCAAGCCCTCCACCTCGGTGATCGGCCCCGGCGACGCCATCGCGTACCCCTCCTTCTCGCAGGAGCTGCACTACGAGGCCGAGCTGGCCGTGGTCATCGGCCGCATGTGCCGCGAGGTCCCGCGCGAGCGCGCCCGTGACGTCATCCTCGGCTACACCTGCGCCAACGACGTCACCGCGCGTGACGTGCAGCGGCGCGAGAACCAGTGGGCCAGGGCCAAGGGCTTCGACAGCTCCTGCCCGCTCGGCCCCTGGGTGGAGACCGAGCTCGACCCCTCCGACCTCACCATCCAGTGCACGGTCAACGGCGAACAGCGCCAGCTGGGGCGTACGGCCGAGATGGTCCGCTCCATCGAGGACCTGATCGTGCACATCTCCGAGGCCATGACGCTGCTCCCGGGCGACGTCATCCTCACGGGCACCCCGGCAGGGGTCGGCCCCCTCAACGTCGGCGACGAGGTCGCCGTCACCATCGAAGGCATCGGCACTCTCACCAACAAGGTGATCAAGCGTGGCTAACGCGACAAACGTCCGCGTACGTTTCTGTCCCTCGCCGACCGGCAACCCCCACGTGGGTCTGGTCCGCACCGCTCTCTTCAACTGGGCCTACGCCCGGCACAACGAGGGCGTCCTGGTCTTCCGCATCGAGGACACCGACGCGGCTCGCGACTCCGAGGAGTCGTACGAGCAGCTGCTCGACTCGATGCGCTGGCTGGGCTTCGACTGGGACGAGGGCCCCGAGGTCGGCGGCCCGCACGCGCCGTACCGCCAGTCGCAGCGCATGGACATCTACCAGGATGTCGCGCAGAAGCTCCTGGACGGCGGCCGCGCGTACTACTGCTACTGCTCCACGGAGGAGCTGGACGCCCGCCGCGAGGCCGCCCGCGCCGCCGGCAAGCCGTCCGGCTACGACGGCCACTGCCGCGACCTGACCGCCGAGCAGCGTGCCGCGTACGACACGGAGGGCCGCAAGCCCATCGTGCGGTTCCGCATGCCCGACGAGGCGATCACGTTCACGGACCTGGTCCGCGGCGAGATCACCGTCCAGCCGGAGAACCTCCCGGACTACGGCATCGTCCGCGCCAACGGAGCACCGCTCTACACCCTGGTGAACCCGGTCGACGACGCCCTGATGGAGATCACCCACGTCCTGCGCGGCGAGGACCTGCTCTCCTCGACCCCGCGGCAGATCGCCCTCTACAAGGCGCTGACCGACCTGGGCATCGCCAAGGAGGCCCCGGCCTTCGGCCACCTGCCGTACGTCATGGGCGAGGGCAACAAGAAGCTCTCCAAGCGTGACCCGCAGGCGTCCCTGAACCTCTACCGCGAGCGCGGCTTCCTCCCCGAGGGCCTGCTGAACTACCTGTCCCTCCTGGGCTGGTCGTTCTCCGCGGACCAGGACGTCTTCTCGATCCCCGACATGGTCGCCAAGTTCGACCTCGCGGACGTGAACGCCAACCCGGCCCGCTTCGACCTGAAGAAGGCCGAGGCGATCAACGCCGACCACATCCGCATGCTGGACGTGCAGGCGTTCGCGGCGGCCTGCGAGCCGTGGCTCAAGGCCCCGCACGCGAACTGGGCCCCCGAGGCCTTCGACCAGGCCGCCTGGGAGGCCATCGCCCCCCACGCCCAGACCCGCATCAAGGTGCTCTCCGAGATCACGGAGAACGTCGACTTCCTCTTCCTGGACGAGCCCGTCGAGGACGAGGCGTCCTGGACGAAGGCCATGGGCAAGGGCGACCCGGCCGCGCTCCTGACGACGGCCCGCGCCAAGCTCGACGCCGCCGACTGGACGTCCCCCGAGTCCCTCAAGGAGGCCGTCCTGGCCGCCGGCGAGGAGCACGGCCTGAAGCTCGGCAAGGCCCAGGCCCCGGTCCGCGTGGCCGTCACGGGCCGCACGGTCGGCCTGCCGCTCTTCGAGTCCCTGGAGATCCTGGGCAAGGAGAAGTCCCTGTCCCGCATCGACGCGACCCTGGCGAAGCTCGCCGCGTAGCCGCGAGTACGCCGACGAAGGACCCGGAAGCCACCACGGCTCCCGGGTCCTTCGCCTACCGTCGTAGGCATGCCGATCAAAGCCGTGGTCTGGGACGTGGACGACACGATCTTCGACTACGCGCACGCCGACACCACCGGTATGCACGCCCACCTCACCGCCGAAGGTCTCATCGAGCGGTACGAGACCGCCGAGCGTGCCCTCGCGCTGTGGAAAGAGGTCACCGAGCGCCACTGGGCACGCTTCAGCGCCGGCGGCATCGAGTTCGAGGCCCAGCGCCGTGACCGCGTACGCGACTTCCTGGACGCCGTCCTCACAGACCAGGAGGCGGACGCCTGGTTCGAGCGTTACCTCGGTCACTACGAATCCGCCTGGACCCTCTTCCCCGACACCGTCCCGGTCCTGGACGCCCTCGCCGACGACTACCGCCATGCCGTCCTCTCGAACTCCGCCCTGATGGTCCAGGACCGCAAGCTGCGCGTCCTCGGCGTGCGCGACCGCTTCGAGTCCGTCCTGTGCGCCGCCGAGCTGGGCGTCTCCAAGCCCGCGGCCGAGGCCTTCCTCGCGGTGTGCACGACGATGGGGCTCGCGCCCGAGGAAGTCGCCTACGTGGGGGACCAGCCGGAGATCGACGCGAGAGGCGCCCGGGACGCAGGTCTTCTCGGGATCTGGCTCGACCGCAACAGCGCGGCGCAGGAAGGCCCGTCGGGCGTGCACCGCATCACGCGTCTCACCGAGCTGCCGCCGCTGCTCCGCGGCGATACCCGTTTTGGAGCGCCGTCCACCTTCGGGTAATGTTCTTCCTGCGCCGCCCGAGAAGGCCGAAAGGTCCGACCAGGAAGCGCAAGTCGAGCAAAACTCCCGCAAGGGGTTGCGTATCGATGGCCTATGGTGTAATTGGCAGCACGACGGTTTCTGGTTCCGTTAGTCTAGGTTCGAGTCCTGGTAGGCCAGCTCGCAGAGCTTATCTGCAACGCCCCCGTTGTGTAGCGGCCTAGCACGCCGCCCTCTCAAGGCGGTAGCGCCGGTTCGAATCCGGTCGGGGGTACAGATCCTTCCCATGGAAGCAGTCCGGGTCGCACCCGCTGCAGCCGATGCAGGATCGCTAGGGCCCCCGTTGTGTAGCGGCCTAGCACGCCGCCCTCTCAAGGCGGTAGCGCCGGTTCGAATCCGGTCGGGGGTACGCAGGGTCTAGCTGGTCTAGACCACAGTGGGCTATGGTGTAATTGGCAACACGACGGTTTCTGGTTCCGTTGTTCTAGGTTCGAGTCCTGGTAGCCCAGCGCAGTACAGCAGGACAAGCTAGCCCCCGTTGTGTAGCGGCCTAGCACGCCGCCCTCTCAAGGCGGTAGCGCCGGTTCGAATCCGGTCGGGGGTACGCGAACGGCAAGGGGCCTTCCCGCAAGGGAGGGCCCCTTCGTCATTCCTCCGACGTTCCCGGTGCGTCCGAACCCTCTTGCCCGTAGCGGCGGTTGGACTCCTCGGCCTGGGCGAGCCTGCGCAGGCTCAGCAGGACCGGCTCGTACAGCACGGTGAGGGCGACCGCCGCCTCGAGCTGCTCGTCGGGCGACTCGTGACGCTCCACCAAGTCCAGGTCGGTGACGGCCAGTTGACCGGCGGAGTGCGCGTAGGGCGTCAAGTCCTCGACGGCGCACGGGTATCCGAGCCGGGTGAGCGTCGCCACCGCGGTCACGAGCATTCCGTACGCCGGCGACTCGGACCCGTAGCCCTGGCTGAACTGCCAGTCGAGCCGGTCGAGCAGAGCGGCCACCGTGTGGCGCGCCGCGTCCGTGGCCGGATCGCCGGCCACGGGCTCGGGGCCGTGGGGGAGTGCCCAGACCGCCGTGCCCAGACGGGAGTTGTGGTCCAGGGACGCGTCCTCCAGGGCGGTGAGCACGTCCCGCGCGGACGAGATCGGCACCCGCCCCACCTGGATGAGGGCCCGGACCAGCCGCAGCCGCTGCAGGTGCTTCTCGTCGTACTCGGCCTGGGTCGCGCTCACGCGGCGGCCCGGCGGGAGCAGGCCCTCGCGCAGGTAGTACTTGATCGTGGCCGTCGAGACCCTGCTGCGCGTGCTGAGCTCCGCCAGTCTCATCGGCTCGCCGCTCCTCTTTCCTCTTGCGCATCCACTTGGTGAGTGGCACTATCCAATCATGGATAGCGAAACTATCCAACGCTCTCTGAAGGGGGAACCATCGTGAGCACCAAGCCGATCGAAGGGCGCATGACCGCCGACGCGCAGGGCGGCGTCACCGTCTTCACCATCGGGATGCGCATCAACAACTTCCGTGCCGTGCGCAGCTGGTGGCCCGTCTTCCGGGCGATGCCGCGGATGCTCAAGGAGCTGTCCATGGACCGGGAGATCGACATGCTGGGCTATCAGCTGCTGTTCGGCGGGACGCGGCTGCTGTACGTCGTCCAGTACTGGGAGTCGCCGGAGAAGCTGCTCGCCTACGCGTCCGCGCAGGGCAAGGAGCACCGGCCCGCGTGGGCCGCCTTCAACCGGCGGGTGCGGGAGGGCAAGGGGAAGGTCGGCTTCTGGCACGAGACGTATGTCGTGCCCGCCGGTGCCCATGAGGCGGTGTACGTGAACATGCCGGAGTTCGGCCTGGGCCAGGCCATCGGCGTGGTGCCGGTCGGCCGCAGGGGCGACAGGGCCGCCGACCGTCTCAAGGCGGCGTGAGAAAACGGATGTGAGAACACGGTTGTGAGAACCGTGGGGGCGCAGAAAAAAGAACGCCCGAGGGGTCGCCGCGGCGTTGAGGCGGCCCCTCGGGCGTTCTGCGTGCTGTCTGTGCGTGATGCCGGGCCGGTCAGCCCGTGCGGCGCAGGGCCTCGGACAGGCGCCCGGCGGCGTCGATGATGGCCTGCGCGTGCATCCGGCCCGGGTGGCGGGTCAGGCGCTCGATCGGTCCGGAGACCGAGACGGCGGCGACCACGCGGTTCGAGGGGCCGCGCACCGGGGCGGAGACGGACGCGACGCCCGGCTCCCGCTCGCCGATCGACTGGGCCCAGCCCCGGCGGCGTACGCCCGAAAGAGCCGTGGCCGTGAAGCGGGCGCCCTGGAGGCCGCGGTGCAGGCGCTCCGGCTCCTCCCAGGCCATCAGGATCTGCGCGGACGAACCGGCCTTCATGGTGAGCGTCGAGCCGACCGGGACCGTGTCCCGCAGGCCCGAGAGGCGCTCGGCCGCGGCGACGCAGATGCGCATGTCGCCCTGGCGCCGATAGAGCTGCGCGCTCTCGCCCGTCACGTCACGCAGGTGCGTGAGGACCGGGCCCGCCGTGGCGAGCAGGCGGTCCTCGCCGGCCGCCGCCGCGAGTTCCGCGAGCCGCGGGCCGAGAATGAAACGGCCCTGCATGTCGCGCGCCACCATCCGGTGGTGTTCCAGTGCCACGGCGAGACGGTGTGCCGTGGGTCGTGCGAGTCCGGTGGCCGCGACCAGCCCCGCGAGGGTGGCCGGACCGGACTCCAGGGCGCTCAAGACGAGAGCCGCCTTGTCGAGAACGCCGACGCCGCTAGAGTTGTCCATGCGTCGATACTCGCGTCTCACTCTGTGAAACGCAAGTTCAATTTTCCATGGAACACGTCACCCTGTGAGTGCGATCCGCGGACCAACGGAAAGCGGCCCACGCGCGGCACGAGGGGTGCGGGCGTGGACGAACAATTCTCTAGTTGGGCCGGCACAACACAGCCGGTCGGAGGGAAAGCGATGGGTAGGACACTCGCGGAGAAGGTCTGGGACGACCACGTCGTCCGGCGCGCCGAAGGCGAGCCCGACCTCCTCTTCATCGATCTGCACCTGCTGCACGAGGTGACGAGCCCGCAGGCCTTCGACGGCCTTCGGCAGGCCGGCCGCCCGGTGCGGCGTCTCGACCTCACCATCGCCACCGAGGATCACAACACCCCGACCCTCGACATCGACAAGCCGATCGCGGACCCGGTCTCGCGCGCCCAGTTGGAGACGCTGCGCAAGAACTGCGCCGACTTCGGTGTGCGCCTGCACTCGCTGGGCGACGTCGAGCAGGGCGTCGTGCACGTCGTGGGCCCCCAGCTGGGCCTGACCCAGCCCGGCACCACCGTGGTCTGCGGCGACTCCCACACCTCCACGCACGGCGCGTTCGGCGCGCTGGCGTTCGGCATCGGCACCTCCCAGGTCGAGCACGTCCTGGCCACCCAGACGCTGCCGATGGCCCGCCCCAAGACCATGGCCATCACGGTCGACGGCGAACTGCCCGACACCGTCACGGCCAAGGACCTGATCCTCGCCGTCATCACCAAGATCGGCACCGGCGGCGGCCAGGGCTACGTCCTGGAGTACCGCGGCTCCGCCATCGAGAAACTCTCGATGGAAGCCCGCATGACCATCTGCAACATGTCGATCGAGGCCGGCGCCCGCGCGGGCATGATCGCCCCCGACGCGACCACCTTCGACTACATCAAGGGCCGCGACCACGCCCCGCAGGGCGAGGAGTGGGACGCGGCGGTCGCGTACTGGAAGACCCTGAAGACGGACGAGGACGCGGTCTTCGACGCCGAGGTCTACGTCGACGCCACCCAGCTCGCGCCGTTCGTCACCTGGGGCACCAACCCGGGCCAGGGCGCGCCGCTCTCGGCGAACGTCCCCGATCCTGCTTCGTACGAAGACGCCTCGGAGCGGTACGCCGCCGAAAAGGCCCTGGAGTACATGGGGTTGACCGCAGGGCAGGCGCTGCGCGACATCAAGGTCGACACCGTCTTCGTAGGTTCGTGCACCAACGGCCGTATCGAGGACCTGCGTGCGGCCGCCTCCATCGTCGAGGGCCGCAAAGTCGCCGACGGCGTACGGATGCTGGTCGTCCCGGGCTCGGTCCGGGTCGCCCTGCAGGCCATCGAGGAGGGCCTGGACAAGGTCTTCACCGCCGCGGGAGCCGAATGGCGGCACGCGGGCTGCTCGATGTGCCTGGGCATGAACCCCGACCAACTAGCCCCCGGCGAGCGCTCCGCGTCGACGTCCAACCGCAACTTCGAGGGCAGGCAGGGCAAGGGCGGCCGCACCCATCTGGTGTCGCCCCAGGTGGCCGCCGCCACCGCGGTCACGGGCCACCTCTCGTCGCCCGCCGACCTGACCGATGCCCCTGATGCCCCCGTCACCGCCGGAGTCTGAGAGCCATGGAAGCATTCACCACGCACACCGGCCGGGCCGTTCCGCTGCGCCGCAGCAACGTGGACACCGACCAGATCATCCCCGCCCACTGGCTGAAGAAGGTCACCCGGGACGGATTTGAGGACGGGCTCTTCGAGGCCTGGCGCAAGGACGGCGAGTTCGTCCTGAACCGCCCCGAACGCCAGGGCGCGACCGTCCTGGTCGCCGGTCCCGACTTCGGAACGGGCTCCTCGCGCGAGCACGCCGTCTGGGCGCTGCAGAACTTCGGCTTCAAGACGGTCATCTCCTCGCGCTTCGCCGACATCTTCCGCGGCAACTCGCTGAAGAACGGCCTGCTCACCGTGGTGCTCGACCAGCAGGTCGTGGACGCGCTGTGGGCCCTGACGGAGGCCGACCCGCAGGCCGAAATCACCGTTGACCTGCAGGATCGCCAGGTTCGCGCCGAGGGCGTCACCGCCGACTTCGAGCTCGACGAGAACGCCCGCTGGCGTCTCCTGAACGGTCTGGACGACATCAGCATCACGCTCCAGAACGAGCCGGACATCGCCGCGTACGAGTCGAAGCGCCCCTCGTACAAGCCGCGGACGGTGCAGGTCTGACACCCCCGCAACACCCTGGTGTACCCCCAATCGTGGACGGTTGGGGGTACATCTGTGTCTGCCCCCGGAGGGGTGTCCGCTGACCTGAACGGGTGGTCTCAACTCCCTTGATTCGGCAGGCAGAAGAGGCTTGAAATCCCCTTGTACTCGCATCGACCGGGTACCCTCAGGAGGGCGCCGGATGTGGGTAGTTACCCCCTGCGGAGGCGACAACTCGCCCCAGATGGCACAATCGGTGCATGGAACGTGACAGCCAACTCGAGCTCTACGGGCTTGTTGCGGACCAACTGAAGGAAGCGCACTCAAGGGTGCGTGCACTGCAAGTCCCGGAGGGCGTACGGATGGCGCTGACCCGGAAGCTGCTGGTCATTACGGCCGCGGCCAAACACGATCTCGCCGATGCGGCAAGGCGTCTGGAGCGATTGATGGAGTCCATCGACGAAGCCGACGAGGGCCGATTCCCCGAAGACGCTTGAGCCACAAGGCTCAAACGGCCCTTCGAGGAACCTTCGAGGAACTCATGGACAGCCGAGTTCGTTGCGGCACAAGGGTGATTAGCCCGTTTCGTGTTTGATTTGCGGTATATATCTGCCTAACGTGCGAAAAAGCCTGGCGAATACGCTCGGGCGAGGTCTCCGAAGGGGAAGACGTGAACAAGGCGCAGCTCGTAGAAGCGATTGCCGACAAGGTGGGTGGCCGTCAGCAGGCCGCCGACGCCGTGGACGCGGTTCTGGACGCAGTCGTCCGTGCCGTGGTCAGCGGAGACCGTGTTTCGGTCACCGGTTTCGGCTCGTTCGAGAAGGTTGACCGTCCGGCCCGTTACGCCCGCAACCCGCAGACCGGGGAGCGCGTTCGGGTCAAGAAGACCTCGGTTCCGCGTTTCCGCGCCGGACAGGGCTTCAAGGACCTGGTGAGCGGCTCGAAGAAGCTCCCGAAGAACGACGTCGCGGTCAAGAAGGCGCCCAAGGGCAGCCTTTCGGGCGGCAGCGCTTCGGCGACCGTGAAGAAGGCCGCGGCCAAGAAGGCCACCGCCAAGAAGGCGACGGCGAAGAAGGCCGCCACCGCCAAGAAGGCCACCGCCAAGAAGACGACGGCGACCGCCAAGAAGGCGGCCACCGCCAAGAAGGCGACGGCCAAGAAGACCACGGCGACCGCTAAGAAGGCGGCGACGGCCAAGAAGGCGACGGCCAAGAAGGCCGCTCCCGCCAAGAAGGCCACCGCCAAGAAGACCGCGCCGGCCAAGAAGGCCACCGCCAAGAAGGCGCCCGCCAAGAAGTCGACGGCGCGCAAGACCACCGCCAAGAAGGCGACCGCCCGCAAGAAGTAAGGGCACGAGGGCACTCACGCGCCGGGCCGGGCTCCCAACTGGGAGCCCGGCCCGCGGCGTGTCCGGGGCCCTGTGCGGGGCATGCGAGGGGCGCCGGGGCGCCCTGGGCTCAGAACGTCTGGAGCGTCACCAACGTGATGCGGCGCCGCTCGCCCTCTCCCTCGACCTCGATCCGCACCCGCTGGCCGGGCCTCAGCAGCCGCAGGCCACCCGCGTCGAACGCCGGGGGATCGAAGGGCACCGGGGTGCCGTCGTCGAGCAGCACGCTGCCGCTGCGGGTCTCGGGGTCGTACGTGTACGCGGTCGCCTGCATGGGGGAAGCGTACTCAGTCGGCGATCAGCAGCCGCGCGGCGGCCGCAGCCGTGCGCGGCCCGACGCCCAGCGCGAGAGCGGCCCGCAGATCGTCGCCGGTGTCCACGTCCTGGCGTACGGAATCCACGCCGTCGAGCGGAAGTTCCACCGCGCCGGAAGCGGCGTGCCGGGAACGGGACGCCGCGCCGAATGCGGGGCGCAATTCCGTGCCGGGCGCAGCGGACAGCAGTGTCGTGCCGATTCCTGCGGCATCCGAGAGGAATGAGCGGGGAAATTGGGCGGCGCCGTCGAGTACCCGGGCCAATTCCAGGGGGCGCAGTGCCGGGAGATCGGCATTCAGGGCCGCGACGGCCGTTTCGGGCCGCCCGGTGCGCACGGCCGCCGCGCCGTGCGCCAGAGCGGCGTTGAGGCCTCCCGCGGGCTCGTCCCGCACGATCCGGGCGCCCAGCAGGGCGAGCTCGCGCCCGGCGAGGCCGTCGTCCGTGACGACCACCACATCGCGTACCGCGGGGCAGGCCGTCACGGCGGCCACGGTGTCCTGGGCGAAGGCCAGGGCGAGGCCCGGCCGCAGGGTGTCGCCGGTGGTGGCGGTGAGCCTGCTCTTGGCGCGCTCCAGCGGTTTCAGGGGTATGACCAGGGTCCACTGCACGGGGGGCGGCTCCGTCCTTCGCGTCGGGCCCATTGTGACCTGCTGACCGGGGCGCCGGCGGGGCCGGGTTCCGGGATCGGAAGGGGCGGCGCATTGCGCCTCTTTGCCAGGGCGGTGGCGGGAGACGGGTGGGCGTACGGTGTTCTCGACAGACAGGCAGCCTGGGGCGACACTTGTGCGGCCGACCAGGTTCATGGAGGAAGGTGTCCGAGTGTCCCGCCGCAGAATCGGCTTCTGGTACCGCCTGGCGGCGGTCATCGCAAAACCGCCGCTGGTGGTTCTGTTCAAGCGGGACTGGCGTGGAATGGAACACATTCCGGCCGACGGTGGATTCATCACCGCGGTGAATCACAACTCGTATATCGACCCACTGTCGTACGCGCATTTTCAGTACAACACCGGACGAGTGCCCCGTTTCCTGGCAAAGGACGGCCTTTTCAAGGACGGGTTCGTCGGCAAGGTCATGAAGGGCACGGGCCAGATCCCGGTCTACCGCGAGACCACGAACGCGCTCGACGCCTTCCGTGCCGCGGTCGACGCGATCGAGCGCGGCGAGTGCGTGGCGTTCTACCCCGAGGGCACCCTCACCAGGGACCCCGAGATGTGGCCGATGACGGCCAAGTCCGGTGCCGCGCGGGTCGCCCTGCGGACCAAGTGCCCGGTGATCCCCGTCGCCCAGTGGGGCGCCAACCTCGCACTTCCCCCGTACAGCAAGAAGCTCAGCCTCTTTCCGCGCAAGAAGCTCCAGGTGCTCGCGGGCAGTCCGGTCGACCTCTCGCGCTTCTACGACAAGGAACCGAGCCCCGAGGTCCTGCGGGAGGTGACCGAGACCATCATGGCCGCGGTCACCGAACTCCTGGAGGAGATCCGGGGGGAGCAGGCCCCCGCGATCCCGTACGACCCGCGCAGGGCGCGCGCCGCCCAGCGACGCAGGGCGGCGGAGAACCGCACCGCTCGCAGCGTCACGCAGAACACCCCCAAGAACACCACGGAGGACAGCAAGTGACGAACCCGGTGAAGGCCGCCGTCTTCGGAACGGGCTCCTGGGGTACTGCCTTCGGCATGGTGCTCGCCGACGCGGGGTGCGACGTCACCTTGTGGGGCCGGCGCACCGAACTTGCCGACGCGGTCAACTCCTCGCGCAGGAACCCCGACTACCTCCCCGGTGTCGAACTCCCGGAGAACCTCAGGGCGACCACCGACCCGGCCCAGGCCGCGGCCGGCGCCGACTTCACCGTGCTCGCCGTGCCCTCGCAGACCCTGCGCGGCAACCTCGCCGAGTGGGCGCCGCTGCTCGCTCCCGACACCGTCCTCGTCTCCCTCATGAAGGGCGTCGAGCTCGGCTCCGCGATGCGGATGAGCGAGGTCATCGAAGACGTCACGAAGGTCGCCGCGGACCGCATCGCCGTCGTCACCGGGCCCAACCTCGCCCGCGAGATCGCCGCCAGGCAGCCCGCGGCCGCCGTGGTCGCCTGCCGCGACGAATCGATCGCGCAGCGCCTCCAGACCGCCTGCCACACGCCGTACTTCCGCCCGTACACGAACACGGACGTCGTCGGCTGCGAACTCGGCGGCGCCGTCAAGAACGTCATCGGCCTCGCCGTCGGCATCGCGGACGGCATGGGCCTGGGCGACAACGCCAAGGGCTCGCTCATCACGCGCGGCCTCGCCGAGACCACCCGGCTGGGCCTGGCGATGGGCGCGGACCCGCTGACCTTCTCCGGCCTCGCGGGCCTGGGCGACCTGGTGGCCACCTGCTCGTCGCCGCTGTCGCGCAACCACACCTTCGGCACCAACCTCGGCAAGGGCATGACGCTGGAGGAGACCATCGCGGTCACCAAGCAGACCGCCGAGGGCGTCAAGTCCTGCGAGTCGGTGCTCGATCTGGCCCGCAGGCACGGCGTCGACATGCCCATCACCGAGACGGTCGTGGGCATCGTGCACGAGGGCACGCCGCCGGTGGTCGCCCTCAAGGAACTGATGTCGCGCAGCGCCAAGCCCGAGCGCCGCTGACTGTTTTTTCCTCAGCGGGTACTCTCAAGCCGATATGAGCAGCGAGAACCTCCCCCAGAGCCCCAAGGCGCACCCCGAGCAGAGCTCTGAGCTGCCGCTCCGCAAGCCGCGTGTGGCCGTCGTGTTCGGCGGCCGCAGCTCGGAGCACGGCATCTCGGTCGTCACGGCGGGCGCCGTACTGCGTGCCATCGACCGCACCAAGTACGACGTCCTGCCCATCGGCATCACGACGGAGGGCCGCTGGGCCCTGACCGCCGACGATCCCGAGCGCATGTCCATCACCGACCGCCAGGTGCCCAACGTCGACGCGCTCGCCGAGTCGACCGACGGCGGCGTCGTGATGCCCCTGGACCCGGGCAATCGTGAGGTCGTCTACAGCGAGCCCGGCGCCGTGCCCAAGGCGCTCGGCGAGGTCGACGTCGTCTTCCCGGTGCTGCACGGTCCGTACGGCGAGGACGGCACGCTCCAGGGACTCCTCGAGCTCTCCGGAGTGCCCTATGTGGGCGCAGGAGTGCTCGCGTCGGCCGTCGGCCAGGACAAGGAGTACATGAAGCGCGTGTTCACCTCCTTCGGGCTGCCCGTCGGCCCGTACCTGGTGATCCGCCCGCGCGAGTGGGACCGCGACCAGCAGGCCGCCCGCAAGAAGATCGCGGGGTTCGCCGGCGAGCACGGCTGGCCGCTGTTCATCAAGCCCGCGCGTGGTGGCTCCTCGATGGGCATCACGAAGGTCGACTCCTTCGAAGGCCTCGACGAGGCGATCGAGGAGGCCCGCCGCCACGACCCCAAGATCCTGGTCGAGTCGCTCCTGCGCGGCCGCGAGATCGAGTGCGGGGTCCTGGAGTTCGAGGACGGGCCGCGCGCGAGCCTGCCCGCCGAGATCCCGCCGGTGCAGTCGCACGACTACTACGACTTCGAGGCGAAGTACATCGACTCAACGCCCGGGATCGTGCCCGCCCCGCTGACGCCCGAGCAGACCGCCGAGATCCAGCGGCTGGCCGTCGACGCATTCGAGGCCACGTCCTGCGAGGGCCTGGTGCGCGCGGACTTCTTCCTCACCGAGGACGGGCAGTTCGTCATCAACGAGATCAACACGATGCCCGGCTTCACGCCCATCTCGATGTACCCGAAGATGTGGGAGGCGAGCGGCGTCAGCTACCCCGAGCTGGTGGACCGCCTCGTCCAGGCGGCCCTCAACCGGTCGACGGGGCTGCGCTAGCACCCTGTAACCGGAGCACCCGTACACAGGGAGCACCCCGTACAGGCGCTATGCGATCCCCTTCGGGATGGCCTTCTTGACGGGGGCGGCGAAGTCCGTCAGCGGGCTCACGCCGCTCCCCGCGCGCTCCTTGGGCAGCGTGACCTCCACGTACGCCTTGCGCAGCGTGGAGGTGAAGCGGAACGAGCCGTCGTCCTGCTCATCGAGCAGCCAGTTGACGCCGTCCGCGGTGACGCCGTCCGCCTCGGGGTTGTTCATCTCGGTCGGTCTCGCGACACCGCAGCGCAGTATGATCGCCGGGTCTCCCCACCCGGCGGTCAGCTCGGACTTCGGCTCGGGATCAGCGCGCCCCAGACCGTCCACCTTCTTCGGCAGTTGCTTGTCCAGGTTCCGGCACAGTTCGGTGACCTTGCTGTCCGGGGTGGGAACCGCAGCCTCGGCCGCTTCGTCTGCTGAGGAGCAGCCCGCTGACGCGATCAGGAGTGCGAATGCGGGGGCCGAGACGAGGCAGCGACGCCGGCGACGGGAAATCTTCACCGGCCAAGGGTAGACGGGGGCTAGAGGTGCACGACGGGGCAGGTCAGGGTCCGGGTGATGCCGTCCACTTGCTGGACCTTGGCGACCACCATGCGGCCGAGTTCGTCCACCGTGTCCGCCTGCGCGCGCACGATGACATCGTAGGGACCGGTCACGTCCTCGGCCTGGATCACTCCCGGGATCTTGGCGATCAGCTCGGCGACGGTCGACGCTTTGCCGACCTCGGTCTGGATCAGGATGTACGCCTGTACCACGGAACCTCCAGGGCGGCCACGAGGATCATGTGGGGAGAAGGGACGCCACGGTACCGCGTCGCCGCTTCCAGCGGGGAGACCCGGGGGAGCTGTGGCGCGCACATCGCGGTGGACGGGCAACAGAAGTTGACGGTCATACCGACCGTACCTATGACAGTGAAGGCTCGCGACCGCAAGCCGAGCAGCGTGAAAGGGCATGGTGAGTCCCGGTGAAGGGAACCGTCGGCGAGTTGGGGGAGTTCGGGCTCATCAGGGAACTCACCTCTCGGCTCACCACCACCCCGGCCGTCCGGCTCGGCCCCGGCGATGACGCCGCCGTCGTGTCGGCCCCCGACCGCAGGGTCGTGGCCAGCACCGACATCCTTCTGGAGGGGCGGCACTTCCGCCGCGACTGGTCCACCGCGTACGACGTGGGCCGCAAGGCCGCTGCGCAGAACCTCGCGGACATCGCCGCCATGGGCGCCGTACCGACCGCTCTGCTCCTCGGCCTGGTCGTGCCCGCCGAACTCCCCGCCAGCTGGCCCACCGAGCTCATGGACGGCCTGCGGGACGAATGCCAGGTCGCGGGAGCGGCCGTCGTGGGCGGCGATGTCGTACGCGGCGACACGATCACCGTCGCGATCACCGCGCTCGGCGATCTGCGCAACCACGAACCGGTCACCCGCGCGGGCGCCCAGACCGGCGATGTCGTCGCCGTCACGGGCTGGTTGGGCTGGTCCGCAGCCGGGCACGCGGTGCTCTCGCGCGGCTTCCGCTCGCCCCGCGCCTTCGTGGAGGCCCACCGCAGGCCCGAACCGCCGTACCACGCGGGCCCCGCGGCCGCCGGCCTCGGCGCGACCTCGATGACGGACGTGAGCGACGGGCTCATCGCCGACCTCGGCCACATCGCCGAGTCGAGCAAGGTGCGCATCGACATCCGCTCCGGAGACGTCGACGTGCCCTCCCAGATGAACGACATCGGCCAGGCCGTCGGCGTCGACCCGCTCCAGTGGGTGCTCAACGGCGGCGAGGACCACGCGATCGTCGCGACGTTTCCCGCGGACGTGAAGCTGCCCGCCCGCTGGAAGGTCATCGGCGAGGTCCTCAACCCCTCGGCCCTGCCGCAGGTGACGGTCGACGGGGCGCCCTGGACCAGCAAGGGCTGGGACCACTTCGGCGACAACGGAGAGCTCGACGGATGACACCGGCGCCCGCGTCCTGACCGTCGCCGTCGTCGCCGCCGCCGTCGTCGTCGTCGCCGCCGCCGTCGTCGCCGTCGTCGTCGCCGCCGTCGTCGTCGCCGCCGCCGTCGTCGCCGTCGTCGTCGCCGCCGTCGCCGTCGCCGTCGCCGGCTCCGACTCCGGCGGTGGCGCGGGCCTCCGGGCCGACGTGAAGACGATGCTCGCGCTCGGCACGCACGGCAACTGCGTCGTCACGGCCGGCATGCAGGCGTCGGCCGAACTGGTCGAGACGATCGCCGAGTTGATCGCGGGCACGGACAGTCCCCATAGGCAGGGCATACAAAAGAGACGGTCCCCCGAGGGGGACCGTCTCTTTTAGCAACCAGCTAGGTGGCCGCGCAGTGGGGCATCCCCTGCTCATTAAGAGCTTGGGGAATTGCGTCAGCGCGAGACCTTGCCGGCCTTGATGCACGAGGTGCAGGCGTTGAGCCGCTTCGGCGTCCCGCTGACCACGGCACGAACGCGCTGGATGTTCGGGTTCCAGCGACGGGACGTACGGCGGTGAGAGTGCGAGATGTTGTTGCCGAAGCTCGGCCCCTTGCCGCAGACGTCGCAGTTGGCAGCCACGGGTCACTCCAAGACTTCAGATGCACTTACGGTTAATCCCGGCATGCCGGGATCAGTGCAATGATCGTGGGTGGCGTTGCCAGGAGGAATGTCCCGATGGGTATCGGGCAACCGGAGCAGCATACAACGACTGCTTCGATAGAACGAAACTACCATGTCTCGCCCCGGCCCCGCCCCGGGCCCTTCGCCCGTCCCGGTCTACGCTGCGTCCAGTCCGGATGCCTTTAGGAGGCGAGCAGGTGCCGCAGAACCTCGACGCCGTCGCGGTGCGCGCCTGGTGCGGCCTCGCCCTGGACGCCCTGGGAAGGGCCCGCGAGGAGATCGACGCGATCAACGTCTATCCGGTCGCGGACGGGGACACCGGAACCAACCTCTATCTGACCGTGGAATCGGCGGCCCAGGCGGTCGACGCGGTCTTCACCGGACTCGAGCCGACCCGGCCCGCCCTGGCCGAGGCCGTGCGGGCGATGGCGCACGGCGCGCTGATCGGGGCCCGCGGCAACTCGGGCACGATCCTCTCGCAGCTGCTGCGGGGGATGGCGCAGGTGCTCGGCGCCGACCGTGACTCGGATCACGCCGACGGCCGAGAGCTCGCGCTCGCACTGCGGCAGGCCGCGGAGTCCGCCTACCAAGCGGTCGCGCATCCCGTCGAGGGCACGGTCCTGACGGTGGCCGCCGCCGCGGCCGACGCCGCCTCCGGTGCCGACGGCGACTGCGGGGCGGTGGCGCGGGCCGCGTACGACGGTGCGTGCCGGGCGCTGGACGCGACGCCGGAGCAGCTCGCGGTGCTCGGGCGCGCGGGAGTGGTGGACGCCGGCGGACGTGGGCTCGTGGCGGTGCTCGGGGCGCTGGTGGGAGCCCTTTCGGGCGGGACGGTGCTCCCGAAGACGGCCTCCCCGCACCTGAGGACGACCCCTTCGGGCGGCCACGCGCGCGTGGAGCCCACCGAGTGCCAGGAGCCCCCGGCCGACCCCACAAACGCCACGGCCCCCGCCTTCGAGGTCATCTACCTCCTGGAGGCCGACGACACGGCCGTCGCGCGGCTGCGGACACGGCTCGACGGACTCGGTGATTCGCTCGTCGTCGTCGGCGGCGACGGCCTGTGGAACGTCCACGTCCATGTGGACGACGCCGGTGCCGCCGTCGAGGCGGGCGTCGAGGCCGGACGGCCGCACCGCATCCGCATCACCCACTTCGGGGTGGGGGACGCGCACACCGCGGGCGTCACGCCGCCGCCCCGGGAACGGGCGCAGCGCGCGATCGTCGCCGTCGTGCCGGGGGAGGGCCTCGCCGGTCTCTACACCGAGGCCGGGGCGACGACCGTGCCCACGCGCCCCGGGGAGCCGCCCGCCAGCGGGGAGCTCGTCGAGGCGATCCGGCGGGCCCACGCGCGCGAGGTGGTGCTCCTGCCGAACGACGCCGAACTGCGTCACACCGCTGCCGCGGCCGCGGAGCAGGCCCGCACCGAAGGCGTGCGGGTCGCGCTGATCCCCACCCGGTCCGCGGTCCAGGGCATCGCGGCGCTCGCCGTGCACGAGCCGGACCGCCGCTTCGACGAGGACGTCGTCGCGATGACCTCCGCGGCCGGCGCGACCCGGTACGCCGAACTGGCCGTCGCCGAGCGGCAGTCGTGGACCATGGCGGGCATCTGCCAGGCCGGTGACGTCCTCGGCCTGATCGACGGCGACGTGGCGGTGATCGGCGACGACACCACGCGCACCGCACGGTCCGTCCTCGACCGGATGCTGGCCGCGGGCGGCGAGATGGTCACGCTGGTGCTCGGCGACGACGTGCCGGACAGCCTCGGCGAGGAGCTGGAGAAGCACGTGCGCGAGATGCATCTGGCGGTCGACACCGTGGTCTACCGAGGCGGCCGCCAGTCGGCCCTGCTGCTGATCGGCGTGGAGTAGCCGACGCTCGCGACCATCCTGACCAGCGGATTTCACGGACGTACGCCGAATTGTCAGTGGCGTGGTGTGCAATGGATCTCGTGCCCGCGCTCGAAGAACCCCTGAAGAAAGTGGTCGGTCCCGCCACCGCGAAGGTGATGGCCGAGCACCTGGACCTGCACACCGTCGGTGACCTGCTGCACCACTATCCGCGCAGGTACGCGGAGCGTGGCGAGCTCACCCGCCTCGCCGACCTGCCCCTCGACGAGCACGTCACGGTGGTCGCCCAGGTCGCGACGGCGCGCATCCTGACGTTCAACGGCGGCAGGGGCCAGCGCCTCGAAGTGACGATCACCGACGGCAGCGGCCAGCTCCAGCTGGTCTTCTTCGGCCGCGGCATCCACAAGCCGCACAAGGACCTGCTGCCCGGCACGCGCGCGATGTTCGCGGGCAAGGCGTCCGTCTTCAACCGCAAGATGCAGCTCGCCCACCCCGCGTACGAACTCCTGAAGGGCGAGGCCGACGAAGCGGTCGACTCCTGGGCGGGCGCCCTCATCCCGATCTATCCG
The DNA here is from genome assembly GCF_044544025.1 of Streptomyces sp. NPDC055243. NCBI lineage: Bacteria > Bacillati > Actinomycetota > Actinomycetes > Kitasatosporales > Streptomycetaceae > Streptomyces > Streptomyces sp. NPDC055243. The sequence continues at coordinate 182,438 of NZ_JBITWR010000010.1, forward strand.
GCCACCGCCAAGCTGGAGTCCTGGAAGATCGCCAAGTCCGTGGACGCGGTCCTGCCCAGCGCCCAGGAGGCCGTCGACCCGCTGCCGCCGAGCCTGCGCGACGGCCGGGGGCTGATCCCGCTCCCCGAGGCGCTCCTGAAGATCCACCGCCCGCACACCAAGGCGGACATCGCATCCGCCCGCGACCGCCTGAAGTGGGACGAGGCCTTCGTCCTCCAGGTGGCCCTGGCCCGCCGGAGGTACGCGGACGCGCAACTGCCCGCGATCGCCCGCCGCCCCCGCGACGGCGGCCTGCTCGACGCCTTCGACGCCAAACTGCCCTTCACCCTCACCGAGGGCCAGGAAAAGGTCTCCAAGGAGATCTTCGACGACCTGGCGACCGAACACCCGATGCACCGGCTCCTCCAGGGGGAGGTGGGCAGTGGGAAGACGATGGTGGCCCTGCGCGCCATGCTCGCCGTCGTGGACGCGGGCGGGCAGGCCGCCATGCTCGCGCCGACCGAAGTCCTCGCCCAGCAGCATCACCGCTCGATCACCGAGATGATGGGCGAGCTCGCCGAGGGCGGCATGCTCGGCGGCTCGGACCAGGGCACCAAGGTCACGCTGCTGACCGGCTCCATGGGGGTGGCGGGACGGCGGCAGGCGCTGCTCGACCTGGTCACCGGCGAGGCCGGGATCGTCATCGGCACGCACGCGCTGATCGAGGACAAGGTCCAGTTCCACGACCTGGGCCTGGTCGTCGTCGACGAACAGCACCGCTTCGGGGTCGAGCAGCGCGATGCCCTGCGCGGCAAGGGCAAGCAGCCCCCGCACCTCCTCGTCATGACGGCCACGCCCATTCCGCGCACGGTCGCGATGACGGTCTTCGGCGACCTGGAGACCTCGGTCCTGGACCAGCTCCCCGCGGGCCGTTCGCCGATCGCCACCCATGTCGTGCCGGCCGAGGACAAGCCCCACTTCCTGGCGCGCGCGTGGGAGCGCGTGCGCGAGGAGGTCGAGAACGGCCATCAGGCGTACGTGGTGTGCCCCCGGATCGGCGACGACATCGACGAGGCCGCCGATCCGAAGAAGGCCAAGAAGAAGGCCGAGGAGGAGGCCACCGCCGAGAAGCGGCCCCCGCTCGCCGTCGTCGAGGTCGCCGAGCAGCTCGCCCGCGGCCCGCTGAGCGGCCTCAAGGTCGAGATCCTGCACGGCCGCATGCAGCCCGACGACAAGGACGCGGTGATGCGCCGCTTCGCCGCGGGCGAGACCCAGGTCCTGGTCGCGACGACGGTCATCGAGGTCGGCGTGAACGTCCCGAACGCCACCGCCATGGTGATCATGGACGCGGACCGCTTCGGCGTATCGCAGCTGCACCAGCTGCGCGGCCGCGTCGGCCGTGGCTCGGCCCCGGGCCTCTGCCTCCTGGTCACCGACATGCCCGAGGCGAGCCCCGCCCGCGCCCGCCTCGGAGCCGTGGCCGCCACGCTCGACGGCTTCGAGCTCTCCCGGATCGACCTGGAGCAGCGCCGCGAGGGCGACGTCCTCGGCCAGGCGCAGTCCGGTGTCCGCTCCAGCCTGCGCATGCTCGCCGTCATCGAGGACGAGGAGATCATCGCCGAGGCCCGCGAGGAGGCCGTCGCGGTGGTCTCCGCCGACCCGGACCTGGAGCGCCTGCCCGAGCTGCGCACGGCCCTGGACGCCCTCCTGGACGACGAGCGCGAGCAGTACCTCGACAAGGGCTGACAGGCAGGAGCGGCGCCGGGGCTGAGAGACTGAGGGCGGATCTTCCCGCACGATCGTTCACCGACAAGGACTCAGATGACCCGCGTGATCGCCGGTGTGGCCGGCGGACGTCGCCTCGCCGTCCCGCCCGGGACCGGCACCCGGCCCACGACCGACCGCGCACGCGAGGGCCTGTTCTCCACCTGGCAGGCCCTCCAGGGAACGCTGGACGGCGCGCGCGTCCTGGACCTGTACGCCGGGTCCGGAGCCATCGGCCTCGAAGCGCTCTCGCGCGGCGCGGGCCACGCCCTGCTCGTCGAGGCCGACGCCCGCGCGGTGCGCACCGTCAGGGAGAACGTGAAGTCCATCGGCCTGCCCGGCGCCGAGGTCAGGGCGGGCAAAGCGGCCCAGATCGTCCAGGGCGGCGCCCCCACGGACCCGTACGACCTGGTCTTCCTCGACCCTCCGTACGTCGTCACCGATGACGATCTTCGCGAGATTCTGCTCACACTCCGCGCGGGGGGCTGGCTCACCGACGATGCGCTCGTCACCGTTGAACGCAGTACCAGAGGCGGAGAATTCAGCTGGCCCGACGGCTTCGAAGCACTGAGGTCCCGTCGCTACGGCGAAGGCACGTTTTGGTACGGTCGCGCCGCCTCTACGTGCGACGACTCAGTGATCGCGCCATGACCGGACCGGAGAGCGAGGGACTTCAGTTGCGCCGCGCCGTCTGTCCGGGGTCATTCGACCCCATCACCAATGGACACCTCGACATCATCGCCCGCGCCTCCAGGCTGTACGACGTGGTGCACGTCGCGGTGATGATCAACCAGTCGAAGAAGGGCCTGTTCACCGTCGACGAGCGGATCGAGCTGATCCGCGAGGTGACGGCCGACTTCGGGAACGTCGAGGTCGAGTCCTTCCACGGCCTTCTCGTCGATTTCTGCAAGCAGCGCGACATCCCGGCCATCGTCAAGGGTCTGCGCGCGGTCAGCGATTTCGACTACGAACTGCAGATGGCCCAGATGAACAACGGCCTCTCGGGCGTCGAGACCCTGTTCGTGCCGACCAACCCCACCTACAGCTTCCTCTCCTCCTCGTTGGTCAAGGAGGTCGCCGCCTGGGGCGGTGACGTCGCCCACCTGCTGCCGCCGGTGGTCCACGAGGCGTTGGTGGAGCGCATCGGCAAGAAGTGACGGCCTGACAGTCCGTCACCCGGTGTCGGACGGAAGCCGACTGGCCTTACAGTCGTGCCGTCCGTCTCCAATCAGCTGTAGAGAGTGGCGAGCACACGGTGGACGTGCAGAAGAAGATCGACGAGATCGTCGAGGCGGTCGGCAGCGCCCGGTCCATGCCCATGTCGGCCTCGTGCGTGGTCAACCGCGCCGATCTGCTGTCGATGCTCGAAGAGGTGCGCCAGGCGCTGCCCGGTTCCCTCGCCCAGGCGCAGGAGCTCATCGGCGGCCGAGAGCAGCTGGTCGAGCAGGCCCGCCAGGAGGCGGACCGGATCATCGAGAGCGCACACGCCGAGCGCGGTTCGCTGATCTCCGACACGGAGGTCGCCCGCAACTCCCAGGGCGAGGCCGCACGCATCCTCGCCGAGGCGCGGCAGGCCGCAGACGAGGTCCGTGTCGAGGCCGACGACTACGTGGACAGCAAGCTCGCCAACTTCGAGGTCGTCCTCACCAAGACCCTCGGCTCGGTCGGCCGCGGCCGCGAGAAGCTCCTCGGCACCGGCCCCGGTCTCGACGAGCAGGGTTACGAGGACGAGGACGCCCCGCAGCGCAGCCTGGACCCCGAGACGCTGCGCCGGGACGCGGACGCATACGTCGACGCCAAGCTCGGCGCCTTCGAGGCGGTCCTGGCCAAGACCCTGGAGGCGGTCGGCCGCGGTCGCCAGACCCTGCACGGCCGCGCGCCCGCCGACGACCTCGCGGGCCTCGCCGAGGGCCTCGGATCCCAGGCGCACACCACGGACGCCGAGTACCTCGCGGGCCTCACCGACCCGACGGCTTCCACGGCACCCGCGGCACCCGCAGTCCCCGCGCCGGCGGCCCCGCAGCCGCCCCAGGCGCCCCCGCAGATCCCCGTGCAGCAGCCCTACGCCCCGCCCCAGCAGGAGCCGGATCCGTACGCGTACCAGCAGCAGGACCAGTACGCCTACCAGCAGCAGTACGCCCAGCAGGACCCGTACGGCTATCAGCAGCAGGATCCCTACGGCTACCCGCAGCAGGGGTACGACCAGACCCAGCAACAGCAGGGGTACGGGGATCCGCAGCAGCAGCAGCCCGCCCCCGGGGTGCTCGACGAGACCAGTCTCTTCGACACCGGCATGATCACCGCGGAGCAGCTGCGCCAGTACGAACAGGGCCGCTGACCCCTGCTCCCGGGGCGGTCAGGGACCGGATTGGGCCGAGAGCGAATGGTCCAGTATCCTGGCTCTTCGGTCGCGCGTACGTCCGCGATCCAGGCTGCCCGGCTAGTGAGCCAAGCTCACGACGGGGGCGGCCCTCCTTGAACTTCCAGGATTCGAAAGCAGGAAAAGCCCTGAGTGCTCGCCTTGACCACCGAAACCCTCTCGTGTTCGACACGCATGAGCTGGGTCGGCGTCCCGGTGCGCTGCAGCGGCTGACCCGTTCCGTCGAGGCCCCCGGTTCTCCGGGTGTCCTCGGCATCGAAGGGGTTATCGGAGTGCCGGAAGGCGCGCCGGTCGAGCTGGAGATCCGTCTTGAGTCGGTCATGGAAGGGGTGCTTGTCACAGGCACCGCCCGTGCGTCGGCCGAGGGGGAGTGCGTAAGGTGTCTGGAGCCGCTGAAGCTTGAGGTGGAAGCGGACTTCCAGGAGATGTTCTCGTACCCTGACGCCGACGACCGGGGCCGCACCGCGGAACCGGCCGGCGGCGCCGAGGAATCCGCAGAGGATGAGGACAGGCTCTATCTCGAGGACGGCTTGTTCGACCTCGAGCCTGTGCTGCGTGACGCGGTAGTGCTCGCACTGCCGATGCAGCCGGTGTGCCGGGACGACTGTCCGGGCCTGTGTTCCCAGTGCGGAGCACGGCTCGCGGACGACCCGGAGCATCACCACGACGTCGCCGACATCCGTTGGGCGGCACTGCAGGGACTCGCCGGGACCATCCAGGACGGCGAGAAGGACGACGTGAGCGGCGCCGAAGCCGGCGTCGACGAGAAGCAGGAGAAGTAGCCGTGGCTGTTCCGAAGCGGAAGATGTCGCGCAGCAACACGCGCCACCGCCGGTCGCAGTGGAAGGCTGCGGTCCCCACTCTGGTTTCGTGTGAGCGTTGCCAGGAGCCGAAGCTGCAGCACATCGCGTGCCCGAGCTGCGGCACGTACAACAAGCGCCAGGTCCTCGAGGTCTGAGCGGCTGGTGAGAGGCACCGTGTCTAGCCACAAAATGGCGGATGACGCCAAGGCGGAAAACGCCAAGAAGCAGGCGGAAAACACGGCCTCGTCCCACACGCTTTTGGAAGGGCGGCTCGGGTACAAACTCGAGTCCGCCCTTCTGGTGCGTGCGCTGACCCACCGTTCGTACGCGTACGAGAACGGCGGTCTGCCGACGAATGAACGGCTCGAGTTCCTCGGGGACTCGGTGCTGGGACTCGTCGTCACGGACACGCTTTATCGCACCCACCCCGACCTGCCCGAAGGCCAGCTGGCCAAATTGCGGGCCGCGGTGGTCAATTCGCGTGCGCTGGCGGAGGTCAGTCGAGGCCTCGAACTCGGCTCCTTCATCCGGCTCGGCCGGGGCGAAGAGGGTACGGGTGGCCGGGACAAGGCATCCATCCTCGCCGACACCCTTGAAGCGGTGATCGGTGCGGTCTATCTGGACCAGGGTCTGGACGCGGCGGGCGAGCTGGTGCACCGGCTCTTCGACCCGTTGATCGAAAAGTCCTCGAACCTGGGTGCGGGCCTGGACTGGAAAACCAGCCTCCAGGAGCTCACCGCCACCGAGAGCCTCGGCGTTCCCGAGTATCTCGTCACGGAGAGCGGCCCGGACCACGAGAAGACCTTTACTGCTGCCGCCCGCGTCGGAGGCGTCTCGTACGGCACCGGCACCGGCCGCAGCAAGAAGGAAGCGGAGCAGCAGGCCGCTGAGTCCGCGTGGCGCGAGATTCGCGCTGCCGCGGACGAGCGGATCAAGGCGGCGGAAGTCGCCGCCGCGGCTCCCGCTGCCGCGGGGGTTGACGGAGTCTCCGAGGCTCCGTCTGCCTGACAGCGCTTTACTGTTGGTGCCGGTCGCCCTTTGGGTGGCCGGCACCAGCTTTTTTGCCGCTTCGCGGCGTTTTTTCCCGCCCACCCACCCGTTTGCCCCGGAGTGAATCCCCATGCCCGAGCTGCCCGAAGTTGAAGTCGTCCGGCGTGGGCTCGAGCGGTGGGTGGCCCATCGCACCGTCGCCGATGTCGAGGTCCTGCATCCGCGCGCCGTGCGGCGGCACATCGCGGGCGGCGACGACTTCGGGCTCCGCCTCAAGGGCCACCGCGTCGGTACGGCGATGCGGCGCGGGAAATATCTCTGGCTGCCCGTCGAGGACAGCGGCACCTCGATCCTCGCCCACCTCGGCATGAGCGGGCAGCTGCTCGTCCAGCCCCAGGAGGCACCCGACGAGAAGCACCTGCGGATCCGGGTCCGCTTCGCCGACGCCCTCGGCACCGAGCTGCGCTTCGTCGACCAGCGCACCTTCGGCGGACTCTCGCTGCACGCGAATACCCCGGACGGGCTGCCGGACGTCATCGCGCACATCGCGCGCGACCCGCTGGACGAGGAGTTCGACGACGCGGCCTTCCACGCCGCGCTGCGCCGACGCCGTACGACGATCAAACGCGCCCTGCTCGACCAGTCGTTGATCAGCGGGGTCGGCAACATCTACGCGGACGAGGCCCTTTGGCGGGCGAAGCTGCACTACGAACGGCCCACCGCCACGTTCACGCGCCCGCGCACGGCCCAACTCCTGGGCCACGTACGGGACGTGATGAACGCGGCCCTCGCCGTCGGCGGCACCAGCTTCGACAGTCTGTACGTGAACGTGAACGGCGAGTCCGGGTACTTCGAGCGCTCGCTCGACGCCTATGGACGTGAGGACGAGCCGTGCCGCCGCTGCGGTACGCCGATGCGCCGGCGCCCCTGGATGAACCGCTCCAGCTACTTCTGCCCGCGCTGTCAGCGACCGCCGGCCGCCACGCTGTCGTAGCGTTCGCGTGCTTCGAGCACGCCGTCCATCCTGCCCTCCACGAAGTGGATGAGGTTCATCAGGCGGTCGGAGACCTCCCGCCCCAGCGGGGTGAGCCGATACTCCACGCGCGGCGGGTTGGTGGGCTGCGCCTCGCGGTGGACCAGGCCGTCGCGCTCAAGGGCGTGCAGGGTCTGGGACAGCATCTTCTCGCTCACGCCGTCGACCCGGCGGCGCAGTTCGTTGAAACGGAACGTGCCGTCGTGCAGCGCGCCCAGGGTGAGCGCGCCCCAGCGTCCGGTGACGTGCTCCAGGGTGCCGCGCGAGGGGCACTGCTTGGAGAACACGTCGTACGCCAAATCCTGGGCGCCTTCGGGACACGCCACGTCAGGGGTGTCCTCGGCCTGAGCGGTGGAATCCATGCGGACAGCATACTCCTGGACAGCGCTAACTGCTGGGTTGCACTAACTAGAAGTTAGTGCTTTCCTTCAGTCACTGCTCGGGCAGTCATCGCCCGGAGTCCGTCCGGCCTGTCCCGCTGCCGTCCTGCCGCATGAGGAGCACCACCATGACCAGCCCTGTTGTCGCGATCGCCTACCACTCGGGCTTCGGCCACACCGCCGTCGTCGCCGAGGCGGTCCGTGCCGGTGCCGTCGAAGCGGGCGCCACCGCACACCTGATCAAGGTCGACGAGATCACCGAAGCGGAGTGGGAGCTGCTCGACGCCGCCGACGCGATCGTCTTCGGTTCGCCCACCTACATGGGCACCGCGTCCGGCGCCTTCCACGTCTTCGCGGAGGCTTCGTCCAAGCGCTGGTTCGCCAAGACGTGGCACGACAAGCTGGCCGCCGGATTCACCAATTCCGGCTCCAAGAGCGGCGACAAGCTGCACACCCTGCAGTACTTCCAGACGCTCGCGGCACAGCACGCGATGCACTGGGTCAACCTCGGCCTGACCCCGGGCTGGAACTCCACGCAGGGTTCCGAGCACGACCTCAACCGCCTCGGCTTCTTCTCGGGAGCCGCCGCGCAGACCAACGCCGACGAGGGTCCCGAAGGCGTGCACAAGGCGGACATCGCCACGGCCGAGCACCTGGGCCGCCGCATCACGGAGACCGCCCGGGTGTTCGTGACCGGCCGCTCGGCTGTCGCGGCCTGAGGACCCGCGGGCTTCCTGGAAGTTCTTAGAACTTCCTAGAAGCCGAAGTCCTGCGTCCACCACGGGCCGCCCGGCGCGAAGTGCGCGCCGACGCCCAGGGTCTTGTAGTCGCAGTTGAGGATGTTGGCCCGGTGGCCGGAGCTGTTCATCCAGGCGTCCATCACGGACTGGGCGTTGGCCTGGCCGCGGGCGATGTTCTCGCCGCCCAGGTCCGATATCCCGGCCTTCTCGGCGCGGTCCCAGGGGGTCGCGCCGTCCGGGTCGGTGTGGTCGAAGAAGTCGCGCTCGGCCATGTCCGCGCTGAAGTCTCCGGCGAGCGAGGCCAGCGCGGCGTCGGCGCGCACGGGGGAGCAGCCCACCTTGGCCCGCTCCGCGTTGACCAGGGTGAGCACCGCTGCCTCGGCCGCGCTCTCGGCGGACGGCGACTTCGAGCCGGTGGCCGGCGGGGCCTTCGGCTTCTCGGACGGCGTGCGCGCGGGGGCGCTCGGGGGCGTCGTCTTCTTCTTCTCGCCGGCCTCGGGCTCGGGCGCCTTGGTCGGCGGCTTCTTCGACGGCTCGGCCGAGGGCTTCTCGGTGGCCTTCGAAGGGGTCGGCGTCGGCGTCGGGGCGTCGGGGCGTTCCGAGCCGCGGCTCGGCGGTGCCGACTCGCGCTCGGCGGTGCCGTTCTCGCCGCCCTGCGGCGCGACCTCGCTGGGGGTGGTCGCGGCACGCACCTTGTTCGAGTCGCCGCCACCGCCCAGGGAGTAGTTCTCGGCGCCCGGGACCAGGCCGGTCGCGACGGCCACGGCGCCCATGGCGACGGCCGCCGAGACACCGAGCAGGCCGGTGCGCACCGGTGCGGCGCGGCCCCTGCGGCGGTGTGACACGGTGGCGGGGCGGGGCTCCGGGGCGCCGGCGTGCTCGCCCGCGTACGTGTCGGAGACCCCAGTGGCGCGGCCGGTGGCGGCTGCCCCTGCGCCGGAGCGTCGGTGGCGTCCCATCTCCTGGCCTTCCTCGTCCTGAGCGGTCAACGTGACTCACCCATACGGGTGAGGCTCATCGATTCGGGACTGTACGCGATGGCGCATGGGGACGAAGTGCTCCGAGTGCAATTGGCCGGTTAGCGTGCACCCATGAACGAAGAAGTCAGACTCACGGCCTGGGTGCGTGGGCGGGTGCAAGGCGTGGGTTTCCGCTGGTTCACGCGGGCCAAGGCCCTGGAGATCGGCGGCCTGAGTGGTTTTGCTCTCAATTTGGAGGACGGCCGTGTGCAAGTCGTCGCCGAGGGTCCGCGCGCGGGCGCCCAGGGGCTGCTCGACTGGCTGCGCGAGGGCGACACACCCGGCCGCGTCGACGGTGTCACTGAGATCTGGGACACTCCGCGCGGCATCTACGAGACGTTCGCGATTCGCTGACGGAGAGCCGTCGTGCGTACCCGCCCCGGTGTGGTCAGGGCAACTGCCCGGGGCAGGAAACGCCTGGTGGTTGCCAAGAACGGCCCGTCGTGGCAGGCTCCCAGGTGAAGGATGATCGACACGCCCCCAGGGCCCCGCAGTAGAGGCAGCGCCGCCGTTCCATCGGCCGCAGGCCCCCGGGTTGCCCGCCAATACGGGGCGTGATCGTGTTGACCGTCAAACTTTTTGGTGAGACTCTGGAAGCCCCGCGCACCTTAGCTGTTTGGCATGTGAGAACGGCCAGCAAGACCCAGCAAGTACAACGAGTGCCAAGCACCGCGGGTGCGAATCCCTCACGACCCACACCGCTTCGGTCGGTCACTCATTGTGGAGGACCATCCATCATGGCAAAGGCGCTTCTCGGTTACGTCGGCGGTTCCGACCCGCGACTTCTCGCCGAGATGCGACGGCTCCAGCAGCGCGTCCAGGACCTGGAATCTGAGCTTGTGAAGATCCAGGCCGAGAACGACGCGCTCGCGGCTGCCGCTTCTCACGAATCGCTCCTGGAGAGCATCGACGTACCCCAGGCGGAGCCTGCGCTCACCTGACCACCACACCTTCAGTAAGGCGCTGATCCCGCGAGATCGCGCGTGACGTGACATGTGATCGCGTGACGCACTCTTCGCTCTGCGGGATGCCTGTTAACGCACGTGGTCGGGCTGCCCATGTCAGCCGCTTGTCCAGATCTGCAAGGGACGCTTCGGCGTCCCTTCTTTCTTGCCGCCGTGCAGCCGTTTCCGTTACACCTGATGTGCCCTGCATGTTCCTGGGTGAAACGGTCAGTGAAAGGTAGAGTCCGGCGGCGTGCACCTCAAGGCCCTGACACTGCGCGGTTTCAAATCCTTCGCGTCGGCCACGACGCTGAAGTTCGAGCCGGGCATCACCTGCGTCGTCGGACCGAACGGCTCCGGCAAGTCCAATGTCGTGGACGCGCTGTCCTGGGTCATGGGCGAGCAGGGCGCCAAGTCGCTGCGCGGCGGCAAGATGGAGGACGTCATCTTCGCCGGCACCACCGGGCGCCCGCCGCTCGGCCGTGCCGAGGTGTCGCTCACCATCGACAACTCCGACGGCGCCCTGCCCATCGAGTACGCCGAAGTCACCATCACGCGGATCATGTTCCGCAACGGCGGCAGCGAGTACCAGATCAACGGGGACACCTGTCGGCTGCTCGACATCCAGGAACTGCTCTCCGACTCCGGCATCGGGCGCGAGATGCACGTCATCGTCGGGCAGGGCCAGCTCGACGGCGTCCTGCACGCCGACCCCATGGGACGCCGCGCCTTCATCGAGGAGGCCGCGGGCGTCCTCAAGCACCGCAAGCGCAAAGAGAAGGCGCTGCGCAAGCTCGACGCGATGCAGGCCAACCTCGCCCGCGTACAGGATCTGACCGACGAGCTCAGGCGCCAGCTCAAGCCGCTCGGCCGGCAGGCCGCCGTGGCGCGCAGGGCCGCCGTCATCCAGGCCGATCTGCGCGACGCCCGGCTGCGGCTGCTCGCCGACGATCTCGTACGCCTGCGGGACGCGCTGCGGAACGAGGTCGCCGACGAGGCGGAGCTCAAGCGGCGCAAGGACAGCGCAGAGGCCGAGCTGAAGAAGGCGCTCCAGCGGGAGGCGGACCTGGAGGACGAGGTGCGCCGCCTCGCGCCGCGGCTCCAGCGGGCGCAGCAGACGTGGTACGAGCTCTCCCAGCTGGCCGAGCGGGTGCGCGGCACGGTGTCGCTCGCCGACGCCCGGGTCAAGAGCGCGACGGCCGCGCCCCTGGAGGAGCGGCGCGGCCGTGACCCCGAGGACATGGAGCGCGAGGCCGCGCGGATCCGCGAGCAGGAGGCGGAGCTGGAAGCCGCCCTGGAAGCCGCGGAGCACGCCCTTGAGGACACCGTCGGCCACCGTGCCGATCTGGAGCGGGAGCTTGCGGTCGAGGAGCGCCGCCTCAAGGACGTGGCGCGGTCCATCGCCGACCGGCGCGAAGGGCTCGCGCGGCTGAACGGACAGGTCAACGCGGCGCGCTCGCGGGCGGGCTCCGCCCAGGCCGAGATCGACCGGCTCGCCGTGGCGCGCGACGAGGCGGGGGAGCGCGCGGTCGCCGCCCAGGAGGAGTACGAGCAGCTGAAGGCGGAGGTCGACGGGCTCGACGCCGGTGACGCGGAACTCGGCGAGCGGCACGACGAGGCGAAGCGTTCCCTCACGGAGGCCGAGGGCGCGCTCACCGCGGCACGGGAGGCGGCCACCGCCGCCGAGCGCAAGCGGGCCGCGGTCGCCGCCCGGCACGAGGCGCTCGCGCTGGGCCTGCGCCGCAAGGACGGTACGGGGGCGCTGCTCGCCGCCAAGGACCGCCTCACGGGGCTGCTCGGTCCGGCGGCCGAGCTGCTCTCGATCGCCCCGGGTCACGAGGTCGCGGTCGCTGCGGCGTTCGGCGCGGCGGCGGACGCGATCGCGGTGACCACACCGGCATCGGCGGCGGAGGCCATCCGGCTGCTGCGCAAGCAGGACGCGGGGCGGGCCGCGCTGCTCCTCGCGGGGGCACCGGAGTCGGGCGTCGACCCCCGTGACGTACGGCAGGAAGGTGCCGAAGGGCCGCCGCCGGTGGCCGAACTGGTGCGTGGGCCCGAGGAGTTGATGCCCGCGGTGCGGCGGCTGCTGCGGGGGATGGTCGTCGTGGGCACGCTGGAGGACGCCGAGGACTTCGTCTACGCCCACCCGGAGCTGACCGCCGTCACCGCCGAGGGCGATCTGCTCGGGGCACACTTCGCGCAGGGCGGGTCCGCCGGGGCGCCGAGCCTGCTCGAAGTGCAGGCCTCCGTCGACGAGGCGGCGGCCGAGCTGGAACAACTCGCCGAGCAGTGCGACGAGTTGGCGGCTGCTCAGCGGGACGCGGGGGAGCGGCGCAAGGAAGTCGCCTTGCTGGTCGAGGAGTTGGGGGAGCGCAGGCGCGCCGCCGACCGGGAGAAGTCCGCCGTGGCGCAGCAGCTCGGCGCCCTCGCCGGGCAGGCGCGTGGCGCGGCGGGCGAGGCCGAGCGCAGTGCGGCCGCCGCGGCCAAGGCGCAGGAGGCGCTGGACAAGGCGGTCGAGGACGCCGAGGAGTTGGCCGAGCGGCTCGCCGTGGCGGAAGAGGCTCCGGTGGAGGAGGAGCCCGACACCTCGGTGCGCGACCGGCTCGCCGCCGACGGGGCCAACGCCCGGCAGACCGAGATGGAGGCCAGGCTCCAGGTGCGTACGCACGAGGAGCGGGTCAAGGGGCTCGCGGGGCGTGCCGACTCGCTCGACCGGGCCGCGCGCGCCGAACGCGAGGCACGCGCGCGTGCCGAGCAGCGCAAGGCGCGGATGCGGCACGAGGCGGCGGTCGCCGAGGCCGTCGCCCGTGGTGCGCGGCAGCTGCTCGCGCACGTCGAGGTCTCGCTGGTGCGGGCCCAGGAGGAACGTGCCGCCGCCGAGCGGGCCAAGGAGGTGCGCGAGCGGGAGCTGGCCGCCGAGCGGGGCCAGGGGCGCGATCTCAAGGCGGAGCTCGACAAACTGACGGATTCAGTCCACCGCGGCGAGGTACTCGGTGCCGAGAAGCGGCTGCGGATCGAGCAGCTGGAGTCCAAGGCACTGGAGGAACTCGGTGTGGAACCGGCAGGACTCGTGTCCGACTACGGCCCCGACCAGCTCGTGCCGCCCTCGCCCGCGGCCGAGGGCGAGGAGCTCCCCGACGACCCGGAGCATCCGCGCAACAGGCCCGTGGCGTACGTCCGCGGTGAGCAGGAGAAGCGGCTGAGGTCAGCCGAACGGGCGTACCAGCAGCTCGGGAAGGTGAACCCGCTGGCCCTTGAGGAGTTCGCCGCGCTGGAGGAGCGTCACAAGTTCCTGAGCGAGCAGCTGGAGGACCTGAAGAAGACGCGGACCGATCTCCTGCAAGTGATCAAGGAGGTCGACGAACGCGTCGAGCAGGTCTTCACCGAGGCCTACCGCGACACCGCCCGTGAGTTCGAGGGCGTCTTCTCGCGGCTCTTCCCCGGCGGCGAGGGGCGGCTCATCCTGACCGACCCCGACAACATGCTCGCCACGGGAGTCGACGTCGAGGCGCGCCCGCCGGGCAAGAAGGTCAAGCGGCTCTCGCTGCTCTCCGGCGGTGAGCGGTCGCTGACGGCCGTCGCGCTGCTCGTTTCGATCTTCAAGGCACGGCCGAGTCCCTTCTATGTGATGGACGAGGTCGAGGCCGCGCTCGACGACACCAACCTGCAGCGGCTCATCCGCATCATGGAGGAGCTGCAGGAGGCCTCGCAGCTCATCGTGATCACGCACCAGAAGCGGACGATGGAGGTCGCGGACGCGCTGTATGGCGTGTCCATGCAGGGCGACGGCGTCTCGAAGGTGATCAGCCAGCGGCTGCGCTAGCCCCCTTCACGGCCCTTCACGGGCCCACCTCATTAACTTCAAGACTTGAACGAAGCGCGCCACACATGTGCCTGAAGTTCACAGGAACCCAGGTCTTGACTTCGAAACTTGAAGGCATAGTCTCTGCAACGTTGCTTTTACCTTCAGGTGGTGGGCGGCGTGAAGTTGTGCGCCACTTGAAGTGCTCACCCCCACCCCCGGCGATGCTGCCGGTGGCCCGAGGAGTCCATGTGACCAGCACAATGAAGGCGCCCCAGCCCGAAGGCAGAGAGGCCAGGCCGGACCATCTCGGCCATGTCATCTTCATCACGGCGGCCGCAGCCATGGGCGGCTTCCTCTTCGGCTATGACAGCTCCGTGATCAACGGCGCGACCGTCGCCATCCAGCATCGGTTCGACGTCGACGCGAACATGCTCGGCTGGATCATCGCCACCGCGCTGCTCGGCTGCGCCGTCGGCGCGGCGGTCGCCGGGCGCATCGCCGACCGCATCGGCCGCATCCGCTGCATGCAGATCGCCGCCGTCCTCTTCGCGGCGAGCGCCATCGGTTCCGCCCTGCCGTTCGCGGCCTGGGACCTGACGATGTGGCGCTTCATCGGCGGCATCGGCATCGGCATGGCCTCCGTCATCGGCCCGGCCTACATCGCCGAGGTCGCCCCGCCCGCGTACCGAGGCCGCCTCGCCTCCTTCCAGCAGGCCGCGATCGTCATCGGCATCGCCGTCTCCCAGCTGGTCAACTACGGCATCCTGAAGCTGGCGGACGACGACCAGCGCGGCAAGCTGATGGGCCTGGAGGCCTGGCAGCTGATGCTCGGCGTCATGGTCATCCCCGCCGTCCTGTACGGCGTGCTCTCCTTCGTCATCCCCGAGTCCCCCCGCTTCCTGATCTCGGTCGGCCGTGACGTCGAGGCCAGGAAGGTGCTCGGCGAGGTCGAGGGCACCAAGATCGACCTGGACGCGCGCGTCATCGAGATCGAGGAGGGCATGCGCCGCGAGCACAAGTCCTCCTTCAAGGATCTGCTCGGCAAGGTCGGCTTCCTGCCGATCGTCTGGATCGGCATCGGCCTCTCGGTGTTCCAGCAGCTCGTCGGCATCAACGTGATCTTCTACTACTCGAACCAGCTGTGGCAGTCGGTCGGCAAGGACCCGAGCAGCTCGTTCCTGTACTCGTTCGAGACGTCGATCGTGAACATCATCGGCACGGTCATCGCGATGCTCTTCGTCGACCGCATCGGCCGCAAGCCGCTGGCCATCATCGGCTCGGCCGGCATGGCGCTCGCGCTCTTCACCTGCGCCTGGGCGTTCTCGTACCGCACCGGCTCCGGCGACAACGTCACGCTGCCGAACGCGCAGGGCCTGACGGCGATCATCGCCGCCAACTTCTTCGTGCTCTTCTTCGCGCTCTCCTGGGGCGTGGTGGTCTGGGTCCTGCTGGGCGAGATCTTCCCGAACCGGATCCGCGCGGCGGCGCTCGGTGTGGCCGCGTCGGCCCAGTGGCTCGCCAACTTCGCGATCACCAAGACGTTCCCGAGCATGTCCGAGTGGAGCCTGACCGGCTCGTACATCATCTACGGCGCCTTCGCCGTGATCTCGATCCCCTTCGTCATGAAGTTCGTCAAGGAGACGAAGGGAAAGACCCTGGAGGAAATGGGCTAATCCCCGCTGCCCCTCCTCTGAGGATGCTGCCCCGGTTCAAGGACCTACTCCTTGAGCCGGGGCAGCACGTTTTCGCAGAAGTGGTGCAGGCTGCGCCAGCCCTCGTCGATCGGCATCCCGCCGGAGAGCGGATGCAGGACGAGATTGGCGCCGCCGCCCCGCACGTACGCCACGCACTGGTCCGGGGTCAGGACGCGGTAGACGCCCTCGGCCCGCAGCTCGGCGACCGTGGTCGCGCTCGACTTCACCGCCGAGCGGATGTCCTTGGACTGCCAGGAGGCGTAGGTGCGGGCCTCGTGCAGGAAGTGCTCGCCGTGCTCGGCCCAGGTGCGGTCCGGGTCGTCGGCGATGTGCAGGAGCGGGGTCTCGGCCGCGGGCATCATGGTCCAGCCCTTGGTGCCGTACTCGGTGAGGCGTTCGTTGTAGTACGCCTCCAGCTCGGGCAGATGGGCGCTGGGGAAGAACGGCAGGCCGAGCCGGGCCGCGCGGCGGGCCGCCGCCTGCGACGAGCCGCCGACCAGGAGCATCGGGTGGGGCTGGGTGAAGGGGCGCGGGGTGACGCGCACGGTGCGGCCGCGGAACGCGAAGGGCTCGCCGGTCCACGCCTGCAACAGGGTCTCCAGGAGCTCGTCCTGGAGCTTGCCGCGCCGCTTCCACTCGACGCCGAACGCCTCGTACTCGGCGGGCCGGTATCCGATCCCCGCCACGGTCACCAGACGTCCGCCGCTGAGCAGGTCGAGTACGGCGATGTCCTCGGCCAGCCGCAGCGGATCGTGCAGCGGCCCGATGATCGCGGAGACCGTGACCGCGATGCGCCGGGTCGCGCCGAACACCGCGCCCGCGAAGGTGAAGGGCGAGGGCAGCCAGTTGTTGCCGACGCCGTGGTGCTCCTCGGTCTGCACGGTGGAGATGCCCCGGTCGTCGGCGTACGCGGCCATCTCCAGGGCGGCCTTGTAGCGCTCGCTCAGTGAGGTGGGCGTGGCGTCCGGATCGACGAGGTTGAAGCGTACGACTGTGACGGGCATGGAAAACGTCCCCCTTCACGATGGGCGGGCGAAGAGGGACGTTAGATGACGTGGTGTCAGATGACCAGGGTCCGGGGGCAGTTGCTCCGGATCAGGCCGAGACCAGCTCCGTCTCGCCCTCACCGTTTCGCTTGGGGCCCTCGGGCGCCTCGACCGCCGGGTTCCTCGGCAGCACCGCGTACAGCGCGGCCGCGATGAGGATCGTGGCCAGCCAGCCCAGGCCGTTGCGCCCGACCCAGGACGTGGCGAGCGGACCGCTGAACCAGTCGACCTTCGTGAAGAGCAGCCCCGCCACCAGGGCGATCGCCCACGCGGTCATGGCCTGCCAGGCGAAGCCCGCCTTGTACCAGTAGGCGCTGGTGCGCTTGGTGTCCATCAGCGCCTCGCCGTCGTACGTCTTCCTGCGCAGCATGTCGATGCCGAAGACGCCGATCCAGGCGGAGAACGCGACGGCGAGCAGGGTCAGGAAGGAGATGAACGAGCCGATGAAGCTGGTGGCCACGTTCATCAGGAGGTAGCCGAAGATCAGGCTGATGATGGCGTTGATGGAGACCGCCCACGTGCGCGGGACCTTGATGCCGAGCGTCATCGCGGTGAAGCCCGCGGAGTACATCGACATCGAGTTGATCAGGAGCATGCCGATCAGGGCCATCACCAGGTACGGCACGGCGATCCACGTCGGAAGCAGCTGGCCGAGGAAGGAGACCGGGTCCGATGCGTCCGACAGGCTCGGCGTGCTGACCGCCATGACCGCGCCCATCAGGACCATCGGTACGACGACGATGCCGGCGCCGCCGATGGCGTTGCCCACCAGGGCCTTGTTCGAGGCCTTGCGCGGGAGGTAGCGCGTGAAGTCCGGGCCCGTGGGGACCCAGCTGATGCCGCCCGCGGCGATCACGCCGACGCCCGCGACCATTGCCGCGGTGGAGCCCGCGGGCCGCGAGAAGACGTCCGACCAGGGGGTGTTGGCCACCAGGTAGACCAGGACGAGGACACTGAACGCGCCGAAGAGGTACGTCGCCCAGGTGTTGCAGATGTGCAGGACCTTGCGGCCCAGGCCGCTGATCAGGAACGTGCAGGCGACGAAGGCGACCAGTGTCACGACCGTCAGCCACGTGCTGGACTTCACGCCGAAGCAGATGTCCAGGACGGTGATGATCGCGTACGCGCCCGTCACCGCGTTGATCGTCTCCCAGCCCCAGCGTGCGATCCAGATCAGCGAGCCGGGGAAGAGGTTGCCGCGCTGGCCGAAGACGGCGCGCGAGAGCGTCATGCCGGGGGAGCCGCCGCGCTTGCCCGCGATCGAGATCAGCCCGACCAGGCCGTAGCTGAGCAGCGGCGAGACCAGGGCGACGACCAGGGCCTGCCAGAAGTTGAGGCCGTTGGTCACGATGAGACCGGCGCCCATGGTGAGCAGCAGGACGCTGATGTTGGCCGCCACCCAGGTGGGGAACAGCTCGCGGGTCCGGCCCGTGCGCTCGGAGTCGGGGACGGGCTCGAGGCCGCGTGTCTCCAGGGCGCCTTCGGTTTCGGCGGTGGTGCTCATGGGGTGGGGTCCGTGCCTCTCGCTCGGATCGCAACGTCGCGACCCGTCCGTGGGGGTGATCGCGTTGGACTCTACGCGCGTTGATGCGGAGAGCTCCATCGTACTTTAGTCCGAGTAGTGCCCTCTATAAGCTTATGTTCTTTGGAGGAAGCTACAGCCTGGGCCTCTGCTGCCCCCATGGCTGATACTGGGTGGGTTATGGAAATCGTCATCCTTGCTGTAGTCATCGCCGTGGTCGTGATCGGCGCGCTCGGCGGGCTCGTGATCGGCAGCCGCAAGAAGAAGCAGCTGCCGCCGCAGGCCCCGTCGTCCACGCCCACCATCACCGCCCCTCCGGCCGAGCCGCATATCGGCGACGAGGCCGAGACGCCGCGCGACGAACCGCGCCGCACGATCGAGGAGGTGGAACTCCCGGGCGCCGGAGCACAGGCGCCGGTCGTCACCGAAGAGGCCCCCGAGGCCGCCCCGGAGATCGAGACCCCGGAGCCCACGGCAGGTCGCCTGGTCCGTCTGCGCTCGCGCCTCTCGCGCTCGCAGAACGCACTCGGCAAGGGGCTGCTCACGCTCCTCTCCCGCGAGCACCTCGACGAGGACACGTGGGAGGAGATCGAGGACACGCTCCTCACCGCCGACGTCGGCGTCGCCCCCACCCAGGAACTGGTCGAGCGCCTTCGCGAGCGCGTCCGCGTGCTCGGCACCCGCACCACGGACGACCTGCGCGCCCTGCTGCGCGAGGAGCTCCTCGCGCTCCTCGGCACGGACTTCGACCGCACCGTGAAGACCGAGTCGGGCCTGGAGACGCCCGGCATCGTGATGGTCGTCGGCGTGAACGGCACCGGCAAGACCACCACCACCGGCAAGCTCGCCCGCGTCCTCGTCGCCGACGGCCGCTCGGTCGTCCTCGGCGCCGCGGACACGTTCCGCGCCGCCGCCGCCGATCAGCTGCAGACCTGGGGCGACCGCGTCGGCGCGCGTACGGTCCGCGGTCCCGAGGGCGGCGACCCCGCGTCGATCGCCTTCGACGCGGTCAAGGAAGGCATCGCGGAGGGCGCCGACGTCGTCCTCATCGACACCGCGGGCCGGCTGCACACCAAGACGGGCCTGATGGACGAGCTCGGCAAGGTCAAGCGCGTCGTGGAGAAGCACGCGCCGCTGGACGAGGTGCTGCTCGTCCTGGACGCGACGACCGGGCAGAACGGCCTGGTGCAGGCGCGGGTCTTCGCCGAGGTCGTGGACATCACCGGCATCGTCCTGACGAAGCTGGACGGCACGGCCAAGGGCGGCATCGTCGTCGCGGTCCAGCGCGAGCTGGGCGTGCCGGTGAAGCTGGTCGGGCTCGGCGAGGGCGCGGACGACCTCGCGCCGTTCGAGCCGGAGGCGTTCGTCGACGCGCTCATCGGTGACCAGTAGGTGACGCGAGGCGGCTCCGTGGCTCCTTAGCCCCGCGGGAGACGGCGTACGACCAGAGAAATGCCCCACCCCGGGGTGCAGCCGGGGTGGGGCATTTCCGTCTGCGGAGCGCCGGTCACGCCGGCGAGCGGTGCGCCACGTACGCCAGCGTCCCCAGGACCAGCCGTGCCTGCGGGGGATGCGTCGCGGAGTCGAGGTCCGGCGCGCGGAGCCAGCGGACCGGGCCGAGGCCCGCGCGGTCGGACGGCGGGGCCGTGATGTGCGTGCCGGGGCCCAGGCCGTGCAGGTCGATGCCGGCGTCGTCCCAGCCCATGCGGTAGAGCAGCTGGGGGAGTTCGGTGGCGGCGCCGGGGGCGACGAAGAAGTGCGTGCGGCCCTCCGGGGTGGCGGCCACCGGGCCGAGCGGCAGGCCCATGCGCTCCAGGCGGACCAGCGCCCTGCGGCCGGCCGCCTCGGCCACCTCGATCACGTCGAAGGCGCGGCCCACGGGCAGCAGTACGGCGGCGCCGGGGAACTGGGCCCAGGTCTCGGTCACTTCGCCGAGCGTCGCCCCCGCGGGGACCTCGGGAGCGAACTCCAGGGGGTGGGCGCCGGGGGCCGCGCAGTCGGCCGCGCCGCAGGAGCAGCGGCCGTCCTGGGCCCGTGCGCCGGGGACCGCGGCCCATCCCCACAGCCCGGTGTACTCGGCCACCGCGGTGCAGTCCGACGCGCGGCCGCGCCGCCGTGAACCGGTGCGGGGCTTGTCGGTCCCCCGGATGCCGCCGATCGTGAAGCCCATGCCCCCTCCAACGGGTCGAGCGCGGTGTGGTTACGTGACGGAATCGGATCGTGACCCTGTGCTTTTGTTCAGGCGCCGGTGCTCTCAGGGGGGTGCGCTCGGTCATTCGCGCCCCCAAGTGCTCCCTTCCGCCCACCTTCGAACGTCCACTGTCAAGTCAATCGCTTGTGGAGGGCGGGGAGTTCATTCGAAGGGGTGGCGAATGGTGGCGTTTCCGCGATCGCCCTCGCCGGAGGGGTGATCGTAGGATTACTTTCAGTGCACGGGCCCTGAGTGGTGTGCACTCGTGGGTATGCCGGAGGCAAGTCGGTTTCCTGTTCGATGGGTGACGTTCTCCGGACGGAGAGCCGCGGTGCGCGGCATTCTGGTAGGGCTTGGCGTGGGACCGCGCGTAAGTGTCATGAGGGATGGGGGCGTTCCAGTGGGCGGCAATGGCGGAAGTGGTGCGAACGCTGAGAAGCGCCCGAACGAACTGCTCAATTCCTGGTTCGTGCGCAGCGGCTGGTCGAAGGGCGAGCTGGCGCGCCAAGTGAACCGCAGGGCGCGGCAGTTGGGCGCCCATCACATCTCCACCGACACCTCCCGGGTGCGGCGCTGGCTGGACGGCGAGAATCCCCGCGAGCCCATCCCGCGCATCCTCTCCGAGCTGTTCTCCGAGCGCTTCGGCTGTGTCGTCGCCGTCGAGGACCTCGGCCTGCGCGCCCCGCACCAGTCGCCCTCGGTGTCGGGCGTAGACCTGCCCTGGACCGGGCCCCAGACCGTCGCGCTCATCAGCGAGTTCTCGCGCAGCGACCTGATGCTGGCCCGGCGCGGCTTCCTCGGCACCTCGCTCGCGCTCTCCGCGGGCCCCGCCCTCATCGAGCCCATGCAGCGCTGGCTGGTCCCGGGGCCGACCACCCCGGTCGGCGACCCCGAGCCGCCCGCCCCGTCCCGCAGGCCCGGCCGGCTCTCCAAACCGGAGCTCGACCTCCTGGAGTCCACGACCGTGATGTTCCGGCAGTGGGACGCGCAGTGCGGCGGCGGGCTGCGGCGCAAGGCGGTCGTCGGCCAACTGCACGAGGTGACGGACCTGTTGCAGGAGCCCCAGCCGGAGGCCACGTCCAAGCGCCTCTTCAAGGTCGCCGGCGAGCTGGCCGAACTGGCCGGCTGGATGAGCTATGACGTCGGACTGCAGCCCACCGCCCAGAAGTACTTCGTGCTCGCCCTGCACGCCGCGAAGGAAGCCGGCGAGAAGCCCCTCGGGTCGTACATCCTCTCCAGCATGAGCCGCCAGATGATCCACCTCGGACGGCCGGACGACGCGCTCGAACTGATCCACCTCGCGCAGTACGGAAGCCGGGACTGCGCGAGCCCGCGCACCCAGGCCATGCTGTATGCGATGGAGGCCCGCGCGTACGCCAGCATGGGCCAGCCCGGCAAGTGCAAGCGGGCCGTGCGCATGGCCGAGGACACCTTCGCCGACGCCGCCGAGTTCGACGAGCCCGAGCCCGACTGGATCCGCTTCTTCTCCGAGGCCGAGCTGAACGGCGAGAACGCCCACTCGTTCCGCGACCTGGCCTATGTGGCGGGCCGCAGCCCCACGTACGCATCGCTCGCCGAGCCCGTCATGGAGCGCGCCGTCGACCTCTTCGGCAAGGACTCCGAGCACCAGCGTTCGTACGCACTGAACCTCATCGGCATGGCCACGGTCCACCTGCTCCAGCGCGAGCCCGAGCAGAGCACGGTGCTCGCGGGCCAGGCCCTGACCATCGCCAAGAAGGTCCGCTCCGAGCGGGTCAACACCCGCCTTCGCAAGACCGTGGACACCGCCGTGCGGGACTTCGGCGACATCGCCGAGGTCGTGCAGCTGACCGACCAGCTCGCCATCGACATGCCGGAGACCGCGGAAGCGGTCTGACGGCGCCCCACCAGAACCCCGGCCGCGGCCGGCCCATCCCGAACTGCCCGACTCGGCTCCCCCACGCCAGGTCAACCGGATGGCCGCCGCGGTCGGTTTGTGTGGTGTGCGCAGGGTATGAAACCGCGCCCCGCCTGACCCGGCAGTTCATGGACGCGTAACACGTACGACCTCTTCGTCACTGCGGCGAAACATCGAGGGGCGCCCCCTGAAACGGCGCTGGGCCAATCTCATGGCGCATAACGGCCCACCCTTCCCCAAGCTCTCGGCTCCGCTCGACCAGGGGAGACCCCACTCGCCCCGCCCGCACGGGCCGCATACGACGACGAGGAGACGCCGATGCCCCCAGGCATCACGATCGCCGCAGACGCCCCGCAGCTGTCTGCCGCCAACACAGGGTTCATGCTCATCTGTTCCGCCCTGGTGATGCTCATGACGCCGGGACTCGCCTTCTTCTACGGAGGCATGGTCCGCGTCAAGAGCACGCTGAACATGCTGATGATGAGCTTCATCAGTCTGGGGATCGTCACCATCCTCTGGGTGCTGTACGGCTTCTCCATCGCGTTCGGCACCGACCACGGCAGCCTCATCGGCTGGTCGTCCGACTACGTCGGGCTGAGCGGCATAGGGCTCACCGAGCTGTGGGACGGCTACACCATCCCGGTGTACGTCTTCGCGGTCTTCCAGCTGATGTTCGCGATCATCACGCCCGCGCTGATCAGCGGTGCGCTCGCCGACCGCGTGAAGTTCACCGCCTGGGCGCTGTTCGTCGCGCTCTGGGCCACGATCGTCTACTTCCCGGTCGCGCACTGGGTGTGGGGGACGGGCGGCTGGGCCTTCGAGCTCGGCGTCATCGACTTCGCCGGTGGTACGGCCGTGCACATCAACGCCGGTGCCGCGGCGCTCGGCGTGATCCTGGTCATCGGTAAGCGCGTCGGCTTCAAGAAGGACCCGATGCGGCCGCACAGCTTGCCGCTGGTCATGCTCGGCGCCGCGCTCCTGTGGTTCGGCTGGTTCGGCTTCAACGCCGGATCGTGGCTGGGCAACGACGACGGCGTCGGCGCGATGATGTTCCTGAACACGCAGGTCGCCACCGCCGCGGCCATGCTGGCCTGGCTCGCCTACGAGAAGATCCGGCACGGCGCGTTCACCACGCTCGGCGCCGCTTCGGGTGCCGTCGCGGGCCTCGTCGCGATCACCCCGTCCGGCGGCTCCTGCTCGCCGCTCGGCGCGATCGCGATCGGCGCCATCGCCGGTCTGCTCTGCGCCATGGCCGTCGGCCTCAAGTTCAAGTTCGGCTACGACGACTCCCTCGACGTCGTCGGTGTCCACCTCGTCGGCGGTGTCGTCGGCTCGCTGCTCGTCGGCTTCTTCGCCACCGGCGGCGTCCAGTCCGACGCCAAGGGCCTCTTCTACGGCGGCGGACTCGAACAGCTGGGCAAGCAGGCCGCCGGTGTCGGCGCCGTCCTCGCGTACTCCATGATCGCCTCCGCGATCCTCGCCCTCCTGGTCGACAAGACCATCGGGATGCGGGTCAGCGAGGACGAGGAGGTCGGGGGCATCGACCAGGTGCAGCACGCCGAGACCGCGTACGACTTCAGTGGAGCGGGCGGTGGCACGGCTCCCCGTACCGCCCCCGTGCCCGGCCCGCCGGCCCAGGACGCCGGTAAGGCTGCGACCGGCAAGAACAAGAGGGTGGACGCATGAAGCTCATCACCGCGGTCGTCAAGCCGCACCGGCTCGACGAGATCAAGGAAGCCCTCCAGGCCTTCGGCGTGCAGGGCCTGACCGTCACCGAGGCCAGCGGCTACGGCCGCCAGCGCGGCCACACCGAGGTCTACCGTGGCGCGGAGTACACCGTCGACCTCGTGCCCAAGATCCGGATCGAGGTCCTGGTCGAGGACGACGACGCCGAACAGCTCGTGGATGTCGTGGTGAAGGCCGCCCGGACCGGCAAGATCGGGGACGGCAAGGTCTGGAGCGTCCCGGTCGAGACGGCCGTCCGGGTGCGGACCGGCGAGCGTGGGCCTGATGCGTTGTGAGCTCGGTCGGCAAGGGCTGAGCTACCAGAGGCTGAGCGGAACTGAGCGGGACTGACAGGAGCTGCTGGGTGACGAGTGTGGAAGTACGTACTGAATCGGACTCGGAAGACTCCGGACCCAGCGGCTACGCGGCGGCCCGGCTGCGCCTCCTTCAAGGGGAGGCGCAGTCCGGGCCGCCGCGCCGTTCGGCCCTCGCCGACCTCACGGACGACTGGCTGACCGGACTCTTCACGGCCGCGGGTGCGCCGCGCGGGGCCTCGCTGGTCGCCGTGGGCGGCTACGGCAGGGGAGAGCTCTCGCCGCGCAGCGACCTCGACCTGCTGTTGCTGCACGACGGCAGCGCGGACGCCGGTGAGGTGGCGGCCCTCGCGGACCGCATCTGGTACCCCATCTGGGATCTCGGGCTCGCGCTCGACCACTCCGTGCGGACGCCGGTGGAGGCGCGCAAGACCGCGGGGGAGGACCTCAAGGTGCAGCTGGGGCTGCTTGACGCGCGGCACGTGGTGGGTGACCTGGGGCTGACGGCCGGCTTGCGGACGGCGGTCCTCGCCGACTGGCGCAACCTCGCGCCCAAGCGGCTGCCCGAGCTGCGGGAGCTGTGCGAGGAACGGGCCGAACGGCAGGGGGAGTTGAGCTACCTCCTGGAGCCGGACCTGAAGGAGGCGCGGGGCGGCCTTCGGGACGCGACCGCGCTGCGGGCCGTCGCCGCCTCCTGGCTCGCGGACGCGCCGAGGGAAGGGCTCTCCGAGGCCCGGCGGCGTTTGCTGGACGTGCGGGACGCGCTGCACTTGACCACGGGGCGGGCCACGGACCGGCTCGCGCTCCAGGAACAGGATCAGGTCGCGGCGGAACTGGGCCTGCTGGACGCCGACACCTTGCTGCGGCAGGTGTACGAGGCGGCGCGCACGGTGTCGTACGCGAGTGACGTGACGTGGCGCGAGGTGAGCAGGGTGCTGCGGTCGCGGTCCGTGCGGCCCCGGCTGCGGGCGATGCTGGGCGGCGGCAAGGGGGCCGCGGCCGAGCGGTCGCCGCTGGCCGAGGGGGTCGTGGAGCAGGACGGGGAGGTCGTCCTCGCCCGGGCGGCCCGGCCCGAGCGTGATCCCGTGCTGCCGCTGCGTGCGGCCGCGGCGGCGGCTCAGGCGGGGCTGCCCCTGTCGCTGCACGCGGTGCGCCGGATGGCGGCGACGGTGCGGCCGCTGCCGACGCCGTGGCCCGCGGAGGCCCGGGAGCAGTTGGTGACGCTCCTGGGAGCGGGGCGGCCGACGGTCGAGGTGTGGGAGGCGCTGGAGGCCGAGGGGCTGATCACTCGCCTGCTCCCCGACTGGGAGCGGGTGCGGTGCAGGCCGCAGCGCAACGCCGTGCACACGTGGACGGTCGACCGGCACCTGGTGGAGACGGCGGTGCAGGCCTCGGAGCTGACCCGGCGCGTGGGACGGCCCGACCTGCTGCTGGTGGCCGGGCTGCTGCACGACATCGGGAAGGGCTGGCCCGGCGACCACTCCGTGGCCGGGGAGATCATCGCCCGGGACGTCGCCGCGCGGATCGGATTCGACCGGGGGGACGTGACGGTCCTCGCGACTCTGGTGCGGCATCACCTGCTCCTGATCGAGACGGCCACGCGGCGCGACCTCGACGATCCGGCGACGGTGCGGTCCGTGGCGGACGCGGTGGGATCGGTCGGGACGCTGGAGCTGCTGCACGCGCTGACGGAGGCGGACGCGCTGGCCACCGGTCCGGCGGCCTGGTCCACCTGGCGGGGTTCGCTCGTCGCCGATCTGGTGAAGCGGGTCGGGGCGGTGCTTTCGGGGGAGGAGCCGGAGGCGGTGGAGGACGCGGCTCCCACGGCCGAGCAGGAGCGGCTGGCTGTGGAGGCGTTCCGTACGGGTGGCCCTGTGCTGGCGCTGCGGGCACAGACGGAGGGAGCCGCGGCAGGTGGTGAGGAGGCTTCGGGGGGCCCGGAGCCGCTGGGCGTGGAGCTGATCATCGCGGTGCCGGACCAACCCGGTGTGCTGTCCGCCGTCGCGGGGGTGCTGGCCGTGCACCGGCTCGCGGTGCGTACGGCGGAGCTGCGGGGGGTCGGGCTGCCGTCCGGCCTCGAGGACTCGGTGCTGCTGCTCAACTGGCGGGTCGCGGCGGAGTACGGCTCCCTGCCGCAGGCGGCGCGGCTGCGGTCGGACCTGGTGCGGGCGCTCGACGGTTCGCTGGACATCGCGGCACGGCTGGCGGAACGGGACGCGGCGTACCCGCGCCGCCGGGGGACGGTGGCCCCGCCGCCGCGCGTGACGGTGGCTTCGGCCGGCTCCCGCCTCGCGACGGTGATCGAGGTACGGGCCCAGGACGCACCGGGCCTGCTGCACCGCATCGGGCGGGCGCTGGAGTCGGCGGGGGTGGTGGTGCGCAGTGCGCATGTGTCGACGCTGGGGGCGAACGCGGTGGACGCGTTCTACGTGACGGAGGCGGGGGTGGGGGCGGGATCCCCGACCCCGCTGTCGGGGGAGCGGGCGGCGGGGGTGGCTCGGGCGGTGGAGGAGGGGTTGAGGGGTTGAGGGGGTAGGGGGTGCGGGGCTGGCCACGTCCCCCACCCCACCCGTTACGCGGATCGCCCCCCACCGCCCACCCATCCCTTGGCGCTGCGGGGTAGTCGGGCGGGTGGGAGAGGCCCGTCCAGCAGGGCCTCCGCCAGGGTCGGCAGGCAAGGCGATCACCCCGTCACGGAGTGACGGAAGCCCGCCCCGCTCCTGCGGGCCCGCCCGCCCGGCGGGACAGATACCCTGGAGGGCGACCTATCCGCCCTCCCCCACGCTCAGCTCCGCGCGAGCGGGGGGCGCCCCCTTCGACCCGAGGATTCGCGACCGCCGTGTTCGACACTCTCTCCGACCGCCTCGCAGCGACATTCAAGAACCTCCGGGGCAAGGGCCGCCTTTCCGAGGCGGACATCGACGCCACGGCGCGCGAGATCCGCATCGCCCTGCTCGAGGCGGACGTCGCCCTCCCCGTCGTCCGGGCCTTCATCAAGCAGGTCAAGGAGCGCGCCGCGGGGGTCGAGGTCTCCCAGGCCCTGAACCCCGCCCAGCAGGTCATCAAGATCGTCAACGAGGAGCTCGTAGGCATCCTCGGTGGTGAGACGCGACGCCTGCGGTTCGCCAAGAACCCGCCGACCGTCATCATGCTCGCCGGTCTGCAGGGTGCCGGTAAGACCACCCTCGCCGGAAAGCTCGGCCTCTGGCTGAAGGGGCAGGGCCACTCCCCGCTCTTGGTGGCGTGCGACCTGCAGCGGCCCAACGCCGTGAACCAGTTGTCCGTCGTCGCGGAGCGCGCGGGTGTCGGCGTCTACGCCCCGCAGCCGGGCAACGGCGTGGGCGACCCGGTCCAGGTCGCCAAGGACTCCATCGAGTTCGCCAAGACCAAGCAGTACGACGTCGTCATCGTCGACACCGCGGGACGCCTCGGCATCGACCAGGAGCTGATGCGGCAGGCCGCGGACATCCGCGACGCCGTCAGCCCGGACGAGGTCCTCTTCGTCGTCGACGCCATGATCGGTCAGGACGCCGTGAACACGGCGGAGTCCTTCCGCGACGGCGTCGGCTTCGACGGCGTGGTCCTGTCGAAGCTCGACGGTGACGCCCGTGGTGGTGCCGCGCTCTCCATCGCGCAGGTCACCGGGCGCCAGATCATGTTCGCCTCGAACGGCGAGAAGCTGGACGACTTCGACGCGTTCCACCCGGACCGCATGGCGTCCCGCATCCTCGGCATGGGCGACATGCTCACGCTGATCGAGAAGGCCGAGCAGACCTTCTCCCAGCAAGAGGCCGAGAAGATGGCCTCCAAGCTGGCGAGCAGCAAGGGCAAGGACTTCACGCTCGACGACTTCCTGGCCCAGATGGAGCAGGTCCGGAAGATGGGCAGCATCAGCAAGCTGCTCGGGATGATGCCCGGCATGGGGCAGATCAAGGACCAGATCAACAACCTGGACGAGCGGGACGTCGACCGCACCGCCGCCATCATCAAGTCGATGACGCCGGGCGAGCGCCACGAGCCGACCATCATCAACGGCTCGCGCCGCGCCCGTATCGCCAAGGGCTCCGGCGTCGAGGTCAGCGCCGTCAAGAACCTGGTCGAGCGCTTCTTCGAGGCCCGCAAGATGATGTCGCGGATGGCCCAGGGCGGCGGAATGCCGGGCATGCCCGGGATGCCGGGCATGGGTGGCGGCGCCGGCAAGCAGAAGAAGAAGCAGAAGCAGGCCAAGGGCAAGCGCAAGTCGGGCAACCCGATGAAGCGCAAGCAGGAGGAGCAGGAGGCCGCAGCCCGCCGTGAGCAGGCAGGTCAGGAAGGCGGCGCCTTCGGCCTCCCCGCGGGCCAGCAGGCGCAGGACTTCGAGCTGCCGGACGAGTTCAAGAAGTTCATGGGCTGAGGTCCTGCGTTACGTGCGTTTCCTGGGGCGCCCCTCTGCCGAGAGGGGCGCCCCAGGCGTTTCCGGAGCGGATGCCCGGCCCCTTTTTCTGTCGTAACGTCCGCATATGAGCAACCCTGTGCCGCCGCGCCAGGCGCCCGACCAGCCATGGCGCTCCGAGGGCGCACCCCCGCCCGCGCCCACGCCACCTCCGAAGAAGAAGATGCCGGGCGGCTGGGGCGGGCTCATCCTCACCGCGCTCATCGTCTATCTCATCGCCAACCTCGTCCTCTCCTTCTTCAACGACGGCGACGAGCCGACGATCTCGTACACGGAGTTCAGCAAGCAGGTCGACTCCGGGAACGTCACGAAGATCTACTCCAAGGGCGACGCGATCCAGGGTCAGCTCAAGAAGGAGCAGGAGAAGCCGGGCGACGAGAAGGGGAAGTACACCAAGTTCATCACCCAGCGCCCCGCCTTCGCCGACGACAAGCTCTGGGACGACCTCACCAAGCACGACGTCACGGTGACCGCCGAGCCCGTCGTGCAGGAGCGCAGCTTCCTCTCCAACCTGCTCATCTCCCTCGCGCCGATGCTGCTCCTGGTCTTCCTGTGGATCTTCATCGCCCGGCGGATGAGCTCGGGCATGGGCGGCGCGGGCGGCATGCTGGGGCGCAAGGCGCCGCCGAAGCCGGTGGAGCTCGAACCCGGTGACCAGCGCACCACTTTCGCCGACGTGGCGGGCATCGACGAGGTCGAGGGCGAGTTGAGCGATGTCGTCGACTTCCTGAAGAACCCCGCGGCCTATCGCGAGATGGGCGCCAAGATGCCGCGGGGCGTGCTGCTCGCGGGCCTGCCCGGCACAGGCAAGACGCTGCTCGCGCGGGCCGTCGCCGGTGAGGCCGGGGTGCCGTTCTTCTCGGCGTCCGCCTCGGAGTTCATCGAGATGATCGTGGGCGTCGGCGCCTCGCGCGTACGTGAACTCTTCGCGGAGGCCAGGAAGGTCGCGCCGTCCATCATCTTCATCGACGAGATCGACACCATCGGGCGGGCGCGCGGCGGCGGCAGCGGGATGGGCGGGCACGACGAGCGCGAGCAGACGCTGAACCAGATCCTCACCGAGATGGACGGCTTCTCCGGCTCCGAGGGCGTCATCGTCCTCGCGGCCACCAACCGCGCCGACATCCTCGACCCCGCCCTGACCCGCCCGGGCCGTTTCGACCGGGTCGTCACCGTCAGCCCGCCCGACCGCGGCGGACGCGAGGCCATCCTCAAGATCCACACGCGTGAGATCCCGATGGCGGACGACACCGACCTCGCCCAGGTCGCCCGTACGACACCGGGGATGACCGGCGCGGAACTCGCCAACCTCGCCAACGAAGCCGCCCTGCTCGCCGTCAAGCGGGGGCAGAGGAAGGTGACGCAGGCCGACCTCTCCGAGGCCCTGGAGAAGGTCCAGCTCGGCGCGGAGCGGCCACTGGTCATGCCCGACGAGGAGCGGCGGCGCACGGCGTACCACGAGAGCGGGCACGCCCTGCTCGGCATGTTGCAGCCCGGCGCCGACCCGGTCCGGAAGATCACCATCGTGCCCCGGGGGCGCGCCCTGGGCGTCACGCTGTCGACACCGGACTCCGACAAGTACGCGTACACGGAGGAGTATCTGCGTGGCCGCATCGTCGGAGCCCTGGGCGGCATGGCGGCCGAACACGTCGTCTTCGACGCCATCACCACGGGCGCCGAGAGCGACCTCGAACAGGTCACCAACATCGCCCGCGGCATGGTCGGCCGCTGGGGCATGAGCGAGCGCGTGGGCCGCCTCTCCGCGCTGCCGAGCGACGCCCAGCAGGCCTACGGCCTCTCGGCGGCCCCGGTCACCCTCGACACGATCGACCACGAGATGCGGCGGATCGTCGACGAGTGCTACGAGAGCGCGTGCCGGCAACTGCGGGAGCACAGGAGCCGGCTGGACGCCCTGGCCGCCGCGCTCCTGGAGAACGAGACGCTGGAGGAGGAGGCGGCGTACCGGGTCGCCGGCATCACCCGCCTCACCAAGGACGCCGACTAGCCCCCTTCACCGACAAGGAGCTACCGCGTGCGCGCGATCAAGTACCGGAAGACGTTGGGCATCCAGATGGTGCCGTCCCGCCGCATGTGGGGATGCAGGGCCTCCGTCAGCTCCTTGTCGACCTGCACCTGATCCGTCGCACCCACCGCGGCGTCGAACAGCCCCGTCGAGAGCAGACCGCGGACCGCGCTGGCCGTGTCCGCGTACCCGAAGGGGCACGCCACGCGTCCCGAGCCGTCCGGCTTGAGGCCCGCCCGCTGGGCGACCTCCTCCAGGTCGTCGCGGAGCGCGGGGCGCCAACTTCCCGTACTACGGAGAGGGTCGGCGAGCTTGGTCGCCACCCTCAGTACAGAAGAGGTCGTGCAGCGCTCCGGAGGACCCCATCCGACGAGGACCACCGGGGTGCCGCGCCCGGTCAGCGGGACGGTGGACTCCAGGAGGCCGGAGAGGCCCTCGGAGTCGCCCGCCGTGCAGCCGATCGGCTGGAAAGCGGTCACCATGTTGAACCCGGGCGCGTCCGGCCCCGACACGTCGTCGGGGCCGCCCTCCACGAGCCGGGCGGCGCCGTGCGGCCGTGCGTCCAGGCCTGCCTCGGGCAACAGGCGCTCACGCGCCAGGGCGAGCCGTTCGGGCGCCGAGGGGTCGACACCGGTGACCGACGCGCCCCGTGATGCCGCCATCAGGAGAGCGAGTCCGGAACCGCAGCCGAGGCCGAGAAGCCGTGTACCGCTGCCTACTTCGAGTCGTTCGTACACCGCTTCATAGAGCGGAACCAGCATCCGTTCCTGGATCTCCGCCCAGTCACGCGCGCGTGCGCACCGGTCCACGCCACGGGGGGTCGTGCCCGCGCGGGGGAGGTGCGGCTGCGCGAGTGTAGGTGTCATCGAAAGCGCCCCAATCCGCCGAGAGTTGCTGGAGTGTCGTATTCAAACGTTTCGTCCGCCCCCGTGCAGTGCGCTCGCACTCCCCCTGTATGCCAGAGAACTCCGCATCCGTCGTGGCGTCCAGAGGTTGTGGGGCAATGCTTGCGTGCCACCGTCGTGCGCCCCCCGGAGGAATTCAATGCACGCTCTTTGGAGGACCGCCGTACCATGCGCGCCATGGCTAAGGCACCCGTTCTCACGCCCCGGGCGGAAGACTTCCCGCGCTGGTACCAAGACCTGATCAACAAGGCGGAGCTGGCCGACAACGGCCCGGTGCGCGGCACCATGGTGATCCGACCGTACGGCTACGGCCTCTGGGAACGCATGCAGCAGGACATGGACGCCCGCATCAAGGAGACGGGCACCCAGAACGCGTACTTCCCCCTTCTCATCCCCCAGTCGTACCTGACCAGGGAGGCCGAGCACGTCGAAGGCTTCGCCCCCGAGCTGGCCGTCGTCACGCACGGCGGCGGCAAGGAGCTGGAGGAGCCGGTCGTCATCCGCCCCACCTCCGAGACGATCGTCAACGAGTACTTCTCCAAGTGGGTGCAGAGCTACCGCGACCTGCCGCTCCTGATCAACCAGTGGGCGAACGTGGTCCGTTGGGAGCTGCGGCCCCGGCTCTTCCTGCGGACCTCGGAGTTCCTCTGGCAGGAAGGCCACACGGCCCACGCGACGTACGAAGAAGCACGCGACTTCGCGGCCCGCATCCACACGGACGTCTACGGCGCCTTCATGCGCGACGTCCTGGCGATGGACTTCGTCCTGGGCCGCAAGACCGCCCAGGAGCGCTTCGCGGGCGCCATCAACACCCTCACCCTCGAAGGCATGATGGGCGACGGCAAGGCCCTCCAACTCGGCACCAGCCACGAGCTCGGCCAGAACTTCGCCCGGGCCTTCCACACCCAGTACCTCTCCAAGGAGGGCAAGCAGGAGCTCGTCTGGCAGACCTCCTGGGGCAGTACGACAAGGATGATCGGCGCCCTGGTGATGATGCACGGCGACGACAACGGCCTGCGGGTCCCGCCGCGCCTGGCACCCGTCCAGGCCGTCGTCCTCGCCATCAAGGGCGACGAAGCGGTGCTCGCCAAGGTCCACGAGATCGGCGAGCGCCTGAAGGCCGCGGGCGTGCGCGTCCAGGTCGACGACCGCACGGACACCCCCTTCGGGCGCCGTGCCGTCGACTGGGAGCTCAAGGGAGTGCCGGTCCGCGTCGAGGTCGGCCCGCGCGACCTGGAGAGCGGCACCGCGATGCTGGCCCGCCGCATCAAGGGAGGCAAGGAGCCGGTCGCGATCGACTCCCTCGCGGCGCTGCTGCCCACCGTCCTCGAAGAGGACCAGAAGCTGCTCCTGGACCAGGCCCGCGAGCGCAGGGAGTCCCGCACCTCGGACGTCACCACCGTCGACCAGGCCGTCCAGGCCACGGCGGCCGGCGGCTGGGCACGCATCCCGTGGGCCACGCTCGGCCCGGAGGGCGAGGCGAAGCTCGCGGAGCACTCCGTGTCCGTACGGTGTCTGGTCGCGGAGGACGGGGCGGTGCCGGACGCCGATGAGACCCCCGGTAACGTCGCCGTAGTGGCCCGCGCCTACTGACGGCGCGCCTTCCGGTATCAGCGCGCTCGTTCCCGGCTCGTACGCCTGCCCAGGCAACACAAGCCCCGGTGTGCGGAGTTCTTCTACGCGCCGGGGCGTACGCGCTACTACGTACCGGCTTGCTATGAGCTGCGAGGCTTCTGGGCAGATCAGCGCACCCGCCCTCGTCCGGACGCATCAATGGCAACTGACGGGTACGTGCAAATTATTTGGGATGCCCCGGAATGGAACCCCTGGGCATCCCGGCTCGTTGTTCACGACGTGAGCACGACACCACCTGTTCTCGCCGCAGAGCTGGCACAGGCGTGGGCCGATATTCAGCGGCACCACCCCGAGCTGCCCGATCTTGCCGCGCCCGAATCCCTGATCGGAGAGTCGTCGTCCGCCTGCGGCGCCGAGCTCTCCTTCGAGCGACTGCTCCACGAGGCAGTCCATGGCATCGCCGCGTCACGCGGCGTACGCGACACCTCACGCGCGGGCCGCTATCACAACCGCAGATTCCTCGCGATCGCCGAGGAGCTGGGTCTTGACCACCCCGAGGAACCGCACCCCAGCAGCGGCTTCTCGCTGGTCACGCTCAACCCCGAGGCAAGGAAGCGCTACCGCCCGACGATCGAGCGGCTCCAGCGCGCCCTCAAGGCACACACCGCGGCGACCGCCGCCGACACGGCACGCAGCTTCCGGGGCCCGGCCGCCCGGCACGGCTCCTCCGGGGGCGGCGTCCGCGTCAAGGCGGTCTGCGACTGCGGGCGCAACGTCCGCGTCGTCCCGTCGGTGCTCGCCCAGGCGCCCATCGTCTGCGGCGGCTGCGGCAAGCCCTTCCGCATTCCGGAAGTGGTGGGCGCCGCCGCCGGCTGACGGGGCCGGGCCGGAGCGGTGCCGCACCGTGCTCGTCAGGGCGTCCGGACTGGTTTCGGACGCCCCGGCGACGTATGGCACAATGGCTAGCTGTACTCGACAGCCGCATAGGAACCCTCTCGCCTCCGGCTGACGCGTCCATCGGGCACCCCGAGTACCGCAACCCCACGTGGCATCTCGTTGTGCCCAACCACGTCAAGACCAGGAGACACCACTCCAGTGGCAGTCAAGATCAAGCTGAAGCGTCTGGGAAAGATCCGCGCGCCTCACTACCGCATCGTCGTCGCCGACTCCCGTACCCGCCGTGATGGTCGGGCCATCGAGGAGATCGGTCTGTACCACCCGGTGCAGAACCCCTCGCGCATCGAGGTCAACTCGGAGCGCGCGCAGTACTGGCTCTCCGTCGGCGCTCAGCCGACCGAGCCGGTCATGGCGATCCTGAAGCTCACCGGTGACTGGCAGGCGCACAAGGGCCTTCCGGCCCCCGCGCCGCTGCTCGTCGCGGAGCCCAAGGACAAGCGCGCCGCGTTCGAGGCCTTCACCAAGGGCCTCGAGGGCGACGAGGCGAAGGGTGAGGCCATCACCCAGAAGGCCAAGAAGGCTGACAAGAAGGCGGACGCGGCCGAGGCCGCGCCCACCGAGTCGACCGAGGCCTGAGCATGCTCGAGGAGGCTCTCGAGCACCTCGTGAAGGGCATTGTCGACAACCCCGACGACGTGCAGGTCGCCTCGCGCACCCTGCGCCGGGGGCGTGTGCTCGAGGTCCGGGTTCACCCGGATGACCTCGGCAAGGTGATCGGCCGCAACGGCCGTACCGCGCGCGCTCTGCGGACCGTCGTGGGCGCGATCGGCGGCCGTGGTGTCCGCGTCGACCTCGTCGACGTGGACCAGGTTCACTGAACCACAGGTAGCACCGGCACGGGCCGGGGAGGGCTTCTGGGCCTTCCCCGGCCCGTAGTCGTCTGTAGGCGCCTACGGGCCTCCTTCCGTAGGCACATGACAGGAGAGACAGCAGTGCAGCTGGTAGTCGCGCGGATCGGCCGCGCCCATGGCATCAAGGGTGAGGTCACCGTCGAGGTGCGCACCGACGAGCCGGAGCTGCGGCTCGGGCCCGGCGCCGTCCTCGCCACCGACCCCGCCTCCACGGGGCCGCTGACCATCGAGACCGGCCGGGTGCACAGCGGCAGGCTGCTGCTGCGCTTCGAGGGCGTACGCGACCGCTCGGGCGCCGAGGCGCTGCGCAACACGTTGCTGATCGCGGAGGTCGATCCGGAAGAGCTTCCGGAGGACGAGGACGAGTACTACGACCATCAGCTGATGGACCTCGACATCGTCACCAAGGACGGGGTCGAGGTCGGCAGGATCACCGAGATCTCGCACCTGCCCTCGCAGGACCTGTTCATCGTGGAGCGGCCCGACGGCAGCGAGGTGATGATCCCCTTCGTGGAGGCGATCGTCACCGAGATCGACCTGGAGGAGCAGCGGGCGATCATCGACCCGCCGCCGGGGCTGATCGACGACCGCGCGGAGATCGCTTCCGCCAGGGACGACGAGGCTCCTGCGGGGGACGACGCCTGATGCGGCTCGACGTCGTCACGATCTTCCCCGAGTACCTGGAACCCCTGAACGTCTCCCTCGTCGGCAAGGCACGCGCGCGTGGCCAGCTAGACGTGAACGTGCACGACCTCAGGGAGTGGACGTACGACCGGCACAACACGGTTGACGACACCCCCTACGGCGGCGGCCCCGGCATGGTCATGAAGACCGAGCCCTGGGGCGCGGCGCTCGACGACGTGCTCGCCGAGGGGTACGAGGCCGGCGCCCACGGGCCCGTCCTGGTCGTCCCCACGCCCAGCGGGCGCCCCTTCAGCCAGGAGCTCGCCGTGGAGCTCTCCGAACGGCCCTGGCTGGTCTTCACGCCCGCGCGCTACGAAGGCATCGACCGCCGCGTCATGGACGAGTACGCGACCCGGATGCCCGTCTACGAGGTGTCGATCGGCGACTACGTCCTCGCGGGCGGCGAGGCGGCCGTCCTGGTCGTCACCGAGGCCGTGGCCCGGCTGCTGCCCGGCGTCCTGGGCAA
Source organism: Streptomyces sp. NPDC055243 (assembly GCF_044544025.1). Lineage (NCBI taxonomy): Bacteria > Bacillati > Actinomycetota > Actinomycetes > Kitasatosporales > Streptomycetaceae > Streptomyces > Streptomyces sp. NPDC055243. The sequence goes on from NZ_JBITWR010000010.1 coordinate 218,557, forward strand.
CGCCGAGTCCCACCGCGATGACTCCTTCGCCCCCGGCGCCATGGCGAACCTCCTCGAAGGCCCCATCTACACCAAGCCCCCCCAGTGGCGCGGCCACGGCATTCCCGACGTGCTGGTCAGCGGCCACCACGGCAAGATCGCGCGCTGGCGCAGGGACGAGGCGCTGCGGCGCACGGTCCGCAACAGGCCCGATCTGATCGAGCGCTGCGACCCCGCCGCCTTCGACAAGAAGGACCGCGAGATGCTCTCGATCCTGGGGTGGCGGCCGGGTCCCGACGGCCGATTTGGGCGAGACCCCGACGCCGTGGAAGAATAGGCCGCTGCTGTACGTCCAGCGTGCGCCCCTGCCACAGGGGGAAAGACGCCCGCCCGGCGTGGACAGCAATCGAATCCTCATCACGAACTTACCGCTGATGACCTGTGGCATCAGTGAAGAAAGCAGACGATCATGGCTAACCTGCTCGACTCCGTCGACAGCGCTTCGCTGCGCACCGACATCCCGGCCTTCCGCCCGGGTGACACCGTCAACGTCCACGTGCGCGTCATCGAGGGCAACCGCTCGCGTGTGCAGCAGTTCAAGGGCGTAGTCATCCGTCGCCAGGGTGCCGGCGTGCGCGAGACCTTCTCGGTCCGCAAGGTCTCCTTCTCCGTCGGCGTCGAGCGCACCTTCCCGGTGCACACGCCGATCGTCGAGAAGATCGAGCTCGTCAGCCGCGGCGCCGTGCGTCGCGCGAAGCTGTACTACCTCCGTGAGCTGCGCGGCAAGGCCGCGAAGATCAAGGAGAAGCGCGACAACTGAGCTCGCGCACGGGTCCACAGCGGAGCCGGATAGCATCTGGCCCCGATGGACACCGAAGCACAGCACACGGAGCGCGACCGCTCCTCCCCACCCACCGATTCCCCGAGCGCCGAGTGCGACGGGGAGTCCGCGGGGGCGGAGGACCGGTCGCGCTCCGCTTTTATGTCCTTCGTCTCCTGGGTGCCGGGCGGCAGAGCCACCCTGACACTGCTGATCTGCATGGTGTTCCTGCTGCTCGTCAGCACCTTCGTGATGCAGCCGTTCCAGATCCCCAGTGGCTCCATGGAGCCCGCGTTCCGGGTCGGAGACCGGGTACTCGTCAACAAGTTGGCGTACCGTTTCGGTTCCGAGCCGCAGCGAGGTGACGCGGTCGTCTTCGACGGCAGCGGCTACTTCGGGGACGCCGACTACATCAAGCGGGTCGCAGGGGTGGGGGGAGACCGGGTGGTCTGCTGCGACGAGCGGGGGAGGATCAAGGTGAACGGCGAGCCGGTCGACGAGCCCTACCTGTACCCGGGGGACGCCCCCTCGAAGGCGCGCTTCGTCGCCGTCGTGCCCGAAGGCAGCCTGTTCCTCCTCGGTGACCACCGCAGCGACTCCCGTGACTCCCGCGACCACTTGGGCCAGCCCGGCGGCGGCATGATCCCCGTCGACTCCGTGATCGGCAGAGCCGACTGGATCGCCTGGCCCATCGGCCACTGGACCTCTCTGGAGCGCCCCGACAGCTACGCGCGCGTGCCGGCACCAGGCGGCGCGCATGGGTAACCGCGGGCGAACGCGAGCCGCCAGTCACCGGTCCGACACCAGGCTGCCCACCGGATCCCGGCCCACCAGCGGTCCCGTACTGCCCGGAAGGGCCGAGCGGCGCAAGCTCGCGCGGAAGGTCAAGCGGCGCAGGCGGCGCTCGGCGATCAAGGAGATACCCCTCCTCATAGGCGTCGCGCTCCTGATAGCCCTGGTCCTGAAGACCTTCCTGGTGCAGGCCTTCGTGATCCCCTCGGGCTCCATGGAGCAGACGATCAAGATCGGCGACCGGGTCCTCGTCGACAAGCTCACCCCGTGGTTCGGTGCCAAGCCCGAGCGCGGCGACGTCGTCGTCTTCGAGGACCCCGGCAACTGGCTCGAGGACGAACAGACCAAGAAGAAGGACGACCCCGTGGTCGTCAAGCAGGTCAAGGAGGGCCTGTCCTTCATCGGGCTGCTGCCCTCCGACAACGAACGGGACCTGATCAAGCGCGTGGTCGGCGTCGGCGGCGACACCGTGAAGTGCTGCGACAAGAACAAGAAGCTCACGGTCAACGGAGTCCCGCTCACCGAGCCGTACATCAATCCCGGTGATGAGCCCTCGTCCTTCGAGTTCCAGGTGAAGGTTCCCGACGGGCGCCTCTTCGTCATGGGTGACCACCGCTCCGACTCGGCCGACTCCCGCTTCCACCGCACCGAGAAGTTCAGCGGCACCGTGTCCGAGGAGAGCGTGGTAGGGCGCGCGCTCGTCATCGCCTGGCCCTTCGACCACTGGCGCAAGCTGGAGGAGCCCGAGACGTACGCCTCCGTGCCCGACGCGCGTGCGGAGTCGGACACGGCCCTCGGCCCGTCGCATAGGGTGGCCCTCGGCGATCGATACGGATTGACCGGACTCCCGACCCCTGCGGAACTCCCGCTCGTTATGGGAGTGGTGGGCCTGCATCGCATCAGGAGCGGGCAACAGCACGGACTGAGGAGTGGATGTGGGGGATGTGGCGGTCGGCGCACGGTCCGGACACGGTGGGCCCGAGGAGCAGCCAGGGCGGTCGGACGAGCCGGAGGCCGGGGCCGCGACGGACGGCGTGAACCCCGGGAGTGACACCGCGGGCTCCAGTCCCGCACCCGGCGATCTCGACGGGAAGCAGGCCAAGGGGGCGAAGAAGCCCCGCTCCTTCTGGAAGGAGCTGCCGCTCCTGATCGGCATCGCCCTGATCCTGGCGCTGGTGATCAAGACCTTCCTGGTGCAGGCGTTCTCGATTCCCTCGGACTCGATGCAGAACACGCTCCAGAAGGGCGACCGCGTCCTGGTCGACAAGCTGACACCGTGGTTCGGCTCGGAGCCCGAGCGCGGCGAGGTCGTCGTCTTCCGGGACCCCGGCCACTGGCTGGACGGTGAGCCGACGCCCGACCCGAACGCGATCCAGCGGGTCCTCGGCTGGGTCGGCCTGATGCCGTCCGCCGACGAGAAGGACCTGATCAAGCGGGTCATCGCGGTCGGCGGCGACACGGTGGAGTGCAAGGGCACAGGACCGGTGAAGGTCAACGGCAAGGCACTGAACGAGCCGTACGTCTTCGAGGGCAACACCCCGTGCAGCGTCGACGACCAGGGCGGCCAGTTCAAGATCACCGTCCCCGCGGGCAAAATCTGGGTCATGGGTGACCACCGGCAGAACTCGCTGGACTCCCGCTACCACCAGAACCAGCCCGGCGGCGGCGCCGTCCCCGTGGACAACGTCGTGGGCCGCGCGATCGTGATCGCCTGGCCGCCCACCCGCTGGGCGACGCTGCCCAAGCCGGACACCTTCGACCAGCAGGGCATCAACACCGCGATGAGCGCGGCGCCGGCGGCCCTCGGGCTTGCGGGTGCGGTTCCGGTCGTGCTCTGGCGCAGGCGTCGGCTCACGGTGGCCGCCGCCCAGGCCGGGAGGGTTTCTGGCGGAGGTACCGCCGGGTAGGGTGCCGTCCCAGATCGCTGATCTTCCGAGCCTCTGTTCGTAGGGGCGCGGGGTCGTCTCCGATATGGGGGAGCACTGGGATGAGCAGGACACAACGTACGGACGAGGGCCGCGGACGGCTCGGCAGCGTGCTGTCGGGACTGGCCGTGGCCCTCGGCTGTGTGCTCTTCCTGGGCGGCTTCGTCTGGGGCGCCGTCCTGTACCAGCCGTACACCGTGCCCACCGGGTCGATGACGCCGACGATCGGCGCGGGCGACCGGGTCCTGGCCGAGCGGATAGACGGCAGCGAGGTGCGCCGGGGTGACGTCGTCGTCTTCCGGCAGGCGAGCTGGGGCGATCTGCCGATGGTCAAGCGTGTGGTCGGCGTCGGCGGCGACCGGATCTCCTGCTGCACGGACGGCAAGCTGATGGTCAACGGCAAGCAGGTCGCAGAACCGTATCTTCCCGGGGACAAGGGCGCCGCGGCCACCGGAATCCCGGCCACCACGGTCCCCAAGGGCAACCTCTTCCTGCTCGGCGACGAGCGCAGCGGCTCCCTGGACTCCAGCGTGCACCTGGGCGACTCCAACCACGGCTCCGTGCCGCGCGACGCGGTGGAGGGGCGGGTCGACGCGGTGGCTTGGCCGACGGACAGGCTCGGGACGCTGGAGCGCCCCGAGGGCTTCGCGGACATGGCGGGCGGCATCTCCGACCCGGGGCCCGTACGGCTCGTGGTGTGGGCGGTGGTGGCCGGTGCCGTCCTCGTCCTGGGCGGCGCTGCCTACGGTCCGGTGGCCAAGCGGATGCGGCGCGGGCGCGAGCGTCCGCAGAGCCGGGACCGCTCGGGGGCGACCGCGCATGTCGGCTGAGCCGCGGCCGGTGGCGCGGCCGGAGCCGGAAGCGCTGCGGAAGGTCGCGCGCGTGGTGCTGCTCGACCCGCAGGACCGGATCCTCCTGCTGCACGGGCACGAGCCGGGGGACACGGCGGACGACTGGTGGTTCACGCCGGGCGGCGGTCTGGAGGGCGACGAGACGCATGAACAGGCCGCGCTGCGTGAACTGATGGAAGAGACGGGCATCACCGAGGTCGAGCTCGGCCCCGCCCTGTGGCAGCGGATCTGCTCCTTCCCCTTCGCCGGACGGCGCTGGGACCAGGACGAGCGGTACTTCCTGGCGCGTACGTCACAGACGTCCACGCAGGCCACAGGGCTGACGGAGCTGGAACGGCGGAGTGTCGCTGGAGCGCGTTGGTGGACGTGCCAAGAACTGACCGAGGCACATGAGACGGTGTATCCGACCAGGCTCGCCGAGCTGCTTCGCAGGCTGCTCGACGAGGGTCCTCCGAGCCGGCCCGTGACCCTCGACACGGAAATCGTGTAGAGGCTCCAGGGGCTGACGCACAATGGGGGGACGCACGGCTGAAGGGGAACATGCCATGAGCGCCGAGGACCTCGAGAAGTACGAGACCGAGATGGAGCTGAAGCTCTACCGGGAGTACCGCGATGTCGTCGGTCTGTTCAAATATGTGATCGAGACCGAACGGCGCTTTTACCTCACGAATGACTACGAGATGCAGGTGCACTCGGTCCAGGGTGAGGTTTTTTTCGAGGTGTCCATGGCGGACGCCTGGGTGTGGGACATGTACAGGCCCGCACGGTTCGTGAAGCAGGTGCGCGTCCTGACGTTCAAGGACGTGAATATCGAGGAGCTCAACAAGAGCGATCTCGAGCTGCCGGGAGGCTGAGTCCGCCTCCTCGTCTCGGCGGGGCTCACCGAGACGGGTGAGCGAGTTTTCCACAACGCGTGAGTCGTCCACCAAGATCCACAAGGGCCGGGGTCGAGCCCCAGTGTGGGTGTCGGAGGTGGTTCCGACATGAACGCACGTGGGGCACTCGGGCAGTACGGCGAAGATCTGGCCGCGAGGCGGCTGGGCGAAGCCGGGATGACGGTTCTGGAGCGCAACTGGCGCGGTGGCAGGACCGGCGAGATCGACATCGTGGCCATGGACGGCGAAGCGCTGGTCGTCTGCGAGGTCAAGACGCGCCGGGCCGGCCTGGTCGGCTCGGGGATCTATCAGCATCCGATGGCGGCCGTGGGCCGGGCCAAGGCGGAGCGGCTGCGGCGCCTGGCCGAGCGCTGGATCGAGGAGCGCGGCGGCCCGCCGCCGGGCGGGGTGCGGATCGACCTCGTCGGTGTGCTGATCCCACGCCGCGGTGCCCCTGTCGTGGAGCACGCGCGGGGGGTGGCCTGATGGGGTTCGCGCGTACGTGTTCCGTGGCGCTGGTGGGCGTCGAGGGCGTGGTCGTCGAGGTGCAGGCCGACCTGGAGCCCGGTGTCGCGGCGTTCACGCTGGTCGGGCTCCCGGACAAGAGCCTGACGGAGAGCAAGGACCGGGTCAGGGCCGCGGTGGTCAACTCGGGCGGGGAATGGCCGCAGAAGAAGCTCACGGTCGGCCTCAGCCCGGCGTCGGTGCCCAAGGGCGGCAGCGGCTTCGATCTCGCGGTGGCCTGTGCGGTGCTCGGTGCGGCGGAGCGGATCGATCCGCGGGTCCTCGCCGACATCGTCATGGTCGGTGAGCTGGGGCTCGACGGGCGGGTGCGGCCGGTGAGGGGCGTGCTGCCCGCGGTCCTCGCGGCGGCGGACGCGGGCTATGAGCAGGTCGTGGTCCCGGAGAGCACGGCGGCCGAGGCCGCGCTGGTGCCCGGGGTCTCGGTGCTCGGGGTGCGCAGCCTGCGCCAGCTGATCGCGGTGCTGACCGACGAGCCGGTCCCGGAGGAGGAGCCGGACGAGCCGGGACGGCCCGACCCGATGCTCGCGGGGCTCTGCGTGCCGGGAACCGGCGTGGGCACGGGACTCGGCGGCGGTCTGGAGGACGCCCTTGCCCTGGACCTCGCCGATGTCGTCGGGCAGGCGTCGGCCAGGACCGCCGTGGAGGTGGCGGCGACGGGCGGCCACCATCTCTTCCTGCAGGGCCCGCCGGGCGCGGGAAAGACGATGCTCGCGGAGCGGCTGCCGGCCATCCTGCCCCGGCTGACCAGGGAGGAGTCCCTGGAGGTGACGGCCGTCCACTCGGTGGCGGGCATGCTGCCGCCGGGCAGACCCCTGGTGGACACCGCGCCGTACTGCGCGCCGCACCACTCCGCGACGATGCAGTCGCTCGTGGGCGGCGGCAAGGGAATCGCGCGGCCGGGGGCGGTCTCGTTGGCTCACCGCGGGGTGCTCTTCCTCGATGAGGCGCCCGAGTTCAGCAGCCAGACCCTGGACTCCCTGCGCCAGCCCCTGGAGTCGGGCCATGTGGTGATCGCTCGCAGTGCGGGAGTGGTGCGGCTGCCCGCGAAATTCCTGATGGTGCTGGCCGCCAACCCCTGCCCCTGCGGTCGGCACACGCTGCTGGGCGACGGCTGCGAATGCCCCGCGTCCGTCGTCCGCCGCTACCAGGCACGGCTCTCGGGCCCGCTGCTCGACAGGATCGACCTGAAGGTCGAGGTGGAGCCCGTCACCCGGTCCGAGCTGGCCGGGTACGGCACGCGGGGGGACTCCACGCAGACGGTCGCCGACCGGGTGCGCGTCGCCCGGGAGAGAGCGGCGGTCAGACTCACCGGCACCGGCTGGCGGACGAACAGCGAAGTGCCGGGGCACGCGCTGCGCGCACGGTGGCCCGCCGAGCCGGGCGCCCTGGACGCTGCCGAACTGGACCTGGAGCGCGGGTTCCTGACCGCCCGGGGGCTCGACCGCGTGCTGCGGGTCGCCTGGACCGTCGCGGACCTCGCGGGCCGCGACCGCCCCGCCGCGCAGGACGTCGCTTTGGCGCTGCAGTTGCGTACGGGGGTGTCGCGGGGCGTGCCGATGGCGATCGGGGCGTTGACATGACCTCGGTGCCGGGTCCGGGCTCCGCCTCGGAGGAGGAGCGTCTGGCGAGGGTCGCGCTGACCCGGATCCTCGAACCGGGGGACGTGACGGGCGGGCGGTGGTTGCGGGAGACCGGGGCCGTCGAAGTGGTGCGGCGGTTGACCGAGGGGGACGAGCGGCTGGCCGGGGTGACGCCGGGGCGGTGGGAAGGGCTGCGGGCGCGGGCGGAAAGGGCGCGGCCCGAGCTGGACCTGGCGGTGGCACGGGACGCGGGGGTGCGGTTCGTGTGCCCGGGGGAGGCGGAGTGGCCCGTCCAGCTGGACGACCTGGGGGACGGGCGGCCGGTGGGGCTGTGGGTGCGGGGGCAGCCCAGCCTGCGGATGTGGGCGCTGCGGTCGGTGGCCGTGGTCGGCTCCCGGGCCTGCACGGAGTACGGGGCACACATGGCGGCCGGCCTCGGGGCGGGGCTCGCCGAGCGGGGCTGGGTGGTCGTGTCGGGCGGTGCCTATGGGATCGACGGGGCCGCGCACCGGGGAGCGCTGGGGGCCGGTGGGGCTACCGTCGCGGTCCTTGCGTGCGGGGTCGACCGGGCCTATCCGCGAGGACACGCCGAGTTGATCAGGAGGATCGCGGAACAGGGTCTGCTGGTCGGGGAGTTGCCGCCCGGAGATCATCCGACGCCGAGCAGATTCATCCTCCGCAACCGCGTGATCGCCGCCCTGACCAGGGGCAGCGTCGTCGTCGAGGCCGCGTACCGCAGCGGTGCGCTCGTCACGGCGCGCGGCGCGCAGGAGCTCGGCCGGTTCACGATGGGGGTGCCGGGCCCGGCGACCAGCGGTCTCTCGGCGGGGGTGCATGAACTGCTGCGGGGTGAGGGCGTTCTGGTGACCGACGCGGCGGAAGTCGTCGAGCTGGTGGGAGACATGGGCGAGGTCGCCCCGGAGCGGCGCGGCCCTGTCGTGCCGCGCGATCTGCTGGCCCCGGACGCCGCCCGTGTGCTGGCGGCGCTGCCCGGCCGGGGGAGCGCGCCGGTCCGGGAGATCGCGCTGGGCGCGTGCACGACGGTGGACGGAGCGGTCGGTCGGCTGTACGAGTTGCGCTCTCTCGGGTTCGTCGAACGACACGGCGACGGCTGGCAGTTGACACGCCAGGCGATTGTGTCGGTCTTCCCGGAGGAAGGGGGTTCGTGACCGAGCGTGTTCGGCCGTCTGGCCCAACCCCCGACGGCCTTGGAAAAAAGCGGAGTTGGCGCTCCGTGGTCGTCACGGACGGCGATGAGGGGAACTCGGTGGGGCGTCCAGCGGAACGTATCTGCGTACGCGGGATCCCCTATTGTTCGCACACTGCGACACTCCAGTCACGCTACGCTCACAAGGATTCCGACGCGGACAGGCAACCACAGGCAAGCAGACGGACAACCTCATTCACTTCACGCAAGATCACCACCTCGCGGGTGCGGGCGAATCCATCGGCTCGCACGACCCCACCAGTTCACGGCAGAACGGCTCAAGGCGACGAATGCCCCAGCACACCTCAGGGTCCGATCGGGCGGCAGCTCCCCCCGCCGCCCGTAGCGGCGAGCGGGAGCGGCCCCCCGCCCCCTCGTCGCTGGACGAGCTGTGGCGGTCGTACAAAGAGACGGGGGACGGGCGGCTGCGCGAGCAGTTGATCCTGCACTACTCGCCGCTGGTGAAGTACGTCGCGGGCCGGGTCAGCGTGGGGCTGCCGCCCAATGTCGAGCAGGCGGACTTCGTCTCGTCCGGGGTCTTCGGGCTGATCGACGCGATCGAGAAGTTCGACATCGAGCGGTCCATCAAGTTCGAGACGTACGCGATCACCCGCATCCGTGGGGCGATGATCGACGAACTCCGTGCGCTCGACTGGATCCCCCGGTCCGTGCGGCAGAAGGCGCGCAACGTCGAGCGGGCCTACGCCACGCTCGAGGCGCAGCTGCGGCGCACGCCGTCGGAGAGCGAGGTCGCCCATGAGATGGGCGTCGCGCTGGAGGAACTGCACGCCGTTTTCAGCCAGTTGTCGCTGGCGAACGTGGTGGCCCTGGAGGAGCTCCTCCACGTCGGCGGCGAGGGCGGCAACCGGCTCAGCCTGATGGACACGCTCGAGGACACCGCGGCCGACAACCCCGTGGAGGTCGCCGAGGACCGCGAGCTGCGGCGGCTGCTCGCGCGCGCGATCAATACGTTGCCGGAGCGGGAGAAGACCGTCGTCACGCTCTACTACTACGAGGGTCTGACCCTCGCCGAGATCGGCAACGTGCTCGGCGTGACGGAGAGCCGGGTGAGCCAGATCCACACGAAATCGGTGCTCCAGCTGCGGGCGAAGCTGGCGAGTTTCGGCCGCTGAGCGCGCTGAATCGTCCCTGCCCCCGGGCTGCTCCGTGCGGCACCGGTGTGGGGTTTCGCGGGGTGGATCGACTCCCGTCCTGGCGGTCACGTCCGTAGAGTGGAGGGCGTGCCAAGGATTCGAGCGGCCTCTGTGGCCGAGCACCGGTCGATGCAGCGGGGCGCCCTGTTGGACGCCGCGCGTTCCCTGCTGTCCGAGGGCGGTACGGAGGCGTTGACCTTCCCCGCCCTCGCCGAACGCACGGGGCTCGCGCGGTCCTCCGTGTACGAGTACTTCCGGTCGCGTGCCGCGGTCGTGGAGGAGCTGTGCGAGGTCGACTTCCCCGTCTGGGCCGCCGAGGTCTCGGCGGCGATGGAGGGGGCGGACTCCGCCGAGGGCAAGGTCGAGGCGTATGTCCGGCGGCAGCTGGCGCTGGTCGGGGACCGGCGGCACCGGGCCGTGGTCGCCATCTCGGCCAGCGAGCTGGACGCCGGGGCGAGGGAGAAGATCCGTGCCGCGCACGGGGGTCTGATCGCCATCATCGTCGAGGCGCTCGAGACCCTGGGGCATGAGCAGCCTCGGATGGCCGCGATGCTGCTTCAGGGGATCGTGGACGCCGCGGTGCGGCGGATCGAGCTCGGTGTCGCCGAGGAGCCGACCGCCATCACCGAGGCGGCAGTCGCCATGGCGTTGAGGGGCGTGCGGGGCTGAGGCCCCGGGCATCGGCACCCGGCAGCAGTGCGCTGTGCCCACCTTTCTCCCCGCTCTCGGCTCCGCTCGAGCGGGGCAGGCCCCAACCGCCCTGCGCAGCCCCTGCCCACAGCCGGGGCGCTCGCGGCAGCGGTACATCGCTCACCGGCAGCAAGCGGGACGCCCCGCGCCGCAGCAGCCACGGCGGCAGCAGCGACAGGGGGTCCAGGTATGTGTCGGCCCTCAGCAGGCCCCAGTGGAGGCAGTTGCTCGGGCAGTGCGCCGTAGGGAGTTCCAGGACCCCCAGCGCCTCGCCCGCCGTCACCTCGGCACCCTTCTCGACCGTGGCCCGCACCGGCTCGTACGTCGTGCGCAGGGGCGGATCCCCCGTGCCCGCAAGCTCCACGGCGATCACCCCGCGGCCCGCCACCCGGCCCGCGAAGGAGACCCTCCCCGCGGCCGCCGCCCGGACCACGGCGCCCGGCGGCGCCGCGAGATCCACGCCCCGGTGGCCCCGGCCGTACTCCGTCGCCGGCGGCTCCCACCCCCGTACGACGGGCGGCCGCACCCCCACGGGCCACGCACCGCCCACCTTCGGCACCGGCTCCCCGGAGGCACGCACACCCGCCCCCGCGGGCAGCGCCAGCGCAGTGATCAGCGCCACGGTCAACAGCACCAGACAACTCAGCTCTCGTCGCATGTGAGACATGCCAGAACCGTCCCCCGCCCGGCCCCTCGGCGGGGATCATGGCGCGGATCTGTGGATGACCAGCCGGTTGTGGACAGCGGCGTCACCCGCTGCCCCGCGGGTCCCGTACACTTCTTGTGGCGATCCGGGTCACCGGGTCGACTTCGCACGCCCCGACACCAGGCCATGAAAAGCCAGGTGCCAGCGCCTCTCGGTCCTTTGTGGCACGGCGCATCGCGGGCGTCAGGCGCGACCGCCATCCGGCGGACGCGGCACAACCGAGAACACCAAGGAGTACGGCCATGGCCGTCGTCACGATGCGGGAGCTGCTGGAAAGCGGCGTCCACTTCGGTCACCAGACCCGTCGTTGGAACCCGAAGATGAAGCGCTTCATCTTCACGGAGCGCAACGGCATCTACATCATCGACCTGCTCCAGTCGCTGTCGTACATCGACCGCGCCTACGAGTTCGTCAAGGAGACCGTCGCCCACGGCGGCACGGTCATGTTCGTCGGCACGAAGAAGCAGGCGCAGGAGGCCATCGCCGAGCAGGCGACCCGCGTCGGCATGCCCTACGTGAACCAGCGCTGGCTGGGCGGCATGCTCACCAACTTCTCGACCGTCTACAAGCGTCTGCAGCGCCTCAAGGAGCTCGAGCAGATCGACTTCGACGACGTCGCCGCGTCGGGTCTCACCAAGAAGGAGCTTCTCGTGCTCTCGCGCGAGAAGGCCAAGCTGGAGAAGACCCTCGGTGGTATCCGCGAGATGTCCAAGGTGCCCAGCGCCGTCTGGATCGTGGACACCAAGAAGGAGCACATCGCGGTCGGTGAGGCCCGGAAGCTCAACATTCCGGTCGTCGCCATCCTCGACACCAACTGCGACCCCGACGAGGTCGACTACAAGATCCCGGGCAACGACGACGCGATCCGCTCCGTCACCCTGCTCACCCGCGTGATCGCCGACGCCGTCGCCGAGGGCCTCATCTCCCGTTCCGGCGTGGCCACGGGCGACCAGAAGCCGGGCGAGAAGGCCGCCGGCGAGCCGCTCGCCGAGTGGGAGCGCGACCTGCTCGAGGGCGAGAAGAAGGCCGACGAGCCCAAGGCCGACGAGCCGAAGGCCGAAGAGGCCGAGGTTCAGAAGTCCGCCGAGACGGAGAAGGCCGCCGACGCCGAGCAGGCCGAGGCCCCCGCCGAGGTTGCCGCCGCTGAGGCCCCCGCCGCGGAGACCGAGCAGGCCTGACCTTCACAGGTTCGGTAGTTGACGGCGGGGGCCTTCAGGCCCCCGCCGTTCACCCGTAGATCTTTCAGACCTCCGAAAGAGAATTTCAGGATCATGGCGAACTACACCGCCGCTGACGTCAAGAAGCTCCGCGAGCTCACGGGCGCCGGCATGATGGACTGCAAGAAGGCGCTCGACGAGGCTGACGGCAGCGTCGACAAGGCCGTCGAGGCCCTGCGCATCAAGGGCCAGAAGGGCGTCGCCAAGCGCGAGGGCCGTTCCGCCGAGAACGGCGCCGTGGTCTCCCTCATCGCCGACGACAACACCTCCGGTGTCATCGTCGAGCTGAAGTGCGAGACGGACTTCGTCGCCAAGGGCGACAAGTTCCAGGCCGTCGCGAACTCGCTGGCCGCGCACATCGCCAAGACGTCCCCGGCCGACCTCCAGGCGCTGCTGGCGTCCGAGATCGAGGCCGGCAAGACCGTCCAGGCGTACGTCGACGAGGCCAACGCGACCCTCGGCGAGAAGATCGTCCTGGACCGCTTCGCCCAGTTCGCGGGCACGTACGTCACCGCGTACATGCACCGCACCATGCCCGACCTGCCCCCGCAGATCGGTGTCCTGGTCGAGCTGGACAAGGCCGACGCCGACCTCGCCAAGGGCATCGCGCAGCACATCGCCGCCTTCGCGCCGAAGTACCTCTCCCGTGAGGACGTTCCGGCCGAGGTCGTCGAGTCCGAGCGCCGCGTCGCCGAGGAGACCACCCGCGCCGAGGGCAAGCCCGAGGCCGCGCTGCCCAAGATCGTCGAGGGTCGCGTCAACGGCTTCTTCAAGGAGGCCACCCTCCTCGGTCAGCCGTACGCGCTCGACAACAAGAAGTCCGTCCAGAAGGTCCTGGACGAGGCCGGTGTCACCCTGAAGCGCTTCTCGCGCATCAAGGTCGGCATCTGAGTCCGTACCGCGATCGACGGTAGACCCCGCTAGGGTCGACAGCGGTCGCCCGCGTACCCCACGCAGTACGCGACGTACGACCGCAGATCTGACGAGGAGGCCATTGCCGAGCATGGGATGCGAACAACACCCCACCGGCAGTGGCCTTCTTCGTATGTGCGCCGAGCAAAAAGAAGCGAGAACTCCATGACCACCAAGGCCGACACAAACAGTGGCGACGATAAAGTCCCCGGTCGTTTCCTGCTGAAGCTCTCCGGTGAGGCATTCGCCGGCGGGGGCGGCCTTGGCGTCGACCCCGACGTGGTGCACGCGATCGCCAAGGAGATCGCCGCGGTCGTCCGCGACGGTGCCCAGATCGCGGCCGTCATCGGCGGCGGCAACTTCTTCCGCGGCGCCGAGCTCCAGCAGCGCGGCATGGACCGGGCGCGCTCGGACTACATGGGCATGCTCGGCACCGTCATGAACTGCCTGGCGCTGCAGGACTTCCTGGAGAAGGAAGGCATCGAGTGCCGCGTGCAGACCGCCATCACCATGGGCCAGGTCGCGGAGCCGTACATCCCGCTGCGCGCCGTACGGCACCTGGAGAAGGGCCGTGTGGTCATCTTCGGAGCCGGTATGGGCATGCCGTACTTCTCCACTGACACCACCGCGGCGCAGCGCGCCCTGGAGATCGACGCCGAGGCCCTGCTCATGGGCAAGAACGGCGTCGACGGGGTCTACGACTCCGACCCCAAGACCAACCCGGACGCGGTGAAGTACGACGCGCTCGGCTACGGCGAGGTCATCACGCGCGACCTGAAGGTCGCCGACATGACCGCGATCACCCTGTGCCGCGACAACAAGCTGCCCATCCTCGTCTTCGAGTTGCTGTCCACCGGCAATATCGCCCGTGCCGTCAAGGGTGAGAAGATCGGCACACTCGTGGGCGACGAGGGCACCCGCGCCTGATCTCGGGGACGCCCCTGAGGGATGGACAAAGCCCTGCCGGTCGGACACGGTGCAGGGAAAGAGACGCGACGCAGCCGACGCCCCATGGACTCCCCCTACTTCACCGTGTGGGGGCGCCCGCAGCCCACTCACAACACGCAGGAGCAAGTGGTGATCGAAGAGACCCTCCTCGAGGCCGAGGAGAAGATGGAGAAGGCCGTCGTGGTCGCCAAGGAGGACTTCGCCGCGATTCGCACAGGCCGTGCGCACCCGGCGATGTTCAACAAGATCGTGGCTGACTACTACGGCGCCCTTACGCCGATCAATCAGCTGGCCTCGTTCTCGGTGCCCGAGCCGCGGATGGCCGTGGTGACCCCGTTCGACAAGAGCGCGCTGCGCAACATCGAGCAGGCGATCCGCGACTCCGACCTCGGCGTCAACCCCAGCAATGATGGCAACATCATCCGGGTGACGTTCCCCGAGCTGACGCAGGACCGTCGCAAGGAGTACATCAAGGTCGCCAAGACCAAGGCCGAGGACTCCAAGATCTCGATCCGTTCCATCCGCCGCAAGGCCAAGGAATCGATCGACAAGGCGATCAAGGACGGCGACATCGGCGAGGACGAGGGCCGTCGCGCGGAGAAGGAGCTCGACGACACCACCGCGAAGTACGTCGCCCAGGTGGACGAGCTGCTCAAGCACAAGGAAGCCGAGCTGCTCGAGGTCTGAGTGCTCGGGTCTGAGGACTGAGGAATCCGATCCGTGAACGACTCTTCCTGGGGGGCGCCTCCCAGAGCCGGGTACTGGGGGCCGCCCGACCAGGGCCCTGCTCAAGGGGCTGCCCCGGCAGGTCCCGCGTACGATGCGCATGACGCCCTGTATCCAGCAGAGACGCAGCCCATGCCCATCGTGCCTGACGTGCCTGAAGTACCCCAGGAGCCCATGTCCAGCGCATCACAGCCCGCCCCCGAGGCGCCGCGTGCGCCTCAAGCGCCGCAGAAGAAGAGCGCGGGCCGTGATCTCGGGGCGGCCATAGGAGTCGGCGTGGGGCTCGGCGCGGTGATCATCGCGTCGCTCTTCATCGTGAAGGCCCTCTTCATCGGCGTCATAGCGGTCGCCGTCGTGGTCGGTCTCTGGGAGCTCACCTCGCGGCTCGAGGAGCGCAAGGGCATCAAGGCGCCGCTGGTCCCGCTGGCGGTGGGCGGCGCCGCGATGGTCGTCGCCGGCTACGTCCGCGGGGCCGAGGGTGCCTGGGTCGCCATGGCGCTCACCGCGCTCGCGGTGCTCGTCTGGCGGATGACCGAGCCGCCCGAGGGCTATCTGAAGGACGTCACGGCGGGCGTCTTCGCGGCGTTCTACGTCCCGTTCCTCGCCACGTTCGTGGCGCTGATGCTCACCGCGGACGACGGCGCGATGCGGGTGCTCACGTTCCTGCTCCTGACCGTGGTCAGCGACACCGGGGCGTATGCGATCGGCTGGCGCTTCGGCAAGCACAAGCTGGCCCCGCGCATCAGCCCCGGCAAGACCCGCGAGGGCCTGGTCGGCGCGGTGACGTTCGCGATGGCCGGGGGCGCGCTGTGCATGGAGTTCCTCATCGACGGCGGCACGTGGTGGCAGGGGCTGCTCATCGGCCTCGCGGTCGCCGCGAGCGCCACGCTCGGTGACCTGGGCGAGTCGATGATCAAGCGTGACCTGGGCATCAAGGACATGGGCACGCTGCTTCCCGGCCACGGGGGCATCATGGACCGCCTCGACTCGCTGCTGCCGACCGCTCCGGTGGTGTGGCTGCTGCTCGTCGTCTTCGTAGGGTCCGGCTGACCTGCGTACACGTACGTGAGGGGCTCGTCGTCCAGGGGACGGCGGGCCCCTTTTCGTATGCCCGGCCCGGCGGTCGTCAGCGCCGCCGGGGGAACTTCCATCCGTTCCGGCTCAGCTTGAAGAGGATGAAAACTCCGCAGAGCACCCACACGCCCAGGAAGGCCCACTTGAACCACGGGGGACCGACCCACTTCTCCGCCAGTTGCACCGATGCCAGACAGTAAGAGGTCATTGCTCACGTGTGCCCGGCGTCCCTCGGAAGGAACACCCGGTCGACGGCCTTGCGCGCACGGGGCGCGTTGCGGGGGACCGTGGCCCGGCTGGACCTCCGGTGTCTGCGACACTGGATGGACCATGCCTGTACCCGGAGAACTCACCTTTGTCGCGCCCCGCGGAGCCAAGAAGCCGCCGCGGCATCTCGCCGACCTCACGCCCGCCGAGCGCAAGGAAGCCGTCGCCGCCGTCGGCGAGAAGCCGTTTCGCGCCAAGCAGCTCTCGCAGCACTACTTCGCGCGGTACGCGCACGACCCGGAGCAGTGGACCGACATCCCCGCCGGTTCGCGCCAGAAGCTGCAGGAGGCGTTGCTTCCCGAGCTGATGTCCGTGGTGCGGCACATCAGCTGTGACGACGACACCACGCGCAAGACGCTGTGGCGGCTCTTCGACGGGACGCTCGTCGAGTCCGTGCTCATGCGCTATCCCGACCGCGTGACGATGTGCATCTCGTCGCAGGCCGGGTGCGGGATGAACTGCCCGTTCTGCGCGACGGGGCAGGCCGGTCTCGACCGGAACCTGTCGACCGCCGAGATCGTGCACCAGATCGTCGACGGGATGCGGGCGCTGCGGGACGGGGAGATTCCCGGGGGCCCGGCGCGGCTGAGCAACATCGTCTTCATGGGGATGGGCGAGCCCCTCGCCAACTACAACCGGGTGACCGGGGCGATCCGCAGGCTCACCGATCCTGAGCCCGACGGCGTGGGGCTCTCGCAGCGTGGGATCACCGTGTCGACCGTCGGGCTCGTGCCCGCCATCCACCGGTTCGCCGACGAGGGCTTCAAGTGCCGCCTCGCCATCTCGCTGCACGCGCCCGACGACGAGCTCCGCGACACCCTCGTACCCGTCAACACGCGGTGGAACGTGCGCGAGGTCCTCGAAGCCGGCTGGGAGTACGCCGCCAAGTCGGGGCGCCGCCTCTCCATCGAGTACGCGCTGATCCGGGACATCAACGACCACGCGTGGCGCGGTGACCGCCTCGGGCGGCTGCTCAAGGGCAAGCCCGTGCACGTGAACCTCATCCCGCTGAACCCGACGCCGGGATCGAAGTGGACGGCATCGCGGCCCGAGGACGAGAAGGCCTTCGTGGATGCCATTGCTGCCCATGGGGTGCCCGTCACGGTGCGTGACACCCGTGGCCAGGAGATCGACGGGGCGTGCGGTCAGCTCGCCGCGTCCGAGCGTTAGTCCGCCGAGGGTTACTCTGGCCGGAACACAACTTCATAGCCGGAACACATCTTCATATTCCGACAGGGGAGCGCCACAGCGCTGAGAGTGCGGCACCAAGGACAGGTTGGCCGCAGACCCTCTGAACCTTGCCCGGGTCATTCCGGGTAGGAAGTTCGGACATCACTCATGCTGTTGCGCCCTGCCCGCGGACCGGTTCCATCCGGTCCGCGGGCAGGGCCGCGTCTCTTCCTGGTCACTCCAGGAGGAATCAATTCAGTGAGCACCACCCAAGTGAGCACCACCAAGAAGGCCACGGTCACCGCCGTCGCGGTCGGCCTCTCGCTCGTCGCGCTCTCCGCGTGCGGCAGCTCGTCGGGCAGCGGCGACAAGGCCGAAGACTCCAAGAGCGTCACGCTTGTCAGCCATGACTCCTTCAACGTCTCCAAGGACGTACTGAAGGCGTTCGAGAAGAGCTCCGGGTACAAGGTCGACGTCCTCAAGGACGGGGACGCCGGCGCCGCCGTCAACAAGGCGATCCTCTCCAAGGACAACCCGCAGGGCGACGTCTTCTTCGGCGTCGACAACACCCTGCTCTCGCGCGCGCTCGACAACGATCTCTTCCAGTCGTACGAGGCCAAGGGCTCGGACCAGGTTCTCCCGCAGTTCCGCGTCGACCAGGACAAGCACCGGGTCACGCCGGTCGACAGCGGCGACATCTGCGTCAACTACGACAAGAAGTACTTCGCAGACAAGAAGCTCGCGCCGCCGAAGTCCTTCGCGGACCTGACCAAGCCCGCCTACAAGAACCTGCTGGTCACCGAGAACGCCGCGACCTCCTCGCCCGGTCTCGGCTTCCTGCTGGGCACGGCCGCCGAGTACGGCGACGACGGCTGGCAGGGCTACTGGAAGAAGCTCAAGGACAACGGCGTCAAGGTCGTCGACGGCTGGGAGCAGGCCTACAACGAGGAGTTCTCCGGCTCCGCGGGCGGCAAGAAGGCCAAGGGCGACCGTCCTCTCGTCGTCTCGTACGCCTCGTCCCCGCCCGTCGAGGTGCTCTACGCGAAGCCGCAGCCCAAGGAGGCGCCGACCGGCGTCGCGACGGGCACCTGCTTCCGGCAGGTCGAGTACGCGGGGCTGCTCGGCAACGCCAAGAACGAGAAGGGCGGCAAGGCGCTGCTCGACTTCCTGCTCAGCAGCGAGTTCCAGAACGACATGCCGCTGAACATGTTCGTGAACCCGGTGCGGAAGAACTCCGAGGTGCCCGAGCTGTTCGCCGAGCACGGCGTGACGATCGCCGAGCCGGAGACCCTGGCGCCGAAGAAGATCGCCGACAACCGCGAGCAGTGGGTCAAGTCGTGGACCTCGCTCGTACTGAAGTAGGCAAGCCCCGCGAGGGCAAGCTCCGTAAGGGGAAGTCCCCTCGGGGCAAGTCCCCTCAGGGGCTTGCGCGCGGGGGCGCGGCGCGGCTCGGTCTGATGGCCGTGCCCGTCGCGTTCTTCGCGGTCTTCTTCGCCTATCCGGTCGCCGCGATCGTCGCGCGCGGCCTGAAGGTGGGCGGGCAGTGGCAGTTCGGGCGGATCGCGGACGTCGTCGGGCAGTCGGACGTGCGGCACGTGCTGTGGTTCACCACCTGGCAGGCGCTCGCGTCGACCGCACTCACGCTGCTCATCGCGCTCCCCGGCGCGTACGTCTTCGCGCGCTTCGAGTTCAGGGGCAAGCAGATCCTGCGGGCCGTCGTCACGGTGCCGTTCGTGCTGCCGACGGTCGTCGTCGGGACCGCGTTCCTGGCGTTGCTCGGCCGGGGCGGGCTGCTGGACGAGATGTGGGGCGTGCGGCTCGACACCACCGTGTGGGCGATCCTGCTCGCGCACGTCTTCTTCAACTACGCCGTCGTCGTCCGCACGGTCGGCGGGCTCTGGTCGCAGCTCGATCCGCGCCAGGAGGAGGCCGCGCGCATGCTCGGCGCCTCGCGCTGGACGGCCTGGCGGACGGTGACGCTGCCCGCGCTCGGGCCCGCGGTCGCCGCGGCCTCGCTCATGGTCTTCCTGTTCACGTTCACCTCGTTCGGCGTCGTGCAGATCCTCGGCGGGCCCGCGTACTCCACGCTGGAAGTCGAGATCTACCGGCAGACCGCCCAGCTCCTGGACCTGCCGACGGCCGCCGTCCTGACCATCGTGCAGTTCGCTGCGGTCGGCCTGATCCTCGCCGTGCACGCGTGGACCGTGCGGCGGCGGGAGACCGCCCTGAAGCTGGTCGACGCCTCCGTGGTCGCGCGGGCGCCGCGCGGGGCGGGGCAGTGGACGCTGCTCGGCGGGGTCATGGTCACCATCGCCGTGCTGATCCTGCTGCCGCTCGGGGTGCTGATCGAGCGGTCATTCAGTGGCCCCGACGGCTACGGCTTCACCTACTACAGGGAGCTGACATCGGCGGACGGCGGGGCCTTCCTCGTGCCGCCGATCGAGGCCGTCTGGAATTCGCTCCAGTACGCGCTCGCCGCCACCGCCATCGCCCTGGTGATCGGCGGGCTCGCGGCGGCGGCGCTCACGCGGAAGGCCGGTCGCCTGGTGCGCGGTTTCGACGCGCTGTTGATGCTGCCGCTCGGGGTGTCCGCGGTGACGGTCGGCTTCGGGTTCCTGATCACGCTGGACAAGCCGCCGCTCGACCTGCGCTCCACCTGGATTCTGGTGCCGCTAGCGCAGGCTCTGGTGGGCGTGCCCTTCGTCGTACGCACCATGCTTCCCGTCCTGCGCGCGGTGGACGGACGCCTGCGTGAGGCGGCGGCCGTGCTCGGGGCCTCGCCGCTGCGGGCCTGGCGGGAGGTCGACCTGCCGATGGTGCGGCGGGCGCTGCTCATCGCCGCCGGATTCGCCTTCGCCGTGTCTCTGGGGGAGTTCGGCGCAACCGTGTTCATCGCGCGGCCGGACAATCCGACGCTGCCGGTCGCCGTGGCGCGGCTGCTGGGGCGGGCCGGGGAGCTCAACTACGGGCAGGCGATGGCACTTTCGACGATCTTGATGGTGGTGTGCGCGGTGTCGCTGCTGCTGCTCGAACGGCTCCGTACCGACCGCACGACTGGGGAGTTCTGATGAGTGTGGGCGTGGGTCCGGGCCTGCTGACGTTGGCGGACGCGACCGTGCGGTTCGGGTCGCGGGCCGTGCTCGACCGGGTCGGGCTCGCGGTCGGGGAGCACGAGATCGTGTGCGTGCTCGGGCCCAGCGGCAGCGGCAAGTCGACGCTGCTGCGCGCGGTCGCCGGGCTCCAGGAGCTCGACGCCGGGCAGGTCCTGCTCGATGGCCGCGATCAGCGGGGCGTGCCCGCGCACAAGCGGGGGGTGGGCCTGATGTTCCAGGACCACCAGCTGTTCCCGCAGCGCGACGTGGCGGGCAATGTCGCCTTCGGGCTGCGGATGCACGGGGCGTCGCGGGGCGAACAGGCCAACCGCGTGGCCGAGTTGCTCGAACTGGTGGGGCTGCCGGGTGCGCAGCGCCGCGCCGTCGCCTCGCTCTCGGGCGGCGAGCAGCAGCGGGTGGCCCTGGCGCGGGCGCTCGCGCCGAGGCCGCGCCTGCTCATGCTCGACGAGCCGCTCGGTCAGCTCGACCGGTCGCTGCGGGAGCGGCTTGTCGTCGAACTCCGTGAACTCTTCGACGAGTTGGGTACGACGGTGCTCGCGGTCACGCACGACCAGGGCGAGGCCTTCGCGCTCGCGGACCGGGTCGTGGTGATGCGGGAGGGGCGGATCGCCCAGTCCGGTACGCCACTTGAGGTCTGGCGGAACCCGGCGGACGAGTTCGTGGCGCGGTTCCTCGGCTTCGACAACGTCGTCGACGCCACGGTCGTCGGTGACGTGGCGGACACCGTGTGGGGCAAGGTGCCGGTGCCTGAGGACGCGGTGGACGGCCGGTGCCGGCTGCTGGTGCGGCCCGCAGGGGTGCGGCTGGTCCCCGCCGACGAGGGGCTGCCGTGCGCGGTGACGGCGCGCACCTTCCGGGGCACGCACGTCGCCGTTCATCTGGAGCCACGGGTGGGGCCGCGGCTGGAGGCGGCCTGTGCGCTGCGGGACGCGCCTGGGGTGGGGGACACCGTGGGGGTTGCGTTCGACGCCGGGGATGTCGTGGTGCTGGGCTGATCCCCGCCCTCCGGGGGCCCGCCCCGGAATCCGTACGGGGTGCTCAGAAGCCGTACGGGCTGAAGCCCCGCAGGACGTCGGGGGCCTCCTCCACCCTGTCCACCAAGGCGATCTTCGACTCCATGGAACGCCCGCGCGCCAGCGCCTGAAGCAGTGGCCACGCCGGGAGGCGGTCCGTCCAGTGCTCCCGGTTCACCAGGATCATCGGGGCCGGTTCGCCGCGGGACTCGTAGTAGTTCGGCGTAGCCGCGTCGAAGATCTCCTGGAGCGTGCCCGCCGCGCCGGGGAGGAAGATCACGCCCGCGTTCGAGCGGGCGAGCAGTCCGTCCTCGCGGGTGGCGTTGGCGAAGTACTTGGCCAGGTGGGTGGCGAAGGCGTTCGGCGGCTCGTGGCCGTAGAACCAGGTGGGGATGCCCACCGAGGCGCCGCCGGACGGCCAGCGCTCGCGGACGTCGAAGGCGGCCCGCGCCCACTCGGTGATCGACGGCGTGAAGGAGGGTGCCTTGGCGAGGAGTTCGAGCGCCTCGTCCAGCATCTCGTCGCGGAAGACCGACGCGTACGCGCCCAGGTTCGCCGCCTCCATCGCGCCGGGGCCGCCGCCCGTGGCGACCGTGAACCCGGCGCGGGCCAGCGAGCGGCCGAGCCGGGCTGCGCCCTCGTACGCGTCCGTGCCGCGGGCCATCGCGTGGCCGCCCATGACGCCCACCACCCGCGCGCTGACGAGCAGTTCGTCGAGGGCGTCCGAGACCGAGTCGTCGTGGATCGCGCGGAGCATCGAGGAGAAGACGTCGCCGTCGGCCTTGGTCTCCTGGAACCAGGCGTACGCGCGGGCGTCCGGAGTCGCCTCGTACCCGCCCTCGGAGAGTCCCGCGAACAGTTCGTCGGGCGTGTAGAGAAGACCGCGGTACGGGTCGAACGGCAGGCCGGGGACGGGCGGGAACACCAGTGCCCCGGCGGTCCGCATCGCGTCCACCGCGCTCTGCTCCATGGCGCAGCCGAGGAAGACAGCGCCCGTGGCGTCGCAGGCCGCCAACGCGGTCGTACGCGCCGTCAGGTCTATCGCCTGGACGCGGCACCCGGCGAGGGAGCCGCCCGCGGCGATCTCGTCGAACTCCTCCAGCGACTCGATCTCGCGGTCGCCGCCCGGGAGTCGGGGTGAGGGCCTGGGGGCGGATGCGGGTTCGGGAGTCGGCTGCATCCGCCCATGCTAAGCAGGCCGGGTGGGGCGGTGGGCGCCGGGCGGGCCGTCAGCCCTGGACCGCGGACTCGTCCATCCACATGATTTCCCAGGTGTGGCCGTCCAGGTCGTCGAACGCGCGGCCGTACATCATGCCGAAGTCCTGCGTCTTGCCCTCCGTGGCACCGGCGGCCACGGCCTTGTCGACCAGCTCGTCGACCTTCGCGCGGCTCTCGGCGCTCAGACAGAGCAGCGTCTCGCTGGTCGTCGTCGAGTCCGCGATCTCCTTCTTCGTGAAGTCGCGGTAGCGCGGCTTGCTCAGCAGCATCGCGACGATCGTCTCGCTGATCACGACGCAGGCGCAGTCGTCCGTCGAGAACTGCGGGTTGATCGTGTAGCCGAGCTCCGTGAAGAACTTCTTCGAACTGTCGACGTCGTTCACGGCGAGGTTCACGAAGATCATCTGCTGGTACATGAGGAGTCTCCCGTTTCGGTGAGTTCCGCGAGGCGCGTGCGTCGTGTGCGTCGTGTGCGTCGCGTGCGTGCCGTGCGGTCCGTGCGTTCCGTGTCTTACGGAGGGGTAGACGCACGTTCGACGCAGAACTCATCGCCCGTCGCGAGATTTCTTTCCGCGAGTTCGGCGAGGACCCCTCACCCCGCGAGCGGCGTCGCGGCCAGCTCCGCGACCACCCAGGTCAGCGGCCCGAGCACGGCCACGAGCGTGGCTGCCCGCAGCGCCGCGGTGCCGCGCAGCATCGACAGGGGCGCCCCGAGCTGGAGCAGCGCGGACGTCGTGTCCGAGCGCGCGTGCTTGGCCTCGATCGCGGCCGTGGCCAGGGTGAGGACCGCGCAGCCCGCGACCAGTAGCGAGCCGAGCGTGGTCAGCGGGCCGACGTCGGGCCGGGCACCGGAGTAGAGCGTCAGCGCCGCGTACGCCCCGGAGCCCACCGCACAGAGCACCCCGAGCGGCCGCCCGATCCGCCGGGCCTCCTCCTGCAGCCCGCGCCCGGCCAGGAGCCGCATCGCGCCGGGCCTGACCGCCTGGAGGAGGCGCCCGCACAGATAGGTGAGGCCGGGACCCGCGAGCGCGAGGCCGACCGCGGTGAGCGTCCACCCGGCGAGCACGCCCGCGGGGCTGCCGGTCAGACCGCCCGGCATCGTGAGGTCAGAGGCGCCGGGGGAGCGGCTCGCGTACGCCTCGACGGCGAGGCCCGCCGCGAGCAGCGCGATCCCCCAGGGCAGCCCGCTCGGCGGCGCGGCCGGTGCGTCCGGACGCGGCGGCTCGTCCTGCTCCTTGCCCGGCTTCGCGGTCCGTGGCCGCAGCACGGCCGCACCGGCGGCGGAAGCGGTCAGCGGGACCAGGGAGAGCAGGGTGAGCGCCGCGCCGACGGGCAGCGGCTGATCGGCGGCGAGCAGGTCGGCCGCGGCGCCGTCGAACGGCAGGCCCGTCAGATCGCCCCGCAGGTGCAGGAAGAACAGGAGGGCCACCATCGAGCCGAGCGTGCACGCCACGGCCGTGGAGATCGCGGCGAGCACCGTGAGCTTGGCCGGGCCGAGGCCCACCGCGGAGAGCCCGGAGCGCGGCCGGGTCGCCGGGTCGGTGCGCGCGACGGTGACGGCGAAGTACACGGTGGCGGCGATCGGCGCGACGCACCAGGCGAGCCGCAGCAGGGCGCCGCCGGAGGCGTCCGGGTGGCCCATCGCGTACCCCAGCGTGCACAGCAGCAGGAAGCCGGTGCCGGCCGACGCTGCGGCGACGAGCAGCCGGCGCAGCTGGACCAGGGGGTGAGCCCCGCGGGCTAGACGGAGAGCGAGCACGCGGCCCGGCCTTCCGCATCGTCGGAGTCGCCGTCGGCGGCGGAGTCGGAGCCCGGGTCGGAGGCATCAGAGCCGGCCCCCGCAACGGCACCGTCCGCGTCACCGCCCGCCTCCCCGAGGTCGCCCGCCCCTGGCAGGTGCACCGTGTTCACGCGCCGCCCG
The DNA here is from genome assembly GCF_044544025.1 of Streptomyces sp. NPDC055243. Lineage (NCBI taxonomy): Bacteria > Bacillati > Actinomycetota > Actinomycetes > Kitasatosporales > Streptomycetaceae > Streptomyces > Streptomyces sp. NPDC055243. The sequence goes on from NZ_JBITWR010000010.1 coordinate 243,240, forward strand.
TCCAGCAGCGTGACGGTGCGGTCGGCGAGGGCGGCGACCTCCGCGTCGTGCGTGGCCAGGACGACCGTGATGCCGTGCGAGCGGGCCGCGGTCGTCAGCGTACGAAGGACGTGGGCGCGGTCGGCGCGGTGCAGCGGCGCCGTCGGCTCGTCGGCGAAGATCACGGACGGCATCGTGACCAGGGCGCGGGCGATGGCGATGCGCTGGCGCTGGGCCTGAAGCAGCGCGTGCGGCCGCTTGCGGGCACAGTCGCCGATGTCGAGGCGGTCGAGCCACTCCTGGGCGGTGGTCTTGGAGACGCGGTGCGTGGCGTCGCGCAGCATCAGGGGCAGCGCGACGTTCTCCCAGGCCGTGAGCTCGGGCACGAGGTGCGGCTCCGGGTCGATCCAGCCGAAGCGGTCGCGGCGCAGGCGCTCACGGACGACCGGCCCCATGGTGTGCACCGGCGTGCTGTTGAACCAGACCTCGCCCTGCTCGGGAAGGAGCTGGCCGGAGAGACAGCGCAGGAGGGTCGTCTTGCCGCTGCCGCGCGGGCCGGTGACGGCGAGGATCTCGCCCTCGCGCACACCCAGTGATACGCCGGTGAGCGCTGGCGAGCCGTTGTGTGTGACGTGCAGGGCGCGTGCCCACAGCACGTCGTTGTCCGGCGGGGCCACCATCACGTACACCTCGGTTCAGATCAGTTTGCCTCCCCCGTACGGGGGAACGAAGGCGGGGCCGATCGGTCACTGGGCACGCTAGGGATCCAGGCCGCGCTGCCTGGAAACGACGCGGCCCGGGGGCACCCGTTCTCACTCGAACGGGCGCCCCCGGGGCCGGTGTTGATCACTCGATCACACCATGGGTCTCCCCATGGCTCAGAGCTTCGTCCACGCCTCCGTGAGGACCTGGCGCAGGATGCCCTCGATCTCGTCGAAGGTCTCCTGGGTGGAGATCAGCGGCGGGGCGAGCTGGACGACCGGGTCGCCACGGTCGTCGGCGCGGCAGTACAGGCCGTTCTCGAAGAGCGCCTTGGAGAGGAAGCCGTACAGGACGCGCTCGGTCTCCTCGTCGTTGAACGTCTCCTTGGTGGCCTTGTCCTTCACGAGCTCGATGCCGTAGAAGAAGCCGTTGCCGCGGACGTCGCCGACGATCGGCAGGTCGTGCAGCTTGCGCAGGGTCTGGTAGAACGCGTCCTCGTTGTCGAGGACGTGCTGGTTGAGACCCTCCTTCTCGAAGATGTCGAGGTTGGCGTTGCCGACCGCGGCCGAGACCGGGTGACCGCCGAAGGTGTAGCCGTGCAGGAAGGTGTTGTCACCCTTGTAGAACGGCTCGGCGAGCCTGTCCGAGATGATGCAGGCGCCGATCGGGGAGTAGCCCGACGTCATGCCCTTGGCGCAGGTGATCATGTCCGGGACGTAGTCGAACTTGTCACAGGCGAACATCGTGCCGAGGCGGCCGAAGGCGCAGATGACCTCGTCCGAGACGAGCAGCACGTCGTACTTGTCGCAGATCTCGCGCACCCGCTGGAAGTACCCGGGCGGGGGCGGGAAGCAGCCACCGGCGTTCTGCACCGGCTCCAGGAACACGGCGGCGACCGTCTCGGGACCCTCGAAGAGGATCTCCTGCTCGATCTGGTCGGCGGCCCAGCGGCCGAAGGCCACCGGGTCGTCGCCGTGGATCGGGGCGCGGTAGATGTTCGTGTTCGGCACCTTGTGCGCGCCCGGGACGAGCGGCTCGAAGGGGGCCTTGAGCGCGGGCAGGCCGGTGATGGACAGGGCGCCCTGCGGGGTGCCGTGGTAGGCGACCGCGCGGGAGATGACCTTGTACTTCTGGTGGTTGCCGGTGAGCTTGTGGTACTGCTTCGCCAGCTTCCACGCGGTCTCGACGGCCTCGCCGCCACCGGTGGTGAAGAAGACCTTGTTCAGGTCGCCCGGCGCGTGGTTCGCGAGGCGCTCGGCGAGCTTGACGGCCTGCGGGTGCGCGTAGCTCCAGATGGGGAAGAAGGCCAGGTCCTGCGCCTGCTTGTACGCCGTCTCGGCGAGCTCGTGACGACCGTGACCGGCGTTGACCACGAACAGGCCGGAGAGGCCGTCGAGGTACTTCTTGCCCTTGTCGTCGTAGATGTAGGTGCCTTCGCCACGCACGATGGTGGGCACGGGTGCGTTCTCGTAGTCCGACATGCGGGTGAAGTGCATCCACAGGTGGTCGTACGCGGTTCGGCTGAGGTCCTTGCTCACGGCTATCGGGTTCCCCACATATAGGTCTGCTTCTTGAGCTTCAGATAGACGAAGCTCTCGGTGGAGCGCACGCCGGGGAGGGCGCGGATGCGCTTGTTGATCACTTCGAGAAGGTGGTCGTCGTCCTCGCAGACGACCTCCACCATCAGGTCGAAGGAGCCCGCGGTCATGACCACGTACTCACACTCGGCCATGGCCGTCAGCGCCTCCGCGACCGGATCCAGATCGCCCTCGACATTGATGCCGACCATCGCCTGACGCCGGAAACCCACGGTGAGCGGGTCCGTGACGGCGACGATCTGCATCACGCCCTGGTCGAGCAGCTTCTGGACGCGTTGCCGCACGGCCGCTTCGGACAGGCCCACGGCCTTGCCGATGGCGGCGTACGGACGGCGTCCGTCCTCCTGAAGCTGTTCGATGATCGCCAGGGAGACGGCGTCGATGGACGAAGAACCGTTCCCTGGTCGGGAACCGCTGGAATCTGCGCTGCGACTGGCCACGACCCCATGGTGCACAGGACTCGACAGTTCCGCAAGGTCAGATCGATGAAATTCGTTGTCTGGAGCTTCGATCGTCACGGATTTCGCAGCTTGGGGGCCCCGGGTATGTTGAAAGCGTCGGTGTACCGACTAGGGTGGGAGTCTCATCCATTGGACATCTGACTGGAGGGCCGGAAGTGACCACCGAGCTGCGCCGTCTGCGTAACTACATCGACGGAGAATTCCGGGACGCCGCCGACGGCCGGACCACCGAGGTGGTCAACCCCGCCAACGGCGAGCCCTACGCCACCGCGCCCCTGTCGGGGCAGGCCGACGTCGACGCCGCCATGGAGGCCGCCGCCGCCGCGTTCCCCGCCTGGCGTGACCTGACGCCGGCCGAGCGCCAGAAGGCCCTGCTGAAGATCGCCGACGCCTTCGAGGAGCGCGCCGAGGAGCTCATCGCGGCCGAGGTCGAGAACACGGGCAAGCCGACCGGCCTGACGCGGTCCGAGGAAATCCCGCCCATGGTCGACCAGATCCGCTTCTTCGCGGGAGCGGCCCGGATGCTCGAAGGCCGCGCGGCCGGCGAGTACATGGAGGGTCTGACCTCCATCATCCGCCGCGAGCCGATCGGCGTCTGCGCGCAGGTCGCGCCGTGGAACTACCCGATGATGATGGGCGTATGGAAGTTCGCCCCGGCGCTCGCCGCGGGCAACACCGTCGTCCTCAAGCCCTCGGACACGACCCCCGCGTCGACCGTCCTGATGGCCGAGATCATCGGCTCCATCGTCCCCAAGGGCGTCTTCAACGTCGTCTGCGGCGACCGTGACACCGGCCGCGCGATGGTCGAGCACAACACCCCGGCGATGGCCTCCATCACCGGCTCGGTGCGCGCCGGCATGCAGGTCGCCGAGTCCGCCTCCAAGGACCTCAAGCGGGTCCACCTGGAGCTGGGCGGCAAGGCGCCGGTCGTCGTCTTCGAGGACGCCGACATCGCCAAGGCCGTCGAGGACATCTCGATGGCGGGCTTCTTCAACGCGGGCCAGGACTGTACGGCCGCCACGCGCGTGCTCGTCCACGAGTCCATCCACGACGAGTTCGTGACCGCGCTGGCCAAGGCGGCGGCCGACACGAAGACCGGCCAGCCGGACGACGAGGACGTGCTCTTCGGCCCGCTCAACAACGCCAACCAGCTGAAGCAGGTCGCCGGCTTCATCGACCGCCTTCCGGCGCACGCCAAGGTCGAGGCGGGCGGCCAGCGGGTCGGCGAGAAGGGCTTCTTCTACGCCCCGACCGTCGTCTCGGGCCTCAAGCAGGACGACGAGATCATCCAGAACGAGGTCTTCGGCCCGGTCATCACCGTCCAGTCCTTCACGGACGAGGCGCAGGCCGTGTCGTACGCCAACGGCGTGGAGTACGCCCTGGCCTCCTCGGTCTGGACGCAGAACCACGCGCGGGCGATGCGCATGGCCAAGGTCCTCGACTTCGGCTGCGTCTGGATCAACACGCACATCCCGCTGGTCGCGGAGATGCCGCACGGCGGCTTCAAGAAGTCCGGCTACGGCAAGGACCTTTCCGCGTACGGCTTCGACGACTACACGCGCATCAAGCACGTGATGACGTCGATCGAGGGTTAGTCCTCCCTGGCCCTGGGCTAATTGGGATGCCCGGCCCCGCCGCCCCCGCGTACCGTCAGGGACGCGGGGGCGGCTCCGTGGTGTGCTTCCTTCTTTCTCATCTCTGCAAAAGATCCGTAGCGCACCCACTCCCCGCCCCCGCATTTTCTGTACTACGGGGGTGTGACCTGATGAAGACGACCGACGACCTCGCGGGGCTGCTGCTGCGCCGGCGGCAGAGCGTGTTCGTGCCCTCCGGGGCCGGGCGGACCGCCGTGGCCGACGCCGGTGTGGTCGTCCTCGAGGCCGAACTCGCCGACCGCGGGCACCTGTTGACCGCCCCGCTGCGCCGCGCGCTCACCGCGCTGTCCGCCGCCGACCTCGCCGCGACCGGCATGAAGCTGCTCGCCGACGTCGACGCGCTGATGGGCTCGGACCGTCACCACGCCCCGCTGTTCCGGAGCTTCCCCGCAGAGGTCCCGTACCAGCACGCGTACGACCGGTTCACTTCTCTCGTCGCCCGGCATCTCGCCGCCCAGCCGCACCAGCCCTGCATGAACTGCGCCAGCACCAAGGCCCGCGTCCGCGCGCTCGCGCCCTGTGGACACCTGCTGTGCGACGAGTGCCACCGCATCGAGGACGACTGGGGCTGCTGCGAGGACTGCTGCGTCTGGTACGCCTGCCTGATCTGCGAGAACCGCTACGAGACGGACGGGCCCACCGACCCCTGGCTCGACACCGGGGCAGGGCTCGGCGGTGACGGCGGCGAGGTCCTGCGCGCCCTGGGCATCGCCGCGCCCGGCGACACCGCGGCCGAACTCGCCGCCCTGCTCGCCCGCCGTACGCCCCTCAACCCCCAGGACCACGACGACCTCGTCCTGCTCCTCGGTCACCTGGACCCGGCCGACGCCGCCGACTGGCTCCCGGCCGAGATACCGCTGCGCGAGAGCAAGGCGCTCGCCCTCGCGCCGCTGCTCGACCTCCCCGAAACGCGTGCGCTGATCGCGCGGTACGTGGACACCGCCACCGACGTGCTGCGGATTCTCGTCGTACTTCCCCAAGCTCTCAACTCCGTTCGAGCAGGGGAGACCCCAATCGGCGGCGACCCCGACCTGCTCGAACCGCCGCGTCTTCGCGGGCTCACGCGTCCCGTGCGCCGTGAACTCCTCGCCCTGCTCGACGGGTTGGACCTGCGACGCCTCGCCGAGGACATGGCCCGCGACCCGCGCGCCTGGAAGCGGGTCGGCGAAATCCTGCACCCCTTCGAGCAGCCCCACCGCCACGCGCGCGTGGCGCTCGCCTTCGCCGTCCTGCGCGGCACCCGCATCGGTGACGGTGCGCTGTCCGAGGTGCTGCTCGCCGAGGCCGCCCGCCACGAGGACGTCCGCATCGAGGGCGACCGGCTGCGGATCTCCACCTGGCAGGGGCGCGTCGAGGAGGCGCTCGGCCGCTGGGACACCACGGCCGCGGCCGGGCTGCTGCGCGAGCGGCCCGGCGAACTCCTGCGCCGCCTGGACCTGTTGCTGGCCCGTTCCGGCGCCGAGACCCTGCCCGATGTGCTGGCCGATGCGCTCGCGAACGCTCTGCCGCACACCGCTCCCGGGCCGCTGCTCGGTGCGTACGGCCGCATGAAGGTCCGTTCCGTGCCGGGGCACCGCCGCGTCTTCTTCCCGCGCGGGCGCGTCACCCAGGCGTACGCGATCGACGACGACCGGCCCCCGCTGCCGTCCCGCGTGGCGGGGCGCGCCGGTGAGCTGATCGAGGCGGAGGCCGTACGGCGGCTCGCTGTTCGCGAGGGGGAGCGGTACGAGGTGGCTGTCCTGGACGCCTCGCTCGCCGATCTGCCGGTGCCGTTCGCCGAGCGCGCTTCGGCGGCCTCGCTGGTCGCTGTGCCGCGCGGCAGCTCGCTGCCCATGCCCGCGGACAGCGAGAACGTGCGGCTCTTCCTGCACTGGCGCCAGCCCAAGGGCGTGCGCGTCGACCTCGACCTGTCCGTCGCGCTCTACGACGACCTGTGGCGCTTCGTCGGCCTGTGCGACTACACGCATCTGACGTACGCGGGCGGCGCCGCCCGGCACTCCGGGGACCTGACGTCGGCGCCCGCCCCGCACGGCGCCACCGAGTACCTGGACCTGGACCTGCCGCGGCTGGCCGACGCGGGGGTGCGCTTCGTGGTGCCCGCGGTCCTCTCGTACAACAACGTCCCCTTCGACCAACTCCCGGACGCCTTCGCGGGGTTCATGGCGGTGAGCGGCGAGAAGCGGGCCGTGTACGACCCGCGCACGGTCCGGCAGCGCTTCGACCTCGCGGGTGACGCGGCGCTGCGCGTGCCGATGATCGTCGACCTGCGGACGCGCCGCGCCTGGTGGGCCGACGTCACCCTGGGCACGGGCGACGGCCACCACGACGTGTGGCGCTACCGCGAGCGGCTCGGCCGGATGGGCAACGACCTGCTGGACACCTTCCAGCCGCGCGGTCGTGCCACCTTGTGGGACCTCGCCTGCTGGACGGCCGCCGCCCGCACCGACGGGCCCGTGTACGTGCGCGGGCGTGGCCACGTCCTGTGGGGCTACCGCCGTGCCGATGACGAGCCGCGCGCCGACTTCGCGCTGCGCGTCCGCGACGGCTGGGAGCCGGACGAGCTGCGCGCGGAGCCGGGGCCGGAGCTGGCGGGGCGCCGTGCTCTGCTGGCGCTCCTGCACGGGGAGTTGGAGGGGGCGGAGGATGCCGCGTCCGGCACGGTGTACCGGCTCTACCCGGGTCCGGTCGACGCGGCCGCGCCGGTGCGGATCACGGCGGGGGATCTGGCGGGGTGGCTGGCGCCCGCGTGAGCGCCCGCGGGTGGGGTGATCGGACAGATCGACAGGGTGTCGCTTCCGGACCGCTCGGCTCGACGCAGCGTCCATTGCCTGTACGTGACACCCAGGCGCATGCTGCCGATGTGCGAGCGAACCCCAGTGCCTCCTCAGTCTCCCGCCGGTCCCTGCTGCGTGTCATCGGCGGCGGGGCGGCCCTCGGCACGCTCGCGGGCTGCGGTGTGCCCGCCGCGTACATCGGACCCGGCGAGCGCGCCGCCGCGGACCGCTCCCGGCAGGACAAGTCGCTGACCTTCGCCAACTGGCCGCTGTACATCGACACGGACGACGACGACTCGACCAAGCGGCCCTCGCTCGACGCCTTCGAGAAGCGGACCGGGATCGACGTCCGCTACACGGAGGAGATCAACGACAACGACGAGTTCTTCGGCAAGATCAGCCCGTCCCTGATGAACCACCAGGAGACCGGCCGCGACCTCATCGTCATCAGCGACTGGATGTGCGCCCGCTTTGTGCGGCTGGGCTGGGTCCAGGAGATGGACCGCGCCCGGCAGCCGAACGTCACCAAGTACCTGGACCCGCTGCTGCGTTCACCGCACTTCGACCCCGGGCGGGGGCACACCGTCCCCTGGCAGTCGGGCATCACCGGCATCGCGTACAACAAGCGCAGGCTCGGCCGGGAGATCAAGCACGTGTCCGACCTGTGGGCCGGCGACCTCAAGGGCAAGGTCACGTTGCTCTCCGGCCTCGACGAGGCGTTCGCGCTGCTCATGCAGGGCGACGGGGTCGACATCACGAAGTGGAAGGCCGACGACTTCCACCGCATGTGCGACCGGGTGGAGAAGCTGGTGGCCTCGAAGCACGTCCGCCGCTTCACCGGCAACGACTACATCAAGGACCTCTCCAGCGGCGACGTCCTGGCCTGTCAGGCCTACAGCGGTGACGTGATCCAGCTCCAGGCGGACGACCCGGACATCGAGTTCCTCGTGCCCGAGGAAGGCGCCGAGCTGTGGGCGGAGTCGCTGATGATCCCGAACCTGGCCCGCCACAAGCAGAACGCGGAACGGCTGATCGACTACTACTACGAGCCCGAGGTGGCCGCCGAGCTCGCCGCCTGGGTCAACTACGTCTGTCCGGTGCCGGCCGCGCGCGACATCCTCGCCTCGTCCAAGGACAAGGAGCTGGCTTCGCTCGCCGAGGACCCGCTGATCTTCCCGGACGACACGATGCGCGAGCGGCTCGCGATCGCGCGGGACATCACCTCCGAGGAGCGCACGGAGTTCGCGAAGCGGTGGAACGCGATCGCGGGGTTGTAGCGGGCCCGGCGTCCGGCCGGTCGGGCCCGTGAGGGACGTGGTCCCGGGGCGGAAGGGGGCCGGCCCGGGACCACGTGCGGGTCAGGAGGAGGGGGTGGGGCTTCCCACGGGGATGTGGGGCTGGGAGGCGTCGGTGGGCTGTTCGGTGTCCACGTGGCCCAGTTCAGGGCTGGGAGCCAGGGGCGACAGGTGGAAGATGACGGTGGCCTGTGTGGTGCCCGTGTTCACCAGGCGGTGCCGGACGGAGATGGGCACCAGCAAGGAGTCGCCCGCGGCGAGGGAGACCTTCTCGCCGTTGAGGCTCATCTCCAGGTCGCCCTCGATGACGTAGAGGAATTCCTCCGAGTAGGGGTGGAGGTGCTCGGTGATCAGTTCGCCCGGCTGGAGCTTGAGGAAGCCGCCGAAGCCGGAGGTCGCGCCTACGGTTTTCGGGCCGAGAGTGAGCCGCAGATCGCCGCCGCGACGGCGGTTGGGCTCGATGGTGGCGACGGAGACGCGCTGCTTCTCCGCGTTCAGCTGTTCCGCGTTCATGGTGCACCCCTGTTCGGTGAAGGCCTGTGGCGCGTAGATGGCACCTGGGTTCTTCACCGTGCCCGGGGGGTTTCGAGGCGAACTCGAACGCCGGGTGGGCGGGGCTATGCCGGTTCGGTGGCCGCCGCGTCGGAGGCTTCGGCGGGCGCTGTGCGGTAGAGGGCGAGGCCGTTGATGAAGACGTCCAGGAAGAGCGCGAAGCGGGCGTCGGGGGAGTCGGTGAACATCACCGGGCCGTGTTCGGTCAGCCTGGGGAAGCGGTCCTTGGGGAGGTCCGCGAAGTAGTTGCGGACCTCGTCGCCGGAATCGCCGTCGATGCCCCGCTCGTTCCACATGTCGGATTCCAGGACGACGCCTTCGACCAGGAGCGAGAGCATGTCGCCCGCCTTGGCGGCGATGGGGACCGGGAGCCCCGCGGTGAGGAAGAGGGCGAGCATCCGCTCCAGTTGGACGATCATCTCCGGGCCGGCGGGGTAACGGCCCATGGAGATACGGGCCATGTCGCGGTGCGACTGGAGGAGGTCGCGCAGATCGTGGGCCATGTCCTTGATCTGTTTGCGCCAGTTGTCCGGGTCCGGCTCGGGCACGCGGAACTGGGAGTAGACGTGCTCGTACATGACCTGGAGCAGCTCGTCCTTGTCGCGCACGTGCGCGTAGAGAGCCGAGACGGTGACGCCGACCTCCGCCGCGACCTTGCGCATGCTCAGGACTTCGATGCCCTCGCGGTCAAGGACGTCAAGGGCTCCGTCGATGATCGTCTTCAGGGTCAGCGGCTTGCGCTTGGGAGCGGTGCGTTTGGACAGGCGGTGCTGATCCCAAGGCAACGGAGCGAGAGCGCCGGTGTCGTCAGCGAGGTTGTCTTGGGGATCGATCCTGGCCATGGGCTGAGGATACATGGAGAGGCCTCTTGAGGGCAGAACGTTGTTCTTGTAAGGTGAACGCCGTATACCTCGACATGGTGGCGCCGACTCCGGACGGCGTGACCACGTCCACCCCCGTGTTCCGGGGGTGGACGCCTTGTGGGTCGGTCGACGGCTGGCGGTTCAGGCGGATCGCGACCTGCGAGGGCCAACGGTGCCTGTTCGTTCGGGAGTGCTTGTCGACGGGCCCATGTGAGCGTTCTGCCTGGGGAGGAGCACTTGGTCGTCGGCGAGAAGGCCCTGGTGTATGCGCTGTACCTCGATCGACGGGCTCAGCCCGATCTCCTCGCTCAGTATCGTCCTCAACTTCTGGTAGGTCTGCAAGGCCTCGTGACGGCGGCCGATGGCCTGAAGCACGCGGATGAGCCGCCCGTGGAACCACTCGTTGAGCGGGTTCTCCGCGACGAGCCGCCGCAGTTCGCCAACCAGCTCGCGCTCCCTGCCGAGTTGGAGCTCCGCTTCGATGCGCTGCTGGAGCACCTGTAGCCGCTGCTCCTCCAACTGCACCGCGTACGCACTGAGTACAGGCCCGCAGGCGATGTTGCCGAGCGCGGGGCCGGCCCACAGTTTGAGGGCCTTCGCGAGGGTGGCGGCTGCCTGCTCGGCGCGCCCCGCCCTCAGTTCGGCCTGGCCTTCCGCCGCCAGCTTCTCGAAGTTCCAGGCGTCAATGGCGTCCGTGCGGAAGTTGAGGAGGTAGCCGAAGGACTGGGTCTGCAGAATGTCTTCGCCGCGCTGTGCGAACCGCTCCCGCTCAATCATCTTGCGGAGTTGGTAGATGTATGTCTGGGCGGTGGTCATGGCGCTTTTGGGCGGGGAATCGCACCATAGTTCCTCTATGATGGAGTCAACCCGGACCAGGTGATTGGCCCGGAGGAGGAGAAGGGCGAGCACTTGACGGACTTTTGGTGCGGAGGGTGTGCAGTGCCGGTCTCCATTGATGACCTCGACCGAGCCAAGAACCGTGAATCGCATCGTGAATCCTCCCTTGTGAACGAACCTGTCCTCCGGTGAAACCTGTTCGGGCTTTGCAAGGTTTGTTTAAATCGCGACGATCACCTGAGTGGAATAGCTTCTTCCGCTTTCAGGAGGCCACAAGAGGGTCACATGGAGATGGCGAAGCGGCACCTTGAAAAGTCGCACCGCGCCCCGGTGCGTCTTTTTCATGAAGCCGATGAGAACAGCCATCTGTGGCGCTGACGTAACGCGCCGGTGGCCGGTTTGATACCGCGCGACAGGCGTGTGCACCGTCTCCACCAGCCCGTCCGGGCCGGTCAGTGGCCGGAAGGCCGATATCAGAGGGTGACGCCGTGCTCGCATCGGCAGGCGTATCCGCAACGACACGCCTGTTTCAGGCCCCGTTTGTATATCCCCGTCTTGCATCCCCGTCTTGGTCCCCCGTCTCGCTCGGTGCTGACCCCAATCCTGCTACAGGGTCGTTTGGAATGTACACGCCTCAATCTCGCGTGTCGCTTGAGTCATTGTCGCGGATCGATTGAGCCGCAGGACGGAGCGTATGTGTGTCTGCCGAAAGGTCAAGGGTGACGTACGGGAACCGTGTGACGTCCCGTCGACTATGTCCGGCCATTTTCCTTGATCGTTTCTCCGGCACGCGCAGTGACCGTCGCGGCGCGGCTTTATCGCGCTAACGGTTCCGGCGTCGGACAGATGGCCGGAACCGACCAGTCCGCTGCGATTCGGCCGATATTTTAATGCAGATCGAGTGGCGCTCCGACGCCGACTGCGACTGTCCTGGCGCGCATTCATCCAGCTGAAGGGGACAGCCGTGCACAGGACTCTCATTGTTGCCCGCCTGCAGGAGGCACGGGACACCGCCGGCATCGCCGACACATTCGCCCAGTCCGACGCCACCGACCTGCCGCGCATGGTGGGGGTGTCGCGGCGAACGCTCTTCGCCTTCCACGACCTGTACTTCCACCTCGTCGAGGCCGATGACGACATCACGCCCGACCTGTACAAGGCGCGCCGCCACCCGCTCTACAACGACGTCAGCGAGAAGCTCACCCAGTTCGTGGCGCCGTACGACCCCGACTGGAAGGAGCCGAAGGACGCGATGGCCAACCCGTTCTACGTCTGGACCGCGGGCGAGGGACGGCAGCTGTGAGCGAGGAGACGGACGCGGCGCACTCGACGCGTCGGGCTCACACCACGCTTGCGTGGAGCAGCCGATGAGCCGACGCGCCGTCATCACTGGTATCGGGGTCGTGGCCCCGGGCGGGGTGGGCAAGGACGCGTTCTGGGAGGTGCTCGTCGCCGGGCGCAGCAAGACCCGGAACATCACGCTCTTCGACCCGAGCGGGTTCCGCTCCCGTATCGCCGCCGAGGTGGACTTCGACCCGATGGCATCCGGGCTGACGCACCAGGAGATCCGGCGGATGGACCGGGCCGCGCAGTTCGCCGTGGTCTGCGCCCGGGAGGCGCTCGCGGGCAGCGGACTGGACCTCGCGGCGCTCGACCCCGGCACGCTCGGGGTCAGCATCGGCAGTGCGGTCGGCTGCACGATGAGCCTGGAGGAGGAGTACCAGGTCCTGTCCGACAGCGGCCGCCGCTGGCTGGTCGACCACACCTACGGGGTGCCGCATCTGTACGAGCAGATGGTGCCCAGCACGCTGGCCGTGGAAGTGGCCAGGGACGTCGGGGCGCAGGGGCCGGTGTCGCTCACCTCGACCGGCTGCACCTCGGGGCTCGACGCAGTGGGCCACGGGGTGCAGCTGATCACCGAGGGGTCGGCCGAGGTCGTCTTCGCGGGCGCCACGGACGCACCGCTGTCGCCGATCACCTCCGCCTGCTTCGACGCGATCAAGGCGACCTCGCCCGACAACGACGACCCCGAGCACGCATCGCGGCCGTTCGACGCCGAGCGCCGGGGCTTCGTCCTCGGTGAGGGGGCCGCGGTGATGGTGATCGAGGAGTACCAGGCCGCCAAGGCCCGGGGCGCCACGATCTACGGGGAGATCGCGGGCTACGCCCGGCGCAGCAACGCGTTCCACATGACGGGGCTCAAGCCGGACGGCCGGGAGATGGCCGCGGCCATCCGGGCCTCTCTGGCCGAGGCCCGGCTGAACCCGGACGACATCGACTACATCAACGCGCACGGCTCGGGCACCAAGCAGAACGACCGCCACGAGACGGCCGCGTTCAAGAGCAGCCTGGGCCGGCGGGCCTACGAGGTACCGGTCAGCTCAATCAAGTCGGTGGTGGGCCACTCGCTGGGCGCGATCGGCTCCATCGAGATCGCGGCCTGTGCGCTGGCGCTGGACCGCCAAGTCGTCCCACCGACCGCCAATCTGCACCACGCGGACCCGGAGTGCGATCTCGACTACGTGCCGCTGACCGCACGGGAGAGGCAGCTCGACAGCGTACTCAGCGTCGGCAGCGGATTCGGCGGGTTCCAGAGCGCCATGGTGATCCGCAAACCTTCGGGAGACCGGCAATGAACGGCAATGACATGGTCATCACCGGCCTCGGCGTCGTCGCGGCCACCGGCATGGACGCCGAAGAGCACTGGGAGGCGGTGCTCGCCGGGAAGAGCGGCATCGGACGGATCAGTCACTTCGACCCGTCCTCGTACCCGGTCGTACTGGCCGGTGAGGTCGGGGACTTCAGCGCGCGGGAGAGCGTGCCCCGGCGGCTGGTCCCGCAGACCGACCGCTGGACCCATCTGGCGCTCTACGGCGCGGACGCGGCGCTCGCGGACGCCGGGACGGACCTGGCGACGCTCGACGAGTTCGAGATGGCCGTGGTCACCTCCAGTTCCTCGGGCGGCACCGAGTTCGGCCAGCGCGAGATGGAGCAGCTCTACACCAAGGGGCCCGGGTGGGTCGGCGTCTACCAGTCCATCGCCTGGTTCTACGCCGCCACCACCGGCCAGATATCCATCCGGCACGGCATGCGCGGCCCCTGCGGGGTCATCAGCGCCGAACAGGCGGGCGGACTCGACGCGTTGGGGCAGGCCCGCCGTCTGCTGCGGGGCGATTCCCGGCTCGTGGTCACCGGCGGCACCGACGCCTCGCTGTGCCCGTACGGGCTGGTGGCGCAGCTGTCGTCGGGGAAGCTGTCGCGCAGCGAGCAGGTGGACCGCGCGTACCTGCCGTTCGACGTGGACGCCTGCGGCTATGTGCCGGGAGAGGGCGGGGCGATCCTGATCGCGGAGCGGGGCGAACCGGCGCTGGCCGAGGGCCGGGGTTACGGCGTGGTCCTCGGGTACGCGGCCGGGTTCGACCTGCCGGGACAGCCCACTTCGCTGCCCCGCACCCTCCGACGGGCCCTGGCCGACGCCCGGTTGGACCCGTCCGACGTGGACGTGGTCTACGCCGACGCGATGGGCGACCCGCTGCACGACCAGGAGGAGGTCGACGCGATCGCCGAGGTGTTCGGGCCCTCCGGGGTGCCGGTCACCGCGCCCAAGGTGCTCAGCGGACGGCTGTACGGCGGCGGCGCCCCGCTCGACGTCGCCACCGCTCTGCTCGGCCTGCGCGACGGCGTGGTGCCGCACACGGCCGGCGTCACCCGGCCGATCCCCGGCATCGACCTGGTGCGTGAGGCGCCGCGCGAGTGCGCGCCGCGCGTGGCGCTGGTGATCGCCCGGGGGTACGGCGGGTTCAACGCCGCGGTGGCGCTGGGCCGGATCGACCGCTGAGCAACAGTCACATTCAGCAACATGACCGGACAGGAGCAGCATTCATGAGCGAGCTCACTCTGCGCGACCCGCGCGGCGCCCTGGACAGCAGCATCAACCGTCAGACGAAGGAAGAGGCGCGGGCATGACTGTCGCCGGACACACCGACAACGCCATTGTCATCGTGGCACCGATGGACCTGGTCTGGGAGATGACCAACGACGTGGAGTCCTGGCCGCGGCTGTTCACCGAATACGCCGGGGCGGAGATCCTGGAGCGCTTCGGCGACGACACCATCCGCTTCCGGCTGACGCTGCATCCGGACGAGAACGGGCAGCAGTGGAGCTGGACGTCGGACCGTACGGTCAACGAGGCGGAGCGGACCACACACTCCAAGCGGGTGCAGACCGGGCCGTTCAAGTACATGTCGCTGTTCTGGGAGTACACCCAGACCGACGCCGGCGTGCAGCTGCGCTGGGTGCAGGACTTCGAGATGAAGCCGCAGGCCCCGGTGACGCTGGCCGCCATGAGCGAGCGCCTGAACACCAACACGCGCATCCAGCTGAAGCACATCAAAGAGCGGGTCGAGGCGAGGGCAGACCAGCTGTCCAACGCCGGTTAGGGGACCTCGTGCTGGAAGTCGTCATGGTCCCCCTGGTGCTGCTGGTGAACGGTCTGGGTGCCGGCGTCATGATGAACACCCAGCTGGGCGGCTTCGCGTATCTCAACCTGCTCCCTCCGGCCCGCTATGTGCACGCGCACGCCTTCTACTCGACCCGCTACGACCCGTTCATGCCGCTGTGCATCGTGGGCACGGCGCTGGGCGCGGCGGTGCTGGCCATCGCGGGCAGCCACTCGGAGGCACGCGTGCTGCACGCCCTGGCGGCCCTGCTCGCCCTGGGCACCATCACGGTGTCGGTGGTGAAGAACGTGCCGGTCAACCGGTGGGTGCAGTCGCTCGATCCGCAGCGACTGCCCGCCGACTTCGCGGAGCGGGACCCGCGCCGCTCATGGGGACGGTGGAACCAGGTACGCACCTGGCTGCTGACGGCGGCGCTCGCGGCCAACTGTGCCGCGCTGGCGACGCTGCTGTGAATCTTTTCCGATGCGACCTAGGAGGTCCGTTGTGCAACTGAACGTGGAAGGCAAGAAGGCTCTGGTCACCGGAGGATCCCGTGGGATCGGCCGGGGGGTCGTGCTGGAGCTCGCCCGGGCCGGACTGGACGTGATCACCTGCTACCGCCAGGAGAGCGACCATGTGGAGTCGCTGCGGCGGGAGTTGAAGGAGATCGGCGGCAACCACCATGTGGTGCGCGCCGACCTGGCCGAGCCGGAGGGCGTGAGCGCGCTGCTCGCCGAGGCCGAGCGGGCCTTCGGACAGCTCGACCTGGTGGTCAACAACGCCGGGGCGATCACGCATGTTCCCTACGGGGAACTGACCTTGGCGGACTGGAACCGGATCGTCGCCACCAACCTCACCGCCGCCCACCTGGTCATCCAGGGTGCGCTGCCGCTGCTGTCGCCCACCGCCTCGGTGATCAGCGTCGGTTCGAAGTCCTCCGAGGTCGGCATCCCGCTGCGGTCTCACTACACCGCGACCAAGGCGGCCCTGCGCGGGCTGAGCCGTTCGCTGGCCAAGGAGTTCGGCCACAAGGGCTGGCGCTTCAACGTCCTGGCGCTCGGGGTGATCGAGACCGAGGCGCTGTGGGAGATGCCGGAGGAGCAGCGCACCAAGATGCTCGCACGCTACGAGCCGAAGACCGCGCTCGGGCGGCTGGGCAAGCCCGAGGAGGTCGCCGGCGCGGTGCTGTGGCTGGCCAGCGACCTGTCCCGCTACGTGACCGGGTCCGTGGTGTACGTCGACGGAGGCATCTCGTGAGCGCCGCGTCGTTCCGGGTGCTGCTGAAGATGACGGTCAACCCGGGCATGGCGGACGGCTTCATCCAGGCGTGGGCGGAGCACTCCTCGGTGGTCGGGGAGCACCCCGCCAACCGCGGCCACTCGCTGGCGTCCAGCACCGAGGAGGACGACGTCTTCTACATCGTCAGCGACTGGACGAGCGAGCGCGAGTTCCGCGAGTTCGAGGACAGCCCGGCCCACCTGGAGCACCGGGCGCGGCTGCATCCGTTCCGCTCCAGCGGCTCGATCGCGTTCCTGGAGCTGGTGGCCGAGGCCCCGGCGGCCGGGGCGGCTCGGTCCCGGGCGTAGGAGGGAGCAGCGATGAAGGGGGAGATCAGAGTCCTGCTCTATCACTCCACCGAGGACACCGAGGGCATCACCGCCGCGTACCACCAGGCCAGCCGGGCCATGGAGGGCGTGCCGGGGCTGCTCGGCAACGAGCTGCTGGTCTCGCCGTACGATCCCGCGGAGTTCATCGTCGTCAGCCGGTGGGCCAGCCGCGCGGACTTCGACCGCTGGGAGCAGGGGGCGGAGCACAAGGGGCAGACGGCGCCGCTGCGGCCCTACCGGCACCCCGGGATGGCGCGGCCGTTCGGGGTGTACGAGGTGAGCGCGGCGTACCCGGCCGCCGGGGCCGATATGCCGGCCGGCCGGCGGAGCCGCTGACGGCCGGCTCCCGGTCCTCCGGCGGAGGGGCACTCAACCGCCCCTCCGCGCCGCCGGGTTCAACAGGAACATCAAGCAGAGCTGTCCGGGACATCCGGAAGTCCGCGAAATCTGGGAAAGGAGTCGGACGTGGCCGAGCCGGAGACGTTCCGGGCCGTCCTGCACATGGAGATCACGCCGGGGACCGGCCAGGAGTTCGAGGCGACCTGGCGGGACATCGCCAGGACCATCTCCGAGCAGCCCGCGAATCTGGGGCAGTGGCTGCTCCGGGAGAGCGGCTCGGAGGGCTCCTACTACGTGATGACCGACTGGGCCGACGAGGCGAGCTTCCGGGAGTTCGAGCTCAGCGCACCGCATGTGGAGAACCGGAAGCGGCTGGGGCGCTATCGGCGCGCCGGGTCGATGGCGACCATGCGCCTGATCGGCCGGGCCGGTCTCGAGGCCGCCTGAGCCCCTAGACGGCGGCCGGCGGGCCGTACAGCACAGCCCGCGGCGTCGGGCAGCACACCACAGCGCGGCAGTGTCGGTGACCACCGGCCTGCCGCGCTGTGGTGTGCTGCCCGGTCCGGGCGGCCGCGCTCGGGCGTGCGTCGAGCCACGCTCCGGCGGGGATCGATCTCCGCACGGCACGGTGGACGGGTACCGGACGGCGGAGACGGGAGTTCGACCATGTGCCCACCGGCCACGGACGTATCACTGCTGAGCACTCCCGTCAGGCGGGCGGACGTACCGCTGTCGCCGCTCTCGCCGCCGTCACCGTTCCCGGTGGGTCTTGTAGCCGGTCGCCGCGGTGATCCGCTTCAGGGCCTTGTCCATGGCGTCCACGGCCACGTCCGCCAGGCCGAACTGCGTCATCCAGACGAAGACCCGGAACTTCGGGGCGTGGTTGTAGACCTGCAGCAGCAGCCGGGTGCCCTTGGCGTGCGGCTCGGCGGTGAAGACGCCCTTGTACCACCAGTTGCCCATCTCGGCGAAGCTGCCGCGGCTGCGGTTCACCTCGGCGGCACCGTACGGCAGGGAGAAGCGGTCGGGGCCGCCCTTGAGGGTGACCTTCTGGGCCGGGTCGTTGAGGAGTACGGCGTTGCGCTTGCTCGCCTCGCCCTCGGAGACGTTGGTGAGCAGGGCGCGTACCGCGTCCACCGACGCCTCGACGATGCCGGAGGTCTCGTACATCGGCTTGCTGGAGCTGCCGAATGAGCGCCGGATGGCGCGCAGCGAGGTCTTCTTCCGTCCTTGTGCACTGGTCATGTCAGTTGTCCGTTCCTTGTGGGAAGTGAGTGTTGCTGTGGAAATGAACCTGAACGAACTCCTGGGCATGGCCAAGGGGTTCGCGAGTTCGCAGTTGATCCTGACCGCGGTGCGGCTGGAGGTGTTCACGGAGCTGGGTTCCGGCCCGCTCAGCGGCGCGGAGCTCCGGCGGCGCCTGGAGCTGCACCCGCGGGGCGCACAGGCCTTCCTGGACGCCTTGGTGAGCCATGGGCTGCTGGAGCGCACCGGTGACATGTACGCCAACACGCCGGTCGCCGCACGCCACTTGGACGCCCAGCACACCGAGACGTACCTGGGTGGCTATCTCGGGCTGAACGGAGGGCTGTACTGGTTGTGGCCGCAGCTGGAGACGAGCCTGCGGACCGGCCGTCCGTGCACCGGCTTCACCGCCGGAGGCGACGGAGAGTGGGGCGCGGAAGAGGGTGGCTCGGAACAGGGCGGCGGGCAGCCGGACGCCGCGCAGCAGGACGGGGGCGCCGACGGTCAGGAGGGGCCCCTGGAGTGGAGCGCTGTCTACGTCGACGCCATGGCCGTCTTCGCGCGGGCCGCGGCCCCCGTCATCTCCCGCTCCCTGGACTGGTCCCGTTACGAGTCGTTCGTGGACGTGGGCGGCTCCAACGGCACCCTCGCCTTCGAACTCCTTCGGCTGCAGCCGCATCTGCGCGGCACCTGCGTGGACCTGCCCGCCCTGAAGGAGCAGTTCGACACGATGGCGGTGCGCGCGGGCGCCGGGGACAAGGTCGCCTTCCAGGGCGGGGACTTCTTCGAGGAGCCGCTGCCCGAGACCGACGTCGTCATCATGGGCCGCATCCTGCACAACTGGTCCGAGGACGAGCGGCTCCGGCTGCTGCGCCGGGCCTTCGACGCGCTGCGGCCCGGCGGCACGCTGCTGGTCTTCGACCAGCTCACGGACGAGAGCCGGCAGCACAGCCGGGAATCGTCGCTGGCCAGCCTCGACCAGTTGCTGTTCTCCGAGTCCGGCTCGGAGTACACCTTCGGCGAGCTGAGCGGCTGGCTGGCCGCATGCGGATTCCGGGCCCCGTCCGTACAGCTGATGGACGGGGGCCCGGAGATGCTGGCCCTGGCGGTGAAACCCGAGTGAGACCATCGGGTGTTACGAGACCGCCGTGGCGGTCGCGATCAGGGCGAGCGCGATAACGGCCAGCGAAGCGCGAATCCGGTTCAGGTGACCCCACCTGGGCCGGGGGTCGTCCCAGTCGTCGGGGATGTTCCGCGCATCGAGCGCCGCCAGCCGCCGGTTGATGGGGACGTTGCCGAGGTGGGACACGCACTGGCTGGCCAGCAGGGCCAGGCCGCCGGCGGTGAACGGAATGCTGGACGCGCCCCCCTCGATGACGGCCAGCGCGAACGCCGAGAACATCCCGACGTTGAAGACGATCGGCATGGTCGGGTGGAAGCCCTTGCCGAACATCCGGTGCGATTCCACATAGCGCTCCGGCGGCATGTTGCACAGCGCCGGAAAGACGCTGATGGCGACGGCGGTGAGCACTCCCGCGCCGACTCCGGAGGCGGTCAGCGCCAGGACCGCCAAGATGTGTGACACCACGCTGTCCTCCCTTCTGCGGTGGTCCGCCCGGTCCCGTACCGGCGCCGGGCCCGGCCGGTACTCCGGCGCGGGCCCGGGGCCGGTACGGCGGTCAGTGCTGGTAGGCGGCCTGACGGCGGGTGTTCTGGAAGGAGGCGAGCTTCCAGGTGTCGCCCTGGCGCACCGCGGTGAGGCTGACGATCGAACCGCGGTCGGGGTCGGTCTCCGCGCTTTCGCCGAACGAGACACCACCGACGGAGATGATCACGGCGGAGTCGTCGGTGAGGAAGTGGATCTTGGGGTCGCCGTGGTGCTGGTCGTCCATCTTCGAGCCCTTCAGGGGCCCGTCGAAGAGCATCTGGTGGATGTCCTGGATGACCTGGCGGCCCTCCGCCAGCTGCCCGTCGTAGGAGATGTAGTTGGCGTCGTCCAGGAACGGGGCGGCGTAGCCGGCGCCGTCGCCCGCGTTCCATGCCCTGGCCATGCTGAGCAGGATCTCCTTGATCGCCTCTTCGTCCTTGCTGCGCTGCGACATGTTGTCTCTGCCTTTCCGGGTGCTGGTGAGTGAGTGTGCGGGTGATGATCTGGTGGCCGCGGCCCCGTCAGTCGACGGTGATCATCTGGTGCATGCCCTCGACGGCGAACATCCGCGCCGTGGTGAGGTTGGTGAGCCAGGTGGTGAGGACATACGGACCGGGCGTCAGATCGGCGGCGATCACCGCCGAACGTCCGTGGGAGAGCGGGACACAGCCGACCGGGTTGGCGCGGATCAGATCCGTCATCGGGGGCTTCAGCCCCTGGGACTTGGCGGTGAAGAACGCCGCCACGTCTTCGCTGGTGGCGCCTTCCTTCACCGCCATCAGGATCGCTTCGTTGTACTGGCCGACGTCGTTGGTGATCCGGATCGACGCGCCGCTGGGAATCCGGTCCGGGGCCCTGAAGCGCGGCCCGTCGTCGGTGCGGCACTGCACGATCTCCACGCTCGCCTCGGGGAGCGCGGCGGCTGCCTGCCCGGACCCCGCCTCGGCGCGCACGACGGGGATGGAGGCCGCGGTGAAGCCGTCGTCCTTGACGCGCTTGTAGTCGAAGAGGTGGTAGGTGCCCTCGGTGAGCTCCGCGGTGAAGGAGACCGACGTCCGACCGGTGACCGCGCCGCCACCGAGCATCGTGAATTCCCGGTCCACGACCTTGCTGGCGGCCATGGCGTCCGGGCCGTACCCATAGGCCGTCCGGAGATTGTCCACATGCTTTTCCAGCGGAATTCCATCGGCCAGCTTCACGACTCCGAGCCAGGCGTCGTCGGGGTCGGTGGCCTGGATGCGAAAGGTCACCACACCGGCGGGCACGGTCTCCGGTGCCTTGATCCCACCGGAACCCGCGACTATTTCGTAAATCTCCATGGAAACGAATCCTTCCACCCGATATATGCACGCATTTCAACAGTGTGGTCGGCGCTGAGGAATTGCTGCTGCACTGCTGCGGTCGATTCTTGAGGGCCCCGCACTTCTTTCGCTTGAGCCGGGCTCAAGCCGGGAGCGGGTGCGCGCCCGTACGCGCGGCCGGTACGCCCGCGGCCGGTGGCCGCGGGCGGTCAGCGGCCGCCGTCGTCCTGCGCGAAGGGGTCCTCGCCAGGGGCCGCGGGGCGTACTTCGTACGTCAGCGGGCGGTCCTGGTACATCAGCCGGTAGATGAGGATCCACGCGGAGCTCTGGATCTTCTCGAAGGTCGACATCTCGCCCTGTGCCTTCGGCGGGACGAGGCGTGCCACGCCTTCGACGGTCGGCCCGAGGGGCTTGCCCCTGCGGGTGCACGGGGCGAGGGTGACCCGCGGGTTGTTGGCCAGCCGCTTGACCTTCCACGTCTTCGACCGGGTGTTGAAGAACATCCGGTCCTCTTTGAGGATTCGGCCGACGGGTGTCGCGACCCCGACGCCACTGCGCTTGTACGTCGTCAGCAGGGCCACTCGGGACTTCTTGAGCGGTTCCAGTGCCTTTGCGGCAGTTGTTTCGGAAGTCATGATCGTCTTTCCGAGAGGACGGGCGAGCTGTACAGTGCTCACCTTAGCTGAACAGTGCTCACCGTCAAGTTCACTGTTCAGTGACCCGTCCCCCGCCGGCGGCCCCGGCCGCCGTCACACAGGGCGGCAGGTGAGCACGGCCCAGCGCCCGGCGGCGGGCTCGTCCTCCAGCGCGAAGCCGCCTGCGGCCAGCAGTTCCCGCCACTCGCCGAGATCCCGCTCGGCGCCGCCGAATCGCAGCAGCATGTCGATGTCCAGGAACTTGCCCTGGTCCCAGGTGTCGCCCGGCGCCAGCACGTGCTCCAGGACCACAAGCCGGGCCGCCGTGTCGTCCCCGATCGCCCGCCGGATGCCCCGCAGGATCGAGGTTGCCGCGGCGTCGTCCCAGTCGTGCAGCACGGCTTTGAGCACGTACGCGTCGTGGCCGCCCGGCAGCTCGCCGAAGAAGTCGCCGCTCACCACCTCGGCCCGCTCGGCGACCCCCTTCTCCTCGAAGAACGCCGGCGCGTTCTCCACCACCTGCGGCTGGTCCACGAGCGTGCCGCGCGTCCCCGGGTTGCGCAGCAGCAGCTCGCTGAGGAAGTACCCCTGCCCGCCGCCGATGTCCGCGATGCGCCGGAACCTGCCGAAGTCGAAGGATTCGAGCAGCTGTTGGGTGGTCGTGGCGCTCATCCGGGACATCGCCCGGTCGAACAGCGCGCTGGTCTCCGGGTGCTGCCGCAGATACCCGAAGAAGTCCATGCCGAAGATGTCGTCGAAGACCGGCCGTCCGGTGCGCAACGCCGTGCTGATCTCGGCGTACGGGCGGCTGACCGCCTCGCTGCCGTTGAACAGGATCATGTCGCGCTGACTGTTGGGCACATCGCTGCGCAGCGCCTGGGCCATGTCGGTCAGCCCGACCTTCCCCCCCTCCCGCAGCGTGAAGACCCCGACCGCCGCCGCACAGCGCAGCATCCGGCGCAACGCCCCGGGGTCGGTCCCCGTCTTCTCCGCGAGCTGCGACACCGTCAGCTCGCCGCCCGCCAGCACATCGGCCACTCCCGCCTCGGCGAGCGCGTAGACGACCTGGGAGACGCGCTTGCCGTTGGTGAGCAGCAGCAGCCGGGCGTGGGGCGGGATCGCGGCCCCGCCGGGCGGCCCGGGTGGGGCGGAGGCCGTCGGACCGGCGGGGTGCGTGCCGGGCGTACCGTGCGGGGTCGTGCCGGACGTGCCGGTGGCGGTCATGCCCAACTCCTTAGATTCGTCGATCAGTTCTGGCTCTGCGCCTGCGGGTGGGTGTCGATGGAGAGCTGGGAGATGCAGCGCATCACGGAGGAGCGGAAGTGCGAGGTGAAGCCGTCCACGGTCTGGGTGTCGGTCTCCCGGGCCTCGGCCAGGTGGGGGGCCAGCTTCTCCTCCAGGATGTGGACGCCCTTCTGGGCGCCCATGTGCCGCCCGATCTGCGCGAAGTCGCCCTCGTAGTGGATGACGCGGACCAGGACGTCGTCCTGGAGGAAGACGGCGGTGCCCAGCAGTCGGCCCACCTCCTGGCCGTCGTCGTCGGTGAACACCGGGGTGCTCACCCGCTGGAAACCGGAGAAGAGTTCGGCGACTTCTTCCTGGCTCTCCGGCTTGATCCGGTAGCTGATCGCGGCGTACGGCATCAGATTCCTCCATCGAGGTTGAGCGTGATTCCGGAGAGGAACGCCGCGCTGTCGCTGCCCAGGAACAGGGCGGCGGCGGCGACGTCCTCGGGGCGGCAGAGCCGCCCCAGCGGTGTCAGGGCGACGATCCGCTGGGTGACGGGGTCGTGCGGGTCCTCGGTGCCGTCGGCGACCATGCCCGGTGCGATGGTGTTGACCCGGACGCCCTGCGGGCCGAGTTCCTTGCACAGCGCACGGGTGAAGCCGATCAGCGCCGCTTTGGCGGCTCCGTAGTGGGCGGCCGCGGGCCTGCCGCGCAGAGCGGCGGCCGAACCGATGTTGATCACGGACGAGCCCTCGCCCAGCAGGGGCAGGGCGGCCCGCGTGACCCGGTAGCAGGCGGTCGCGTTGCGGTCCATGACCCGGGCCCACTCGTCTTCTTCCAGCCTGGCCAGCGGCGCCGCGCCGTCCGCGCCCACGTTGTTGACCAGGACGTCGAGGCCGCCCAGGGTCTCGGCCACGGCCCCGGCCAGCCGCGCCACATCGGGCCCGCTGGACACGTCGGCGCGGTGGATGTCCCGTACGGCATGGCGAAGTTCGGCGTCGGGTTCGTGGGAGCCGAGGTGGCAGGTGATCACCTGGGCCTCGCCCCGGGCGAAGGCGAGAGCGATGGCCCGGCCGATGCCACGGGTGCCGCCGGTGACGAGCACCCGCTTGTCCTTGAGCCCACCGTCCAGGGGCTGTGTGTCTACGGTCACGAGGGGTACTCCTTGTCGGCGTCCCGGGCCGTGCCGGGCGCACTGTCCTTGGCCGCGAGGTCCCGCGCTGCGGCGGGCGCGGGGTCCAGCACCTCGTACAGCTCGTAACAGGGCGTGCGCTGCTGGTCCTGATAGGGGCGCAGCGGGGTCTTCCGCTGCTGGTGGGCCGGCCCCTGCCGCCACCGTTCGTACGCGTCCGCGTCCTCCCAGTCGGTGATCACCGCATAGCCGTACGGGTCCTTGGCCAGCCGGAGCAGGGCGACGCCGAGCACTCCCGGTGTGGGCCGGAAGTCCGGCAGGAAGAGGCGGTAGGCGCGCTCCACCGCGAGCGGGTCGTCGGTGGGCGCCCGGTGGTAGACGACCAGCCGGGCCGTCATGACAGCGCGGGCATCCGCTGCTGGCTGACACAGCGCATGGTGTTGGCGCGGAACTGCTTCAGGAACTGCTCGGGCGTCTCGACATGGCGCTCCTCGGCCATGTACGGGGCGAGCTTCTGTTCCATGCCCGGGCGTCCGCCGCGCTTGGACATGTAGGCGGCCACGTCGTCCAGTTCACCGTCGAACAGCACCACGCGGATCATGTTGTCGTCGTGGACGAACAGGCCGACGCCGAGGATCACCCCGGTCTCCTGGCCCTGCTCCCCGCGCAGGGTGGGCCGTGCTTCCGCCTGGACCTCGGCGAACACCTTGCGGATGTCCTCCGCGTGCCCGGACTTGACCCGGTAGCGCAGCGCGGCCATCCCGGCGGGCCGGTCCTCGATGAAGCGGGACTGTACGCACAGCATCGGGGCCGGGCCGCCGCCGTCCTGGAGGTAGGGGGCCAGCCGGGCCGCGTCCCGATCGGTGATCGCGCGGATCACGTCGTCGGCGTCGTCGTGGTGGTGGAACACCCGCATGACGGTGTCTCCCTGCGCGAACAGCCCCGTGGCTGACAAGGGGGCGAGTCGCTCGGGCTCGTCGGCGAGGACGCGCGCGATCTCGTCGTCGAGTCCGGGCCTCACCTTGTATGCGATGGCGGACAGAGCCATGTGCCGCCCTACCTTTCACTCGTGAGTCGTATTGCTCGTGGTCGTGGCGGGTTCGATCTCCTGAGATCTCCTGAGGCACCCCGAGTCTCGACGGCCGTTCTCAAGCGACGTTCGGGTGACCTTGGAACGGGTCCACAGGGCGGGCACGGTCCGGGAGCCGCACCGGTCCCCTGGGACGCGACTTCCGTTCGAGGCCGCTTCCGAGCGGTCCCGGGAGGATCGGCCCCACCCCGTACGGCTCACGCCGTGAAAGGAGCATCCCGTTGCCCGATCGAGACCCGTACCCACACCCCCTACCGGACACGGACCTTGACGTCCTGGTCATCGGCGCCGGGCCGGCCGGTCTCGCGCTCGCCGCGGACCTCGCCAGATACGGCGTGCGCTGCCAGGTGGCCGAGCGCCGCCCCGCCCCCCGACCCGGCGCCCGCTGCCCCAACGTGTGGCGCCGCACCATGTACGCGTACGCCCGCCTCGGGCAGCCCCCGCACGAACTGCGCGCGCACGGCGTACCGATGCGCTCCAAGGTGTTCCACGTGGGAGACCGCACCGCCGCCGTCTCGCTGCTGGAGGACGCCGATGACCAGCAGTGGCCCTACCCGCTGCTGGTCCGCCAGGACCAGCAGGAGGAGTACCTCACGGCGCTCGCCCGGCAGCACGGTTGCCCGGTGCGCCAGGGTGTCACCGCGACCGTCCTGGACCAGGAACAGGACTGCGTCCGCGTCGAGTTGAGCACCCCGGAGGGCCGCTCCGAGGTGCTGCGGGCGGCCTGGGTGGTGGCGGCGGACGGAGCGCAGAGCCTGTCCAGGGCCGCCGCCGGAGTGGACTGGAAGGTCCGCGGCCACGACGGCGTCGCGTGGTGGCAGGTGGACGCCGGCATCTCCGGGGTGGAGCTGCCGCCCGAGCGGGAGGACTTGTTCCACGCCCCGTACAGCCACGTCGGCATGGTGCCGCTGGCCGACGGCCGCCATCGCGTCTTCCTCGCCTCCGGCACCGAGGACGCCACCGTGCGGCCCTCGTTCGGGGACGTGGAGCGGCTGTTCAGAGAAGTGGTCGGCCCCGAGGCGCGGCTGCACGACCCCCAGCACCTGTGGTGGCACACACCGGTCGAGGGCCGCGCCGAGCAGTGGCTGACCGGCCGGGTCATCCTCCTGGGCGAGGCCGCCCGGGTCTTCCCCATGCCCGTCCACGGACTGAACACGGGGATTCAGGACGCCGCCAACCTCGCGTGGAAGCTTTCCGCCGTCGTCCAACGCCACGCGTCCGTACGGCTGTTGGACACCTACGAGGTCGAACGGCGACAGGTCGCCGAGGTGCTGATGGAGCGCGGGGAGCGAGTGCTGCGCGCCGGGGTCGCCGCCGACCCGGAGGCCACCCTCGGGCCGATCCTGATCGAGGGCAGCCCCCGCATCCGTACCGAGCCGGCTCCCGCGTACGAGGCGAGCCCGCTCACCGCGGGGGCCGAGCGGTTCGCGGAGGGCTGCGCGGGCCAGTGGATCGCGTCGTGGCCCGTCCACACGCCCGCCGGAGTGTGGACCGTCTCCACGCTGCAGAGCCAGGGCCAGTGGCTGGTGCTCTCACCCTCCCGCATGCCGCTCAGCGTCACCCATCCGCTGAACCCGCGGGTGGTCAACCGGGCCCAACTCGCGGGCTGCAACCGCCTGATGATCACGATCGTGCGCCCGGACGGTTATGTGGGCGCCGAGATTCCGTTCGGCGCGGGCAGGTCCGCGCAACGCTCGGTGCTCGAATACTTCGACCGGGTCGCGGGCGGGGGGTGACGCGGCCCGACGAGCGCGCCTTGAGTACGCGTTGACCTGACGTCCCGATACTCCGTCAGGTCATGAGCCGGACGTTTTTTCCGAAGAGGAGTGAGCCTCATGTGCGGGATAGCCGGAGTGATCGACTGGGTCCCTGACGCCCGGGACAGCAAGGAGTCCATCGCGAGGATGACCCAGGTCATGCTGTGCCGCGGACAAGACGAGCAGGACATCTGGCACAACGGCCGGGTTGCGTTCGGGCACACCCGTACCTCGGTCATCGACCCGGCGAACGGCCAGCAGCCGATGACCGTGACCCACGACGGCCGTGACCTCGCGACGATCTGCTACAACGGCGAGATCTACAACTACCGCGAACTCCGCGAGGAGCTGCGTGGCCTGGGCCATCACTTCCGCACCAACAGCGATACGGAGGTGCTGCTCCACTCCTATCTGGAATGGGGCACCGAATGCGTCCACCGCCTGCACGGCATCTTCGCCTTCGCCGTCTGGGACGCCCGGTCGCAGGAACTCCTCCTGATCCGCGACCACATGGGCGTCAAGCCGCTCTTCTACGCCCGCACCTCCACCGGCCTGCTCTTCGGCTCCGAGCCCAAGGTGATGTTCTGCCACCCCGAGCTGGAACCGGCGGTGGACGACAACGGCCTGCGGGAGCTGTTCAGTCAGGCCAAGACGCCCGGCACCTCGATCTTCAAGAACATCCTCGAGGTACGGCCCGGCAGCATCCTGCACGTCAAGGACGGACGGCTCACCGAGCGCAACTACTGGAAGCTGAGCGCCCGCGAGCACCCCCACGACCTCGACGCCACCATTGCCACCGTGCGCGAGATGGTCGGCGGCACCATCACGGAACAGCTCGTCGCCGACATATCCAGGGGCATCCTCGTCTCCGGCGGCATCGACTCCAGCACCATCGCCGCCCTGGCCGCGCCCCGGCTGCGCGAGGAGGGCGAGGCGCCGCGCGCCTTCGGCATGACCTTCACCGGGTACGCGGAGAACTTCCGCCCCGACGAGGTACGCGCCACCCCCGACATCGCCTACGCCCGTCTGCTCAGCCAGCGCCTCGACCTGGACCTGACGGAGATCGAACTGAGCCCCGAGGCGCTGGCCGACCCCGCCCTGCGCGCCGCCGTGGTGGACCGCCAGGACCAGCCCACGGCCCTGGGCGACATGGACGCCTCGATGTACCTGCTCTTCCAGCAGGTCAAGCAGCACATCGGCGTGGCGATGTCGGGCGACACGGCGGACGAGGTCTTCGCCGGCTTCGTCTGGTCGCACAAACCCGAGCTGATGAACGCCCCCACCTTCCCGTGGGTCGCCGTCGGCCAGCTGCACGGCCGCGCCAGCCGCGGCCTGGGCTGCGGCCTGCTGGACCGCACGCTCCTGGACAAGCTGGACCTGACCGCGTACACGCAGGCCCAGTACGAGGCCACCCTGGCCGAGACCCCGCTGCTGCCCGGCGACAGCGCCCTGCAGCGCCGCATCCGCGAGATCGACTACATGCACATGACCCGCTGGCTGCCGTCCCTGCTCGACCGCGGCGACCGGCTGGCCATGTCCTGCGGCCTCGAAGTCCGCGTCCCCTACTGCGAGCCGGCGCTGGTGGACTACGCGTACAACATCCCCTGGGAGATCAAGAGCTTCGACGGCCGCGAGAAGAGCCTGCTGCGAGCCGCCTTCCGCGGCGTCGTCCCCGACGAGATCCTGGACCGTCGCAAGAGCCCTTATCCCGTCACCCAGGACATCCGCTACGCCGAACTCATCTGCGCCCAGCTGCTGGACGTCCTCTCCGACTCCTCCTCCCCGGTCACCGACTTCGCCGACGTCGACGCCGCCCGCGAAGTCGCCCGCACACCCGAGCGCCTCGCTTCGGGCGCGGGCGCGTGGGCGGCCCGGTCCGACGTGGAAATGCTGCTCAACCTCGATGTGTGGCTGCGGAGCGGAGTGCGGGTGACGTTCTGAGGATCCTGCGCCGGTGAGCCGGGTGCGGGTCGAAAAGAGGCGCCCCCTGGAGAGGACTCCAGGGGGCGCCGTGCATGCCGGACCGCTCGTCTAGTTCTTGTGGCCGATGATGAGGGTGTCCACGCCCATGGGCTGGGTGGCGAGGTCGGTGAAGCCGGCGGCCGCCACCCACTCGCGGCATTGGGACGGGGTGTACTTGCCGCCCTCGGGGACCGTCATCATCATCTGGAGGCTGCCCAGCAGCGGGTTGAGGGTGGTGCGGTCGTCGTCGATCATGACGTCGTAGACCAGGGCCAGACCGCCGGGGGCGACCGCTTCGTAGGCGCGGCGGAGCAGGTCCTCGCGTTCCTTCATGGAGATGTCGTGCAGGACTCCGCCCAGGAGCACCACGTCGGCCCGCGGAAGAGGCCCGCCGTCCGCGCCGTGGAAGGCGACCCGGGAGCGGGCCGGATCGTTGGCGAAGTGTTCCTCGAAGGCGGCGGCGACCTCGGGGCGGTCCACGACGGTGCCGGTGAGCTGCGGGAATGTCGCCAGCAGGTGGCGGGCCAACTCGCCTCGTGAGCCGTCCACATCGACGAAGGAGGTGTAGCTCTTCCAGTCGATGGCCTCGTCGAGCTCGTCCGAGATCATCGCGTTCATGGAGTCCATGAACGCGATGAAGGCGTGGGCCGCGCCCGGGTCGGCGTACGGGTCTCCGCCCGCGCCGTCCTCCTCGCCGGGCCGCTCCGCCAGGTGGCCGGTGCGCAGCAGGCCCACCAGCTCCGGGGCGGGACCGGCGGTCACGAAGGCGCCGATGAACTCCGGTGCGGTGGCGCTGAGGTGGAGCCGGGCCGCGGCGGTGGCACGGTAGCCGTCGGGGCCGCGTACGAGCAGGCCCATGGCGGTGAGCGCGTCGAGGAAATCGGGGAGCGGGCGGGGGTGCAGCCCCAGGCGGCGCTGGATCTCCTCGGTGGTGACCGGGGCCTCGGCGAGCGCGCCGAAGACATCCAGCTCGACCGCGGCGGCGAACACCTGGACCGCGGTTCCTGCGGCCACCGCGTCCAGTACGGGGACCAGGCCTGCTCCTACGTTGTCGGCCAGTCGGTCTGACGGGGGCGAGAACGTTCGCGTGGTCCTCGTCGTTTGCGTCGGCTTTGCCATCGGCGGGTCCCTTCGTGGATGGGGTCCCGCGCAGCATGCGCAGGTGGGCTCAAGGAGCGGACGGGCGCTGCTTGACCGGGCATGGAGTGCCCCGGCGGACGGGGGCCGCGTGCGGGCGGGTTTGGGATTACTCGAAGAGGCGTCGAGAGAGGCGGGAAACCATCGGGCCGGTGCGGCGGTGTCCGCCGCTCGGCGGCCGTTCACGACGGTTTCCGAGGAAGACGACCTAGGAGAGCATCATGACGCGCACGCCCGTTTCCCATCCCGACGCCTCCGCCGGGGCGGCCGAGCGCCAAGGGGGCGATCTGCGACATCTGCCCTCCGACCGGGACCTTCTCGATCTGGGCACCTGCGTCAATCGCTACGGGCCGCCCCCCGCCGTGGAAAAGGCGTTGGCGAACGTGGACGCCCGGGCCCTGCGGACGCATCCGTACGACGCCTCGGAGCAGTTCACCGCCGCCTATGCCGAGTATCTGGACGTCGCGCCCGACGACCTTCTGGTGGGGCGGGGGATCACCGAATTCCTCACGGTCCTCGCGCAGTTGTACGCGCAGGACAGCGTGGTGATCACTCCGGACTACACCGACACCATTCGGCTGTTCCCCCGGCACCTCGGCCCCGGAGGCGGTTCGGGCGCCGGGTCCGGAACAGGCCGGATCGACGTCGTGCGCGACTCCGTGCGCGGGCGCACGGAGCGGGTGGCGACGGCCATGCGCGAGCGCCGGTTCGTGGTGCTGTCCAACCCCAATAATCCGCTGGGGCTCTACATTCCCCGGGACGAACTGGTACGGATCTGCCGGGCCAATCCCGAGGCGACCCTGATCGTGGACGAGGCGTACGCCGATTTCATGGCGGACTCCTCGCTGTCCATGACGCGGTGCGGGCTGGACAACGTCGTGGTGCTCCAGTCGCCGAACAAGCTGTTCGGCATCGCGGGGGTGCGCACCGGCGCTCTGTGGACGCGCAACGACGTGCTGCGCGAGGCCGTGCGGCGGCGGCTGCCGAACTGGCCGCTGTCCTATCTCGACGCGGCCGTGGCCACTGCCGCGCTCGGCGAACGGTCCTGGGCCGCGGCCACCCGCACCCGGTTGCTGGATGCCGGGCAGCAGATGGAGGACCTCCTGTGCGAGCGCTTCGGCGACGCGGTGGTCACCGGCGCGCCCGTCCACTTCCGCTTCGTCCACACGGACGACGCGCAGCAGGCGCACGAGGTCTACGACCAGCTGGCCGAACAGGGCGTCGTGGTCCGGATCTTCTCGGGAACCAGCCCCGGGCGGGTGCCCGGCCTGCGGATCGTCGCGCCCACCGATCTCGAGATGAGCCGGGTGGCGGACGCGCTGTCCCGGCTTCCGCGCCATCTGCCCGAGCGGCTCTCGGGCGGGCCGGACCGGACGCGTCCGATGCCGGCGCCGTACACCACAGCTTCCATTCCGTCGGAAATCGGCCAGGTGAGGTAATTCCATGACCGCAACAGGCACGTCCGCGTACACCCCGGTGCTGGTCATCGGCGGCGGGATCGTCGGTCTGTCCATGTCGCTGTTCCTGTCCCAGCGGGGCATCGCAAATGTCCTGGTGGAGCGGCACGCGACCACCAGCACCCACCCCCGGGCCCGCGGTGTGAACGTCCGCTCCATGGAAATCCTGCGCGCCGCGGGCCTGGAGGAAGCGATCCGCGCCACCGAGTCCGCGGTGGCGCTCGCCGCCAATCACGGCATCGTGGCCGCACACGATCTGGCCGGCGAGGAGTTCGGCCGGATGGACGGCGCGCATACCGCCGACCCCCGGCCCGAAGCCTGGAGCGACATCAGCCCCACCTCGTGGGCGCTGTGCGATCAGGACGAACTGGAGCCGCTGCTCGCCGACCGCGCCCGCGATCTGGGCTCACGGCTGCTCTTCGGCCATGAACTCACCGCCCTTGAGGGCGACGTGGCGACCGTGCGTGATGTTCGTGCCGGTACGGAATTCCAGATCTCCTTCGCGTACGTGGTCGCGGCCGACGGCGCACACAGCCCGCTGCGCAAGGCCCGCGACATCGCCTTCGAAGGGCCCGGCACCTTGGCGCACTTCGCCAACATCTACTTCCACGCCGATCTCACCGAGCCGCTGCGCGACCGCCGCTTCGTGATGTGCTACCTCAGGCAACAGGACTTCCAGGGCGCCCTGTTGCCCATCGACAACCACCGCCGCTGGCTGCTGCACGTCCCCATCGGGCCCGACTGGGAGACGGAGAAGCACCGCTTCGAGCCGGACGCATGCGTCGAGCTGATCCGCAAGGCCACCGGTGTGCCCGCGCTCGATGTCGAGCTCCAGGGCGTGCTGCCCTGGGAGTCCGCGGGGCGGGTGGCCACGCGCTGGCGCGAGGGCACGCTGTTCCTGGCCGGCGACGCGGCTCATGTGATGCCGCCCACCGGTGCGTTCGGCTCCAACACCGGCATCCAGGACGCGCACAACCTCGCCTGGAAGCTGGCCGCCGTACTGCGCGGCGAAGCCGGGCCAGGACTGCTGGACACCTACGAGGCCGAGCGGCGCCCGGTGAGCACGGCCACCGTGGAACAGGCCGTACTGCGCTCCAAGGACCGGGGCCGCAAGGGCGGCGACGGCGGTCCGCCCCCCGGGCTGGCCGACGACGCGGCGGTGATGCTCGGGTACCAGTACGCGTCCACCGCGCGGGACACCGGCGATGCCTCCGGGGACGGTGCCACGTCCGGGGACACCGCCGCCGGTGAGACCTTCCTGCCCGCCGACCGCTGGTCCGGCGCACCCGGTACGCGCGCCCCGCACGTGCCCCTGCCCGGCGGCCGGTCGCTGCTGGACCGCTACGGCACCGAGTTCGTCCTGGTGACGAGCGATTCCCGCTGGGTGCGCGCCGTCACGGAGGCGTGCGGCGGGGGAGCCCGGCTGCGGGCGTGCCAGCTGCCGTCCGGTGACGAGGCGGCCAAGAAGTTCCAGGCGCAGTACGGCGTGGGAGACGACGGGGCCGTCCTGGTCCGGCCGGACGGGTTCGTGGGATGGCGCTGGCCGGGCACCCCGTCGGGCCTGCCCGCCCAGGAGCTGTCCGCGGCCCTGGCGCGCCTCACCCACCGGGACACCTCCGCGCAGGGAGTACCCGCATGACCTCCACCGAGCCCGCCCACGTCACCGAAGCACCGCTGAGCTTCCCCCTGTCCAGCCCCGACCCCGCCGCCCCGCCGCCGGACCTCGCCCGGCTGCGCGCCGGGTGCCCGGTGGCCCCGGTGCGGCTGCCGTCCGGTGACCGCGGCTGGCTCGTCACCACGTACGCCGACAACCTGAAGGTCTTCTCCGACAGCCGGTTCAGCCGTTCCGCGGCCGCCGGAAAGGGCGCTCCGCGGGCCCGCAACATCCCGCTCGACCCCAACTCCATCACCACCATGGACCCGCCCGAGCACTCCCGGCTGCGCCGGGCGCTCGGCGGCGCCTTCTCGCCGCGGCGGCTCGACGTGCTGGGGGAACGTATCGGTGTCATCACCCGCGGTCTGCTGGACGAGGCCATGGCGCACCGGCCCGCCGACCTGGTCGCAGGCCTGGCGCAACCGCTGCCGCTGATCGTGATCTGCGAGTTGCTGGGGCTGCCCGAGGAGGAGCGCGACCAGTTCCGGGACTGGACCGAGGCGTATCTGACCCTGAGTCCGGAGCACGCCGCCCGGTCCACCGAGGCGGCCCAGCAGCTCGACACCTACTTCGCGGCACTGGTGGAGCGTCGCAGGCGCCGGCCGACCGACGACGTGTTCGGCGCGCTGGTCGCGGCACACGAGGACGGGCGGCTCAGCCATGCGGAGCTGTGCACCTTCGCCACCACGTTGCTGGTCGCCGGGTATGAGACCGTCGCCGCGCAGATCGCCGGTTCGCTGAACGTGCTGCTCGCCTACGGGAGCGAACACCCCGAAGAGTGGGGCGAGTTGTACGAGGGCGACCGGCTGCGCGAGCCCGTCGTCGAGGAACTGCTGCGCTATGTCCCCATCGCCATGACCGGCGGAACCCTGCGGGTCGCCACGGAGGACGTGGAGCTGTCGGGGACGGTGATCCGGGCGGGCGAGGCGGTGCTGCCGTCCACCACGTCGGCCAACCGCGACACGGCGGTGTACGAGCACCCGGACCTCTTCGATCCGTACCGCTTCGAGGTGGACCGCGGCGCCTCGCACCTCGCCTTCGGGCACGGCCCGCACCGTTGCATGGGCGCCCATCTGGCCCGCCTCCAGATCGGCGTGGCGCTCGGCACCCTGCTGCGCCGCCATCCGACGCTGCGCCCGGCGGTGCCCCTGGACGAACTGGAATGGAACACCGCCAAGCCGATCCGCTGCCCCAAGTCCCTGCCCGTCACCTGGTAACGAGGGGCGTGCGGCCCGCCGTACCGCTCACACCCCGAGCTTGCGGGTGAGCGGACGGCGGACCAGCAGCAGGATCGCGCCGACGAGCAGGGCCACGGCGCCGACCGAGAGGAAGTATCCGGCGCCGGGGGCCTCCTCGCCGGAGACCTTGAGGGCGTTGCCGCCGAGACCGCCGCCGAGGGCGCCCGCGAGCCAGAACAGGGCGACCATCTGGCTGACGAAGGTGGCCGGGGCGATCGCGGTGGTGGCGCTCATGCCGACCGGCCCGAACGACACCTCGCCGCAGGCGAGGAGCAGGAAGGAGACCACGAGCCACAGCGGTGACACCGGCTCGCCCGTGTTCGCGACCAGCAGCGCGGCCGCCGCGAGCACCAGGTAGGCGGCGCCGGTACAGCCCATGCCGACGGCGAACTTGACGGCGGTGTCGAGGCGTTCGCCGGCCCGCTGCCACGCCCGGGCGAAGAACGGGGCGGTGAGCAGCACGAACAGGGGAATGGTGGACTGGAACCAGCTCGCGGGGATGGTGAAGCCGAGCACGTCGCGGTCCGTGGAGTCCTTCGCGAAGAGCGCGAAGACGGAGCCGCCCTGGAGGAACAGGCCCCAGAAGACGGCGGAGACCAGGAACAGCCAGATGTAGGTCTTGACCCGGCTGCGCTCGGCCGCCGTCAGGAGCGGATTGCGGATGAGCCGCCAGAACGCTGCCGCGGGGGCAACGACACAGAGCAGCCCGACCAGGGCCATCACATGGCCGATCTGGAAGGTCCCGAAGGCGGCGTCCACGCCGTAGCCGACGGCGACCAGGCCTGCGGCGGCCCCGCTCCAGCGCAGCACCGCGGCCCGCTGGGCGGGCGCGGCCGCGCGCTCGGGCACCTTGCCGTTGGCGCCGAAGTGGCGGGCGCCGCGGACGTACTGGATCAGACCGAGCGCCATGCCGAGCGCGGCGAGTCCGAAGCCGAGGTGCCAGTTGACGCCCTCACCCACCGTGCCCACGATGAGCGGCGCGATCAGCGCGCTGACCTGGACGCTCATGTAGAAGACGGCGAATCCGGCGTCCCGGCCCGAGCGGTCCTCGGGGGCGTAGAAGGTGCTCAGCAGGTTGGCCATGTTGGGCTTGAGCAGCCCGGTGCCGAGGGCGACGAGCAGCAGCCCCGGATAGAAGAAGAACTCGGAGGGCACGGCCAGGGTGAGATGCCCGAGCCCGATGACCACGCCGCCGTACAGGACGGCACGGTACGAGCCGAGCAGCCGGTCGCCGATCCAGCCACCGGGTACGGACGAGAGGAAGACGGCGGCCATGTAGCTGCCGAAGAGCAGTGCGGCGTCGTCGTCGGAGAGCCCGAGCCCGCCGTCGGCCACCGGCTCGCTCGCGTAGAGCACGAGGATCGCGGACATCCCGTAGAAGCTGAAGCGCTCCCAGACGTCCGTGCCGAACAAGGTGGTGAACCACCGGGGCCGGCCCAGGAGTCCGGTCTCTTCGGGCTGTTCGTCGCGTGGGCCCCGGGTGACGGGCTCGGCTGTCATCGGCGTGCACTCCTCTGTTCGGCAGTACGGAAGACCCTGGCGGCACGAGGCCGGCCACAACCTGTCGGCCACCGAGCTCTCCGGCGGGCTCGACACCCGCGCCCCGGCCGCGCTCGCCGCCCCGGGCGGAGCGGGGGAGCGGCGGCCGGGTGCGGTCCTTCGCGGTGGACGTCACCGGGTGCGAGGTCAACCTCCGCCCGGACGCGACCCGTTCCGTGCTCGGGCCGCGACGCGCTTGCCGGCCAGGCTGGTGACGGGCCCCGTCATCGGACGGAACCCGCCTGTGGGGCCGCGTTGATGACGGCGAGGAGCTGGCGCGGGGTCTCGGCCTCGGCGACGGCGTCGTCGTCGAGCACGATGCCGTACTTGCGGCTGACCAGAGCGGTGAGCTGGAGCATCGCCAGGGAGTCGTAGCCGAACTCCATGAAGGAGGTGTCCAGGGCCTGCTCGCCCTCGATGGTCGTCCCCTCGTCGGGGGCACCGATGCTCTCGATGAGCAGCTCACTGAGGTCGCTCAGGGTGATGTCACTCATGACGGTCCTTTCGATGGGTGTATCTCGATGGGTGGGGTGCCGTCTGCTTGTGTTCGGTCCGCTCTCGCCGAGGTCGGCGCGGCGTTCTCTATCCCGCCGGAACCGGTGGTGCGGAGGGTGCCGGGCTGCGCAGCACTTCCCCGATGCGCCGGGGCAGTTCACGGCCGCGGACGAAGAAGTGCGTCCCGGGCACGGAGTCCAGGCGGAAGTCCGCACGCGTGCAGTGCTGCCAGGCCTGTACCTGCGCGGTGGAGACCATGGCGTCGTCACGGCCCGCGAAGGCCCGCAGCGAGCACGGCAGCGCGGCGGCCGGCGCCGACCGCAGACTGCGGGCGAGCAGCAGGTCGGAGCGGAGGGTGGCCAGGACGAGTGCGAGCCGTCCCGGTCGGCTGCGCAACGGTTCGGGCAGCGACTGCTCGCCGCTGAACGCCACCATCAGTTCCTCGTCGGTGAGTTCGGCCGGGTCACGTGCGTCGAGCAGGTCGACGGGCAGCTGCGGAGCCACGCAGGCCCCGACGAGCAACAGCCGGGCGGGCCGAAGGCCGGCGTTCAGCCGATGCTGGGTGAGGCGGTAGGCGACGAGCGCCCCGAGGCTGTGCCCGTAGAAGGCGTACGGGGTCGAGGAGTCGAGCAACGGGCCCAGTTCCTGCTGGAGTTCGTGCACCAGCTGCTCCGCGTCGGTGATGCGGGGCTCCTTGAGCAGGGTCTCCCGGCCGGGCAGCCGTATCGGCAGCACGTCGATGTCCCGGCCCACCCGTGGTTGCCACCCGGCGAACGCCTGCGCCCCCGCCCCGGCATGGTGGAAGCAGAGCAGCCGCAGCCTGCCCCCGTCGGCCGGTGGCCGCACTGCCAGAAAACGGTGCACCTCTGTCCCCCTTGCAGCTGTGGCCCCACAAGCAGGCGGCCCTCGATGCGCGCCACCAGAGTCGCCATGGGCCCTATAAGGCCGCTCGAATGCCGCTTGGGCAGGAGCGGAGCAGAGCTGTCCGCGTCGTTCGTGGCAGCCTGGGGACGTCGAGCGGCGTTACGGACGGCAGCAGTGGGCAGTCAGTGGGCAGCAGTGGGCACCAGTGGGCAGCAGTGCGCGCGGCAATGTACTGCGGTCGCCGTGGTCAACACCGCGCGGCGACGGTCGCCGCTCTCAGTGCGAGTCGTGGGAGTCGTCGAGCGTCAGCCGACGCGACACCTGCTTCTCCGTGCCCGGTTCGACGACCAGGAACTGGCCCATCATGCCGTCGTCCTCGTGGCGCAGCACATGGCAGTGGAACATGTACGGCGTCTTCGTGTCGGTGAGGGAGTCGAACTTGACCGCCAGCCGGACCGTGCCGATGACCGGCAGATAGACGGTGTCCTTGGGGCCGGTCATGTGCGCCGGCGGCTTGTCGCCGTTCACCTCGATCACGTTGAAGGTGCAGCCGTGCACATGGACGGCATGCACCATGTCGTCGCCGCGCTCGATCTCCCAGACCTCGGTCGCCCCGGCGGGCACCACTTCGTCGATCCGCGCCAGGTCCATCGCCTTGCCGTTGATCTGGACGCCGACGAACGAGAGCTTTCGCACCGTCGGGTCCTTGGGCAGCTCGATGGGCCGGGGCGCACCGGCGAACCGCGTGGGCAGCTCGGGCGACTTCCGCAGCCGTGCCGAGGCCCGGAACTCGACCAGGTCGAACGTGTCGTCGCCGCCGAGGAACCGGTCCGTGGGCCAGGAGACATTGATGTCCGGCGGAAAGCTGCGCAGCACCGTCTTCGTACCGGGCGTGAACGCCACGACCACCTCGGCCCGCTCCCCGGGGGCGAGCCGCAGCCGGGTCAGTTCGAGCGGCCGTCGCAGCAGTCCGTTCTCGGCGGCGACCAGGTGGAAGGGCCGGTCGTCGGTGAAGCCGATGCGGTAGATACGCGCGTTGGAGGCGTTGAGCAGGCGTAGCCGCACGCGTTCCGTGGCGACCGGGACGTAGGGGTCGTGGACGCCGTTGACCAGGATGGTGTCGCCGAGCACACCGCGGTTGTCCACACCGGCCACGTCGTCGCTGAAGGAGGTCTCGGTGAAGTCGAACTGCCCGTCGTCGTGGAAGTTCTTGTCCTGGATGATCAGAGGCAGATCATCGACACCGTAAGTGGTGGGTAATCCGGCGGACTTGGAGTGTTCGTCGTCCACGATGATCATCCCGGCGACGCCCCGGTAGACGTGCTTGCCCGTGGAGCCATGCGGATGCGGGTGGTACCAGAGGGTGGCCGCGGGCTGGTGCACGGACCAGCGCGGGCGCCAGGTGCTGTCGCGCTCGATCATCTGGTGCGGGCCGCCGTCCATCGCGGCCGGCAGATGCATGCCGTGCCAGTGCAGGGTGGTCCGCTCCGGGAGCTTGTTGGCCACGGCGACCGAGACCTCGTCGCCGTCGCGCATCCGCAGGGTGGGTGCGAGGTAGCTGCCGTTCGCGCCCCAGGTGTCGGTCTTCTGGCCCCGCCGGAACGTCCTGGTGCCCGGGGCGAGCCGCAGGGAGTAGTGGCGACGGCCCGCGCCGTCGGGCTTCGGGTCGATCAGTTCGGGGAACTTCAGCCGGTTGCGGAAGCTGAGCTTGCCGACATTGCTCTGCTCGTATCTGCTGTACGCGGTCAGCCAGTTCACCCCCCAACCCGCGCCGCCGACCAGGGCGACACCTCCGACGGAGAGAAGGACCCGGCGTCGGACTGTGGCCATAGTGCGCTCTCCATCGGCAAGTCGAGGAACGAGACCATGATCCGTTGAGCCGCTCGAGTCCCGCTGGATTCTCGGTCGTGCCCGACTGGCCGGCCGCAGCGGGGCGGGCGTGCCAGGATCGCCGCGCCGGGACGAGCAACCCCCGAGCCCTTTTCGAGGCGGCCGCCGCACGCTGCTGTCATGGACGAACCCCTCCGTCTCATCGTGCTCCGCGGCCGCCCCGACCCCACCGAGCTCGCCACGCTCGTGAGCGTGCTGCTGGCCGTGGCGCGCAGCGGAGGCCAGGAAGAGGAGGAGCCCGCAGGCCCGCTACGGGCCTCTTGGGCGAGGGGCCCGGGGCGGTACCGTCACCGGTCCCAGGTGGCCTGGAAGTCCCGCTGATCCCCACCAGCTCCGGAGCGGCGGAACACCCGGTCGGCGGGCCCGACGCACGGACCGCCGAGCCCCACCTCGGGGCCGACCACGTCTGGAGCGCCCCTCGAGGGGGCGATCATACGGTGACGGGATGACGACCCTCGACGAGAGCTTCTCGGACGCCCCGGCTCCCGGACTGCGCCGAGCAACCGACCAGTTGAACCGTCTCAAGGCCGAGACGGGCCGCGCGCTGGATCCCGCGGCCACTCGGCGCCAGCACGAGAAGGGCAAGCTCACCGCGTACGAACGGATGGATCTGCTCTTCGACCCAGGAACCTTCACGGAAGTGGAGCCGCTGCGCCGACATCGGGCCTCCGGCTTCGGCCTGGACGAGCGCAAGCCGTACGGCGACGGGGTGGTGTCCGGCTGGGGTCTGGTGCACGGCCGTACGGTCTTCGCGTACGCCCATGACTTCCGCGTCTTCGCCGGCGCTCTCGGCGAGGCGCACGCCGCCAAGGTGCACAAGGTGATGGACCTCGCCGAGTCGGCCGGGGCCCCGCTCGTCTCGCTCAACGACGGGGCGGGCGCCCGCATCCAGGAGGGCGTCACCGCGCTCGCCGGCTACGGCGGGATCTTCCGCCGCAACACCCGCTCGTCCGGGGTGATCCCGCAGATCAGCGTGATCATGGGACCGTGCGCGGGCGGCGCGGCCTACTCGCCCGCGCTGACCGACTTCGTCTTCATGGTCCGGGAGACCTCGCAGATGTTCCTCACGGGGCCGGACGTGGTGCAGGCGGTGACCGGCGAGAAGATCTCCCAGAACGGCCTGGGCGGCGCGGATGTGCACGCGGGCACCTCGGGCGTCGCGGGCTTCGCCTACGACGACGAGGCCGAATGCCTCGAAGACGTGCGCTATCTGCTGTCGCTGCTGCCACAGAACAACCGTGAACTGCCGCCGTCCGCCAAGCCGGTCGACCTGCCGGACCGCCGTACCGACGCGCTCTCCTCCCTGGTGCCCGCCGAACCGGGCCAGGCCTACGACATGCGCGACGTGATCGCGGAGGTCGTCGACGACGGCGAGTACTTCGAGCTGCACGCGGCCTGGGCGCCCAACGTGGTGTGCGCGCTGGCGCGGATCGACGGGCAGGTCGTCGGCATCGTCGCCAACCAGCCCGCGGCACTCGCCGGGGTCCTGGACATCCACGGCTCGGAGAAGGCCGCCCACCACGTCTCCACCTGCGACGCCTTCAACATCCCGCTGGTGACGCTGGTCGACGTGCCGGGCTTTCTGCCCGGCGTGGATCAGGAGCACGGCGGAATCATCCGGCACGGCGCCAAACTGCTCTACGCCTACTGCAACGCGACCGTGCCGCGGATCTCGGTGGTGGTGCGCAAGGCCTACGGCGGTGCGTACATCGTGATGGACTCACGCTCGATCGGCGCCGACCTGTCCTTCGCCTGGCCGACCAACGAGATCGCCGTGATGGGCGCCGAGGGTGCCGCGAACGTGGTCTTCCGCCGGGAGATCGCCGCCTCCGACGACCCGGAAGCCACCCGTGCCCGGCTGGTCAAGGAGTACAAGTCGCAGCTGATGCACCCGTACTACGCGGCCGAGCGCGGCCTCGTCGACGACGTCATCGACCCCGGGGAGACCCGTACGGTACTTGTCCGCTCCCTGGCGATGCTGCGGCACAAGCACGCGCCCCTGCCCGAGCGGAAGCACGGGAATCCTCCGGTGTAGCGGCAGTTGAGGGAAGGACCTCCCGTCGCGCACGGTGCCGTGAGGCAGCGGTGCGCGACTCGGAGGCTGTCTCTTCCCCGGCTGCCGGACGCGGCTTTCTCCTCACCCCGGATACAGGTCGAGCATCCGGCCCGCTTTCCCTTCGGCGAGCAGTCCCGGATCGTCCATGAGCACGGCTCGCTGGAGCCGCTGGAGTCGCGCGGACGGCTCGATGCCGAGTTCTTCGACGAGAGCGGCGCGCAGCGTCTGGAAGACCCGTAGCGCGGCCGACGGTCGCCCGGCGCGGTAGTAGGCCACCATCAGCTGGGCGTGCAGGCTCTCGTGCAGCGGGTTCTGGGCGACGAGTACGGCGAGCTCCGTCAGCAGCTCGGCGTGCAGCCCGAGCCGCAACTCGACCTGGATGCGGCGCTCGAGGAGGCCGAGCCTGCTCTCCTCGAGACGCATCCGCTCCACCGAGAGAAGCGGCCCGGTGTGCACATCGGCCAGGGCGGGGCCCTGCCAGAGGGCGAGCGCCGCGCGATAGAGGCGGGCGGCCTCCTCGTCGTCGCCCACCTCCTCGGCCTGACGGCCCTCGGCCGTCACCCGGTTGTACTCGTACAGATCGAGCCCGTTCGGTTCGAGCCGCAGCAGGTATCCCCCGTGCCGCGTCATCAACAGGTCCTTGGCGCCCTGGCCGGCGCCGGCCTTTCCGAGCGCCGTGTCCATGCAGCGCCGGATCTGCAGGATGTAGGTCTGAAGAGTGGTCGGCGCGCTGCGCGGGGGTGAGGCGGTCCAGATCTCCTCCATCAAGGTGGAGACCGGCAGTACCTGATTGCTGTGGAAGGCGAGCAGAGCGAGAAGCTGACGTGGTTTGCCTGCGGTCGGAAGAATCGAGCGGTCGTTCAACTGGGCCTCGATGGCCCCCAGGACACGTATGTGCATCCAATCCCCCAGTTTGCTGTCGTGGATGAACCTTGCACGGGTCACAGCCCCGCGCCAGTGCCGGGGCCAGGTTTTTCGGTCGGCTATTACTGGCCAATGAATCTACTGTTAATCCAGGGTGGACGATCGTGGATGGCCGAATTTGACCCCTCATGATCCAGGGCGGCCGATACGCCGAACGCTCTCCGATGCGCCGTGCGCCTGACATTCGCTCATCCGTGCACCCCGGCTTTCGCATGGTTAACGTGGCCTGGGAGAACACCAGTTGGTGTGCTCGGATCGGGTAGAGCAGCCGTCACCGGATATCATTCCCGAGGTGGTTCAACTCGGGGTACACCGAATTCATGCATGGGGCATTGTTGAGATCCGAGTCCCGCCGACCGAAGGACTGCGCCAATGCGTGGTGCAGGGGCTGCTTTGCCGGCGCCGGAGCGTGATCGCGAGATCGTTGCAGATGTGAAACGAGGGGACGAG
Organism: Streptomyces sp. NPDC055243; assembly: GCF_044544025.1. Classification (NCBI taxonomy): domain Bacteria; kingdom Bacillati; phylum Actinomycetota; class Actinomycetes; order Kitasatosporales; family Streptomycetaceae; genus Streptomyces; species Streptomyces sp. NPDC055243. The sequence goes on from NZ_JBITWR010000010.1 coordinate 286,042, forward strand.
ATCGCCCGATCTTCGGCTTCCGCCACAAGGGCGCCCGTCCCGGGAACGTGCCGTCATCGGCCGCAAGATCGTATCGGGGCGGCCGGTGATCGACCCCGACCGGCCGCGGGCGGGGTCGAGGTGATCGGCAGCGCGACACGTCCCCGTCCGGCCCCGGCTCCGTACGCGACTGCCCCCTGTCGGTCGTCGAGAAGCTCGACGCGCGGAAGGCGCACGGAAGCGGTGGACGCGGTCCGGGCCGCCCGAGAGGCGGGCCGGAACATGTGGCGGGTTCCGTGCTCCCCGACGGGCGTCCCGATCGCGGGCGACGCGGTCCGATCACCGATTTCTCCGCTCACTCACGGCGCACGGTCGTTCACCCGGGGCGCACGGCCGACCATGCGCGGCGCACGCCGGCCACGCGCCACGCGCGCCGGCCGCCCTCCACGCCTCTCACCCCTCACCCGGCCCCTTGGGCCCCGAGGTGCTTTCGACCGGGGCGCGAGACGCCACTGGAACCATCCGCACTCATGTCCATCCGAGGGATCCGACGCGTAGCGATCGACCACGTCCTGCGTCCAGTCTGGGAGGGCTTGATGGCGTTGGGGATGCTGTACCTGGCCGGTGAAGTCCTCCGGGCCGAGGACGAACGCTCCGCGCGACCGCTCACCGGCCCGGCCGGAAACCATCCCGAACGCCTGCGACCCGACCTGCCGTTGACCCGCCAGGAACGCAAACTGGCCCGCCACTTGGAGCGCCGCGGCATCCCGCTGGAGTAGCCTCGCACCCGGGCTCTGCCGCTGGTCGGCACCAGCACGTCAAGCAGTTCGACGCAGTCAAGACGGCATGGCCGGTGGAGTGAAATTCTGGCCAGATCGTTACCCCGCCGCCCGCGGCGGGTGGCCGGTCTCCTGCGTGACGCATATCACGCGACGAGGGCAGGATTCTCCGGGCTGCGGTGGCTGCGCGGTGACCACGCACAGTTCACGACCTGCGCCGTCCCAGGGCCTTCCTGACGTCCTCGGACGCGTACGTGATGTTCAGCCGCCACGTATCCAGCTTGTCCCGCACCTTCGATGCGACCGTTCGCCACTTGAACCACAGCGGCAGCTCCCGGAACGGCACGTGGTCGAGGGTGTCGTCGACGGCGGTCTCGGCCAGGCCGCGATGGCCCTGGGCGCGCAGCGCGGCGTACAGCTCCGGCGTCAGCTCGCCGTTGAGCCGGGCCGCTGTCCCCGCCGCGGTGTACGCGAACCCGCGCTGACCGCGGTCCGGCAACCGCATCGCCCGGACGATGCGGGGGGAGGCCTCGGCCAGCGGGCAGTTGAAGGCGAGGCCGATGGCCGCCGTGCCGAGGTTCCCCTCGCCGCGTTCGTATGCCGCGTCCCACTCGGCGGGATCGTCGAGGCCCAGCAGGCCCTGGCCGCTCTCCCAGTTCCACTCGGCCGTCATGACCACGAATCCTTCCTGCCCGTACCCGGATGCGGGCACGGCCCGCGCGGAACCGCGCGTTCGATTTGAACGCCCCCGAGTCTCGTTCCGTTTCATAGGTAACTGCATGGCTCGTGCGGCCCGCCTGTCCGGGTGCCGCGGAAAAGGACGAACTTGATGATCAAGCGAACCGGCCTTCTCGTGGGGCTCGCCGCTCTGCCCGCCGCCTTCCTCACGGTGGTCGCCTCGTCCCCGGTCTACGCGGCGGACCCCCCGGCCTATCAGATCGACCTGGCGCAGCTGAACGACTCGGGCTCCACCGGAACGGCCCTCCTGAGCCTGCGCGGCAACGCGCTGACCGTGTGGATCAAGTCCGAGGGCATGGTGCCGGGACAGCCGTCGGCGCAGCACCTGCACGGCTCCACCGACGGGCACGACTTCCAGTGCCCGGACGACGGCGACGACACGAACGGCGACGGCATCCTCGACAACACCGAGGCCACCGTCCACTACGGCGACATCAACATCTCGCTGACCGAATCCGGTGACACCGACGCGGGCAGCGGCCTCGCCGTGGACCGGATGCCGGTGGCCGACGCCCAGGGCAAGGTCTCCTACAAGCGCACCATCACCGTGGGACAGGACGTGGTCGAGCACATCAAGGACCTGCACATCGTGCAGCACGGCATCGACCCGAACGACAACGGCACGTACGACTTCGAGGGCGCGGGCAAGAGCGAGCTCGACCCGAAGCTCCCGCAGGAGGCCACCGCTCCGACCAACTGCGGTGTGGTCAAGGGCGCGGCGGTCGGGTCCGTCCCCGTCGGCGGGGTCGAGACCGGCGGCGGCGCCGAGGGCGGCACGTCCCGCGGTGCCGTGATCGGTGGCGCCGGGGCCGCGTCGGTGGCCGCCGCCGGTGTGCTGGTGCTCGCGCGTCGGCGGACGGCGCCCGGGGCCACGGTCGCCGCGAAGAGCGGGAGCGCCGCGTGAGCCGCTCGGTGCGCGGAGGCGTGCGCCGGCCGGTGCGGAGGGTGTGGGCCGGGGTCCGGCACGCGTCCGCCGCCGCGGTCGCCGCCATCGCGGCGGCTCTGGTGCTCTCCGCCTGTGCGGGCCAGGACGCGGCGGACACGGCTGCCCCGCCGACGGCCCCCCGCCAGGGCGCGGAGCCGGGCGGCCCGGCGGACAGCCGGACACCGCAGGCGCCGGGGGAGGGGGCGGGGCCGGGCGAGGCCGCCGCGCCCCTGGGCCGGTCGGCTCCGCAGCGGGTCGCCATCCCCTCCCTGGGCGTGTCGAGCGCGTTGGAGACGCTGGGGCAGGGCGGGGACGGGACGATGACGACGCCGAAGGACCCCGATCTGGCGGGCTGGTACGAGCCGGGCCCCACCCCCGGCTCTCGGGGCCCCGCGGTGATCGCCGGCCATGTGACCTGGAACGGCGCGGACGCGGTCTTCAAGAAGCTGAAGACCATCAAGGCAGGGGAGGCCATCGAGGTGACCCGCGCGGACGGCAGGACGGCGACCTTCACGGTGGACCGCGTCGAGGAGTTCCCGAAGAAGGAGTTCCCCACCCTGGAGGTCTACAAGAACATCGACCACGCGGGGCTCCGCCTGATCACCTGCGGCGGACAGTTCGACGCGGACCGCAACTACTACCCCAACAACGTCACGGTGTTCGCGCGCATGACGGGTGTCGCGTAGGAGGAGGGCGGCGCGGGCCGGTGGTGTGACGGAGGCTCCGGTTCAGCTGCCGCTGAGGGCGGCCCGCGCGATCCGCTCGGCCACCGGGTTCATGCCCTCGCCCTTCGCGTCGGTCGCGTTGACCGAGTAGACGAGGGTGCGGGTGCCGTCCTCGGAGGCGGCCAGGAGATTCGCGTAGCCGTAGCGTGCGCCGGACTTGAGCCAGTACACCTTGCCGTCGATCTTCATCCGCTGGAGCCCCGCGCCGTAGAGGGGCTCCGGGGCGCCCGGCGCCAGCTCGGGCAGCGTGAACATCTCCGTCAGCTGCGGCTGGGGCACGATCTCTTCGTCGAACAGCGCCTGGGTGAAGACCTCCAGGTCGGCGGTGGAGGAGATCATGTCGCCCGCCGCGAAGCGGTCCGACTGGTTCCACTCGGTCACGTCGACGAGGCGCGTGGTGCCGTCGGGCCGCTCCACGCTCTGGTAGCCGCGGTTGTGCGGGCCGCGGATGCGGGGATCGGCGCCGGGGAAGTAGGTGTCGCGCATCCGGAGCGGCTTGAAGATCCGCTGGGCGGCCTGATCGGCGTACGAATCCCCGGTGACGCGCTCGATCAACAGGCCGAGCACGGTGTAGCCGATGTTGCGGTAGTGCTGTTCGTCGCCGGGGTCGTGCTCGGGTCCCTTGGCGATGGCCGACGCGAGGACCGTCCGCGGCTTCAGCGTGTCGTAGCGGTGGGCGAACGGGTCGTCGAAGCCGTCGCCCGGCTTCAGGCCGCTGGTGTAGTTGAGCAGGCTGCGGACGGGGATGGGCTCGAAGGTCTTCTTCGGGAACAGGCCCGGCATGTAGTGCTGCACGGGTCTGTCGAGGTCCAGCTCGCCCTCGGCGGCCAGCTGGAGTACCACGGCCGCGGTCACGATCTTGGTGGTCGACCCGGCACGGAACCGGCCGTGCGGGTCGGCCTTCCGCTCCGTCACCAGGTCGTGCACGCCGGAACTGCCGTGCCAGGCCCCACCGGCGCCGCCGACGCGGACGAGGGCGGCGGTCGCGTCGGCGTTCGGAAGCCCTTCGATCGCTTCGCGCAGGGCCTTGCCGTTGGGCGCGGAGGCAGGGGCGGTCTCCTGGGCGCGGACCGTCGTGGCCGGGGCGTGCGCGAGGGCGGGGGCGGTCGCGGCGCCGGTGAGGCCGAGGACGAGGGCGGCGGCGAGAGCGGTACGGGCGGGGAAGGGCACGGTGTGACTCCAGGGTGGGCCGTGGTGGTGTGGTTCCCATCCTGGTGATCGGCGGGACGAGGCGGATCCTCACTGGGGAGGGCGGGGTACCGGTGACCCCTGAGGGGACAACACTGAGGCGCGTCAGGGGTGTTGACGGGGCTCCCCCTAGGGGGCGCCGCCGGGGGAGGAGGCGTCGGATGCGCGGTCGGCGTGCTCCTGGGCCGCCATCACCTCGTCGCCGTACTCGAAGGCCCACACGCCGAAGGCCTCGATCGGGGCGATCAACGTATGTCCCAGGGCGGTGAGTTCGTACTCGACGCGGGGCGGTGACTCGGCGTACGACTGCCGGGAGACCAGGCCGTTGTACTCGAGGCGGCGCAGTGTCTCGGTGAGGATCTTGGGGCTGATGCCGCCGATCAGGCCGCGCAGTTCACCCGGGCGGCGCGGGCCGTGCCGCAGGGCCCAGAGCGTCACGGCGTTCCAGGTGTTGGCGAGCAGATCGAAGGCGAGGCGGGCCCGGCAGTCGGCGAGCAGGTCGTGGTTCGTCACGTGTCGAATGGTGCCCGAGCGCTTTTCTGCCGTCGTCGGGAGGCGGCCGTCACTTCGCCATGAGCAGGAGGACGAGGACGATGCCGACCACAAGAGCGATGGTCAGCATGCGCCCGACGGGATTGCGCGGATTGAAGCGGTGGCCGCGGTAACCCCGTTCGTCACGCTCGTACACGAAGAGCGGCTCTTCCCGGTTGTGCTCGTCGCTGTTCCCCATGGACCACAAGCTAGTTGAGGGACCGTCCGGCTACGAGAGCGCGCCGTCGGGCCGCGCCCGCAGGGCGTGCAGCGTGTCGACGCGGTTGGTCGTGATCGAGTCGACGCCGATGTCGAGGAGACGGCGCATAGAACGCCTCGTGTCCGGGGTCCAGGCCGAGACGAGCAGCCCCTGTCGCTGCACCTGGACGGCCAGTTCACGGTGGAGCAGAGAGAAGCGGTAATTCAGCCAGCGGGGCTTGATCGCGTCGAGGACGGCACGGCGCGGCGGCGCGAGGGTCGTCCAGGTGAGGGCGATCTCGGCGGCGGGATCCGCCTCGCGCACCGCGAGCATCGTCCGCGTGCCCGCGCAGTAGTACGTCCGCTCCGCCGCCCCGCAGTCGGCGACGGCGCCGACGACCGCCCGCACGGACCGCGGCGTCGCGTCCGGCAGATCCACCATGAGCCGGTGGCCGTCGGTCGCCGCGACGGCCTCCTCCAGCGTGGGCACGCCGCCGTCGGTGAGGCCGCGCACCTCGTCCGCGGAGAGCGTGGACAAGGGGCGGTCGTGCTCCCACAGGCGCTTGAGGGTCGCGTCGTGCAGCAGGACGGGGACGCCGTCACGGGTGAGGCGGACGTCGATCTCCACCGCGTCCGCGCCCCGGTCGAGCGCGGAGCGCAGGGACGGGAGGGTGTTCTCGCGGACGCGGTAGGGATCGCCTCGGTGGGCCACGGCTGTCACGGTGCGCATGGGCCCATTGTGGTGCCGCGCTAGGGAGCGAGCCAGGTCTGCGTGTACGTGTCGATCTCCGCGACGAGCTTCGCCTTGCCGGCCGGGTCGAGGAACGACACCTCGACGGCGTTCTTCGCCAGGGCCGCGATGCCCCGCTCGTCGAGGTCCAGGAGGCGGGCGGCGACCGCGTACTCGGTGTTGAGGTCCGTGCCGAACATGGGCGGGTCGTCGGAGTTGACGGTGACCGGGACACCGGCGGCGACGAACTGCTTGATCGGGTGCTCGTCGAGGGTGGCGACGGCGCGGGTCGCGATGTTCGACGTCGGGCAGACCTCGAGCGGGATGCGGTGCTCGGCGAGGTGGGCCAGGAGCTTCGGGTCCTGGGCGGCGCTGGTGCCGTGGCCGATGCGCTCGGCGCGCAGGTCGGTGAGGGCGTCCCAGATGGTGCCGGGCCCGGTGGTCTCGCCCGCGTGCGGGACGGAGTGCAGGCCCGCCGCGATGGCGCGGTCGAAGTACGGCTTGAACTGCGGGCGCGGTACGCCGATCTCGGGCCCGCCGAGCCCGAAGGAGACCAGGCCCTCGGGGCGCAGCTTGTCGGTGGTCGCGAGCCGCACCGTCTCCTCGGCGGACTCGATCCCCGCCTCGCCGGGGATGTCGAAGCACCAGCGCAAAACGACGCCGAGCTCGTCCTCGGCCGCCTTGCGGGCGTCCTCGATGGCGTCCATGAAGGCGCGGTCGTCGATGCCGCGGCGCACGGAGCTGTAGGGGGTGACGGTCAGCTCGGCGTAGCGGATGTTCTGCCGGGCCATGTCGCGGGCGACTTCGTACGTGAGCAGGCGTACGTCGTCCGCGGTGCGGACCAGGTCCACGACCGAGAGGTACACCTGGACGAAGTGGGCGAAGTCCGTGAACGTGAAGAAGTCGGCGAGGGCCTCGACGTCCGTGGGCACCTTGGAGTCGGGGTGGCGGGCCGAGAGGGCCGAGACGATGCGGGGGGAAGCCGAGCCGACGTGGTGCACGTGCAGTTCTGCCTTGGGCAGTCCGGCGATGAAGGCGTGCGGGTCGCGTGGCTCACGGGTGCGGTGCGGATCGGTCACGGTTTCCTCCCCAGGAACGGAATTGATCGGCTGATCGATGGGTCGGGATCATCGTAAGTGGCGTGCCGTCGGCCGGGGGCTGTGGCCGTAGCATGACGGAACGTACGAAAGAGGTGGCGCGGCATGTCCGAGGGTTCGAGGGGGCCGGATGCGTCCGAGGGTCGGGACCCTTGGGCTCCGCCGGAGGACGACGGGGCACCGCGGCAGGGGGCTGCGGGGCCGGCTTCCGGGGCGGCCCCCGGGATGGCGTCCGGGCCGGTGCCGCTGGAGAAGCGCGATCCGTGGGCGGCACCGTCCGTGCACGAGCGGTCGACGCTCGGCTCGGGGCAAATGGGGCCTCTGGGGCAGCCGGGGCCTCCTGGCCGGCCTGGGCCGCCGGGCGCCGGTGAGCCGGTGCCGCCGCCTCCGGTCGGGCCCGAGGGGCCGGGGCAGGTGCCCTACGGGTACCCCGGGGCGCATCCCGGCTATCCGGGCTACCCGGGTTACCCCGGCTACCAGGGGCAGGGCCCGCCCGGGTACGGGTGGCCCGCGATGCCGATGGCGCCCTCCAACGGGATGGGCGTGGCCGCCCTCGTCCTCGGGATCATCGCGGCCGCCGGCTTCTGCCTGTGGCCCCTGGCGATCGTGCTGGGCGTCCTCGCGATCATCTTCGGGGCGATCGGCCGCGGCAAGGCGCGGCGCGGGGAGGCGACGAACCCCGGGCAGGCGCTGGCCGGGATCATCTGCGGCGTCGCGGGCGTCGTCCTGGGCGTGGCTCTGCTGGTGGTCCTGATCGTGGTCCCGGACGATTTCTTCGAGGAGGACGGAGCCTCGGGCGGCCGGTCGACCAGCGTGACGGTCAGTACCTGAGCCGCTCTTGCCGGGGGGGGGCAGGGCCTAAGCCGAGCGCAAGCGGTCCCGTGCCTCCATCAGCGCGAAGCCCAGCAGGTTCAAGCCCCGCCACCGCTCCGGGTCCTGGGCGGCCTCGTCGTCGGCCGCCAGGCCTATGCCCCAGATGCGGTCCACCGGGCTCGCCTCGACCAGCACCCGCTCGCCCGTGCCGACCAGGAACGAGCGCAGGGCGTCGGTCGAGGCGAACTTGTGGACGCTGCCCTCGACCACGATCCCGAAGCGCTCCCGCTCCCACACCGCCCCGTCGAAGCCCCGCACCAGGCGTCCCGCCTTCTTCGCCTCGGCGGGCGTACGCGCGGTGAGGACCGCGGTCTCGGCCTCCGGGTCGGAGAAGAGCCTGGCCTTGGCGGCCATCATCCAGTGCTCCGCCGTCCCGTACTCCACCCCGTCGACCGTGAACGGCGACTGCCACCACTGGCTGAAGCAGCTCGCGCCGAGCGTCCCGTCCCGGCGCGGGGTGTGCCCCCAGAAGTGCAGAAACCTGACCCGTTCCCCCGCGCGCACCGCCCGGACCAGCGTGTCCACCGAGTCGATCTTCGTCATGCACGCGAGTCTGGCACGCACCACTGACATTCCGTCCTGGGTTTTCCAGGACGACTCGACACCTGGTCGACAGATTCCGTCGCGTAACCAAAAGGCAACAACGGAATCACTTGTTGGAGTACCACTGCTCTGTCAGGATCGGCACTCAAATCGATCTGGAGCTACGCCGACCCCCAGGGACGGGGACGACGGCGGAGGAGAGCGTCATGCACAACTTCCAGGCGCGGGACCACTTCGCGGACGGCGCGCAGTACATCGCCGGACGGCTGACCGAGGGCACATCCGGGCGCTCCCACGCCGTGGTCGATCCGGCCACCGGCGACGAGGTCCACCGTTACGAACTCGCGGGCGAGAAGGACGTGGACGCCGCCGTCGCCGCCGCCGCGCACGCCTTCCCCGCGTGGGCGGGCGCCACCCCCGGCGAGCGCTCCGACGCCATGCACCGCTTCGCGGGCGTACTGGCCGAGCGCGCGGAGGAGTTCGCGCAGGCCGAGTCGCTCCAGTGCGGCAAGCCCATCAAGCTCAGCCGGGAGTTCGACGTACCGGGCACCGTCGACAACGCCGCCTTCTTCGCGGGGGCGGCCCGGCACCTGCAGGGCCAGTCGGCCGGCGAGTACTCCGGCGACCACACCTCGTACGTACGGCGTGAGCCCATCGGGGTCGTCGGCTCCATCGCGCCCTGGAACTACCCCCTCCAGATGGCCGCCTGGAAGGTGCTTCCCGCCATCGCCGCGGGCAACACGATCGTCCTCAAGCCGGCCGAGCTGACCCCCTTCACCTCGCTGCTCTTCGCGCAAGCGGCCACCGAGGCGGGCATCCCGGACGGCGTCGTCAACATCATCAGCGGCGCCGGGCGCGACGCGGGCGAGCGGCTCGTGGGCCACCCCGACGTCGCCATGACCTCCTTCACCGGCTCCACCGGCGTCGGCAAGCGCGTCGCCGAGATCGCCACCTCGACCGTGAAGCGGCTGCACCTGGAGCTCGGCGGCAAGGCGCCGTTCGTCGTCTTCGACGACGCCGACCTGGAGGCCGCCGTGCACGGCGCGGTCGCCGGAGCGCTCATCAACACCGGCCAGGACTGCACGGCCGCCACGCGCGCGTACGTCCAACGGCCGCTGTACGACGCCTTCGTGGACGGCGTCGCGGCGCTCATGGAGACCGTGCGGCTCGGCGACCCCTTCGCCGAGGACACCGACCTCGGGCCGCTCATCTCGCACGTCCACCGCGACCGCGTCGCCGGTTTCGTCGACCGGGCCCGCTCCTACGCGCGCGTGGTCACCGGCGGAGAGGCGCTCGACCACCCCGGCGCGTTCTACAAGCCCACCCTCATCGCGGACGCCGCGCAGGACAGCGAGATCGTGCAGTCCGAGATCTTCGGCCCGGTCCTGGTCGTGCTGCCCTTCGACTCCGACGAGGAAGGCATCAGGCTCGCCAACGACACCCCGTACGGCCTGGCCGCCTCCGCCTGGAGCCGCGACGTGTTCCGCGCCAACCGCGCCACCCGCGAGATCAAGGCGGGCTGCGTGTGGGTCAACGACCACATCCCCATCCTCAGCGAGATGCCGCACGGCGGATACAAGGCATCCGGCTACGGAAAGGACATGTCCGCCTACTCCTTCGAGGAGTACACGCAGATCAAGCACGTCATGTTCGACAACACCGCGGTGGTTCGCAAGGACTGGCACCGCACCGTCTTCGGGGACCGATAGCCGATTGCTGGAAGGCCGCCCGACCAGCGGCCGCCCATCCTCCCGAAAGGGCAACCAAGCGCATGGAGCAGTACGAGCCCGACCCCCTCTCCCCGGCCCAACTGGCCGCCATGCACCGCAGCCTCAGGAACGGCAGGGCCGCCCTCACCCGCCGCTCCCTGCTGCGCGCCTCCGCGAGCGGCGCGTTCGCCGTCGGCGGTCTGGGGGCGCTCAGCGCCTGCGGCATCCCGGCGGCGAGCAAGAGCCAGGGCGAGGTCTCGTCCGACGACCACTCGGCCAAGGAGAAGCAGATCAACTTCTCCAACTGGACCGAGTACATGGACGTCGACGACGACGAACGCCGCCCCACCCTGGACGCGTTCACCAAGCGCACCGGGATCAAGGTCAAGTACACCGAGGACATCAACGACAACGTCGAGTTCTTCGGGAAGATCAAACCGCAGCTCGCGGCGGGCCAGGAGACCGGACGCGACCTCATCTGCGTCACGGACTGGCTGGCGGCCCGGCTCATCCGCTTCGGCTGGGTCCAGAAACTGGACCCGGCCAACCTGCCGCACGCGTACGCCAATCTGGCCTCCCAGTTCCGCAACCCGGACTGGGACCCCGGGCGGGCCTACTCGTATCCCTGGACCGGCATCTCCACCGTCATCGCGTACAACAAGAAGGCGACCGACGGCGAAGAGATCACCTCGGTGTCGCAGCTCCTGGACAACCCCAAGCTCAAGGGGCGCGTCGGTTTCCTCTCCGAGATGCGCGACAGCGTCGGCATGACGCTCATCGACATGGGCAAGGACCCCTCGAAGTTCACCGACGACGACTTCGACGCGGCCATCGCCCGCCTCCAGAAGGCCGTCGACAAGAAGCAGATCCGCCGCTTCACGGGCAACGACTACACGTCGGACCTCGACAAGGGCGACCTCGCCGCGTGCCTCGGCTGGGCGGGCGACATCGTGCAGCTCCAGGCCGACAACCCCGACATCGCCTTCCACATCCCCGACCAGGGGTACATCACGTCCACGGACAACCTGCTCGTCCCCAACAAGGCGCGCCACAAGCGCAACGCCGAACGGCTCATCGACTACTACTACGAGCCCGAGCCGGCCGCGCGCCTCGCCGCGTACATCAACTACGTCTGTCCCGTGGACGGTGTGCGCCCCGAGCTCGCCAAGCTCGACAAGGACGCGGCGGCCAACCCGCTGATCCTGCCGGACAAGGAGATGGCCGCGAAGTCCCACGGGTTCCGCTCGCTGACGCCGAAGGAAGAGACGGCGTACGAGGAGAAGTTCGCCAAGCTGACCGGTGCCTGACCCGATTTCCCTCGTCCCGACCCGACTCCCTCGACCCCCTGGACGCACCATGACGACTGCTACAGAACACGGCGGCGACGTCCGCCTCACCGGGATCAGCAAGACGTACGGCTCCTTCACGGCCGTCCGCCCCCTCGACCTCACCGTGCCGCAGGGCTCCTTCTTCGCGCTGCTCGGCGCGTCCGGCTGTGGCAAGACCACCACGCTCCGCATGATCGCGGGCCTTGAGGAGCCCAGCTCGGGCACCGTGTACCTGGGCGAGCAGGACGTCACGGCGCTGCCGCCGTACAAGCGGCCCGTCAACACGGTCTTCCAGTCCTACGCGCTCTTCCCGCACCTGGACATCTTCGAGAACGTCGCCTTCGGCCTGCGCCGCCGCGGCATCAAGTCCGTGAAGGGCAAGGTCGGCGAGATGCTCGACCTCGTCCAGCTCGGCGAGCAGGCCCGCAAGAAGCCGCACCAGCTCTCCGGCGGCCAGCAGCAGCGCGTCGCCGTGGCCCGCGCCCTGATCAATCACCCCAAGGTGCTGCTCCTGGACGAGCCGCTCGGCGCGCTCGACCTCAAGCTGCGCCGCCAGATGCAGCTCGAACTCAAGCGCATCCAGACCGAGGTGGGCATCACCTTCATCCACGTCACGCACGACCAGGAGGAGGCCATGACGATGGCCGACCAGGTCGCGGTGATGAACGCGGGCCAGGTCGAACAGCTCGGCGCCCCCGCCGACCTCTACGAGAACCCCCGCACCACCTTCGTCGCCAACTTCCTCGGCACCTCGAACTTCATAGAGGCCGAGATCGCAGGACGCAGCGGCGACGACCTCACCCTCAAGGCGGGCGACGGCAAGCTCCTCCTGCCCGCCGCGCGATGTACGGCGCCCACCGCCACGGGCGGCAAGGTCATCCTCGGCGTACGCCCCGAGAAGATCTCCCTCACGCACGCCGACGACGCGGGGCAGATCCCCGAGGGGCGCAACCGCATCACGGGCCGCATCGCCGACAGCAGCTTCATCGGCGTCTCGACGCAGTACGTCATCAAGAGCCCGATCTGCGACGAGTTCGAGGTCTACGCCCAGAACATCGAGCGCGACACCCGTCTGGTCCCCGGCGTCGAGGTTGTCCTGCACTGGAACCCCGCGCACACCTTCGGCCTGGACGCCGCCCAGGACATCGAGGCGGGCGTCGAGAAGGTCGAGGAGGACGCCTCCGCATGACGACCACCCTCACCAAGGCGCCCCCGGCGCAGGAGCCGGACGAGGCGCCCCGCAAGGTCCGCAGGCGCGGCCGCCTCGTCCCCTACTGGCTGCTGCTCCCCGGCATTCTCTGGCTCGTCGTCTTCTTCGCGCTGCCGCTGGTCTACCAGGCATCCACGTCCGTCCAGACCGGCTCCCTCGAAGACGGCTTCAAGGTCACCTGGCACTTCGCCACCTACTGGGACGCGCTGAGCGACTACTGGCCGCAGTTCCTGCGCTCGGTCCTGTACGCCGGGGCCGCCACGATCCTGTGTCTGCTGCTCGGCTACCCGCTCGCGTATCTGATCGCGTTCCGCGCGGGCCGCTGGCGCAATCTCATCCTCGTCCTGGTCATCGCGCCGTTCTTCACCAGCTTTCTCATCCGTACGCTGGCGTGGAAGACGATCCTCGCGGACGGCGGCCCCCTCGTGGGCGCCCTGAACTCGCTGCACGTCCTGGACGTGACCAGCTGGCTCGGCGTGACGGAGGGCGACCGGGTCCTCGCCACACCGCTCGCGGTGATCTGCGGACTCACGTACAACTTCCTGCCGTTCATGATCCTGCCGCTCTACACCTCACTGGAGCGCATCGACGGCCGGCTGCACGAGGCGGCGGGCGACCTCTACGCCAAGCCGTCCACGACCTTCCGCAAGGTGACCTTCCCGCTCTCCATGCCGGGCGTCGTCTCCGGGACGCTGCTCACCTTCATCCCGGCGGCGGGCGACTACGTGAACGCGGATCTGCTCGGCTCCACCGACACCCGCATGGTCGGCAACGTCATCCAGACGCAGTTCCTGCGCATTCTGGATTACCCGACGGCAGCGGCTCTCTCCTTCATCCTCATGGCGGCGATCCTCGTGATGGTCACGTTCTACATCCGCAAGTCCGGGACGGAGGATCTCGTCTGATGGCTGCCTTCTTCCGCTGGCTCCGCGGCAAATTCGTCGTCATCGCGGGTCTGCTCACGCTCGCGTATCTGCTGCTCCCGAACGTCGTCGTGACGGTGTTCTCCTTCAACAAGCCGAAGGGGCGGTTCAATTACGCCTGGCAGGACTTCTCGCTCGACGCCTGGAAGGACCCCTGCGGCGTCGCCGACATGTGCGGTTCGCTCAGCCTGAGCCTGCAGATCGCGGCCTGGGCGACGATCGGTGCGACCGTGCTCGGCACGATGATCGCCTTCGCGCTCGTGCGCTACCGCTTCCGGGCGCGCGGCGCGGTCAGCTCGCTGATCTTCCTGCCGATGGCGATGCCCGAGGTCGTCATGGCCGCGTCGCTGCTCACGCTCTTCCTCAACATGGGTGCGCAGCTCGGCTTCTGGACGATCCTCATCGCCCACATCATGTTCTGCCTCAGCTTCGTGGTGACCGCCGTCAAGGCGCGCGTGATGTCCATGGACCCGCGCCTGGAACAGGCCGCGCAGGACCTCTACGCGGGCCCCGTGCAGACCTTCCTCCGGGTCACGCTGCCGATCGCCGCACCGGGGATCGCGGCGGGCGCACTGCTCGCCTTCGCGCTCTCCTTCGACGACTTCATCATCACGAATTTCAACGCGGGCTCGACCGTCACGTTCCCCATGTTCGTCTGGGGATCGGCACAGCGCGGCACGCCCGTTCAGATCAATGTGATCGGTACGGCGATGTTCCTCGTCGCCGTTCTCCTGGTGCTCGGCGGGATGATCGTCGGAAAACGCCGCAACAAGCAAGCGCGTTGAGAACATCGCGTCAAGAACATCGCGTCAAGAACTCTGAAGGAGTGGAAATCATGGCCCCTAGCGCCATGACCCGTTGGACCAAGTCCCTCTCCGACGCCCAGCCGGTGTCGTACTGGCTGGACGACCCCGGCAAGCCCCGCGCCGAGCCGGCCCTCACCGGTGACGAGCAGGGCGACCTGCTCGTCGTCGGCGGCGGCTACAGCGGGCTGTGGACCGCGCTCATCGCCAAGGAGCGCGACCCGGACCGCGACGTGGTCCTGGTCGAGGGCCGCGAGGTGGGCTGGGCCGCCTCCGGCCGCAACGGCGGCTTCTGCGCCGCGTCCCTCACGCACGGCATCGCGAACGGCCTGTCCCGCTGGCCCGGCGAGATCGCGAAGCTGGAGGAGCTCGGCGCCCGCAACCTCGACGAGATCGAGGCGGCCGTCAAGCGCTACTCCATCGACTGCGACTTCGAGCGCACCGGCGAGATCGACGTGGCGACCCAGCCGCACCAGCTGGCCGAACTGCGTGAGATGTACGAGGAGATGGCGGAGCACGGCCTCGCGGGCGGCTCCGAGCTGCTCGACGCGGACGCCCTGCGCGAGCACGTCGACTCGCCGACCTTCCTCGGCGGCCTCTGGGACCGCGAGGGCGTCGCCATGCTCCACCCGGCGAAGCTGGCCTGGGGTCTCAAGCGCGCCTGCCTGGAGAAGGGCGTACGCGTCTACGAGCACACGCCCGCGCTCGAACTCGTCTCGTCCGGCGCCGGGATGGCCGTGCGCACCCCGTACGGGCGCATCCGTGCCCGGCAGGTCGCGCTCGCCACGAACATCTTCCCGTCGCTGGTCAAGCGCGTGCGCGCCTACACGGTCCCGGTCTACGACTACGCGCTGATGACGGAGCCGCTGAGCGAGGAGCAGCTGGCGGCCATCGGCTGGAAGAACCGCCAGGGTCTGGGCGACAGCGCCAACCAGTTCCACTACTTCCGGCTCTCGGCCGACAACCGCATCCTGTGGGGCGGTTACGACGCGATCTATCCCTTCGGCGGCAAGCTGCGCGCCGAGCACGACAACCGCCCCGAGACGTACGCGAAGCTCGCGGGCCACTTCTTCACCTGCTTCCCGCAGCTGGAGGGGGTCCGGTTCACGCACGCGTGGGGCGGCGCGATCGACACATGCTCGCGCTTCTCGGCGTTCTTCGGCACGGCCCACGCGGGGCGCGTCGCGTACGCGGCGGGCTACACCGGGCTCGGTGTCGGGGCCACCCGCTTCGGTGCCGACGTCATGCTGGACCTGCTCTCCGGCGAGCGCACGGAGCGTACGTCCCTGGAGATGGTGCGCACGAAGCCGCTGCCGTTCCCGCCCGAGCCGTTCGCGTGGACGGGCGTGGCGCTGACCAAGTGGTCGCTGGCCCGTGCGGACGAGAACGGCGGGCGGCGCAATCTCTGGCTGAAGACGATGGACAAGCTGGGCCTGGGCTTCGACAGCTGACCGGCTCCGGGGCGCGGACGGCCGCCTGTCGACGGTTCGTCAATAAGTTTCCCGAACCCGCGTAACGCTGCCGCCCCGGCCCCCTCTCTCCTGTGACATGCACAGCTGTCGCACGGAGAGAAGGAGGTCCCGCCATGACGGACATGACTGGTCCGGGGGCGAAGTCGGGGGTCGAATGGCTGGTGTCGGTGGCGCCGGATCCGGACGCCTGCCGCTGGGAGTGGGAGCGCAACCCCCTCGGGGTCGCGCTGCTCCCGGCGGGCAGGCTCTGGGACGTACTCATCCTTCCCGGTGAACTCGGCTATCCCACGCTCGACGTACTGACCTGCTGCATCGACCGTCCGGGCCCGGTGCTCGCCGACTTCGGGGACTCCCGCATGGGGTTCTTCGTGCCGGCGGGCACGGTCTCCCGCTGGATCGGCACGGGCGTGCGCGGCGCGGGCCGCGGCACCTGGATCGTGGTCCCTTACCCGGGGCGCTCCACGGGTGGCGTCCGCTGGCTGGTCCCGCCCGACGGATCGGGCACGCTGACCGATCCGGCGCTCCTCGAACTGGCCATGCACGAGGCGGCGGCGCAGCTGGTGCCGCGGGACGGGGAGCAGGCGGGGGAGCAGACGGGGGAGCAGGCTGAGGAGTGACGGGGGAGCAGGCTGAGGAGTGACGGGGGAGCGGCGGGGGCGCCCCTGACACGGACCGGCCGCCGAAAGCTCGTCGTCGCAGGGCTGTCGCCCAAAGTTTGACGAGGCCTTGACAACCGCATTGGTCTGGACCAAATTGAGCGGCCCACCCTCCATTCCCCCCATGCCCGGAGGCAGTTGTGGACCGTTCATCGCCGCGTCCCCTCACGCGTCCCCTCGCCCGCCGCATCAGACGTCTCACCGTGGCAGCGGCCACGGCCTGCGCGCTCGCCGCGTCCGGCCTCCTCGCCACAGAAGCGGCAGCGGGCCCCGAACCGGCGCCGCACGCCCCGCGAGAGGCTGCCGCCGTCGACCACGCCCTGGTCGGCTATCTGCACACGAGCTTCGCCAACGGGTCCGGCTACACGCGGCTCGCGGACGTCCCCGACAGCTGGGACATCATCGACCTCGCCTTCGGCGAGCCGACCTCCGCCACGTCCGGCGACATCCGCTTCGGCCTGTGTCCGAAGACCGAGTGCCCGAACGTGGAGTCCAAGGAGGAGTTCAAGGCCGCGGTCAAGGCCAAGCAGGCGGCGGGCAAGAAGGTCCTGATCTCCATCGGCGGCCAGAACGGCCAGGTCCAGCTCACCACCGCCCAGGCCCGCGACACGTTCGTCTCCTCGGTCTCCGCGATCATCGACGAGTACGGACTCGACGGCCTGGACATCGACTTCGAGGGCCACTCCCTGTCGCTGAACGCCGACGACACGGACTTCAAGAACCCGAAGACCCCCTCGATCGTGAACCTCATCGCGGCCGTCAAGACCCTCAAGGCCAAGTACGGCAGCGGTTTCACGCTCACGATGGCCCCCGAGACCTTCTTCGTGCAGCTCGGCCACCAGTTCTACGGAACCGGCAAATGGGGCGGCCAGGACCCCCGCGCGGGCGCGTACCTGCCGGTCATCCACGCCCTGCGCGACGACCTCACCCTGCTGCACGTCCAGGACTACAACTCGGGCCCGATCATGGGCCTGGACAACCAGTACCACTCCATGGGCGGCGCGGACTTCCACATCGCGATGACCGACATGCTGCTCACCGGCTTCCCGGTCGCGGGGAACGCGGACAACGTCTTCCCCGCGCTGCCTCCCGAGAAGGTGGCCATCGGCATGCCCGCCTCGACGAACGCGGGCAACGGCCACGTCCCCACGACGGAGGTCGACAAGTCCCTGGACTGCCTGACGAAGGGCACGAACTGCGGCTCGTACACCCCGCACGGCACCTGGCCGACCCTGCGCGGCCTGATGACCTGGTCGATCAACTGGGACCGCTTCAACAACTGGGAGTTCTCGAAGAACTTCGACGGCTACTTCGGCTGAGGCGTGTTCCCGGACCGGCGGGACGGAGGTGGGGTCAGGCCAGGGCTTGGCCCCACACACGTGTGAGGGCTTCCTGCTTCGTGGCCCCTCCCACCGTCAACGCGTCGAGCAGGGACGGCAGATTCAGCGGCAGTGACCGGACGCGCGCCGACGTCCCGCCGCCCCAGTGCCGCACGGCGACGCTCTGGCGCGGTGCCCCCGGGCCGCCGGGGTGCAGCAGCACGCAGGTCGGCGGCTCGGCGTCCGGCTCCTCGGCCAGCGAGTGGGCGTACAGGAAGGCCTGATAAAGATCGGCGGTGCTGATCTTCTTCCCGCTGCCGTACAGCTTGTACTTCACGTCGACGGGCCGGCGGAAAGCGGCCCCGCCCCGTCGGCCGGACATCATGAGGTCCGGCCTGACCTCGCTGTACGGCAGGCCGGTCAGTTCGTTCCGGAGCACGCCACGCTCCCGCGACTGGTCCCGGACCGTGCAGCCGGTGTCCGTCGAGGCCTCGATGAGCAGCCGGGTCGCGAACGACTCGAAGAGCCTGTTCATGTCGACCAGAAACGCCCGCGAGGTGAGCGGCCCGCGCGCGAAGAGGTCTTTGACGCCGCCGCCTGTCAGGAGCAGCGCCGCCCAGCGGTGGGCTGAGCGGTAGTGCTCGTTGTGCCGGTGGTAGTCGAGCTGGGCGAGCGCGGTACGGGGGTCGCCCAGCGGTGTCGGGGCGAACTGCGCGAACTGCGATGCCACGCGTCGTGCCCTGGCGCGCACGGTGGGGGAGCGGGTGGTGCGGGCCGCGAGGTCGGCGGCCGCCGCACACAGCCGGTTGTCCGGCACATCGGATTCGTGCTCGTCGAAGCGGCACGCGAGGCGATCAAGCCTGCCCGGGTGCCGCAGAAGCTGACGGTCGGCCAGAAGTCGGCCCCGCACTGCTGGGAGGTCCTCCTCGAAGGTCACGTAGTCGCGGCGCACACCATGGGAGAGCAGCCGTTCGCAGTGCTCGGTGACGATGAGGGCCACCAGATCCCGCAGATTCGGAGAACCGTGGGCGACCGTGCGCGGGGCGTCCAGCGACGGGCAATCGCCCGCGGTCGCGTAGGCCGCCATGCGCAGGACGTCGAGCTCCTCGCCCAGGTATTTGGGCCGGACGCGGATCTCGCAGGCGTCGAGTTCGACGACGCCGACGTACTCCCGGGCGTTCAACTCCAGCCGGTCCCGAGCGAGTTCGCGGATATCGATGCGCTCGGTGAGCTGCCCGGCGGCACACAGACGGCGGTCGGCGTCGCTGAGCCGGATGCCGTCGACGATGGTGCTGCCGTACTCCCGCAGGGCCACCATCGGCTTCGGTGGCACGCTACTCGCCCCCGCCCTTGACCTGGAGCTCGGTGTACAGCGCTGTCACCAGACCCTCGTCCGTGAGGTCCTTCAGGGTGTGCGTGTCGGCGTCCACCAGGTCATCGCCGAGGAAGGCCGCGAGGAGGGTGTAGTCGTCGTACGCGTACTCCTGCAGCAGCGGCAGGATCTCGCCGCGGACGATGCCCGCGAGTTCGGCGGCCGAGTCCACGGGAGCGCCACCCGGCAGGAAGAACGCGTGCCCGATCTGCTTCTCGCGGTCGAGCAGGGTGCGGATGCGCTGGTTGAGCACGTCAAGGAGGTCGGCGAGGTGCAGTTCCCCGACGTGGCACCCCTGCAACGGACCCGAGTCGGGCAGCAGCTCCAGGAACGCGAAGCGGCGGCGGATCGCCGCGTCGAGGGTGCGGATGGAGCGGTCCGCGGTGTTCATCGTGCCGATCAGATACACGTTCGCAGGGATACGGAATGACTCCTGGCTGAGCGGCAGTGTGACGGAGCGTCCGCGCTTGTCCTTCTCGATCAGGGTCACCAACTCCCCGAAGATCTTGGGCAGGTGGCCGCGGTTCAGTTCGTCCACGACGACGAGATAGGGGCGCGCGGGATCGGCGGCCGCGGTCTCGCAGACACGCTTGAAGACGCCGGGGGTCAGATCGAGGCTGAGTCCGCCGCCTGGCGCCTCGTTCTTCACCGGCCGGAAACCCTCGACGAAGTCCTCGTAGCCGTAGCTCGGATGGAAGGTCACCATCGTCAGGCGCCCCGCAAGGGAAAGTGCGTCCAGCGTCGCGCCGAACGCCTCCGTGCCCGGCTCCGCGTACGCGTCCGAGCCCGGCAGGTCACCGGACAACTCGCCCAGCCAGCGCACCGCGAAGCGCAGGGCCAGGTAGGTCTTTCCGG
The DNA here is from genome assembly GCF_044544025.1 of Streptomyces sp. NPDC055243. Taxonomy (NCBI): domain Bacteria; kingdom Bacillati; phylum Actinomycetota; class Actinomycetes; order Kitasatosporales; family Streptomycetaceae; genus Streptomyces; species Streptomyces sp. NPDC055243. The sequence continues at coordinate 305,995 of NZ_JBITWR010000010.1, forward strand.
TGCCCGGCGGGCCGAACAGGACGGCTTGGCCGCGGCGTTCGAGGGCGTCGGCGAGGGGACGCAGGTCGGCGTCGAGCGGCTGCGCGGCCACCGCTGCCGCCTCTGACACGACGGAGCCGGTGGCGGCCTCGGCGTCGGCGGAGGCCGGGTCGAGCCGGGCGGATTTCGCACGCCGGATCTTGTTCCACAGGGCGGCCGGGACATCCTTGACGGTGACGGTCGCCCAGGACCGTTCGGGCTCATCGAGCCGGGTGGCGTAGCTCTCGTCCCAGTCGACGCCGACGGTGTGACGGTAGGCGGGGCGCTCTGCCCGCCACTGGTAGCCCTCGCCCGTCACCCGCCCCACACCGAGGATCTGACTCGCCCCCGTGTTGGCGACCACGAGGTCGCCGGGCCGCAGGCCCTGCAGCTTCCAGACCTCGTTCGCCTTGGCGGAGATCTTCGACTTGAAGCCGTTGTACTCGTCGTTGTACGCCGCTGTGAACGCGGCGAGGAATTCGTCCTTGTCGGCAAAGGAGCGCAGGTCCGGCACGTCGTCCCAGCCGACGGCGATGTAACCGCCCGCCCGGCAGTCGTCCCAGAGGGTCCCGTCGTGCCCGGCGGCGATCTTCACGATCTGCTGGACCCGCCGCGGGTTGGCCCACCATTCAAGGAACAGCACCACCAGGTCGTACGACCATCCGGCGAAGCGCTCGTCGGCGTCGATGATGTCCTTGAGCCTGGCCCGTAGCGCGAACCCCTCCAGCTTGGGGACGGGTTCCCCGGTCAGCCGCTCGATGAAGTGCTGGATCCAACCCGTCCCGTAGATCGGGAGGTTGCAATCGGGAGCGTAGACGCGCAGTGTCTTGCCGATCAGGGCGGGGCCCGAGCGCACCGCGTCGATGGTGTCGATGTCCGAGAGGCGTCCCTCGCGGGCGGCGGTCACGGCTGTGACGATGCCGGCACGCACGTTCTCCCAGGCCTCCTCGGCACTGGCGTAGCGGGAGTCGTGCCACCAGTCGCCGTCCTGGCCCTTGCGGTAGATGAGGTGCTTGCGGGCCGAGCCGCCGGCGATGCTGCCGAGGGCGTCGCTGCCGAACTCGAGCAGGTAGCAGTAGGGCTTGGTCTTGCTGCTGTCGCCCTGGCCGAGCGCGAAGCGTTCGAGGGGCAGAGCGGGCCACTCCTCCCAGGGAAAGGCCTCGCGGATCTGTCGCGCCGCGTCGTCCCGCGCGCGCAGGGTCTCCTCGCGGCCGACGCGGTCGAAGGCGGCCATCGCCTCGTCGAGGGGCCAGGGGCGCATCGTCTCGGCCTGAGTGGGCGAGATGGACTTCAGGACGCAGCCGCACAGGCCGATGATCGTCTGCCCGGAGCCGCCGAGCAGCCCGATGCTCCGGGCGTACGCGGTGCGGCCCTCGGTGTCACCGGACGGCGCCGAGTCGAGGATCCGGCGCCACAGGAGCTTGTCCCGGTCGGGGAAGCGGGGCAGGTCCTCGGAGTCCGTCAGATGCGAGCACCGCGGATCGTGATGGATCTTGCGGCCGTTGAGCGGCAGGATCACTTCACCCGGCGACGGCGTGAGAGCGAAGTCGTGGCCTTCATAAGTGACGGCAACCTGCTCCTGCTCGTCGGTCATGACGCTCCCTCAGCACTGCTGGATCACTCCTCGGCCGGCACCCGACCGTATCGTGTGATCGCTAGCGCCATGGCCTGGAGCACCATCCCGAACAGACACCAGCTGGCCACCACGTCCAGGGGCCAGTGGTACCCGCGGCGGACGAGGCCGAGGCCGACCCCGAAGTTCAGCAGGGCGCAGGCGATGACCAGTTCGCGGCGTGCGTAGCTGCCGCGCAGGTAGGGGAGCAGGAGCAGGGTCGCGCCGCCGTAGGCGACCATGGCGGTGGCCGTGTGGCCCGACGGGTAGTAGCCGGTGCCGTCCATGCCGGGTGGGCCGGTGCGGCCGATGAGTTCCTTCAGGGGGATCACGAGCACCGGGACCACGGCCATGGCCACGGCGGCGGTGACCGGGGCGAGCCACCAGCGGTACGTACCGGCTCGGTGGCCGCGCCAGGCCGCGTAGGCGATGGCCGCGGCGAGGAGCGGGGCCGCGACGGCGACCGAACCCAGGTCGGCGAGGAGTTCCGCGGCGCCGTCCGGGAGGCGGCTGCCGGTGATCCAGGGGCCGAGCCGCTCGTCCGCGTCGCGGAGGGGGCCGTCGGCGATCACTTGCCAGGTGATGAGCGCGAAGAACAGCGCACAGAGGCAGAAGAGGAAAGTGGTCGGCCGCCCCGGAACAGGGGGGGTGGTTCCGGGGCGGCCGTCCTGACCGGTGTTCCGCGCGCCCCGGGGGGTTTGGGGCGGGCGGCCATCCGATCGGTGAGGAGTTCCGGAGCCAGAAGCTCCGGGTGTGTGCGCGAGGGCACGACCAAGACGGGGCTGGGGAGGCTCCGTCCCGGTGTCGCCCACAGTCCCCTGTGGGCGGGGTGTTTCTCTCATCTGCAGAAACCGTACGTCAGGTGGTGACAGGCCGACAGGCGGAACGGCAAGCCGTCATGGGGCCCGCACACGTTCTTCACACGCCCTGACGGTCACCCCAGGTCATGGGTCTGGCACCGCGCGAGGCAGGCACACGTCAGGGGCATGTGCGGACACATGCGGAGCCGGGATCTTCCCCCTTTGGGGTGATCCCGGCTCCGTCGGGTGCCAACCCTCGTACACGATTCAGACGCGCGCGAACGCCGCCTCGATGATGTCCAGGCCCTCGTTCAGGAGGTCGTCGCCGATGACCAGCGGCGGCAGGAAGCGCAGGACGTTGCCGTACGTGCCGCAGGTGAGGACCAGCAGGCCCTCGGTGTGGCAGGCCTTGGCCAGCGCGGCCGTCGCCTCGGGGTTCGGCTCCTTGGTGGCGCGGTCCTTGACCAGCTCGATGGCGATCATCGCGCCACGCCCGCGGACGTCGCCGACGATGTCGTACTTCTCCGCGATGGCGTTCAGGCGGGCCTTCATCGTGGCCTCGATGGCCTTCGCCTTGCCGTTGAGGTCGAGCTCCTTCATCGTCTCGATGGCGCCGAGCGCACCGGCGCAGGCCACCGGGTTGCCGCCGTAGGTGCCGCCGAGGCCGCCGGAGTGCGGGGCGTCCATGATCTCGGCGCGGCCCGTGACGGCGGCGAGCGGCAGACCGCCCGCGATGCCCTTGGCGGTCGTGATCAGGTCGGGGACGATGCCCTCGTCCTCGCAGGCGAACCACTGGCCGGTGCGGCAGAAGCCGGACTGGATCTCGTCGGCGACGAAGACGATGCCGTTGTCGTTGGCGAACTTCACGATCGCGGGCAGGAAGCCCTTGGCGGGCTCGATGAAGCCGCCCTCGCCGAGCACCGGCTCGATGATGATCGCGGCGACGTTCTCCGCGCCGACCTGCTTGCTGATCTGGTCGATGGCCTGCTTGGCGGCCTCGGGACCGGCGTTCTCCTCGCCCGTCGGCCAGCGGTAGCCGTAGGCCACCGGCACGCGGTAGACCTCGGGCGCGAACGGCCCGAAGCCGTCCTTGTACGGCATGTTCTTCGCGGTCAGCGCCATCGTGAGGTTCGTACGGCCGTGGTAGCCGTGGTCGAAGACGACGACGGCCTGGCGCTTGGTGTGCGCACGGGCGATCTTGACGGCGTTCTCGACGGCCTCGGCGCCGGAGTTGAAGAGCGCGGACTTCTTCTCGTGGTCACCGGGCGTCAGCTCCGCGAGCTGCTCCGCGACGGCGACGTACCCCTCGTACGGCGTGACCATGAAACAGGTGTGGGTGAAGTCGGCGAGCTGCGCGGTCGCACGGCGTACGACGGCCTCGGCGCTGGCACCGACCGACGTCACGGCGATGCCGGAGCCGAAGTCGATGAAGCGGTTGCCGTCGACGTCCTCGATGATGCCGCCCCCCGCGCGCGCCGCGAAGACGGGCAGCACGGAACCCACGCCGCCGGCGACCGTGGCGGTGCGGCGGGCCTGAAGCTCCTGGGACTTCGGCCCGGGGATGGCGGTGACGACGCGGCGCTCCTGCGGAAGTGCGGTCATGGGGTGCTCCTGGGGGTGGGGCGAGGCGGACGCTCGAATGCTTGCTTTCTTCGCAGGTTAGGGGCGGAGGGAGGGGGCGGGCATGCTCCACGGGGGAGTTGTTCGGCGTGGCGGTTGTCCGCGGTGGACATAGCGGCCCGGACGGCGGCGTCGGCGGCTGAGCGCCGGGCTCAGGCGTCGGGCGCGAAGCTCAGGGGGCGGGCGCCGCCGGGTACGGAGACCATGCGGCGGGCGCCGGGCTCGCCCGCGATCCACGGGCGCGTGGCGTGTGCGGGCTCGTGCACCGCCAGCACCGCCAGCACCGCCAGCACCGCCAGCGGCTTGGTGAAGGGATCACGTTCCCCCGGGCCGCCGACGGCGGTGCCCGGTGCCGGTGCGGGTGCCGGTGCCGGTGTGGGTGTCTTCGGGATCGGGCATCGGACGACCGTAGTCGTCTCGATGTGTGCCGCACAGGCCGCCGAGGCCCTCGCGCCCGCCCCATTCCCGCAGGTCCGGGCGCGTATTCGGTGAACTACCCATGCGGGGGCACTAGATTGACGGCTGAACCGACAGACCGGCAGGTCAGGGGGCAAGGGCCATGGACTCCGAAGGCACGCACGACGCTCGCGGCACACACGCCACACCGGTGCCGCGCCCGGCGGGGCCCCCGAGCCCCGCGGCGCCGCCGATGCCTCGACAGCCGCCCGGCGCCGACAACGCGTCGTCCGTCGCCGACTGGCTCGCCGCGCCGCGCCCCGAGGCGGCACCGGGCATCTGGCGCTACGCCTACCGGCCCCCCGCGCCCGAGGCCGATACCGAGGGCGCCGACCGGCGGCTGATCGTGGGCATGGTGATCTCCACCGTGCTCGGCGTGCTGTTCTGGTCGCTGTGGCGGCAGGGCAGCATCCCCTACCAGTGGGCCCCGCTGAAGCTGTTCACGCCGGGTGAATGGTGGTGGGCCGGCAGCATCCAGCCCAAGATGAGGCAGGCCGAGGACGCCCGCATCGTCTACGACGGTCTCGTCTTCGGCGCGGTGGTGTACACCGTCGGGCGGCTCGGTGCCTGGCCCGACGCGATCCGGCACTTCGTGACGCGGCGTCCGCAACCGGCCCGTGCCGTGATCGCCTCGGTCGGGGCGGTCGGCGTCCTGGTCTTCGTCTGGCCGAGCGCCCTCGGGCTCGACGCGCGGCCGCTGCCCGTGGCCGACCCGGTCTTCTCGCTGGTCGCGCTCCTCGCGGGTGGCTACGAAGTCTTCGAGTCGCGCGTGCTCACCGACACGCTGTACGTCGTGATCACCCTCGCCGTGCTGTGGCCCTTCGCCCGCATCGGCGGATGGTGGGAGGCGGTCCGCGACCGCAGGGCCGTGGCGGCACGGCCGCGCGTGACCCCGCCGCGCCCCGCCGCCGCGCCGCCGCGCGCGCACTGGCCCGAACTGCGCGCGGCAGGACAGCACAAGGCCGCCGACCTGCTCTCCGCCGAGCTGGTCAGCGGACGCATGAACGACGTCGACTGCACCCGCGTGACGCACGCCTGGCGCACGGCCGCCCCCGACCCGGGCGCCCCTGACCCGGCCGCCCTCGCCACCTTCGTGGACACCGTCGCGCGGCACGGCTGTGCCGCCTGGGCCCACCCCTCGGGCCAGCGCGACCTGCCCGCTCGCAGCGCCGTCCACGACCTGCTCGTCGGACAGGTCAAGATCGGCCGCTACGCGAAGGACGAGCGCAACCCCTACGCCGTGCGCGACGCCGGAGCCGCGCTCGACCCCGCCGTGCTCGGCACCTCGCTGCTCGCGGTGGGTCCCTCCGGCGCGGGCAAGACCGGACGGCTCATGCGCCCGGTCGCCGAATCGCTCTCCCTGGGCGCCCTCACCGGACAGTGCGCGGTCGTCGTCGTGTGCGCGGCGGGCACGGCGCTCGGTCCCGACCAGGCGTACGACGTCGTGGTCAAGCCGGGCGACCCGGCGTCCGTACACGACATCGACCTGTACGCGGACTGCGCCGACGCGGACGAGGCCGCCGCCTTCCTCGCCGAAGGCCTGGTCGGCGATCTCGAGGCCGTCGACACCCGGCGCGCCGCCACCACCCTCGCCCAACTCCTGGGCCCCTACCGCCACCTGCACGGACGCTTCCCCTCGGTCCCCGTGCTGCGCGAACTCCTGGAAGGCGACCCCGCCGGGCTCGACGACCTCCGGACGGGCCTCGCCGCGGGCGGGCACACCGCCATGCGCCGCGAACTCGACGCCCGCGTCCGCCAGTCCGACTCTCCCAACGACCCGGGCCCCGCCCTGGCCGACCGGCTCGCCCTGCTCGACCGGCCCGCCTTCGCCGACTTCTTCAACCCCGGCGGCGATGGGCGCCCCTTCTCGATGCGCGCCGCCGTCCACCACCCGCTGCGGGTCAGAGTGGATCTGCCCGAGCACGGCCACGAGGAGGCGTCCAGGCTCCTCGCCCGGCTGCTGCTCGCCCAGTTCGCGTACGTCGTGCGCGGCCGTGCCCGGCGGCCGCACTTCGTCTGCCTGGTCCTCGACGACGCCGCGCGCACCGTCACCACCGAGAGCGTGCGCGCCATCCAGCGGCTGCGGTCGCTGAACGCGGGCGTCGTGCTCGGTCTGCGCACCATCGGCGAGGTGCCGGAGCCGCTCCAGGGGCCGCTCTACGCCGCGGTCGGCTGCCGGATGGCCTTCTCCGGAGTGACGACCTGGGACGGACGCCGGTTCACCGAGGCCTGGGGCACCGAGTGGATCGAGACCAAGGAAGTCGCGCAGCACACCGTCTTCGCCGACCAGCCGATGACGCGGGCGCTGCACTCGCTGCGCAAGCTCGTCACCGGCAAGGCGGTCACGACGGACGCCGTCACCGTGCGCAAGGTCGAGCGCGAACGCTGGTCCGCGTCCGACCTCGCCCACTCGCTGCCCCCGGGCCACGCCGTGCTCTCGCTGACGGACGTACGAGGAGAGCACGCGCCGCCGCTGCTGGTGGATCTTCGGGGGTAGCCGCCGGGGCGTAGTTCAGGGATGTACGTACAGCCGCCGGGGCGTAGGTAGGGATGTACGTACGGGGTATTCGGTCCCGTACGTACCGTACGGTGAGGCAGAATCGACACAGGTCGTTCATACGTACCGGCCAAAAGATCCACATCTGGTCCGGGATTCCATGGCCGACCGGGACGCGTGCCTCATCAGCCGCTGCCAGACGCCCGCCCTGACATGCCCTGACCTGCTGACAGACCTGAAGGTCCCATGCCGCCCACGCTCGCCTCCCTCGTCCACCACTCCGCACTGAAGCTCACCGTGCGCGCGGGTGAGGATCATCTGGACGCGCCCGTGCGCTGGGCGCACGCCAGTGAGCTCACCGACCCCGTGCCCTACATGGAGGGCGGCGAGCTCCTCATGATCACCGCGCTCAAGCTGGACGCGGAGGATCCGGAGGCGATGCGCCGCTATGTGAAGCGGCTCGCGGCGGCGGGCGTCGTCGGGCTCGGGTTCGCGGTCGGGGTGCATTACAAGGACATCCCGGACGCGCTGGTCGCCGCGGCGGCGGACGAGGGGCTCCCGCTCCTCGAAGTCCCGCGTCGTACCCCCTTCCTCGCCATCAGCAAGGCCGTCTCCGCGGCCATCGCCGCCGACCAGTACCGCGCGGTGACGGCGGGCTTCGCCGCCCAGCGCGAGCTGACCAAGCAGGCCCTGAGCGACGGCCCCGAGGGGCTGCTCGGCGCGCTGGCCGGCCAGGTGGACGGCTGGGCCGCGCTGTACGACGCGTCCGGCGCCGTCGTCGCCACCGCCCCCGAGTGGGCCTCCCGCAGGGCCGCCCGGCTCACCTCCGACGTCGAGCGGCTGCGGGACCGGGCGGCGCCCGCGAGCGCGGTCGTCGCGGGCGCCGAGGACCGGGTGGAGCTGCACTCGATCGGCACCGGACGGCGGCCCCGCGCCGCGCTCGCCGTCGGCACGGCCTCCACCCTCGGCACCGCCGAGCGGTACGCACTGCACTCGGCCATAGCGCTGCTCACCCTCACCACCGAGCGCAACCGCTCGCTCCAGGCCGCCGAGGCCCGGGTCGGTTCCGCCGTGCTCCGGATGCTGCTCGCCGGGGAGCCGGAGCACGCCCGCACGGTGGCGGGGGAGTTGTACGGAAGCCTGCTGGACGCGCCGTTCCGCCTGGTGGTGGCGGAGGTACCGGCCGCATCGGCCTCCGCCCCGGAGGACGGCGACCCGTTCGCCGCCCTCACGGACGCCGTCGAGTCGGCCGCCGCCCGCGCGGGCGAGGCACTCCTGGTCGTTCCCTACGGCGAGCGGCTCGTGCTGCTCGTCGTGGACGGCGGCGCGGGCGCCGCGGCCTGCGTCGCGTACGCGGAGGCGCTGGAGGCCGCGCGCCCCGAGGCGCCGGAACAGGGCGCGGTCGACGGGGCGGCCCTCCTGCTCGGCCTCTCCGCACCCGCGGGACCCATCGCCGCGGCCACCGCGTACAAACAGGCCGACCAGGCCCTTTCCATCGCCCGGCGCCGGGGCCGCGCGATGGTCGAACACGAGGACCTCGCGGCGGGCTCGGTCCTGCCCCTGCTCGCCGACGACGCGGTGCGGGCGTTCGCCGACGGTCTGCTGCGCGCCCTGTACGAGCACGACGCCAAGGGCCGCGGCGACCTGATCGCCTCGCTGCGCGCCTGGCTCTCGCGGCACGGCCAGTGGGACGCGGCAGCGGCCGACCTGGGCGTCCACCGCCACACGCTGCGCTATCGCATGCGCAGGGTCGAGGAGATCCTGGGCCGCTCCCTGGACGACCCGGACGTCCGCATGGAGCTGTGGCTGTCACTGAAGGCGACATCGAGCGGTACGGACTGATCGAGCGGTACGGAGCAATCGAGCGGTGCGGAGCAAATGCGGGGGAATCGCTCACCTGCCAAAGAGGCGCGGCCCCGGAGGGCAGTACTCCGAGTCGGACAAACGTCCCGCACCCCTGCCGCCCCTACGGTGGGGAACGTACCCCCCAAGACACACCTTCGCGGAAGGGCCGGGAATCGACATGACTTCCATCCACGCCTTCTGGCTCGCCGGTCGCCAGACCACCGGTGAGACCACTCTCGACGTCACATCGCCCTGGGACGGGCGGGTCGTCGGCAAGGCTGCCGTCCCGACCGACGCCCAGGTCGAGGAGGCCGTCGCCGCCGCGTACGCGGTGCGCGACGAGTTCGCCGCGACCCCGGCGCACGTGCGGGCCGCCGCCCTCGACCACGTGAGCCGCAGGCTCGTCGAGCGCACGGAAGAGATCGCCCAGCTCATCTCCGCCGAGAACGGCAAGCCGATCAAGTGGGCCCGCGGCGAGGTCGGCCGTGCCGTCTCCGTCTTCCGGTTCGCCTCGGAGGAAGCCCGCCGGTTCAACGGCGGCGAGGCCCAGCGCCTGGACACCGACGCCGGTGGCCAGGGGCGTCTCGCCTTCACCCGCCGCTTCTCCAAGGGCGTCGTCCTGGGCATCGCGCCGTTCAACTTCCCGCTGAACCTCTGCGCCCACAAGATCGCCCCGGCCATCGCGTCCGGCACGCCGATCATCCTCAAGCCGGCGCCCGCGACCCCGCTCTCCGGCCTCCTCATCGGCGAGCTGCTCGCCGAGACCGAGCTGCCCGCGGGGTCCTGGTCGGTCCTCCCGGTCGCGAACGAGAAGATGCCCGCCCTCGTGCAGGACGAGCGCCTTCCCGTCATCTCCTTCACGGGCTCCGAGAAGGTCGGGTACGCGATCCTGGACTCGGTGCCGCGCAAGCACTGCACCCTGGAGCTCGGCGGGAACGGCGCTGCCGTGGTCCTCTCCGACTTCTCCTCCGACGAGGACCTGGACTGGGCGGCCTCGCGCATCGCGACGTTCTCCAACTACCAGGGCGGCCAGTCCTGCATCTCGGTGCAGCGCGTCATCGCCGACGCCTCCGTGTACGACCGGCTCGTGCCGCGCGTCCTCAAGGCGATCGAGGGCCAGGTCACCGGTGACCCGTCCGACCCGAAGACCGACGTCGGTCCGCTCGTCAACGAGGACGCCGCCAAGCGCGTGGAGTCCTGGGTCGACGAGGCCGTCCAGGCGGGCGCGCAGCTCCTGGCCGGCGGCAAGCGGGACGGTGCCTCGTACGCGCCGACCGTGCTCGCCGACGTACCGGCCGACGCGACCATCGCCGTCGAGGAGGTCTTCGGACCGGTCCTCACGATCAAGAAGGTGGACGGCGAGGCGGAGGCCTTCGCCGCCGTCAACGACTCCAAGTACGGCCTCCAGGCGGGCGTCTTCACGCACGACCTGCAGACCGCCTTCCGCGCCCACCGCGCCCTCGAGGTCGGCGGCGTGGTCATCGGCGACGCCCCCTCCTACCGCGCCGACCAGATGCCGTACGGCGGCGTCAAGCAGTCCGGCGTGGGCCGCGAGGGCGTCCGCTTCGCGATGGACGACTACACCTACGAGCGGGTCATGGTCATGACGGGCCTCGCCCTGTAACCCGTTCACGGACCGAACGGCCGGAGCCCACTGTGCGGGGGCTCCGGCCGTTCTCGTGCGCGAGGACACCGCGTGGGACGCGATGCGCCGAACGCTGCGCGAGGACTGGTGGGCTCCGGGCGAATCGGGTACATACGATCCATACGATCGAGTAGCACCAGTCAGTAACCGACCGGGTCGAGATCGGGTCAACCGGAGCCGATCGGCCCCCTCCGCGGCGAGGTGAGCTCCTCAATGTCCGCACCAACCACACCCCCTTCCGGGCCGTCCGTCACCGAACGCGAGGCCAGGCAGGTCGCCGAGGCCGCCCGCGAACAGGACTGGCGCAAGCCGAGCTTCGCCAAGGAACTCTTCCTCGGCCGCTTCCGGCTCGACCTGATCCACCCGCATCCCCTGCCCGCCGACGAGGACGCCCGGCGCGGCGAGGAGTTCCTCGCCAAGCTCCGCGACTTCTGCGAGACGAAGATCGACTCGGCCCGCATCGAGCGCGACGCGCAGATCCCCGACGAGGTGATGAACGGCCTCAAGGAGCTCGGCGCGCTCGGCATGAAGATCGACACGAAGTACGGCGGGCTCGGCCTCACGCAGGTCTACTACAACAAGGCGCTCGCCCTCGTCGGCTCCGCGAGCCCGGCAATCGGCGCGCTGCTCTCCGCCCACCAGTCGATCGGCGTACCGCAGCCGCTCAAGCAGTTCGGCACCCAGGAGCAGAAGGACGAGTTCCTGCCGCGCTGCGCCCGCACGGACATCAGCGCGTTCCTGCTGACCGAGCCGGACGTCGGCTCCGACCCGGCGCGCCTTGCGACCATGGCGGTGCCGGACGGCGACTCGTACGTCCTGGACGGCGTGAAGCTGTGGACCACGAACGGCGTCGTCGCGGACCTCCTGGTCGTCATGGCGCGCGTGCCGAAGTCCGAAGGACACAAGGGCGGCATCACGGCCTTCGTGGTGGAGGCGGCGGCGGAGGGCATCACCGTCGAGAACCGCAACGCCTTCATGGGCCTGCGCGGCCTGGAGAACGGCGTGACCCGCTTCCACCAGGTCCGGGTTCCCGCCGCGCACCGCATCGGCCCGGAGGGCGCGGGCCTGAAGATCGCCCTGACGACCCTCAACACCGGGCGCCTGTCGCTGCCCGCGATGTGCGTCGGCGCGGGCAAGTGGTGCCTGAAGATCGCCCGTGAGTGGTCGGGCGCGCGGGAGCAGTGGGGCAAGCCGGTCGCGCTGCACGAGGCGGTCGGCGCGAAGATCTCCTTCATCGCGGCGACGACCTTCGCCCTGGAGGCCGTCCTGGACCTCTCGTCCCAGATGGCCGACGAGGACCGCAACGACATCCGCATCGAGGCCGCGCTCGCCAAGCTGTACGGCTCCGAGATGGGCTGTCTGATGGCCGACGAACTGGTGCAGATCCGCGGCGGCCGCGGCTTCGAGACGGCCGAGTCCCTCGCGGCCCGCGGCGAACGCGCGGTCCCGGCGGAGCAGGTCCTGCGCGACCTGCGCATCAACCGCATCTTCGAGGGCTCGACGGAGATCATGCACCTGCTGATCGCCCGCGAGGCGGTGGACGCGCACCTGAAGGTGGCGGGCGACCTGATCGACCCGGACAAGTCGCTGACCGACAAGGCGAAGGCGGGCGCGAAGGCGGGCGGCTTCTACGCCCGCTGGCTGCCGAAGCTGGTCACGGGCCCGGGCCAGCTCCCGCGCTCGTACGCCGAGTTCCACCCCAGCGGCCACGCCGACCTCTCCCCGCACCTGCGCTACGTGGAGCGCAACGCCCGCAAGCTGGCCCGCTCGACGTTCTACGCGATGTCGCGCTGGCAGGGAAAGATGGAGACCAAGCAGGGCTTTTTGGGCCGCGTGGTCGACATCGGCGCCGAACTCTTCGCGATGAGCGCGGCGTGCGTGCGCGCCGAGCTCCTGCGGACGACGGAGGACCACGGCCGCGAGGCCTACCAGCTGGCCGACACGTTCTGCCGCCAGTCCCGCATCCGCGTCGACGAGCTGTTCGACCGTCTGTGGACGAACACGGACGACATCGACCGCAAGGTGGTCAAGGGCGTCCTGAACGGCATGTACACCTGGCTGGAGTCGGGCATCGTCGACCCCAGCGGCGAGGGCCCGTGGATCGCGGACGCGACACCGGGCGCGAGCACCCGGGAGAACGTCCACCGGCCGATCCGCTGACGCGCTTTCCGGGGCGTTCGCCGTCACAGGAGCGCCCCGGAACACGATTGCGGCCCGCCGGATCGGGGCGCAGTGTCCCCTCGCACCGCCGCCCAGGCAAGAATGGGGGGATGAGCGACAGTCCAGCCCCCCTCGCCGACCCGCATCTCGTCTTCGACCCCGTCGTCACGGACGGCCCGCGGGACATCGTCATCCTCGGCTCGACCGGGTCGATCGGCACCCAGGCCATCGACCTCGTCCTGCGCAACCCCCGTCGCTTCCGCGTCACCGCGCTCTCCGCCGCGGGCGGCCGCGTCGCGTTGCTCGCCGAGCAGGCGAGGCAGCTGCGGGTGCGGACCGTGGCCGTGGCCCGCGAGGACGTCGTACCGGCGCTGCGCGAGGCGCTCAAGGGGCAGTACGGCGACGAGCCGCTGCCCGAGATCCTCGCCGGGCCCGAGGCGGCCACGCAGCTCGCCGCCTCCGAGTGCCACACCGTTTTGAACGGCATCACCGGCTCCATCGGGCTCGCGCCCACCCTCGCCGCGCTCGAAGCGGGCCGCACCCTCGCGCTCGCCAACAAGGAGTCGCTGATCGTCGGCGGCCCGCTGGTGAAGGCGCTCGCCAAGCCGGGGCAGATCATCCCGGTCGACTCCGAGCACGCCGCGCTCTTCCAGGCGCTCGCCTCGGGCACCCGCGCCGATGTGCGCAAGCTGGTCGTCACGGCCTCCGGGGGCCCGTTCCGGGGACGTACGAAGGCCGATCTGGCCGGCGTCACGCCCGAGGACGCGCTGGCGCACCCGACCTGGGCCATGGGCCCGGTCATCACCGTCAACTCCGCGACGCTCGTCAACAAGGGTCTGGAGGTCATCGAGGCGCACCTCCTCTACGACATCCCCTTCGAGCGCATCGAGGTCGTGGTCCACCCGCAGTCCTACGTGCACTCCATGGTCGAGTTCACCGACGGATCGACGCTGGCCCAGGCCACGCCGCCCGACATGCGCGGACCGATCGCCATCGGCATCGGCTGGCCCGAGCGCGTGCCGGACGCGGCGCCCGCCTTCGACTGGACGAAGGCGTCGAGCTGGGAGTTCTTCCCCCTCGACACCGACGCTTTTCCATCGGTCGGGCTCGCCCGGCATGTGGGCAAGCTCGCGGGCACGGCCCCGGCGGTGTTCAATGCGGCCAACGAGGAGTGCGTGGACGCGTTCTTGAACGGCGCCCTGCCCTTCAACGGGATCATGGAGACCGTGACGAAGGTCGTCGCCGAACACGGCACGCCGTCGGCGGGAACTTCCCTGACCGTCGCGGACGTCCTCGAAGCGGAGACCTGGGCACGCGCCCGGGCCCGTGAACTGACGGCGAAGGCGACCGCGGAGGCCCGCGCATGACGACCTTGATGATGATCCTCGGCATAGTCGTCTTCGCGGTCGGGCTGCTGTTCTCGATCGCCTGGCACGAGCTGGGCCACCTGTCGACCGCCAAGCTGTTCGGCATCCGCGTGCCGCAGTACATGGTCGGTTTCGGCCCGACGATCTTCTCGCGCAAGAAGGGCGACACCGAGTACGGCATCAAGGCCATCCCCCTCGGCGGGTACATCCGCATGATCGGCATGTTCCCGCCGGGTCCGGACGGCCGGATAGAGGCACGCTCGACCTCCCCGTGGCGCGGCATGATCGAGGACGCGCGCTCGGCCGCCTTCGAGGAGCTCAAGCCCGGCGACGAGACCCGCCTCTTCTACACGCGCAAGCCGTGGAAGCGCGTGATCGTGATGTTCGCGGGCCCGTTCATGAACCTGATCCTCGCCGTGGCGATCTTCCTCGGCGTGTTGATGACGTTCGGCATCAGCACCCAGACGACGACGGTCGGCAAGGTGTCCGACTGCGTCATCCAGCAGAGCGAGAACCGCTCCAAGTGCGAGAAGGGCGACACGCCCGCGCCCGCCAAGGCGGCGGGCCTGAAGCTCGGCGACAAGATCGTGGCCTTCCAGGGGCAGCCCGTCGACGACTGGTCCGCGCTCCAGGGCAAGATCCGCGAGACCATCGGCCCGGCCACCATCACGGTCGAGCGCGACGGCAAGCGGAAGGAGCTGCGGGCCGACCTCATCAAGAACCAGGTCAGCAAGACCGACGGTGAGGGCGGCTATGTGGAGGGCAAGTACGTCTACGCGGGCTTCCTCGGCTTCACCCCCGCCACCGGCATCGTCAAGCAGGGCTTCGGCGACTCCGTGAACCGCATGGGCGACATGATGGAGAACGGCGTCGAGTCGCTCATCGCCCTGCCGTCCAAGATCCCCGACCTGTGGGACGCGGCCTTCGGCGACGGCGACCGCAAGCAGGACTCCCCGATGGGCGTCGTGGGCGCGGCCCGCGTGGGCGGCGAGGTCTTCACCCTCGACATCCCGCCGGAGAACCAGGTCGCGATGATGCTGTTCCTGGTGGCGGGCTTCAACCTCTCGCTGTTCCTGTTCAACATGCTGCCGCTGCTGCCGCTGGACGGCGGGCACATCGCCGGCGCCCTGTGGGAGTCGCTGCGGCGCAACGCGGCCAAGGTCCTGAAGCGGCCCGACCCGGGCCCCTTCGACGTCGCGAAGCTGATGCCCGTCGCCTATGTGGTGGCCGGAATCTTCATCTGCTTCACGATCCTGGTCCTGATCGCGGACGTCGTTAACCCGGTAAGAATCTCCTAGCAATGTGAAGTTTGCGGCGGCCGGGCACTCTATGTGTCCGGTCGCCCACCATTGGGTGGACTTGGGGGCGGGATGTGCTCGGGCCCTGTGGGGTGCCGTAATCTCGAAGCCTGGAGCCCGCCGATCTCGGGACCTTGATCCACACCTTGGGGATGCACGCCAGATGACTGCCGTTTCTCTCGGAATCCCGTCCGTACCGACCAAGCTCGCCGACCGCCGTGTCAGCCGCAAGATCCAGGTCGGTACGGTCGCCGTCGGCGGCGACGCACCGGTGTCGGTGCAGTCGATGACCACCACGCGTACGTCCGACATCGGGGCGACGCTTCAGCAGATCGCCGAGCTGACCGCGTCCGGCTGCCAGATCGTGCGGGTCGCGTGTCCGACGCAGGACGACGCGGACGCGCTGTCCACCATCGCGCGCAAGTCGCAGATCCCGGTGATCGCCGACATCCACTTCCAGCCGAAGTACGTCTTCGCGGCGATCGACGCCGGATGCGCGGCGGTCCGTGTGAACCCCGGCAACATCAAGCAGTTCGACGACAAGGTCAAGGAGATCGCGCGGGCCGCGAACGACGCCGGTACGCCGATCCGGATCGGCGTCAACGCGGGCTCCCTGGACGCGCGCCTCCTCCAGAAGTACGGCAAGGCCACCCCCGAGGCACTCGTCGAGTCGGCTCTCTGGGAGGCGTCGCTCTTCGAGGAGCACGGCTTCAGCGACATCAAGATCTCGGTCAAGCACAACGACCCGGTGGTCATGGTCAACGCCTACCGCCAGCTGGCCGCCGCCTGCGACTACCCCCTGCACCTCGGCGTGACCGAGGCCGGTCCCGCCTTCCAGGGCACGATCAAGTCGGCGGTCGCCTTCGGCGCGCTGCTCTCCGAGGGCATCGGCGACACCATCCGCGTCTCCCTCTCGGCCCCGCCGGTGGAGGAGATCAAGGTAGGCCTCCAGATCCTGGAGTCCCTCAACCTCAAGCCGCGCCGCCTGGAGATCGTCTCCTGCCCGTCCTGCGGCCGCGCCCAGGTCGACGTCTACAAGCTGGCCGAAGAGGTCACCGCGGGCCTCGACGGCATGGAGGTCCCCCTCCGCGTCGCCGTCATGGGCTGCGTCGTGAACGGCCCCGGCGAGGCCCGCGAGGCCGACCTCGGCGTCGCGTCTGGCAACGGCAAGGGCCAGATCTTCGTCAAGGGCGAGGTCATCAAGACCGTCCCCGAGTCGAAGATCGTGGAGACCCTCATCGAAGAGGCGATGAAGATCGCCGAGCAGATGGAGAAGGACGGCGTCCCCTCAGGGGAGCCGTCGGTGGCCGTGGCCGGCTGACTTTCTCGCAACGAGGGCTCCGCCACCGGGTCGGGTGGCGGAGCCCTCGTGTGTTCGGCCCGAACCGCCGCTTCGCGGCGGACCTTTACTTGCCATCCACCCGGGCACCCGGGGTAATCGGGCGGGCGGGAATCCCGCCGCGAAGCGGCGAAGAAAACCCACCCACCACCCGCGGGGGAGAGCAGACAAAGCCCCCTCCAAGCCACCCCAGGGCACAAGGCGCCCCCGCCAGGTACAGTGCGGAGATCAGCAGACCGTATGGTGAGGCCCCCGCACGTGTTGACTCAGACCACCACCAGGGTCCTCGAACCGAGTGACCTGGACGCCGCGCTCGCAGTGCTCGACCGCGAGCCGGTGGCCAACGCCTTCGTGACCTCACGGGTCCGGGTCGCGGGCCTCGACCCGTGGCGCCTGGGCGGCGAGATGTGGGGCTGGTACCAGGACGGCATGCTGGAGTCCCTCTGCTACGCGGGCGCCAATCTCGTCCCCATCTGCGCGACCCCCCGAGCCGTACGCGCCTTCGCGGACCGCGCCCGCAGGGCGGGCCGCCGCTGCTCCTCCATCGTCGGCCCGGCCGAGCCCACCGCCCAGCTGTGGCGGCTGCTCGAACCGTCCTGGGGCCCCGCCCGCGAGGTCCGCTCGCAGCAGCCCCTGATGGTCACCGACCGGCTGCCGTCGGACATCACCCCTGATCCGTACGTCCGTCGCGTCCGCAAGGACGAGATGGAGACGATCATGCCCGCGTGCGTGGCGATGTTCACCGAGGAGGTCGGCATCTCGCCGCTCGCCGGTGACGGCGGCCTGCTCTACCAGGCACGGGTCGCCGAACTGGTCGGCGCGGGACGGTCGTTCGCGCGCCTCGACCGCGACGGCAAGGTCGTCTTCAAGGCCGAGATCGGCGCCGCCACGGCGATGGCCTGCCAGGTGCAGGGCGTCTGGGTCGCCCCCGAGTACCGCGGCCAGGGCTACGCGGCGCCGGGCATGGCGGCCGTCCTGCGCTACGCCCTCGCGGACGTGGCCCCGGTCGTCAGCCTCTACGTCAACGACTTCAACACCGCGGCCAGGTCGGCGTACCGGCGGGTGGGGTTCCAGGAGGTCGGGGCGTTCATGAGCGTCCTGTTCTAGCTCCCCCGCGTCTCACACCGCACTCCTCACGTATCGCCGTCAGCGAGTTAAAGTTCGGCGCATGACTGACCGCATGACTGACGACGTCGTGATCGGGCCGCTCGACCTCGCCGCGCACGTGGACGAAGCGCTGCGGGTGCAGGCCCACGCCTTCGGGCTCAGCGACGACGAGGTGTCCGTGCGGCGGCAGATCGTGCTGCGGCACATCACCTACCCCGGCGCCCGCGCGCTCGGCGCCACCACCCCCGAGGGGCGGCTCGTCGGCTTCGTCTACGGCATGCCCAACGACCGCGGCCACTGGTGGTCCACGGTCGTCGAGCCGTATCTGCGCGCCGGCGGCCTGGACGACTGGCTCGACGACTCCTTCGTGATCACCGAACTCCATGTGCAGCCCGGCCACCAGAACCGCGGAGTGGGCCGCACCCTCATCACCACCATCACGGACGCCGTCAGCCAGCCCCGCTCGATCCTCTCCGCCATCGACATCGAGAGCCCCGCGCGCGGCCTCTACCGCTCCCTCGGGTACGCCGACCTGGCCCGCAACGTCCAGTTCCCCAGCGCCCCGAAGCCGTACGCGGTGATGGGCGCGCCCCTGCCGCTGAGGCGCCCCGACGCCTGACCGATTTCCGCACGCGCCCGGCCCCCGGCTAACCTCCTGACATCACTCTCCCCCAAGCTCTCGGCTCCGCTCGAGCAGGGGGGACCCCCATCCCGCAGGAGTTCACCATGGCCCAGGTCCAGCGCATGTCCCGATTGATGATCAAGACACTGCGCGACGACCCGGCGGACGCCGAGACGCTCAACCACAAGCTGCTCGTCCGGGCCGGATACGTCCGCCGCACCGCCGCCGGCATCTGGTCCTGGCTGCCCCTCGGCAAGAAGGTCCTGGAGAACATCACCCACGTCGTGCGCGAGGAGATGGACGCCATCGGCGCCCAGGAAGTCCTCCTGCCCGCGCTCCTGCCCAAGGAGTCGTACGACGCGACGGGCCGCTACGACGAGTACGGCGACCTGCTCTTCCGCCTCAAGGACCGCAAGGGCGCGGACTACCTCCTCGGCCCCACGCACGAGGAGATCTTCACCCAGATCGTCAAGGACCAGTGCTCGTCCTACAAGGACCTGCCGGTGATCCTCTACCAGATCCAGACGAAGTACCGCGACGAGGCCCGCCCCCGCGCCGGTGTGCTGCGCGGCCGTGAGTTCCAGATGAAGGACTCGTACTCCTTCGACACCACGGACGAGGGCCTCGCCGAGTCGTACGCCCTGCACCGCGCCGCGTACATCAAGATCTTCGAGCGCCTCGGCCTCGACCACCGCATCGTCTCCGCCGTCTCCGGCGCGATGGGCGGCTCGGCCTCCGAGGAGTTCCTTGCGCCCGCCCCGGCCGGCGAGGACACCTTCGTGGACTGCCCCGCGTGCGACTACGCGGCCAACACGGAGGCCGTCTCCTTCGTCGCCACCGAGGCGGACGGCTCGGCGCACGGCCCCGTCGAGGACCTGGACACCCCCGACACCCCGACGATCGAGACGCTCGCGGCCCACCTCGGCGTCCCGGCCTCGGCGACCCTGAAGAACCTCCTGGTCAAGGTCGACGGCGAGATCGTCGCCGTGGGCGTGCCCGGCGACCGCGAGGTCGACCTCGGCAAGCTCGGCGAGCACCTGGCGCCCGCCGTCGTGGAGCTCGTGACGGCCGAGGACTTCGAGGGCCGCGACGATCTCGTACGCGGATACGTCGGCCCGCAGGGCCTGGAGAAGGTCCGCTACATCGCCGACCCGCGGGTGGCTCCGGGCACCGCCTGGATCACCGGCGCGAACAAGATCAACACGCACGCCAAGAACGTCGTCGCGGGCCGTGACTTCGAGGTCGACGACTACCTCGACGTCGTGGTCGTCGAGGCGGGCGACCCCTGCCCCAAGTGCGGCACCGGCCTGCAGCTCGACCGCGCCATCGAGATCGGCCACATCTTCCAGCTGGGCCGCAAGTTCGCCGACGCCTTCCAGCTCGACGTCCTGGGCCAGCAGGGCAAGCCGGTCCGCGTGACGATGGGTTCGTACGGCATCGGCGTCTCGCGCGCGGTGGCGGCGCTCGCCGAGCAGACCGCGGACGACAAGGGCCTGTGCTGGCCCAAGGAGATCGCCCCCGCCGACGTCCACGTGGTGGCCGCGGGCAAGGCCCTCCAGACGGAGCTGGCCCTGGACGTCTCCGAGCAGCTGAACGCGGCGGGCGTGCGGGTCCTGGTCGACGACCGTGCGGGCGTCTCGCCGGGCGTGAAGTTCACGGACGCGGAGCTGATCGGTGTCCCGCAGATCCTGGTCGCGGGCCGTCGCTCGGCCGAGGGCGTCGTGGAGCTGAAGGACCGCCGTACCGGCGAGCGCGAGGAGCTGACCGTGGCTGAGGCGATCGCGCGCCTGACTGCCTGAGTGAGGTGCTGCTCAAGCGCCGGACGGGCTGATCCTCAGCCCGTCCGGCGCCTGAGGACGAACTCGGCGGGGCCGGGGAAGAGAACCCGCCCCTACAGCCACCCGGCGAACTCCAGCAACAGCTCCGCGTCCTGCTCCCGCCCCACCCGGCGGGCCCGGACCCCGGACTCCACCGCGCGGAACAGCGTCCAGCCCCGCAGCCGCTCCTGGTCGACGTCCAGCGCCTCGGCCAGCTTCTTCACGCGGCGGCGGGTGATCGAAGACCCCGAGGGGGAGGCGATCAGGTCCTCGACGCGGTCGCGTACGAGCCGTGCCAGGTCGAACGCGGGCTCCCCGACCACCGGGTCGGGCCCCACGGCCAGCCACGGCAGCCGATCCCCCTGAAGCACCTTGCTCTGCCGGAACGTGCCGTGCAGCAGCCGCACCTCCGCGTCCCCCGCGAGCAGCTCGTCCCGCGCGGCGAGCGCGGCGTCCACCAGCGGCGCGACCTCCCCGTCGGCGGATGCGGAGGCCCGCATCGCCTCGGCCTGCCGCCCCGTCCGCTCGGCGACCGTCTCGAAGCGGTGCTCCGTGGGCGGTTCCACCCACAGCCGGCGCAGCGTGCCCGCCGCCTCCAGGAGGGCCTTGGCCTCGGGCAGCGAACGCACCGACACGTCGCGGTGCAGCCGCTCCAGGAGGAGGGCGCCGTCCGTGGCGGAGGGGTCCAGAAGGCGTACGGCACCGAGCCCGCCCCAGTGCGCGAGCGCGGCCCGTTCGCTCTGCGGCCGCGAGCGCGGCGGCACCAGCTTCAGCACGGCGGGTGTGCCGTCGGCGAGGCGCACCAGGACGACGAGGCCGCTGCGCCCGCCGGGCACGTGGACCCGCTCGACGGTCAACTCGCGTAGAGCGACGGCCTGTTCGGCTGCGCCGGGCAGCCCCTCCAGCCAGTCGTCGCCGTCCTGCGCCGTCTCACCGAGTGCGGTGACGAGACGCCGGGGCGGTTCGAGAGCCATACGCGAGGTGTTCCCTTCCCTACGGTCGCGACTGCCGGCCGCGCCACTGTCGTGACGGCCGGCTACGCCTTGGGTGTCGCCGGTGCGGAGGTGCCCGACCCGGCGGCCCGCTCGGCGAGACCAGGGAAGGCTACGCTCCCGCCGCGCCACCGCGCTGCCCGGACCGCCGCCTCCCGCAGCGCCTCGGCGGCGCTGCCGCGCCGGGCGCCGGTGGACGCGCGTACGAGATCCGCGTAGACCCCCGCGACCCGCTCCTCCAGCTCCGTCGCGAGCCGCACGGCCGCCGCGGAGTCCGGCACCGGGAACGGCAGCGCGTAGGCGGGCGCCGACGGCTCGGGCTCGCCGCCCAGGTCGCGCACGGCGCGCTGCAGCTCGTCGCGCCGGGCGCGGTGCGCGTCGTACGCCGTGCGCGCCTCGGCCCTGCGGCCTTCGCCGATCCGGGCGCCGACGACCCCGTAGCCGTACACGGCCGCGTGCTCGGCGCCCAGCGCGGCCTGCACCGCTCTCAACTCGTCCTTGGAATCGCTCACTTGTCGCCCTCCGTCAGCAGATACGCGTGCGCGGCGCCCGCCGCCGCCACCGACGCGAGCAGCCTGGCCAGCTCCGCGGGCGCGTCGACGAGCGCGCTCCCGCGCCGCTTCGCCAGCTCCCGCTCGGCCTTGGCGAGCTCGCGCACGGCGGCCTTCTCGTCCTGGGGGACGGCGGGCTTCGGCGCGGGCGAGGCGGACTTGGCGGGGGAGCCGGAAGGGGACGGGGAAGCGGCCCCCTCCGCGAAGACCGCCGCGTGCCGCTTCACCTCCGCCCGCAGCGGGTCCAGCCGTCCGGCCAGCGAGGGATGGGCGGCGAGGACGGCGTCGTACCGCCCGAGCAGCTCACCGCTGTCCCGGGCGGCATGCGCGCGCAGCCGCGCGGCGGCGGAAGGGCTCTCGTCCGTGGAGTCGGAGTCCGAGCAGCCCGAGAGCAGCACGGCCCCGGCCGCTCCGGCGGCCCCGGTCAGCAGACTCCTCCGGCGCGGCCCCGAACGGGCGTGCGAGGGGGTGGGATACGACGGCACAGCAGACGTCCTCGGCAGGAAGGCCAGAAAGGCAGGCAGTCAGAAGGTGGGCGAAGCCGGGCGCGAGCCCGGTGATCACCGTACCTTCGGCCTGCGGTCGTACGCGTGAGCGGCTCGGTGCCGGGCGCGGAGCGGGCGGACGGCGGGCGGCAACACCCCTCCGGACCGGATACCCTTTGAGCTGACACGCGACGATCCCACAACAGCACACGCGGCCGAGGAGTCACCCGGATGAGCACCACCCAGAGCGAGAGGCTGCGAGAACTGCTGGAACCGCTCGTCAGCTCGAAGGATCTGGATCTCGAAGAGATCGAAGTGGCCTCGGTCGGACGCAAGCGGGTGCTGCGGGTCGTCGTCGATTCCGACGACGGCGTGGACCTGGATCAGATCGCCGAGATCAGCCGCGAGATCTCCGAGAAGCTCGACGAGAGCGACGCGATGGGCGAGGGGGAGTACACCCTCGAAGTCGGCTCCCCGGGCGCCGAGCGCCCGCTGACGGAGCACCGCCACTATCTGCGCGCCGTCGGGCGCCTGGTGAAGTTCCAGCTGACGGAGGGCGGCGACGACGTGATCGCCCGCATCCTCGAGGTGGACGGCGAAGGCGTGGATCTTGAAGTACCGGGCGTGAAGGGGCGCAAGCCCACCGCCCGCAGGCTCACCTTCGACGCGATCGCCAAGGCGCGCGTCGAGGTCGAGTTCAGCCGCAAGGACAAGAAGGAAGAGGAGGCGTAGCCGTGGACATCGACATGAGTGCCCTGCGGGGTCTGGTCCGGGAGAAGGAGATCTCCTTCGACCTGCTGGTCGAGGCGATCGAGTCCGCTCTCCTCATCGCCTACCACCGCACCGACGGCAGTTTCCGTCGCGCCCGCGTGAAGCTTGACCGCGAGAGCGGCCATGTGACGGTGTGGGCGACGGAGGACCCGGCGGACCTCGAAGAGGGCCAGGAGGCCAAGGAGTTCGACGACACCCCGTCCGACTTCGGCCGTATCGCGGCGACGACCGCCAAGCAGGTCATCCTGCAGCGGCTGCGCGACGCCCAGGACGACGCGACCCTGGGGGAGTACGCGGGCCGCGAGGGCGACATCGTCACGGGCGTAGTCCAGCAGGGCCGCGACCCGAAGAACGTGCTCGTCGACATCGGCAAGCTCGAGGCGATCCTGCCGGTGCAGGAGCAGGTGCCGGGCGAGGAGTACACCCACGGCCTGCGCCTTCGTTCGTACGTCGTCCGGGTGGCGAAGGGTGTCCGCGGTCCCTCGGTCACGCTTTCCCGTACGCACCCCAGCCTCGTCAAGAAGCTCTTCGCGCTCGAGGTGCCGGAGATCGCCGACGGTTCGGTCGAGATCTCGGCCATCGCGCGTGAGGCCGGTCACAGGACCAAGATCGCGGTGCGCTCGACCCGTTCCGGCCTCAACGCCAAGGGCGCCTGCATCGGCCCGATGGG
Organism: Streptomyces sp. NPDC055243; assembly: GCF_044544025.1. Lineage (NCBI taxonomy): Bacteria > Bacillati > Actinomycetota > Actinomycetes > Kitasatosporales > Streptomycetaceae > Streptomyces > Streptomyces sp. NPDC055243. Next base: position 329,667 of record NZ_JBITWR010000010.1, read on the forward strand.
CCAGCGTGTGCGCAACGTCATGGCCGAGCTCAACGGCGAGAAGATCGACATCGTCGACTGGTCGGACGACCCGGGCGAGATGGTCGCCCACGCGCTCTCCCCGGCGCGGGTCAGCAAGGTGGAGATCGTCGACCTCGCGGCCCGTTCCGCGCGGGTGACGGTGCCCGATTACCAGCTGTCCCTTGCGATCGGCAAGGAGGGCCAGAACGCCCGCCTCGCCGCGCGGCTCACCGGCTGGCGCATCGACATCCGCCCGGACACCGAGCAGGTCCAGGACTCTCCGGAGTCCTGATCAAGACAACAACCGTTCGATTATTGCCCCAAAGGGGTGAGGTCGGTGCGGGGAGGTAGACTTAATCGTGTCTGGCCGGACGCAAGCCCGCGCATGCCCTGAACGCACCTGTGTGGGGTGCCGGGAGCGAGCGGCCAAGAGCGAGCTGCTGCGCATCGTGGCGAAAGAGGGCGCTTGCGCCCCCGATCCAAGCGGTACGCTGCCCGGCCGGGGTGCGTATATCCACCCCGTCCCGGTCTGTCTCGACCTGGCGGTCCGACGCAGAGCGTTCCCGAGGGCCTTCCGGGCCCCGGGCCCGCTCGACACGGCGGACTTGCGCCGAGTCGTCGAGACAGTTGCCCAGCAGGCAACACCGTAAGGAAGGTCGCGCGGAACCCCGCGCGGCCCTGGTATTCCGCGAGTTGGAAGTAGGTCGAGATTGCGATGAGCACTCGATGAGCACGCGATGAGTACGCCCATGAAGTAGCGACGGTCCGGCGTAACCCGGACCTAAAAGGAGCGAAGTGGCTAAGGTCCGGGTATACGAGCTCGCCAAGGAGTTCGGCGTAGAGAGCAAGGTCGTCATGGCCAAGCTCCAAGAACTCGGTGAATTCGTACGTTCGGCGTCCTCGACGATCGAGGCGCCCGTAGTACGCAAATTGACTGACGCATTGAACCAGGGTGGTGGCAACGGCAAGGCCGCCGCCAAGCCCGGCGCGCCGCGCAAGCAGGCCGCCCCCAAGCCGCCGGCCCCCTCGGGTCCGGCGTCCGCATCTCCCGCGCAGGCCGCCCGTCCGGGTCCGGCCGCGCCCAAGCCGCCGGCGGCCAAGCCCGCCGCCGCGGCCGACAAGCCCGCGGCCTCTCCGGCCGCTCCCGGCCCGCGTCCGGGTCCGAAGCCGCCGACGCCCAAGCCGGCGCCCGCAGCTCCGGCCGCGCCCGCGGCTCCGGCTGCCCCGGCTGCGCCCGCCGCACCGGTCACCCCGGCTCCGGCCGCCCCGGAGTTCACCGCTCCGCCGGCCGCTCCGGCTGCTCCGGCCGCCTCTTCGGCGCCGGCAGGCCCCCGTCCGGGCGCTCGCCCGGGTGCCCCCAAGCCCGCGGGCCGTCCGGCCCCCGGTCAGGGTGGTCAGGGTCAGGCCCAGGGTGGTCGTGGCGACCGCGGCGACCGTCAGGGTGGCGCTCCGCGTCCCGGCGGCCAGGGTGGCGCAGCGCGCCCCGGTGGCCGTCCGGCAGGACCGCGCCCCGGCAACAACCCCTTCACCTCTGGTGGCTCCACCGGCATGGCGCGCCCGCAGGCGCCCCGTCCGGGCGGCGCCCCGCGTCCCGGCGGCCAGGGTGGCCCCGGCGGTCCCGGCGGCGCCCCGCGCCCGCAGGGCCAGGGCGGCGGCCAGGGTGCTCCTCGTCCGCAGGGTCAGGGCGGCGCTCGCCCCAGCCCCGGCGGTATGCCCCGCCCGCAGGGGGGCGCTCCGCGCCCCGGCGGCGGTGCGCCTGGCGCCGGTGGTAACCGGCCGAACCCCGGCATGATGCCGCAGCGTCCCGCTGCCGGCCCGCGTCCCGGTGGTGGCCCCGGCGGTGGCCGTGGTCCCGGTGGTGGCGGTCGTCCCGGCGGTGCCGGTGGCGGCGGCGGTCGTCCCGGTGGCGGCGGCGGCTTCGCCGGTCGTCCCGGTGGTGGCGGCGGCGGTGGCTTCGCCGGTCGTCCCGGCGGTCCCGGTGGCGGTGGCGGCGGTTTCGCCGGTCGTCCCGGTGGCGGCGGCGGTCGTCCCGGCTTCGGTGGCCGTCCCGGCGGTCCCGGTGCCCGTGGTGGCACGCAGGGTGCGTTCGGCCGTCCCGGCGGGCCCGCCCGTCGTGGTCGCAAGTCGAAGCGGCAGAGGCGCCAGGAGTACGAGTCGATGCAGGCTCCGTCGGTCGGCGGCGTCATGCTGCCGAGGGGCAACGGCCAGGCGGTCCGCCTGTCCCGTGGTGCCTCGCTGACCGACTTCGCCGAGAAGATCAACGCCAACCCGGCGTCGCTCGTCGGCGTGATGATGAACCTCGGCGAGATGGTCACTGCCACGCAGTCCGTCCCGGACGAGACGCTGAAGCTCCTCGCGGACGAGATGAACTTCGTCCTGGAGATCGTCAGCCCGGAGGAGGAGGACCGCGAGCTGCTCGAGTCCTTCGACATCGAGTTCGGCGAGGACGAGGGCGGCGAGGAAGCACTCGTCGCGCGTCCGCCGGTCGTGACCGTCATGGGTCACGTCGACCACGGTAAGACCCGACTGCTCGACGCCATCCGCAAGACGAACGTCATCGCGGGCGAGGCCGGCGGCATCACGCAGCACATCGGTGCGTACCAGGTCGGCGCCGAGGTCAACGGCGAGGACCGCCGGATCACCTTCATCGACACCCCCGGTCACGAGGCGTTCACCGCCATGCGTGCCCGTGGTGCGAAGTCCACCGACATCGCGATCCTCGTGGTCGCGGCGAACGACGGTGTGATGCCGCAGACGATCGAGGCGCTGAACCACGCCAAGGCGGCCGACGTGCCGATCGTGGTCGCGGTCAACAAGATCGACGTCGAGGGTGCCGACCCGACCAAGGTGCGCGGTCAGCTCACCGAGTTCGGTCTGGTGGCAGAGGAGTACGGCGGCGACACGATGTTCGTCGACATCTCCGCCAAGCAGGGCGAGAACATCGAGGCCCTCCTGGAGGCCGTGGTCCTGACCGCGGACGCCTCGCTCGACCTTCGCGCCAACCCGGCGCAGGACGCGCAGGGTATTGCGATCGAGTCCCACCTGGACAAGGGCCGCGGCGCCGTCGCGACCGTCCTGGTCCAGCGCGGTACCCTCCGCGTCGGTGACACGATGGTGGTCGGTGACGCGTACGGCCGAGTCCGCGCGATGCTCGACGACAAGGGCGAGAACGTGGAAGAGGCGGGTCCCTCGACTCCGGTCCTCGTCCTCGGTCTCACCAACGTCCCGGGTGCCGGCGACAACTTCCTGGTCGTCGACGAGGACCGTACGGCCCGTCAGATCGCCGAGAAGCGTGCCGCCCGTGAGCGCAACGTCCGCTTCGCCCGCAAGGGTGTTCGGTTCTCCCTGGAGAACCTGGACGAGGCCCTCAAGGCCGGTCTGGTGCAGGAACTCAACCTCATCATCAAGGGCGACGCGTCCGGTTCGGTGGAGGCTCTCGAGTCCTCGCTGCTCCAGCTCGACGTCGGCGAAGAGGTCGACATCCGCGTCCTGCACCGTGGCGTGGGTGCGGTCACCGAGTCGGACATCGACCTGGCGACCGGCTCCGACGCGATCGTGATCGGCTTCAACGTCCGTGCGGCCGGTCGTGCCGCGCAGATGGCCGAGCGCGAAGGCGTGGACGTCCGGTACTACTCGGTCATCTACCAGGCGATCGAAGAGATCGAAGCGGCCCTCAAGGGCATGCTCAAGCCGGAGTACGAAGAGGTCGAGCTCGGCACGGCGGAGATCCGCGAGGTCTTCCGCTCGTCCAAGCTGGGCAACATCGCCGGTGTCCTGGTCCGGTCGGGCGAGGTCAAGCGCAACACCAAGGCGCGCCTCATCCGCGACGGCAAGGTCATCGCGGAGAGCCTCAACATCTCCGGTCTGCGCCGCTTCAAGGACGACGTCACCGAGATCCGCGAAGGGTTCGAGGGCGGTATCAACCTCGGCAACTTCAACGACATCAAGATCGACGACGTCATCGCGACGTACGAGATGCGCGAGAAGCCTCGCGGCTGATCAACGCAGCTCGGGTCGGGGCCGGTCGAGGGGAGGTAAATCCCGTCGATCGGCCCCGGCCGTTCCGTGTACGGTTCTTGTGTCCCTGCCAAGTGGTTGGCGGGGCACGAACCCGCACCGGCGGGACATCCGGACATACATGTATGTGGGGACACTGTCCTTCGATCTGCTCCTCGGCGACATTCACTCGCTGAAGGAGAAACGCTCCGTCGTCCGCCCGATCGTCGCCGAACTCATCCGCAAGTACGGGGTGAGCGCGGCGGAGACCGGGAACCAGGACCTCCATCGCAGGGCCGAGATCGGCCTGGCGCTGGTCTCCGGGGAGACGGGGCACCTCACCGACGTACTGGACCGGTGCGAGCGCATGGTCGCCGCCCGTCCCGAGGTGGAGCTGCTCTCCGTTCGACGCAGGCTCCACGGCGACGAAGACTGATTGCACAGCAAGGCGAAGAAGGAGACGGAGCAGTGGCCGACAACGCGCGGGCGAAAAGGCTGGCGGACCTCATCCGAGAGGTGGTTGCCCAGAAGCTGCAGCGAGGGATCAAGGACCCGCGGCTCGGTACGCACGTGACCATCACGGACACCCGCGTCACGGGTGACCTGCGGGAGGCGACCGTCTTCTACACGGTCTACGGGGACGACGAGGACCGCGCGGCGGCCGCCGCCGGTCTGGAGAGCGCCAAGGGCGTCCTCCGTTCCGCGGTCGGCGCGGCCGCGGGCGTGAAGTTCACCCCGAGCCTCACCTTCATGGCGGACGCGCTGCCGGACAACGCCAAGGCCATCGAGGACCTCCTCGACAGGGCCCGGCTCTCGGACGAGAAGGTGCGCGAGGTGTCCGCGGGCGCCGAGTTCGCCGGCGGTGCCGACCCGTACCGCAAGCCGGAAGACGAAGACGACGAGACGGATGGCGACGCCTCGGCATGAGCAACACCGGCAACAAGACGCCGGACGGCCTTGTCATCGTCGACAAGCCGTCCGGCTTCACTTCGCATGACGTGGTCGCCAAGATGCGCGGGATCGCCAAGACCCGCCGCGTCGGCCACGCGGGCACCCTCGACCCCATGGCGACGGGCGTTCTCGTCCTCGGGGTCGAGCGGGCGACCAAACTCCTCGGCCACCTCGCGCTGACGGAGAAGGAGTACCTCGGCACGATCCGGCTCGGCCAGAACACGGTCACGGACGACGCCGAGGGCGAGATCACCTCGTCGGCCGACGCCTCGGGGATCAAGCGGGACGCCATCGACGCGGGCATCGCCAAGCTCTCCGGCGACATCATGCAGGTGCCGTCGAAGGTCAGCGCGATCAAGATCGACGGCAAGCGGTCGTACGCGCGCGCCCGCGAGGGCGAGGACTTCGAGATCCCCGCCCGGCCGGTCAAGATCTCCGCCTTCACCGTGTACGACGTCAGGGACGCCGTCGCCGACGACGGCACCCCCGTCCTGGACCTGGTCGTGTCCGTGGTCTGCTCGTCGGGGACGTACATCCGCGCCCTCGCCCGCGACCTCGGCGCGGACCTCGGGGTCGGCGGCCATCTGACGGCGCTGCGGCGCACCCGCGTCGGGCCGTACAAGCTGGACGCCGCCAGGACCATCGACCAGCTCCAGGAGGAGCTGACGGTGATGCCGGTCGCCGAGGCGGCCACCGCCGCGTTCCCGCGCTGGGACGTGGACGAGCGGCGGGCGAAGCTGCTGCTCAACGGCGTACGGATCGAGATGCCGGGGGAGTACGCCGGTGTCGGCGCCGTCGCCGTCTTCGATCCGGAGGGCCGCTTCCTGGTCCTGGCCGAGGAGCTGAAGGGCAAGGCCAAGAGCCTGGCCGTCTTCGCCTGAGCCTTCGCCTTCGCCTTCGCCTTCGTATGGCCCTTCCCGGGTCTCCGTCGTGGAGCGGCGGACAACTGTGCGCGTCGTCGCGCGCCGCTCCACGGCGAACCCCCCTCTTCCCCCATCTCAAGATGTATCCACCGCGCCCTGCGGATTCACCCCATCGGGCAGGCGCTCGGAGTGAATCGAGGGAGCGGAAGGGGGCGCGTTCGCGACGCGTTCTGTCCTGCTGATCACTGCCGACCTACCGTCGGAGGTACGGGGCGTGGCGGGGAGGTTCGGGCATGGCGGGACAGGGTGACCCGGCGGCGCTCGACGGGGCCCTGGTGCGGATCTGCGATCTGGCCGGGCGCCCGCGCGGGATGGGCTTCGCCGCCGACGACCACGGCACGGTGATCACCAGCCACGAAGCGGTCGACGGCCTCGCGCGGCTCGTGCTGCACGCGGCGGGGGAGCGTGTCTGCGTGGTGACCGCCGATTCCGTGGTGGCACTCCCCGAGGCCGATCTGGCGCTCGTCCGCACGGAGGGGCTGTGCCTGCGGCCCCTGCCCGTCACGGTCCGCGAGACCACCCCCGTGGGTGCCTACGTCCGCATCGTCGCGCGCGGCAGGCGCGAGGCGCGGGTCCTGGGCCCGGCGCCGGTGACGTACACGGCGACGGACCGCTTCCATCTGGTCGACGCCGCCATGGAGTTGGCGATCGGTACGGACGGCGCGGACGCGCTGCGGCTCGGCGGCGGCGCCGCGGGCGGCCCGGTCGTCGACGTCTCGTCCGGAGCCGTGCTCGCCGTCCTGGGGACCGCGCTGCACAGTGAGCACCGTGCGGCGGGGTTCGCCGTGCCGCTGCGGGAGGCGGCCGCAGCCGATCCGGGCGGGCCGCTCGCCGAGCTCCTCGCACGCAACGCGGCGACCGTTCCCGCGTACGGCCGCGATCTGAACCTGGCGGGCGCGCTGCACCTGGCGGCGACGTCGGTGGGCTCCGACGGACCGCGCCCCGCACTCCTCGAACCGGTCGAACGCCCGGACACCACAAGGGAGTTGGCGGACTTCACCGCTGGGCCCGCGCAGGTGCTCGGCCTGGTCGGAGATCCCGGCACCGGCCGCACCACGGAGCTCGCGGCGCTCGCCGCGCTCCGCTCCCGGGGCGCCGAACCGGCTCCCACGCTGTGGCTGCGCGGCGCCGACCTCCAGGGCACGGACACGGGCGTGGGCGACGCGGTGGAGCGGGCGCTCCAGCGGGCGGGGCGCATCCTGGAGGCTTCGGAGGAGGCCCTGCCCGAGGCGGACGACGGGCTCGGGGACATCTCCGCTGGGCGGGTCGCGCGGCTCGTGCGGGACGAGGGGCGGGCGCTGCTGCTGTTGCTCGACGGGCCGGAGGAGATGCCGCCGGTCCTCGCGCACCGCCTCGCGCAGTGGAGCGGGGGGACGGCCGAGTGGCTGCGGGAGACGGGGGCGCGGCTCGTGGTGGGCTGCCGTTCGGAGTACTGGGAGCAGGCAGGGGCGCACTTTCCCGCCTCGCTTTCGGCCGGGTGCGTGGAGCTGCGGGATCTGCCCGAGCGGCAGGCACGGATCGCACGGGCGCGGTACGGCATCCCGGACGGCGCGCTCGCCGCGGCCGACGCGCGGCATCCGCTGGCCCTGCGGCTCCTCGCGGAAGTGCGGGCGGCCCTGCCGGAGGAGCCGCCACCGGGGTGCCCGGACCGGGAGGAGATCTTCGAGGCCTATCTGGACGTGCTGTGCCTGCGGGTGGCGGTGCGGCTCGCGGCGGCGAACGGGGTCCGGGGCGCGGCGGTACGGCGCCTGGCGGCGAAGGTGTCCGGGCAGGTGCACGAGGCCGCCCGGCGGTGCCTGGGGCCGGGGCAGGGGGAGCTGGACCGGGCGTCGTTCGAGGAGGTGTTCCCGTGGGGGGCGGGGTGGGCCTCCGCGGTGCTCACGGAGGGGCTCCTCGTCCCCGCGGGGGACGGGTACAGGTTCGCGCACGAGGAGCTCGCGGACTGGATCCAGGGGATGCACTTGGACGTGGACGGTGCTCTGTGGTCGCTGGTGTACCGGTACGGGCCGGCTGCGCCGGACGCCGAGTCGTCCTTGCCGGTACCCCGGCACCGCATCGGCCCCGTGATCCAGGCCTTGCTGCTCCTGGGCCGACAGCGGGGCCCCGCTGAACTGGAGGCCCGGCTGAGGGACTTGGCCCGCTTCGGGGAGCCTTGCGCGGCGCCTGACGAGTCGGACCCCGGCATCCAGGGCTGTGCCCACCCTCCCCCACTCTCGGCTGCGCTCGAGCGGGGGGACCTCCATCGCCCAGCGGGACGATTGCCCACAGCGGCGGGGACGGCGGCGGAGAGCGGGGCCACCCCTGCTGGGGGGGACGGGGAGGCCGCCCGCGTTGTGGGCAGGCGTTCCGCAGGCCGGTTGGGGTCTCCCTTGCTCGAGCGAAGCCGAGAGCTTGGGGAAGGGTGGGCACAACCCCAGCCGCCGGGGGCCGAAGTGGCAGGGGGTGAGGGCTGCGGTCCTGTGCCGCCGGGGGCTGATTGGACGGAGGGTGGGGGAAGCGGTTCCGCGCCGCCGGGTGCCGAAGTGGCAGGGGGTGAGGGCTGCGGTCCTGTACCGCCGGGTGTTGATGTGGCGGGGGAGGTGGGTCACCGGCCCCGGCCGTCGGCGGCTGATTGGACGGAGGGTGGGGGAAGCGGTTTCGCGCCGTCGGGGGCCGATGTGGCACAGGGTGGGGGCTGCGGTCCTGTACCGCCGGGTGTTGATGTGGCGGGGGAGGTGGGTCACCGGCCCCGGCCGTCGGGGGCTGATTGGACGGAGGGTGGGGGCAGCGGTCCCGTGCCGCCGGGGGCCGCAGCGCAAGGGTGTGGGGACGCGCAGTGGTGGGCCGGCCATCTGCTGGTGGAGACCCTGCAGCGGGTGGCCGACGCGAGCCTCCACCTCGGGCTGCTCCAAGACCTCGCCCAGCAGGGCAGCCACCCCGCCGAGTTCTGGCTGGGCCTGCCCCTGGCCGAAGACCACCGCTTCGACCTCCTGCGGGAGGCAGTGATCCACGACCCCCCGCCCGGCACCCGGCAGGGCCGCTGCCTCGACGCCGTAGCCGAACTCCTGGCCACCGAGCCCGAAAAGGTGCAGCCACAACTCACCCGCTGGTTCACCGACGAACGCCCCCTCGCGGCCACCCCCCACGCCACCGTCGCATCGGCCGCGCAGGCCCTCCTCCACACCCACCGCCACCGCGCCATCGACGACCTCACCGAGATCCTGGTCGACTGCGCCCACCCCCGCGCCGACGAACTGCTCGCCGCGCTCGCGGAGGAGGAGCCATCGGCCGTCTGCCGGGCCGTCGACCGCTGGGTCCACGACGAGCGGCCCGCACGCCGTGTCGCCGCCGTCGCCTACGGCCTGCGCGCCGCCCCGCACGCCACCACGGACGCCGACCACAGGCTCCTGCGGTACACGGCCTTCGCCCTCCTCGCCCGCACCGCCGACGACACCCTGCACGGCGCCGCCCTCGCCCTCCTCGTGCGTGACCCGCAGACCCGCGCACGCCATCTGCCGCCCGCCCTGAAGCGCTTCACCGCAGGCGACCCGCAGCTGCCCGCGAGCGCGCTCGTCACCGCCCTCGACACCCACCCGGAGCAGATCCTCGCCGCCTTCCGGACCCGCCTGTACGGACCCGGCCCCGCGCCGGGCGACGTCCTGCGCGCCCTGGCCGACGTGACGGCGCCCGGGCTCGCCCGGCGGGTGGCCGATCTCGTACGCGATGTGCTGGAGCTGCGTCCCGACCTCGCGGGGCACGTGGCGGCCTTCCTCGACCTGCGGTTCGAGCAGGGGCCCGGTGTCCGTGCCGTCCTCCACCCGCTGGTCACGGCCTTCCTGCGGCACCACACGCCCCCGGTGCGCGCCGCGCTGGCAGCGGCCCTCGCCGCCCCCGGCACCGACGCGTCGCGCGCCCTGCGCACCGAGCTCCTGGACGTGCTGCTCGACCAGGAGCGCGAGCCCGAGGTCCTGGACGCGGTGCTCTGCGCCGTGGCGGGCGGCGACGACAAGGAACGGGTCCGCGACCTGGTGCACCGCACCGGCGTGCTGCTCGTCCGCACCCCGGAGGGCGCGACCTGCTTCGACCGGCGCCTGGTCGAGCTGGCCCGTTCCGTAGCGGGCTTCTCCACCCTGGTCTCCCGGTGGATCCGCGCGGCCCCGCAGGACTGGTCCGCCCTCGTCGGTCCCAGCGCCCGCCGCATGATCGAGAACCTCGCCGGAGCCCGTGTCCCCGCGTGACCCCCGCCACCCCCTCCGATGCGATCCGGACGGCACGGGCATGGCAGTCTTAGACCTGCGCAATCGGCAATGGGACGTACACACACGTACACAGGTTCGGCGAGGAGCAAAGACAGTGCAGCGCTGGCGTGGCTTGGAGGACATCCCCCAGGACTGGGGGCGCAGCGTCGTCACCATCGGTTCCTACGACGGCGTACACCGCGGACACCAGCTCATCATCGGCCGTGCGGTGGAGCGCGCCCGTGAGCTCGGCGTGCCCGCCGTGGTCGTCACCTTCGACCCGCACCCCTCCGAGGTCGTGCGCCCCGGCAGCCACCCGCCGCTGCTGGCCCCGCACCACCGGCGCGCCGAACTCATGGCGGAGCTCGGCGTGGACGCGCTGCTCATCCTGCCGTTCACCACGGAGTTCTCGAAGCTGTCGCCCGCCGACTTCGTCGTCAAGGTCCTGGTCGACAAGTTGCACGCGCGCCTGGTCGTCGAGGGCCCCAACTTCCGCTTCGGCCACAAGGCCGCGGGCAACGTCGCCTTCCTGACCGAGCTCGGCGGCACGTACGACTACGAAGTCGACGTCATCGACCTGTACGTGAGCGGTGAAGCCGGGGGCGGCGAGCCCTTCTCCTCCACCCTCACCCGGCGCCTGGTCGCCGAGGGCGACGTGGAGGGCGCGGCGGAGATCCTCGGCCGCCCGCACCGCGTCGAGGGCGTCGTCGTACGCGGCGCGCAGCGCGGGCGTGAACTGGGCTTCCCCACCGCCAACGTGGAGACGCTGCCGCACACCGCCATCCCCGCCGACGGCGTCTACGCGGGCTGGCTGCACGCGCAGGGCGAGGCGATGCCCGCGGCGATCTCCGTCGGCACGAACCCGCAGTTCGACGGGACGGAGCGGACGGTCGAGGCGTACGCGATCGACCGCATCGGGCTCGATCTGTACGGGCTGCACGTGGCCGTGGACTTTCTCGCCTTCGTGCGCGGACAGGCGAAGTTCGACTCGATCGACTCGCTGCTCGTGGCCATCGCGGACGACGTGAAGAAGGCCCGCGAGCTCATCGAGGCGGACTCCGCCAAGGGCGCTTCGGAGTAATCGGAGGAGGGGGCCGAGGGCCAAGCCCCCCCAGCCCCCGGCCCTCCGTCCTCCTCCCTACAGGACGTGCGGCAGGGCGACGCTGTTGACCAGCGGGCCCTCGACGTTGACTCCTTCGGTGATCAGCGACTCGATGTGGGGCAGTGGCGGGGCCGGGTTCGCCGTCCCGTGCTGTGCCGCCGAAGCCGAAGCCGTGGCCGCTGTGGTGATCGCGGTGACGGACAGGCCCAGGACCGCGAGCAGGGTGAGGGTCAGGACGCGGCGATGACGCATGCGATCTCTGCTTTCTTCCGGATTCCTCCGGCAGGTGGGGAGAGGCCGCGGAGATCGGGTTAGCCCACACGGGCGACGCACGGGCCCCGACGTCCGACGACCCGTTCGTATGATCGTCAGTGACTTCCTGGTCGTGCCGGTGTTACGCACGGCGAGCGGGCCGCGATCGGCGGCCCCGCACGTGCACGGTCCAAGGAGGCAGCAGTGAACGGCAGTTGGGTGCAGGCAATGTCCCGTTGGGCGCTGGTCGCGGCGGTGGCCGCGGTGCCGACCGTCCTGTGCTCCGGCACGGCGCACGCGGACGAGACCCACAACAACTCGCACAACGCGCCCAGGGTCTCGCTGATCAGCACCGGGCAGATCGACGACCCCCTGGAGGACGTGCTAGAGCACGTCCTCAACTTCGGGGACGGATACCGCTGGGACTGATGCCGGTGGGACCGATACCGCCGGGAACGACGCGGCACGCCGTTCGCGGCCGACCGTACTCGCGCGGGTCCCGGGTGACCGCGCAAGTACGGGACGACTCAGGGGAGTTCAGGTCACGGGGCGAGGCACGCGGCGCCCGGCACCTCTGAGGGGACGCCCAGGCTCGCCGGATCGACGAGCGTGGTGACGTCACCGGCGGCCTGCGCCACGCAGTCGACGGTTGCTACGGGGTCGGGGACGGCACCGGCGGGCACGGCGAGGACCCCCAGCAGAGCGACGGCCCCGAGGATGACGGCGGCGGAACGGCGCATGGAAATCTCCTTCACTTCGGTGGAGTTGGCTACGGTCCGTGATGAAGCCGAACCGCTCAGTGACTCCCCAGCGCTCACGCCCGGTAGGCCCCGGATCACCCGTATGGGGAAGAGGTAACGATCCGCCGCCCCAGGGCCCCCGCCCGGCCGCCGTTCCGGCGCAGGCCCTGACGCCCTCGATCAGACTCCGGACGCGCTGACGTTGACCGCCGCCCAGTGGCACGCCACCTGCGTCTCGCCGCCGCCGGAGAGCACCGGCAGATCCTCCGTACGGCACCGGTCCGCCACTCCAGCCCGTTCTGCCTCGCCCGACGCGAGCACCTGGCAGCGCGCGTGGAAGCGGCAGCCGCCCGGGATGCGCGACGGGTCCGGCGGCTCGCCGGTGAGGACCACCGGGTCACCGGGGGCCTCCGGAAGCACCGACAACAGTGCCTGTGTGTACGGATGCTGAGGCGAGGTCAGGACCTCCTCCACCGTGCCCGTCTCGACGATCCGGCCCAGGTACATCACCGCGACGCGGTCCGCGATGTTCCACGCCAGACCCAGGTCGTGCGTCACCACCAGCGCGGACAGGCCCAGTTCGTCACGGAGCTTGAGCAGCAGGGCGAGGATCTCGCCGCGTACGGAGGCGTCCAGAGAGGCCACCGGCTCGTCCGCGACGATCAGTTCGGGCTCCAGGACCAGCGCCCCCGCGATGACCACACGCTGACGCTGGCCGCCCGACAGCTCGTGCGGATAGCGCAGGAAGAACCGCTCGGGCGGCCGGAGCCCCGCCCGTGACAGGGCGTCGGCGACCGTGGCCTGCTCGTCGCCCCCGTGCCCGTGGATGCGCAGGCCCTCCGCCACGGCCTCGTACACCGTGTGACGCGGGTTGAGGGAGCCGCTGGGGTCCTGAAGGACCAGCTGCACGCGCTTGCGGTACGCCTTCAGGGCGCGGCCCGAGTAGTCGAGCGGCTTGCCGCCGAAGGTCACCTTGCCGGACGTGGGCGACACCAGGCCGAGCAGGGAACGGGCCAGGGTCGTCTTGCCGCAGCCCGACTCGCCGACCAGGGCCACGATCTCGCCCGGCTCGATGTCCAGGTCCACGCCGTCCACCGCCCGCGCGGGCGGCGCGCCACGGCGGCCGGGGAACGTGATGTGCAGGTCGCCCGCCGACAGCAGGGGGTCATCGGTGGTCATGCGTCGCTGCTCCTCGGTGCGTGTTCTGTCGGGGCTCACGGAGTGCGCTCCGCCGTCGCCGGTGCCGATGTCGGCTGCGCCGGAAGCTGTGCGCCCGCGTGTACGCACGCCGCGCGGTGCCGGGGGCCCGCGTCCCGCAGCGCCTGGTCCTCCGTGGTGCAGGTGTCCAGGGCGACCGTGCAGCGCGGGTGGAACGTGCAGCCCGTGGGGAGCGCGGAGGGGTCCGGCGGGTCGCCGGGCAGACCGCGCGGAGCGAAGCGGGACGCCGCGTCGCCGATGCGGGGGAAGGCCGCCGAGAGGGCCTTTCCGTACGGGTGCCGGGCGTTCTCGTAGACCTCGGAGGCCGGGCCTTCCTCGACGACGCGGCCCGCGTACATCACCGCGAGCCGGTCGCAGGTGTCGGAGAGCACCGCGAGGTCATGGCTGATCATGATCAGGCCCAGGTCCTGCTCGGCCACCAACTGCTCGATCAGGCGCAGGATCTGAGCCTGGATCATCACGTCGAGGGCCGTCGTCGGCTCGTCGGCGATGATCAGGCGCGGATCGCAGGCGAGCGCCATCGCGATCATCACGCGCTGACGCTGCCCGCCCGACAGCTCGTGCGGGTACGCCTCGGCGCGGGCGGCCGGCAGACCCACCTGTTCGAGCAGCTCACCGGCCTTCTTCTTGGCCCCGGCCTGGGTGGCCTTCTTGTGCAGCAGGATCGGCTCGGCGATCTGGTCGCCGATGCGGTGCACCGCGTTGAGCGAGTGCATCGCGCCCTGGAAGACGATCGACGCGCCCGCCCAGCGGACCGCGCGGACCTGGCCCCACTTCATGGTGAGGACGTCCTCACCGTCGAGCAGGACCTCGCCGGTCACCTTCGTGCCGGCCGGCAGCAGCCGCAGCAGCGCGAGCGCCAGCGTCGACTTGCCGCAGCCGGACTCGCCCGCGACGCCGAGCTTCTGGCCCGCGTCGACCGAGAGGTTCACGCCGCGCACGGCGGCCGCCCCGGACGCGTACGTCACTTCGAGGTTTCTCACGTCGAGCAGGCGCTGTTCCGTCACCTTGGTCTCCGTCACTTCGGTCGAACTGCTCAACGGGAGACCCCCAGCCTGGGGTTCAGCACGGATTCCACGGCGCGCCCGCACAGCGTGAAGGCGAGGGCCACGACGGCGATGGCGAGTCCGGGCGGGGCGAGATACCACCAGTCGCCCGCGCTGACCGCGCCCGCCTCGCGCGCGTCCTGGAGCAGTCCGCCCCAGGAGACGACGGTCGGGTCGCCGAGGCCGAGGAAGGCGAGCGTGGCCTCGGTGAGGATGGCGTTGGAGATCACGAGGGTCGTCTGCGCGAGCACCAGCGGCATGACGTTGGGCAGGACGTGCCGGCCCATGACATGGCCGTGGCCGCCGCCCAGCGCCTGCGCGCGTTCGATGTACGGGCGGGACTCCACGGCCAGGGTCTGGGCGCGGACGAGCCGTGCGGTCGTCGGCCAGGTGGTCACGCCGATCGCCAGGATGATCGTCCAGATGGACTTGGACATCACCGAGGCGAGCGCGATGGCGAGCACCAGCGTCGGCATCACCAGGAACCAGTCGGTGACGCGCATGATGACGGTGGAGTACCAGCCCTTGAAGTGCCCGGCGGTGATCCCCACGATCGTGCCGATGGCCACCGAGAGCACGGCGGCGAGCAGCCCGACGGTGAGCGAGATCCGCGCGCCCCACACCAGCAGGCCCAGCAGGTCGCGCCCGAACTGGTCGGTACCCAGCGGGAATTCACCGCTCGGCGACTCCATCGGCTTGCCCGGCGCGTCGGTCACGCTCTGCGCGTCCGAGCCGACGAGGAGCGGCGCGAAGACGGCGACGAGCGCGATGACCACGAGCGCGGCAAGGCCGAAGAGACCGGCCCGGTGCGTGCGGTAATCGCGCCAGAAGCGGGCGACGGAGTGGCGTCTGCGGGTCCAGGCGAGCGCCCGGGGGCTCTTCGCGACCGGGACCTCGGTCTTTGTCGCTTCGGTCGTCATCGGCCCACCCTCGGGTCGAGCAGCGGATAGAGCACGTCGGCCAGGGTGTTCATCAGGATCACCGCGGCGGCGAACACGAAGAACAGACCCTGCACGAGGGGCAGGTCGGGCACGCTGAGCGCGGCGTAGAAGAGCCCGCCGAGCCCCGGCCAGGAGAAGACGGTCTCGACGAGGATCGCGCCCGCCACCACCGTGCCGAGGTTCACGAACATCAGGGTGACGGTGGGCAGCATCGCGTTCGGGACGGCATGGCGACGGCGTACCAGATCGTCCCGCAGCCCCTTGGCGCGGGCGGTCGTCAGATAGTCGCTGCCCATCTCGTCCAGGAGCGACGAGCGCATGACGAGGAGCGTCTGGGCGTATCCCACCGCCACCAGGGTGATGACGGGGAGCACCATGTGGTGCGCGACGTCGAGGACGTACGCGATGCCCGTCTCGCCCCCCGATTCGAGTCCGCCGGTCGGGAAGAGCCCGGGGATCGGGCCGACGCCCACCGAGAAGGTGATGATGAGGAGCAGTCCGAGCCAGAAGGACGGCACCGAGTAGAGGGTGAGCGCCAGGCCGGTGTGGACACGGTCCCCGAGCCCGCCGTTGCGCCAGGCCGTGCGGGTGCCGAGCCAGATGCCGATGAGGGTGTAGAGCACGAACGCGGTGCCGGTGAGCAGGAGCGTCGCGGGCAGCGCGTCGGTGATCTTGTCCATCACCGGGGTGTGGAACTGGTACGAGGTGCCGAAGTCGCCGGTCAGCGCATTGCCGCAGTAGTCGAGGAACTGCGTCATGACCGGCTGGTCGAGGCCGAACTCCTTGCGCATCGCGTCCAGCTGTTCGGCCGATACGCGCTTTCCGCCCGTCATCTGCTTCACCGGGTCGCCCGGGATCAGACGGAACAGGAAGAAGCTGGTCACAAGGACGGCGAACAGCGAGACGGCGGCGCCGCCCAGCTTGCCCGCCACGTACAGGAGATAGGCGCGGGTATTGCGGGCCCGAGGGCCGCGGGCCGACGGCCCGGCGAATACCGGATCGTCGGTCGCCGCGGCGCCCTCGGTGTCGAGCAGTGCGGGATTGCTGTCAGCGGTCATGCGTTACTCGCGGTCCTCTGCGGTCGAACGGCGGCGCAGGGCGAACAGGACTCCACCGCCGACGAGCACCACCGCGGCGGCGGCGATACCGATGATGACACCGGTCGAGCTTCCATCCTTGGAGGAACTCTTCCCATCCGCGGGCACCGCCGACCACCAGGACCAGTAACCGTCTTGGCCGTAGATGTTGCCGGCGGCCGTCGGCATGGTGGTGATGGACTTGATCTGGTCGGTGCGGTAGGCCTCGACGGCGTTCGGGTACGCCAGGATGTTCATGTACCCGGAGTCGTAGAGCCAGGACTGCATTTCCTTGACGGTCTGAGCGCGCTTGTCCGGGTCGTACTCGGCCAGCTGCTTGTTGTAGAGCTCGTCGTACTTCTTGTCGCAGATGAAGTTGTCGGTCGCGGCGCTCTCCTTGGCCTTCACCGGCAGCGCGGCGCAGGAATGGATGCCGAGCACGAAGTCCGGGTCGGGGTTGACCGACCAGCCGTCGAACGCGAGGTCGTACTCGCCCGCGTACCAGGGCACGGACACGTCATCGAGGCAGTTGACCTTCAGCCCGATGCCGAGATCGCCCCACCACTCCTTGAGGTACTTGCCGACCGCCTTGTCGTTCGGGTCGGTGGCGTGGCACAGGATGCGCAGGTCGAGCGGCTTGCCGTCCTTGCCGACGCGCTTGCCGTCGCTGTTCTTCTTGTAGCCCGCGTCGTCCAGGAGTTGGGCGGCCTTCTTGGGGTCGTACGACAGCTTCTGGTCGGCGGAGGGCTTCCACGCGTACTCCGCGAAGCGCGGCGGGATGTACCCCTCGCCCTCGACGGCCTGCCCCTGGAAGACCTTGTCGACGAGTGCCTCGCGGTCCACGGAGAGGAAGAGCGCCTGGCGGACCTTCTTGTCCAGGAGGGCCGGGTGGCCGTCACCGAACTTCTTGCCGTCGCGGGTCTTGGCACCGGGGTTGGTGGCGATGGCGAAGAAGCGCCGGCCCGGCCCTTCGTTCACCTTCACGTTCTCCGTGCCCTTGAGCTCGGCGGCCTGCGCCGGGGTGAGGGCGGGCTGGCCGGCCACGAAGGAGACCTCGCCCTTCTTGAGCGCCGCGACGGCCGCGTCCTGGTCCTTGTACGTCTTGAAGACCAGCTCGTCGAACTTGGGCGCGCCGCGCCAGAAGTCCTTGTTGGCCCTCAGCTTCACGTACTGGTCGGTCTTGTAGTCCGTGAGTTCGAAGGGACCGTTGCCGACGATGGGGAAGGACTCGTCGTTGTTGAACTTCGAGACGTCGTCGACCTTCTCCCACACGTGCTTCGGGACGATCGGCACGTCGAGCGCGGCCATGGTGGCCTGCGGCTTCTTGAGCTCGATGACGAGCTTGGTGGGGCTCGGGGCGGTCACCTTCTTGAAGTTGGCGACGAAGCCCGAGTTGGCGGTGGCGGTGCCTTCCTTCGACATCACCTTGTTGAACGTCCAGGCGGCGTCCTCGGCGGTCGCCTTCTTGCCGTCCGACCACTTGGAGTCGCCCCGGATGGTGTACGTCCAGGTCAGCTTGTCCGCGGAGGGCTCCCACTTGGTGGCGAAGCCGGGGATGGCGTGGTTGTCCTTGGCGTCGTAGTTCGTCAGGTACTCGTACGTCAGGCGGTGGATGCTGGTGCTGAGCAGCCGCTGGGCGAGGAAGGGACTGAGCGAGTCGACGCTCTGGGCCACCGCGACGGTGAGGGTCTTCTTGCCGTCCGCCTTGGCCTCGGCCTGGTCGGGGGCCGGGTTGAGGGGGGTGGCAAGGCCCGCGGTGAGGGTGAAGGCGGCGGCTCCCGATGCCAGGAGGAGACGGATACGGGTGCGGCTGAGGCCGCGGGGCCGTGGGGGTGCCTTCGTGGTGGGGTGAGACCGTGTTCTGCCGTGCTGATCTTGTGTATCCATGGGTCGGTGACCTCGCGTCATCGCTCGCGCAGAGATGGCTAGTTGATCAAGGAACGCCAGCTGGTTGATGTGTGTGTCTACCAGCGCCAGTCTGCGTCAGTCAACGGCAGGTGAACCCCATGTGGCCTGCGGAAATAACGAGTTGACCCGGATTTCATCCGCATTGGTCAAGACCTGTGAAGCGTGGCTGGTCGGGGGGTGATGGTGGGGGGAGGGGCAGGTGGGGGAGGGCGTCTTCCTTTGGGGGGTGGGGGCTGCGGGGTGATCGGGCGGGTGGGCGGGAAATGCTTGTTCGTCAGCGGAATCCGCGGGGCCGGGGAACGGGACTGGGCCCGCACCGGAAGTCGGTGCGGGCCCAGTTGAGATCGCCGGAGGCTACTGCTGCGGCGCGTCCGGCGCCGGAGGCTGCGGCTGATAGGGAGCCCCGGGCTGGTACGGCTGCCCAGGCTGAACGGGCGGCGGAGCCTGCTGCGGCTGAGGCTGCGGCTGCCCCTGAGCCGCGGGCTGCCCCTGAGGAGCCTGGTACGGCTGTCCAGGCGCCGGCGCGGCAGGCGCCTGCGGAGGAGCCTGCTGCGGCGCCGCGTTCTGCCACCCCTGCGGAGCCCCCGGCTGCTGCGGGTAGGGCTGCCCACCCGGCTGGGGGTACTGCTGCGGGGGCTGCTGTTGCTGCGGCTGCTGCTGGGGAACGTACGGCTGGGGCGGTGCCTGCCCGGGCTGCGGCGCCTGCCCGCCGTACGGCTGCTGCCCGGGAGCAGGAGCAGGCGCAGCGCCCTGCTGTCCGGGATAACCCCCCTGCCCCGGCAGGGGCGGAGCCACGACCGGAGGCGGATTGCCGTCGGAAGTCCAGAGCCCCTGCTGCTGCTGGGCCCGCACGAAGTCCTCGGCAACCATCGCCGAGAGATTGAAGTACGCCTCCCGCACCTTCGGCCGCATCATGTCGAGATCGACCTCGGCGCCGGCGGCGAGATGCTCGTCGAAGGGGATGACGACAACGCCCCGGCACCGCGTCTCGAAGTGCGACACGATGTCGTCAACCTTGATCATCTTCCCGGTCTCGCGGACCCCGGAGATGACGGTGATGGAACGCGACACGAGGTCGGCGTACCCATGCGCGGACAACCAGTCCAACGTCGTCGAAGCACTGCTCGCGCCATCCACGGAGGGCGTCGAAATGATGATCAACTGATCGGCGAGGTCGAGAACGCCCCGCATGGCGCTGTAGAGCAGCCCCGTGCCCGAGTCGGTGAGGATGATCGGGTACTGCTTCCCCAGTACGTCGATGGCGCGCCGGTAGTCCTCGTCGTTGAAGGTCGTCGAGACGGCCGGGTCGACGTCATTGGCGATGATCTCGAGCCCGGACGCGGCCTGCGAGGTGAAGCGCCGGATGTCCATGTACGAGTTGAGGTACGGGATCGCCTGGACGAGGTCACGGATGGTGGCCCCGGTCTCGCGGCGCACGCGGCGCCCGAGCGTACCGGCGTCGGGGTTGGCGTCGATGGCGAGGATCTTGTCCTGCCGCTCGGTGGCGAGCGTCGACCCGAGCGCGGTAGTGGTGGTGGTCTTCCCCACCCCGCCCTTGAGGCTGATGACAGCGATCCGGTAGCAGGACAGGACCGGAGTCCGGATCAGCTCCAACTTCCGCTGCCGCTCGGCCTCTTCCTTCTTGCCGCCGAGCTTGAACCGGGACCCACCGGCAGCGGGCCGGCTGCTCTTGGCCTTCTGCTTGTTGTTGCGAAGCAGCCGGTCGGAGGAGAGCTCGACGGCAGCGGTGTAACCGAGCGGAGCCCCGGGGTTGGTCCGCTCCCGCTGATCGTGCTGCACGGCCTGCGGCCAGGCGGCACCGGTGCGGGGATCGATGGGGGGCTGAGGCTGGGCCGGGGGCTGCGCCTGGGGCTGAGCCTGCGGCTGCTGCTGAGCCGGAAGGGGCTGCTGCGGCTGCGGCTGCGGCTGCTGTTGCGGAGGCTGCGGCTGTACGGGGGCCGAGGGCTGGGGAGTTGCCTGCGGTGCCGGCTGCTGCTGGGCGACGGCGGGCGGGAGCGGCTGCTGGGCCTGGGGCGCTGGGGGCTGCGGGAACCCGTAACTACCCTGCGGGGCAGGGGAGTTGGGGTTGTACGGAGCGGGAGGACCCTGCTGCGGGAATCCGTAACCGCTCGGCGGGGCAGGGGCGGTGCCCTGCTGCGGGAACCCATAACCGGCGGGCGGAGCAGGCGCTTCGGGGGCTGGCGTCACGGGAGCAGGGGCAGGTGCCGGTGCCGGGGTCGGAGCAGGCGCACCGGCCTGCGGGAACCCGTACCCACCAGGAGGCGTGGGCGCGACAGGTGAGGGAGCCACGGGCCCGGTCGGCGAGGGCCAAGCGGGAGGCGCGGTCTGCGGAGCCTGCGGCTGTACGGGCGCTGGCGCGGGGGCAGGTGCAGGTGCAGGGGCAGGTGCAGGCGCAGGAGTGGGCTCAGCCTGCTGAGGCACCGGCGGCTGCACGGGCTCGGCGGCAGCAGGCGTCGGCTCGGCGGCCGGCGGCGTAGAGGCCTGGCCGGGCACGGGCCACTGCGGTGCTGACGCAGGCGCGGCGGGCTGGAAGGCGGGCGGCAACGGCGGGAGCCCGCTGTGCGGCGCGGGCGGCGGAGTCCAGGAGGGCGGTACGGAGTCCTGCACTTCGTCGACGGGCGAGGCAGGAACGGCGTCCTGCGGACCGGCATCACGGATCTCGTCCGCGACATCGGAGTCAACGCTCACATCGTCATCAACGGCAGAGGAATCCTCATCCGAGTCGGACTCGTCGACAGGCTCAACAGAAGCCGCAGGACTCTCATCCTCAAGACCAAGCTCGCCAAGACCAAGTTCGCCCTCGCCGGCCTCCTCCGCATCAGGCTCAACCGTCGCGGCGTCATCATCCCGCGAAGCCGGAGCCTCAGCGGCGGCACGCTCCTCGATCTCCCGTTTCAGAGCGCCGGCGGAGAACCGCATGGTGGCGCCACTTTCCAGATCGCCACTGCTCTCGGCGACAGGCGCATCCGCATCTTCGGGTTCCGGCTCAGGGGCGGACTCGGGCTCAGGCTCCACCTCAGGCTTAGGAACAACACCCGTCACATGCACAGAGGAGGCAACACCAGCAACGGCTCCACTCCAGTCGGCAGCACCCCCCGAAGCCGCCGCGCTCTCGGATGAAACAGGTTCCGGAGCAGGAACAACCGGAGCGGGATCAACCGGAGCGGGATCAATCGGCTCGGGAGCAGGCGGCACGGGAGCAGTCGGCGCAGCCCAATCCGCCTGCGGCTTGAACCCACTCCCCACAGGCAGCTTCGGCACAGCAGTGGGCAGCCCGACCGGCGGAGCCGGAGGCTCGGGAGCGACGGGAGGAGCGACCGGCTCAGCAGAAGCCGCAGGCGGAGAAGCAGGCGGAGAGACGGGCGACGAGGTCGCCGGAGCGGCAGGCGACGCCGAAGGAGTCTCCCCCGCACTGCCGGACGCGTTCTGCGTGTACCAGGCAGGCGGGGCGTAGTCGATGGTGAACTCGCCCGTCGTCTCGGCAGCGGACTCCGCGTCGGACTGATCATCGACGGGTGTGTCCCAGCCCCCGCGGATCTCGTCCCGATCGCTGTTCACAATGCCTCCTGATGTGGTCGAGCACCCTCGTGCCGTGGTGGGAGGGCGACCGTTTCTGTCGTCCGATCCGCCATGGCTCTCCCCGTGGTGGACGCGCACAACCCACTCGCGGGTTCTGGCGTCGCGCCCTGTCCCAGCCTAATCACCAAAAGCACCAGCACGGCAGGGCAGCCCACCCCACGAATGCTGTCCGTTCCATCACGCTCCCCGCAGGAGTGATCCCCTCATCCGAAACAGTGACGGACAAATCGCTCAACAAGCGACAAGTGCTGGCCAATTCATGAGTCCTCCTGTCATCACCTCTCGCCGAGTCGGCCCTCCGAGCCCTACTCAACAATCCGGTCTCGGCATCCGGGGCCCGCGCCACCCCGCCCCGGGCCGCGCATGCGTTTTGGGGTGAAGTGCAGAGGAGCTTCGGGGTGGAGTGCGGAGGAACTGACGCTCCACGGACCGGCGTTGACCGCGGTGCGGCCGACACGCTGGATCAACGGCCCGAGCGCCCACGTACGATCATGCGCTTCCCCCCGGTGCCCCCATGTAGACGGCCCGATACCGCTGCCCCCCACAGATGCAGACAAAGAACTCACGACGTGAGCTTCGGCCCGCCTCCTCCTCCTTCTTCCTTCACCCAGTCCACGCTGGTAGCGGACGGAGCTCGCAGGAATTGTCATCTGCGGGGTCACCCGTCATGTGACGGGTGGAAGGCCGCACAGCGGTGCTCCACAGGTCCAAGAACGATCCCGAGGCACTGTGCAACCAGGTGGCCTTCGTCGACATCGACACGGGCGAGAGGGTCTGGGGCAAGGCGTCCCCGACGTCCGAGACCGTGTTCGGGACGATCGCGGGAAGCGGCGCGCGACCATCGGGCTCGAAGGCGGTCGCCATGTCGTGAACTGTTCGCTCGCGAGAGGCTTCGGCGCGGTCGACGACTGCCCCTCGACGGTGGTCAGTGACGACCAGGTCTTCGTCATGAGCCGCGAGGACCCGCACGGCGACATGGTCAACAACGCGAATCGCGTCGTGTCGTTCGACCTCGGGACGGGCAAGACCGTCATGAAGTTCGAGTCGGGGAGCGATCAGCTGCTCCATCCCTTGCGGATGAGCGGTGACCAGCTCCTCGCGTACCGGGAGAGCGGCGACCGCATCACGCCCATGGGACTGACGAGCCTGAACCCCCGGCCCGGCAAGGAGACCCCGTACTTCTTCTTCGGCACCAGGAAGGCCTCAGGGCGGCCCAGTGCCGAGAAGAAGAAGGAATGGTCGTGGCTGGTCATCGGCATCGAGGGCGCGAAGCACTAGATCCACGCGCACCCCGGCGGGGGAGCGGCCTCGGGAGGCCGGTCAGTCCACGTCCCAGTTAGCCCACGTCCCGGTCAGCCCACGTCCCGGCCGGCACTCTGCGGCGGCGTCGGCTCCAGATCGAATTCCCCGTCCCGCGCCCCGAGCACAAAGGCCCGCCACTCCGCCTCGGTGTACCGCAGCACCGTCTCGGGCTCGATCGACGACCGCATGGCCACCGCGCCGTCCGGCAGGTACGCGATCTCGACCCGCTCCTCGTGCGCCTCGGTGCCCGGTGCGCTGTGCCACTCGACGCCGGAGATGTCGAGAGCGTAGAGCTCGTTCTTCTCCCGCTCCTTGCGCGCTGCGACGTCCTCGTCCTGCGCCTGGGCGCTCGTGCCCTCTGTCTCGGCCATGGTGGGACGGCCCCTTCCCGACGTGCGAATCCGACGTGCGAACGGTGCGAACGAACTGCTCGCTCAGCGTACTGGGGCCTTGGAGCCGTGGAGCGGGTATCCGATCACGCTCACACCAGGGAGGGAGAACCGCTCACGGCAGGGTGGAGAATGAGGTAGCGGACACCTTGCGGAGCGGGCGGAGCAGGCACCTTTCGGGGCCCCGGTCAAGCTCCCACAAGCCGACTGGTACCCTGTGTAACGGCCGTATGTGTACGCGTCCCCAGACCCCCTCGATCGAGTACGTGATCGAGGCCCCGGAGACAGCGCCCAGCGGACCTAGCCTCCCGAGTTATGGAAGCTCCCCTGCGATTTAGACCAGGGGCACTCGGTGGCCACGTAAAGACTACGAGGAGTAAGCGTGTCGCTCGACGCCGCTACGAAGAAGCAGATCATGACCGAGTTCGGCCAGAAGGAGGGCGACACCGGCTCCCCCGAGGTCCAGGTCGCCATGCTCTCCCGCCGGATCTCGGACCTGACCGAGCACCTCAAGACCCACAAGCACGACCACCACTCCCGTCGTGGTCTGCTGATCCTGGTCGGTCAGCGCCGCCGTCTGCTGCAGTACCTGGCCAAGAAGGACATCGCGCGCTTCCGTGCGCTGGTGGACCGTCTGGGCATCCGTCGCGGCGCGGCGGGCGCCAAGTAAGACATCGTGAAGGGGGCGGTTCCCACGCAAGAGGGGACCGCTCCCTTTGCTGTATGCGCGATCCGTGCCGACAGCGAAAGCGACGGTGGCGGTGACGTCACTGAGTACGTCATCGCCGCGCACGACATCGCCGTACAGCTGAGCACGACGTAGCCGTACACAAGAGCGCCGTACACGATGTACGCACGCTCTACGTGCGAAGTGTCACCAGCGCTTTGTAGTCTGGTCGCACAACGTCATACGCACACCCATACCGGACTGGGCAGAATCGGACTGCACGGTTCGGAGACGTAACGGCGTCGCACATGGCGACGAGACGACGTCACACCGAACGAGGAGAAGCGCACCTCAAGGAAAGCCGCCGCCGGTCCTCGGTAGTGGCCCCCGGGTACAGCCCGGGTGCTTCGATCGAAGACCGGCCCGCACCAGAAGGAGCGCTTCTCCGCCACCGTCCCCGTGCCACACGGGCCAAGGGACGAAGACGAGGAGAAAACGCTAGTGGAGAACGAGACCCACTACGCCGAGGCTGTTATCGACAACGGCACTTTCGGCACCCGCACCATCCGCTTCGAGACGGGCCGCCTGGCCAAGCAGGCCGCAGGCTCCGCCGTCGCGTACCTGGACGACGACACCATGGTGCTGTCGGCCACCACCGCTTCCAAGCGGCCCAAGGACCAGCTCGACTTCTTCCCCCTCACGGTGGACGTCGAGGAGCGGCAGTACGCCGCCGGCAAGATCCCCGGTTCGTTCTTCCGTCGTGAGGGCCGTCCCTCCGAGGACGCGATCCTGACCTGCCGCCTGATCGACCGCCCGCTGCGTCCTTCCTTCAAGAAGGGCCTGCGCAACGAGATCCAGATCGTCGAGACGATCATGGCGCTCAACCCCGACCACCTGTACGACGTGGTCGCGATCAACGCCGCCTCCTGCTCCACGCAGCTGGCAGGACTGCCCTTCTCCGGCCCGATCGGCGGCACGCGTGTCGCGCTGATCAAGGGCCAGTGGGTCGCCTTCCCGACGCACACCGAGCTCGAGGACGCCGTCTTCGACATGGTCGTCGCCGGTCGCGTCCTGGAGGACGGCGACGTCGCGATCATGATGGTCGAGGCCGAGGCCACCGAGAAGACCATCCAGCTCGTGGCGGACGGCGCCGAGGCTCCCACCGAGGAGATCGTCGCCGCCGGTCTGGAAGCCGCGAAGCCCTTCATCAAGGCGCTCTGCAAGGCCCAGTCGGACCTCGCCGCCAAGGCCGCCAAGCCCACCGGCGAGTTCCCGGTCTTCCTGGACTACCAGGACGACGTGCTCGAGGCCCTGACCGCCGCCGTGAAGTCGGAGCTCTCCCAGGCCCTGACCATCGCCGGCAAGCAGGAGCGCGAGGCCGAGCTGGACCGCGTCAAGGAGATCGCCTCCGAGAAGCTGCTCCCGCAGTTCGAGGGCCGCGAGAAGGAGATCTCCGGTGCCTACCGCGCGCTGACCAAGAACCTGGTCCGCGAGCGCGTCATCAAGGACAAGGTCCGCATCGACGGCCGTGGCGTCACGGACATCCGTACGCTCGCCGCCGAGGTCGAGGCCATCCCGCGCGTGCACGGTTCGGCGCTGTTCGAGCGTGGCGAGACCCAGATCCTGGGCGTCACCACCCTCAACATGCTCCGCATGGAGCAGCAGCTCGACACCCTTTCGCCGGTGACGCGCAAGCGCTACATGCACAACTACAACTTCCCGCCGTACTCGGTCGGCGAGACCGGCCGCGTGGGTTCGCCCAAGCGCCGCGAGATCGGCCACGGCGCGCTCGCCGAGCGCGCGATCGTGCCCGTGCTCCCCTCGCGCGAGGACTTCCCGTACGCGATCCGTCAGGTCTCCGAGGCCCTCGGGTCGAACGGCTCGACGTCCATGGGCTCGGTCTGCGCCTCGACGATGTCGCTGCTGAACGCCGGTGTGCCGCTGAAGGCCGCCGTCGCCGGTATCGCCATGGGTCTGATCTCGCAGGAGATCGACGGCCAGACGCACTACGTCGCCCTCACCGACATCCTCGGTGCGGAGGACGCGTTCGGTGACATGGACTTCAAGGTCGCCGGTACGAAGCAGTTCGTGACCGCGCTCCAGCTCGACACCAAGCTCGACGGCATCCCCGCCTCGGTCCTGGCCGCCGCGCTGAAGCAGGCCCGTGACGCGCGTCTGCACATCCTGGACGTCATGAACGAGGCGATCGACGTTCCGGACGAGATGTCCCCGAACGCGCCGCGCATCATCACGGTCAAGATCCCGGTGGACAAGATCGGTGAGGTCATCGGCCCGAAGGGCAAGATGATCAACCAGATCCAGGAGGACACCGGCGCCGACATCACGATCGAGGACGACGGCACCATTTACATCGGTGCCGCCGACGGACCGGCCGCCGAGGCCGCCCGCGCCACGATCAACGGCATCGCCAACCCGACCATGCCGGAGGTCGGCGAGCGCTACCTGGGCACCGTCGTGAAGACGACGACCTTCGGTGCGTTCGTGTCCCTGCTCCCGGGCAAGGACGGTCTGCTGCACATCTCGCAGATCCGCAAGCTCGCCGGCGGCAAGCGCGTGGAGAACGTCGAGGACGTCCTCGGTGTGGGCCAGAAGGTCCAGGTCGAGATCGCCGAGATCGACTCGCGCGGCAAGCTCTCCCTCATCCCCGTCGTCGAGGGTGAAGAGGGCGACGACACGAAGGACGACACCGACAAGTGACGTCGCGTAGCACCACGACGACGGCCCGCCCCTCTTCGGAGGGGCGGGCCGTCGCCCGTACCCAAACCCTCCTCAAGGGCAAGGACGGCATCGGCACGGTTCGCCGTACGACGCTGCCGGGCGGCCTCCGCGTCGTCACCGAGACCCTGCCCTCCGTACGCTCCGCGACCTTCGGGATCTGGGCGAACGTCGGCTCCCGCGACGAGACCCCGGCTCTGAACGGCGCCACGCACTACTTGGAGCACCTGCTCTTCAAGGGCACCAAGAAGCGCAGCGCCCTGGACATCTCGTCCGCCCTTGACGCGGTCGGCGGCGAGATGAACGCCTTCACGGCCAAGGAGTACACGTGCTACTACGCACGCGTGCTCGACACCGACCTGCCGCTCGCCATCGACGTCGTCTGCGACATGCTGACGGGCTCCCTGATCCTCCAGGAGGACGTCGACGCGGAGCGCGGCGTCATCCTCGAAGAGATCGCGATGACCGAGGACGACCCGGGCGACTGCGTGCACGACCTGTTCGCGCACACGATGCTCGGCGACACCCCGCTCGGCCGCCCCGTCCTGGGCACCGAGGAGACGGTCAACGCCCTGAACGCGGACCGGATCCGCCGCTTCTACAAGAAGCACTACGACCCGACGCACCTGGTGGTCGCGGCCGCGGGCAACGTCGACCACAACAAGGTCGTACGTCAGGTCCGTGCCGCCTTCGAGAAGGCGGGCGCCCTGCACCGCACCGACGCGACGCCGGTCGCCCCGCGCCAGGGCTCCCGCGCCCTGCGCACGGCGGGCCGCGTCGAGGTCGTCAACCGCAAGACCGAGCAGGCCCACGTCATCCTCGGCATGCCGGGCCTGGCCCGCACGGACGAGCGCCGCTGGGCCATGGGCGTCCTGAACACCGCCCTCGGCGGCGGCATGTCATCGAGGCTCTTCCAGGAGGTCCGGGAGAAGCGCGGCCTGGCCTACAGCGTGTACTCGTACACGTCGGGCTTCGCCGACACCGGCCTCTTCGGCGTGTACGCGGGCTGCCGCCCGAGCCAGGTGCACGACGTGCTGAAGATCTGCCGCGACGAACTCGACCAGGTCGCCGAGCACGGTCTGTCGGACGACGAGATCGGGCGCGCGATCGGCCAGCTCGCGGGCTCCACCGTCCTCGGTCTCGAGGACACCGGTGCGCTGATGAACCGCATCGGCAAGAGCGAGCTGTGCTGGGGCGAGCAGATGTCGGTCGACGACATGCTGGCCAGGATCGCCGCGGTCACCCCGGACGACGTCCGTGAGGTCGCCCGCGAGGTCCTCGGCCACCGTCCGTCGCTTTCGGCCATCGGCCCGCTCAAGGACAAGCAGGCCGCCCGCCTGCACGAAGCGGTCTCCTAACCCCTTAGCGGTCTCCTAACTCCCTTAAGGAATCAGGCACATGAGCAAGCTGCGCGTGGCGGTCGTCGGAGCAAAGGGCCGGATCGGCTCCGAGGCCGTCCGAGCCGTCGAGGCCGCCGACGACCTGGAACTGGTCGCGGCGCTCGGCCGGGGCGACAAGCTGGACACGCTGGTCGAGGCCGGCGCCCAGGTCGCGGTCGAACTGACCAACCCCGACTCGGTGATGGGCAATCTGGACTTCTGCGTGCGACACGGCATCCACGCCGTCGTCGGTACGACGGGCTGGACGGACGAGCGCATCACGCAGCTGGAGACCGCGCTGGCCGCATCGCCGAAGACGGGCGTCCTGATCGCCCCGAACTTCTCCATCGGCGCGGTCCTCACCATGAAGTTCGCGCAGATCGCGGCGCCGTACTTCGAGTCCGTCGAGGTCGTCGAGCTGCACCACCCGAACAAGGCCGACGCCCCCAGCGGCACCGCCACGCGCACCGCCCAGCTCATCGCCGAGGCCCGTCGGGAGGCGGGCAGCGCCCCGCAGCCGGACGCCACCTCGACGGCGCTGGACGGCGCGCGCGGCGCGGACGTCGACGGCGTCCCGGTGCACTCCGTGCGGCTGCGCGGCCTCCTGGCCCACCAGGAGGTGCTGCTTGGCGGTGAGGGCGAGACCCTGACGATCCGGCACGACTCGCTGCACCACAGCAGCTTCATGCCGGGCATCCTGCTCGGCGTACGCCGTGTGGTGAGCACTCCGGGCCTGACGTTCGGCCTGGAACACTTCCTGGATCTGAACTGACACGGACCGGCTGACCCTCATGCGAGCAAAGATCACTTACGCCGTCACGGCTGCCGTCCTGGTCGTCTACTTCGTCCTGGTCGGCAGCCGCGGCGTGCTCCTGATACAGCACGGCACCGCGCTCACCGTCACCTTCGGCGTCGCGGTGCTCATCCTGCCGTTCATCGGCATCTGGTTCCTCTGGAAGAACACGCAGTTCGTCCAGCGCGCCAACCGTCTGGCCGCCGAGCTGGAGGCCGAAGGCGGCCTGCCCGTCGACGAGTTGAAGCGCACGCCCGGCGGCCGGATCGACCGCGACTCGGCCGACGAGGTCTTCGCCCGGCGCAAGGCCGAGACCGAGGACGCCCCGGACGACTGGCGCTGCTGGTTCCGCCTGGCCGTGGCCTATCACGACGCCCGGGACACCCCGCGCGCGCGAAAGGCGATGCAGCGCGCGATCGCGCTGCGCGCGGGCCGACCGGTGAACGTCTAGCTCTGGGGATCAGGCGGTGCGGCGGTACTCGTCGGCCCACACCTCGATGGAGTCGGCCGCCCGGTTGAAGGCCTCGTGCCGGGCCAGGAAGTCGGCATTGCGGTCGGTGAGCAGGAAGGACGGCCCATCGGCCCGCTGATCCCGTCGTACGAGGATGAGCGCCTGCCCCTGGACCGTGCGGGGAAGACCCAGCCACCGCACGGGCTGCTGGGTCGTACGCACCGTCACGACCTGGTCCCACGGCACGGTCTGCGTCGTCAGGAAGGACACACGACGCAGTCCGTGCGCGCTCACCCAGGTGCCCACCCGCAGCAGCCGCAGCGCGCTCACGATGATGACCGTCGCGAGCCCCGCGCAGATCGCGGCGCCCGCGAGGGAGTCCGCGAACGCGATGATTACGGCGGCGACGAGGACGTACGAGGCGAGCAGCAGAAGCAGTGCGGACGCCCCCACCCGCCACGGCCCCGGCCGGTAGGGCCGCCGCCAGTGGTCGCGATCGTCGAACGGCAGCGGGGCGTCGTCCGCTGTCTCGTCAAAGGCGCGGTCCGCCGTCAGAAAGGGCAGGGGCACGACTGAATCCTCACTCGATCCACGCACGGTCTGTGCCCGGTGAGGCTACCGAGCCCTGCTCACGCCTACCACCCTTGGGGGTCCGGACGGGGCAGGGCCGAGACGGTCGTCATCGACCGGTCGAGGCCTCGGACTGCTGGGTCTGCGCGGGTGACTGCTCGGGCGACAGGGCGGGCATGCCGACCAGCAGGGAACCCGCGAGGCCGGCGACGACGACCAGGCCGACCAGGGTGCGGCCCACGACCTGAGCGGCCGAAGGGCGCTCTCGGGGTGGGGGAGTGACATTGCTGCGGAACTTGTCGGCTTCGGCGATGAAGGCGAACGGTACGGGCTCGCGCCGACGGAACATGATGTGCGTTTCTCCTCACGCGACTCGAACGAAACTCTGTTGTCTAGACAGACGCTCGAAACGCCCAAATGGTGCCCGGTTTCGCCAAATTCGCCGAAGATTGTCGTGGCGAGGCACCGAACGGCCGATTGTCAGTGCCGGGCCATAGAGTGGGCGCCGCCCGAGTGATGCACATGGAAGGACCCCCGCCAGTGAGCGAGACCCCCACCGAAGACCTCAAGCCCAGCTTCCGCAGCGAGGTCACCGTCGAGTTGGTGAAGCATGCCGCGACCGACTCCGACGTCCTGTGGGCCGCCCGTGTCTCCACTGCCGGGGAGCAGTCCCTGGAGGAGCTCCAGAAGGACCCGGAGCGCTCCAAGGGCCTGATCAACTATCTGATGCGGGACCGCCACGGCAGCCCCTTCGAGCACAACTCGATGACGTTCTTCATCAGCGCCCCGATCTTCGTCTTCCGCGAGTTCATGCGACACCGCGTGGGCTGGTCGTACAACGAGGAGTCGGGCCGCTACAGGGAGCTCCAGCCGACGTTCTACGTCCCGGACGAGTCCCGCAAGCTGGTCCAGGAGGGCCGCCCCGGGAAGTACGTCTTCGTGGAGGGCACCCAGGCCCAGCAGGAGCTCACGGGCCGCGTCATGGAGGACTCGTACCGCCAGGCGTACGAGGCGTATCAGGAGATGCTCGCCGCCGGTGTCGCCCGCGAGGTCGCCCGCGCGGTCCTGCCGGTCGGCCTCTTCTCGTCGATGTACGCGACGTGCAACGCCCGTTCGCTGATGCACTTCCTCGGCCTGCGCACGCAGCACGAGCTCGCCAAGGTCCCGTCCTTCCCGCAGCGGGAGATCGAGATGGTCGGCGAAAAGATGGAGGAGCACTGGGCCAAGCTCATGCCCCTCACGCACGCCGCGTTCAACGGCAACGGACGCGTGGCTCCGTAAGGCACTGATGTACGGGTGGGCTGAGTGAGGTGTCCGTATTGCGGCATTTCGAGAAGTTCATCTAGCCTGATCAAACGGACCCGGCACTGCTTGAACCCCCGAGCAGGCAGTGCCGGGCTCCTCACTTGTCAGGTCCGCACACATCCCCCGAGGGGGGACCACGCGCTGAGCAGCGAGTAGCGTGTTACCCATGGCTCCGACCTCCACTCCGCAGACCCCCTTCGGCAGGGTCCTCACCGCTATGGTCACGCCCTTCACGGCGGACGGCGCACTCGACCTCGACGGCGCTCAGCGACTCGCCGCCCACCTGGTGGACGCAGGCAACGACGGCCTCGTCATCAACGGCACCACCGGTGAGTCGCCGACCACCAGCAACGCGGAGAAAGCCGATCTCGTCCGAGCCGTAGTGGAAGCAGTCGGAGACCGTGCCCACGTCGTGGCGGGCGTCGGCACGAACGACACCCGCCACAGCATCGAGCTCGCCCGCGACGCCGAGCGTGTCGGCGCCACCGGCCTCCTGACGGTCACGCCGTACTACAACAAGCCCCCGCAGGAGGGCCTGCTCCGCCACTTCACCGCGATCGCCGACAGCACCGAGCTGCCGGTCATGCTCTACGACATCCCCGGCCGCAGCGGCGTACCGATCAACACCGAGACGATCGTCCGCCTGGCGCAGCACCCACGGATCGTCGCCAACAAGGACGCCAAGGGCGACCTCGGCCGCGCCAGCTGGGCCATCGCCCGCTCCGGCCTCGCCTGGTACTCCGGCGACGACATGCTGAACCTCCCGCTGCTCTCCGTCGGCGCCTGCGGCTTCGTCTCCGTGGTCAGCCACGTGGTCACCCCGGAGCTGCGCGCGATGATCGACTCGTACGTCACGGGTGACGTGCAGAAGGCCACCGAGATCCACCAGAAGCTGCTCCCGGTCTTCACGGGCATGTTCCGTACGCAGGGTGTGATCACCACGAAGGCGGCGCTCACCCTCCAGGGCCGCCCCGCGGGACCGCTGCGGCTGCCCCTGGTCGAACTGTCGCCCGACGAGACGGCCCAGCTCAAGATCGATCTCGCCGCCGGCGGGGTACAGCTCTGACCACAGACTTCACAACTGAATACGCGTAACACCGCGGGACACGGTCCTGCACCCACACCAAACAACTGCTACTGCACGAACGTCATGCGCGCCACGTGCCCTGGAGGTACGTGGCGCGTGTGGTGAGGAGAGTCTTTTGAGTCATCCGCATCCTGAACTCGGCGCCCCGCCGAAGCTCCCGAAGGGCGGCCTGCGGGTCACCCCGCTCGGCGGCCTCGGTGAGATCGGCCGCAACATGACCGTCTTCGAGTACAACGGTCGCCTGCTGATCGTCGACTGCGGAGTGCTCTTCCCCGAGGAGGAGCAGCCCGGAATCGACCTGATCCTGCCGGACTTCACGTCCATCAGGGACCGCCTCGACGACATCGACGGCATCGTGCTCACGCACGGCCACGAGGACCACATCGGCGGTGTCCCCTTTCTCCTCCGCGAGAAGCCGGACATCCCGCTGATCGGCTCCAAGCTGACGCTCGCGCTCATCGAGGCGAAGCTCCAGGAGCACCGCATCCGTCCGTACACGCTCGAGGTCGTCGAGGGCGACCGCGAGCGTCTGGGCCCGTTCGACTGTGAGTTCATCGCGGTCAACCACTCCATCCCGGACGCCCTGGCCGTCGCCATCCGCACTCCCGCGGGCATGGTCGTCGCCACCGGCGACTTCAAGATGGACCAGCTGCCGATGGACGGCCGCCTCACCGACCTGCACGCGTTCGCGCGGCTGAGCGAGGAGGGCATCGACCTCCTTCTCTCCGACTCGACGAACGCCGAGGTCCCGGGCTTCGTCCCGCCGGAGCGCGACATCTCGAACGTGATCCGGGGCGTCTTCGCCGGCGCCCAGAAGCGGATCATCGTCGCGAGCTTCGCCAGCCACGTCCACCGCATCCAGCAGATCCTGGACGCGGCCCACGAGTACGGCCGCAGGGTCGCCTTCGTCGGCCGCTCGATGGTCCGCAACATGGGCATCGCGAGGGACCTGGGCTACCTGAAGGTCCCGCCGGGCCTGGTGGTGGACGTCAAGACGCTCGACGACCTCCCCGACAGCCAGGTCGTGCTCGTCTGCACGGGCTCGCAGGGTGAACCGATGGCCGCCCTCTCCCGGATGGCCAACCGCGACCACCAGATCCGCATCGTCCAGGGCGACACGGTGATCCTGGCGTCGTCGCTCATCCCCGGCAACGAGAACGCGGTCTACCGCGTGATCAACGGCCTGACCCGCTGGGGAGCGAACGTCGTCCACAAGGGCAACGCGAAGGTGCACGTCTCCGGCCACGCGTCGGCGGGCGAGCTCCTGTACTTCTACAACATCTGCAAGCCCAAGAACCTGATGCCGGTGCACGGCGAATGGCGCCACCTGCGCGCCAACGCAGAGCTGGGCGCCCTCACCGGCGTTCCGCACGACCGCATCGTGATCGCCGAGGACGGCGTCGTCGTCGACCTCGTCGAGGGCAAGGCGAAGATCGTCGGCAAGGTCCAGGCGGGATACGTCTATGTCGACGGCCTCTCGGTCGGCGACGTCACGGAGTCCTCCCTCAAGGACCGCAGGATCCTCGGCGACGAGGGCATCATCTCGGTCTTCGTCGTGGTGGACTCCAGCACCGGCAAGATCACCGGGGGCCCGCACATCCAGGCCCGCGGCTCCGGCATCGACGACTCGGCCTTCTCGGCCGTCATGCCGAGGGTCCAGGAGGTCCTGGAGAAGTCGGCCCAGGACGGCGTCGTGGAGCCCCACCAGCTGCAGCAACTCATCCGCCGCACGCTGGGCAAGTGGGTCTCGGACAACTACCGGCGACGCCCGATGATCCTTCCCGTGGTCGTCGAGGTCTGACCCGACACTGCGTGAACTTGGAGCGGGGCGCCTCGATTTGCATCGGGGCGCCCCGCTCCAGTACGTTTACGTCTCCGCCTGAACGGGAAGCACCCGGCACTCACATGCTCGGAGCCACCCGAACCGGGCGGGGAATTCCGACTCAGAATCTCTGATAAAGTCGGAACCGCTGGAAAGGGAAACGCGAAAGCCGAAAGGCCGGAGCGGAAACCTGAAAGGCGCCGAGGAAAATCGGACACGAAAGAGTCTGATAGAGTCGGAAACGCAAGAACAGAAACAAAGAAACACCGAAGGGAAGCGCCCGGAGGAAAGCCCG
>NZ_JBITWR010000011.1:0-282292 GCF_044544025.1 Streptomyces sp. NPDC055243
GGTACTGCAGGGGGGACCCTGTGGGAGAGTAGGACGCCGCCGAACTATTATTAACGGGAAACCCCCGCACCTCTGGTGCGGGGGTTTTCTGCGTTCCAGGCCCCCTAGAGGGCCTTTTCTGCGTTTAGGGTCGAACTATGCGATACGACTTGGTCATCTTCGACAATGACGGCGTCCTCGTGGACAGCGAGCCGCTCTCCAACACCATCCTTGCCGCTTATCTGACCGAGCTCGGGCACCCCACCACGTATGAGGACTCCCTGCGTGACTACATGGGGGCCGCCGTTCATCGCGTACACGATCTTGTTCTTGAGCGCAGTGGGCAGCGGTTGCCCGAGGATTTCGACGTGACCTTCCATGCTCGCGTCTTCGCCGCCTTCGAGCGGGAGCTCGAGCCTGTGGCGGGGGCCGTCGACGTACTGGAGAAGCTGGTGGCCGGCGGGGTGCCCTACTGCCTTGCCTCGTCCGGGAGCCATGAGCGGATTCGGGTGGGGCATCGGCGTACCGGGCTCGATCGGTGGTTCGGTGACGAGCGGATCTTCAGTTCCGAGGATGTGGGGCGCGGGAAGCCGGCGCCGGATCTCTTTCTGTACGCCGCCGAGCGCATGGGAGTGGCGCCCGAGAAGTGTGTGGTGGTCGAGGACAGTCCGCTGGGGGTGCGGGCGGCCGTGGCGGCGGGGATGGATGTGTACGGGTTCACCGCCATGACGCCCGCCGAGCGGCTTGCGGGGGCAACTCAACTCTTCGGGGACATGAAGGAGTTGGCTGAGCTGCTCGTATGACGTGGGCCGGGGGGTTCGGGCTGACATTTGTCATCGCCAGGTCCGGACGATCGTTTCTGTCGGCCGATGGGGGGCTGCGGCGAAGCTGAGTGCGTCGGGAACGAACGGGACGTACCCAGTGACAGTGACGACGGAGGACCGATCGCCATGAGCCAGCTCGCCGCCGCAGCCCCACCCTCACCCCCGGCCCCAGCCACGGACACGGCCCCAGCCACGGACACGGCCACCGCCACTGACACGGCCACCGCGCGACAGTCGCGCTGGGAGTCGCTGAAGCCGCTCGTGCTGGATGCCGTCGTGCCCACGGCCTCGTACTACCTGCTCAGCAAGGGCTTTGGGATGAGTACGCTCGTGGCGCTCGCCTGGAGCAGTGTGGTGCCCGCCGGGCGGACGCTGTGGGGTGTGGTCAGGGAGCGTCGGGTCAATGGGTTCGCGGCGCTCGTCCTGGCCGCCGGCCTCGTCGGGCTGCTGCTCAGTCTCCTCGCCGGAGATCCGCGGCTGATGCTCGCCAAGGACAGTGGCATCACCGCGACGATCGGGATCGCCGTGCTGGTGTCCGTGGCCGCCGGGCGGCCGCTGATGACCGTGGCGCTCAAGCCCTGGGTGACCAAGGGGGACCCGGTGCGTACCGCCGTGTGGGAGCGGCTGGTCGCCGAGCGGGGGGAGTTCGCGCGGAGGGAGCGGCTGTTCTCGGTGATGTGGGGTGCGGCGCTGTTCGGCGAGGCCCTGGTGCGGGTCGTGGGGGCCTACACGCTGCCCGTCGACACCATGGTGTGGCTCGGCGGGGTGATCGCCGGTGTCACCATCACGGCGACGGTGATGGCCAGCGGGCCCCTGGTCGTCGACCCGATGGAGAAGAAGGTGAGCGAGGAGGTCGCCGCGCTCGGGCGGTGACGGTGGGACGCCTCGCCTCGTAGGGGAGGGCGTCTCGCGGGGGAGGCGTGGGGAATTGGGTGAGTGATCTATCTACCCACCGGTAGTCAGGGGTCCTACGCTCTGCAGCCATGACAGTTGAGCTGCGGCGCGGCAGGGCCTCTTTGGCGTTCAGCTTCCTGGTGCAGGGCGTCACCTTCGCGTTGCTGGTGACACGGATCCCCGCCATCCAGGATCGGTACGGGATATCCGACGGCCTGCTGCCGGTCTTCCTCGCCGCCGTGCCGATCCTCGCGGGGGTCGGCAGCGTGGGCACGGAGTGGCTGGTCAAGAGGGTGCCGCCGAGCCGTGTGCTGCGGTGGGCGCAGCCCGTGGTGCTCCTGGCGCTGCTCGGGGTCGGCGCGGGGGACGCCCTGTGGCAAGTGGCCGTGGCGCTGGGGGCGTTCGGGCTCTCGGTGGGGGCGCTCGACGCGTCCATGAACATGCTCGGGGTGAGCCTCCAGCGGGCGTACGGGCGCAGCATCATGCTGGGATTTCACGCCGCGTACAGCCTGGGCGGGATCGCGGGGGCGTCGATGGCGTGGGCGGGGGCGCACTGGGACCTGTCGCTCTTCGTCTCGTATCTGCCGGTGGTCGTGGTGCTGTTGCCGGCGGCGCTGGTGGGGAGCCGGTGGTACGTCGACGCCGATGGCGGTAGTGGCACGAGTGCCGCAGGTCAGGGGCAGGGCGGGCCCGTCGTCTTCAAGCTGCTTCTGCCGCTCTGCCTGGTGATGACCTTCGCGTACATCGGGGATTCGACCGTCTCCAACTGGAGCGCGAAGTATCTGCAGGACGTGCTGGGCAGTTCGGAGGAGGTCTCGACCGTCCCCTACAACGTCTACATGGTCATGACCCTGTTGGGGCGGGGGCTCGGGGACCTGGGCGTGCGGCGGTTCGGGGCCGTGGCGGTGGTGCGGGCCGGGTCGGTGGTGGCCGCTCTCGGGTTCGCCATCGTGGCGGTGGCGCCCGGGGCGTGGACCGGGATTCTGGGCTTCACGGTGCTCGGGCTCGGGCTGTGCGTGATCGTTCCGCAGACCTTCGCAGCGGCGGGGCGGCTCTTTCCCGGGGCATCGGATGCGGCTGTGGCGCGGCTCAACGTCTTCAACTACGTGGGGTTCCTGATCGGTTCGCCGCTGGTGGGGGCGCTCGGGGATGCCTGGAACTACCGCGGGGCGATGCTCGTTCCCATGGTGTTGGTGCTCGTGACCTTGTTGTACGCCCGGTCCTTCGCCCCTGGACCGGACAGATACGGTGACGGGCATGAGCGGCCGCGCACAGCTGATGTGGGACGAGGCAGTAACGGGCTATGACTTCGGTCCTGAGCACCCCATGGACCCGGTCAGGCTCGCGCTGACCAGAAGCCTGGTCGGTGCCTTCGGGCTCGACCGTGAGATGGATGTGGTCGCGGCCAAGCGTGCCGGTGACTCGACGCTGCGGCTCGTGCATCGCGAGGACTATGTGGACGCGGTCAAGGCCGCGTCCGCCGATCCGGCGTCGGCGAACGGCAGCTATGGCCTCGGCACCCCGGACGATCCCGCCTTCGCGGGGATGCACGAGGTGTCGGCGCTGATCGCCGGGCAGTCGGTGGGCGCCGCCGAGGCGGTGTGGCGCGGGGAAGCGCTGCATGCCGTGAACTTCGCGGGCGGGCTGCACCATGCGATGCCGGGGTCCGCCTCGGGGTTCTGTATCTACAACGACGCCTCGCTGGCCATCGCGCGGCTGCTGGAGCTGGGCGCCGAGCGGGTCGCGTACGTGGACGTGGACGTGCACCACGGGGACGGGGTGCAGGCGTCCTTCTGGGACGATCCGCGGGTCCTGACGATCTCGATGCACGAGCATCCGCGGACGCTGTTCCCGCAGACCGGGTGGCCCGAGGAGACGGGTGCGAACTCCGTGGCGGAGGGGTCGGCGGTCAATGTCGCGCTGCCGGCGGGCACGGGGGACGCGGGGTGGGTGCGGGCGTTCCACGCCGTGGTGCCCGAGCTGTTGGCGGAGTTCCGGCCGCAGGTCCTTGTGACGCAGCACGGGGCCGATACGCACTTCGACGATCCGTTGGCGCATCTGGCCGTGTCGCTCGACGCGCAGCGGGCCGTGCAGGTGGCCTGCCACGAGTTGGCGCACACGTACGCCGACGGGCGCTGGGTCGCTCTCGGTGGCGGTGGGTACGCCGTGGTGGACGTGGTGCCTCGGTCCTGGACCCACTTGGTGGGGATCGCCGCGGGGCGGGAGGTCGCGCCTTCCGAGACGATTCCCGAGGCCTGGCGGCAGGAAGTCTTCGCGCGGACCCGGCAGTTGGCGCCCGCCCGGATGACGGACGGGCGGTGGCCCGTCTCCTGGGCGGAGTGGGCCGAGGGGTACGACCCCGCGGATCGGCTCGACCAGGCGGTGCTCGCCGCTCGCCGGGCGGCGTTTCCGCTGCGGGGGTTGTTGGCGTAGGACGCGAAGCTGGGCTCCGCCCCAGGCCGCCCCAGGCCGCGGCGAGCAGCGGCGGGCAGCGACGGGCAGTGGGGGACGCGGGGAGCGTTGAGCGTACGGCTTGTTAGCCCAACTGTGGGGGTTTTTCGGGGTTTTAGGGGTATGGGGAGGGTTCCTGCGGGACGCTCGCTGCGTGTTGAGCACCGGAGCGTTGCGTGCGCATCTGTTGGCTGCCCGGCTGGCCGGGCCCGTGGCGACCACTCGGGAAGAGAGCCTGCGGAGCTATCGGCTCTTCGCGGCCCGGGACCCGCGGATACTGCTGGGGCTCGATCCCGAGTGGAATTGGGGTCCCGGTGACCTCCTGGGGCTGATGGCGGACAAGTGCGGGGTCTCCGCCGACCCGCGGCACACCTCGGGGGTCGATGTCATCGACCCGGAGCGGACGTTGGCCGCGCTCGACGCCTTCGCCGAGAGGCTCGCGGACGCCGCGCGAAGGGAGCTTCCCGTGCTCCTCGGGACGGGCCATCCGCACCGGCTCCTCGGCTTCTACGCCGCGCTGGCGGACGCTTTGTCGGCGGCCGGGTGCACCGTCCTCACCCCCGCGCAGGGCAGCAGTGTCGACATAACGACCCGGTTCGGCCTACGCACGTACAACCTTGACTACGTACAAGGAGTCGCGCTGGTGCGGGAACCCGGCGCGCGTCCCACCGGGAGTGAGACCGGCGCACACAGCCACTCCCCGCTCCCGGTTCGAGCCGCTCTCGCGGCCGCAGCGGAGGCCGAAGGGCCGCTTCCCGAGCTCGTCATCGGGGACCACGGATGGGTCTGCGGGGCAGGTCAGCTGGGGTTTGAGGCGATCGGTCTGGCGGATACGGACGATCCCGCGCTGTTCGTCGGAGAGGCCGAGGGGCAGGTGTCCGTCGTCGTTCCGCTTGATGACGCTGTGCGGTCTGATTACTACCGACCGCTTACTCGCTATGTACTCAATCGAGCGTGTCTGTCACAGTAGGCGGCCGATCGCTACTCCTCTTCCCCACTCGCATCATCCGCCCCTAGTCTGGGGAGTGAGCGCGCAGAGACGAAGAGTCACCGGAAGGGGAAGCCGGTGCCCGTCATGTGCGGAAGGTTCAGGTGGGGTGTCATGGCTGCAGACCAGAGGCCGCTGAACGAGGTTCAGTTCTTGACCGTGGCGGAAGTCGCCTCGGTGATGCGAGTGTCCAAGATGACCGTGTACCGCTTGGTGCACAGCGGTCATCTGCCCGCCATCCGGGTCGGAAGGTCATTCCGAGTACCGGAGCAGGCGGTTCACGAGTACCTCCGCGAGTCCTATGTAGGAGTCGAGGCGGGCTGACCGGAGCCGGTCGATCCCCCTCGATTACGTCCCTCACCCGGGGGCGGGTAGGCTAGGGCCGACGTAGGTCGTGTGGGCCCAGTCAGCTGCCCCGCACCGAGTGATGAGAAGTGAGCGAGGGTAGTCGTGGGCTCTGTTATCAAGAAGCGGCGTAAGCGGATGGCCAAGAAGAAGCACCGCAAGCTGCTGAAGCGCACCCGCGTACAGCGTCGCAACAAGAAGTAAGCGACAGCTGTACAGCGCGCCCCGAAGCCCTCCCGCCATCCGGCGGGGGGGCTTCGGCGTCTTTCCGGGGTCCCCAAGGGGTCTCGGAGGATCTCGGAGGGGTCTCGCAGGGGACCTCCCCAGGGTTTTCCCAGGGGCGTCCGGCGTTTTCCCGGCGTCGTCCGGGGCACTCGCCGGGGCGTCTTCCGGCCGGTTTTCGCGCTTCGCCGGACCGCCTGGGGGCTTGTTTCGAACGTACGTCCTGGGCAGGATGTGCGTCCCGATCCGATGTACGTCCTGGTCTGGGCGTAGAGCCTGGTTCGTGCGCTCGTATGTGGCTGTCGTCACTTCCTGCATCGGGCGGTCATCACAGCGCAACATCGACCCGCTAGCGTGTGCCGGGAGAGACATGATGGGGCGCGGCAGGACTTCGAGGGCTGGGGAAGGCAGGCGCTGATCTTGGGCAAGGTCGTGCTCGTGACCGGGGTGGCCCGACAACTGGGCGGGCGGTTCGTCCGACGCGTCCTGAGGGACCCCGAGGTCGACCGGGTGGTCGCCGTGGACGCGGTCCCGCCCGTGCACCATCTGGGCGGCGCCGACTTCGTCCAGGCCGACATCCGGCAGCCCGCGATCGCCAAGGTGCTCGCCGAGTTCTCCGTCGACACGGTCGTGCACATGGACGTCACGGGCACGGCGCTGGCCGGCGGCAACCGCGGCTCGCTCAAGGAAACCAACGTCATCGGCACCATGCAGCTGCTCGGCGCCTGCCAGAAGTCGCCGACGGTCAAGCGGCTCGTGGTGAAGTCGAGCACCAATGTGTACGGCTCCGCGCCGCGCGACCCCGCGGTCTTCACCGAGACGACGCCGCCGAAGTCGCTGCCCAGCGGCGGCTTCGCCAAGGACACCGTCGAGGTCGAGGGCTACGTACGTGGCTTCGCGCGCCGCCGCCCCGACGTGGCGGTCTGCGTGCTGCGCTTCGCGAACATCCTGGGCCCCGCCGCGGACTCCCCGCTCGCCGAGTACTTCTCGCTGCCGGTCCTGCCGACCGTCTTCGGCTACGACCCGCGGCTGCAGTTCGTGCACGAGGACGACGCGATCGAGGTCCTG
Source organism: Streptomyces sp. NPDC055243 (assembly GCF_044544025.1). Lineage (NCBI taxonomy): Bacteria > Bacillati > Actinomycetota > Actinomycetes > Kitasatosporales > Streptomycetaceae > Streptomyces > Streptomyces sp. NPDC055243. The sequence continues at coordinate 6,772 of NZ_JBITWR010000011.1, forward strand.
CGCCTGGGGGCGCACGACCCGGTGCGCGGGACGCTCAACAGCGGCACGTTCAACATCGCGGGCGACGGCCTGCTGCTGCTCTCGCAGTGCTCGCGGCGCCTGGGGCGCCCGACGCTGCCGGTGTTCATGCCCGCGGTCACCTGGGTCGGCCAGGCGCTGCGCACCCTGGGCATGACGGACTTCTCGCCCGAGCAGATCAGGCTGCTCACCCACGGCCGGGTCGTGGCCACCCGGCAGATGCGCGAGACACTGGGCTTCAGCCCCAAGTACACGACCGCGGAGACCTTCGCGGACTTCGTACGCAGTCGGGGTCCGGGACTTGTGCCGCCGCAGGCCGTCGCGGGGGCCATCGATCGGATCGCCACGCTGCCCTTCGCGGGCAACCAGAGCGCCAACTGAGGAGAGCGTCAACGATGGCGGACGCCAAGGTCATTCCGTTCGACGACGACCGGTCGCGCGCGGGTGCGCAGCGCCCGTCGCGGCGCAGGGGCGCGGGCGCGGCCCGGCGCAAGAACGATCCGGCAGCCGTGCGTGAGGTCACGGCCATGCCGGGCCAGCAGGACGGGGAGCCGCAGGTGGAGAGGGCCGAGCCGGAGCCTTCGCGACAGGGGGCTCCCGGGCCGGAGGCAAGGACCGGGGGCGAATCCGAGCCGCGGGGCGGTGGCGGTGGCCTGGAGCGGCGTATCGCGGGTGGTCTGGCGTTTCTGCGCCGGCGGCTCACGGGTGACTACGAGGTCGACGACTTCGGTTACGACGAGGAGCTCACCGACCAGGTCCTGATGTCCCTGCTGCGGCCGCTGTACGACAAGTACTTCCGCGTCGAGGTGAAAGGCATCGAGAACATCCCGTCGGACGGCGGGGCGCTGATCGTCGCCAACCACTCAGGGACGCTGCCGCTCGACGGCCTGATGATGCAGGTCGCCGTGCACGACAACCACCCCGAGGGTCGCCATCTGCGGCTGCTCGCGGCGGACCTCGTCTTCATGCTGCCGGTGGTCAACGAACTGGCGCGCAAGGCGGGGCACACGCTGGCGTGCGCCGAGGACGCCGAGCGGCTGCTCGAGCGGGGTGAGCTGGTCGGGGTGATGCCGGAGGGCTTCAAGGGCATCGGGAAGCCGTTCAGCGACCGCTACAAGTTGCAGCGGTTCGGCCGGGGCGGGTTCGTCTCCACCGCGTTGCGGGCGGGGACGCCGATCGTGCCCTGCTCGATCGTGGGGGCGGAGGAGATCTACCCGATGATCGGCAACGCGAAGACGCTGGCGCGGGTGCTCGGCTTCCCCTACTTCCCGATCACGCCTACGTTCCCTTGGCTCGGCCCGCTGGGGGCGGTGCCGCTGCCGACGAAGTGGACGATCCAGTTCGGGGAGCCGATTCCCACGGACGGATATCCGCCGGAGGCGGCCGAGGACCCGATGCTGATGTTCAACCTGACGGATCAGGTCCGGGAGCAGATTCAGCACACGCTGTACAAGCTGCTGGTGCAGCGGCGGTCCGTGTTCTTCTGAGTTCTCTCACGACACGCGTTTTCTGTGACACGCGCTTCCTGTGACCTGAGGGAGGGGCGACATGAGGGAGGGGCCAGATCCTCAGGATCTGGCCCCTCCCTCATGTCATGCCGCTACCTCACGTCCTCCTCGTCGATCCCCAGGCCGGGCAGCAGCCCCGGCAGGATCGGAGGCACCGTGACGTCCGGCTTGGCCGACGGGGACTGCTTGTCGGACGAATCGCCGTCCGAGGGGCTGCTCGGGGTCGTGTCGGACTTCGGGGGGTCCAGGAGGCCGCCCGTGTTGCCGCCCAGCAGGCCGTCGTCCTCGTCCTTGTCCGGTGCCGACGGACGGGGCTCGCCCTTGTCGGCGCTCGAGCCGTCCCGCGGGGACGAATCGGGGGCCGAAGGGCTGTCCGGTGCCGACGAGTCGGAGGAGCCGCCCTGGCTCGGCGGGCCGGGGGCGTCGCTCTTGTCCGGGGTGCGGGGGAGGAGGGAGCGGAGGGGGTCCACTTCCTGGTCCATCGCGTCGAAGACCGAGCTCACCTGCTCGCCCACGTCACCGAGCTGGACGGGCAGCCTGCTCTGCAGGTCGCTCCAGCTCCTGCGGTGCGACTCGGTGAAGGCGGACAGGGTCTGGATGTGGCCGATCGAGCCGTCCCTCTCGTACGCCTGGTGCAGAAGGCGGTGGCCTTCCGTGGCGTCGTGCCGCATGCCCGAGAGGGCTCGCCTGACCTCGCCGAGGGATTCGTGGTCGAGGTCGCCGGAGCGGCCCCGCTCCATCAGCCGACGGGCTTCGTTCAGGCGCGTCGACGCGTGGTCGAGATAGACCCCGCCCTTGTCGCTGTCGCCGTCGGCCATGCCGAGCTTGAGGTCCTCCATGCCGCGCTTCAGGCCGTACAGCGAATCGCCGGGCAGCGCGTCGGAGCTGGCCGCGGCCACTCCGCTGAACGCACCGGCGGCGACGCCGACGGTGAGCCCGCCCGCGGCGATGCCCTTCGACAGCCTGGAGCGTGGCTTCAGTTTGCGCAGTCCCGTGGCCCTGTGGGCACCCTTGCGGGACCGCTGTTCGGGCACCGAGGTGCCGATGGTCCCACCGCCCGCGGCCGTGCCCTCAAGGAGCATGGCCTCCATGGCAGCTACGAGCTGGGCCCGCTGGACCACTTTGACCTCGGGATCCAGCTCCGGCTTCGGCAGCTCGCCGAGGCCGGTAGCGAGGGTCAACATCCGGTCCGGGGCCGTCTGTTCGGACGGCACGGATTCGGGTGTGACGGAACCTTCGGTCTGCTCGGCCGCCGGGCCCTGGTCGGATTGCTCCTCCAGGGCCTGGGCGAAGGCGTTCGCCCGCCGGTGTGCCGATACGTTCGCGATCACTGGCGGCACCTCCTCTCGTCATGACGGTCGACTCCCCAGGGGGTCCTGAGGGTTGCAACATCTGAGCACTTCCACACGATCGAGTGATCGAGTGGGGTGTCCCCTGCTCAATATGAGCTCGGGGAAAGTCAGGGAGCAACCACAGGGAGCCTGCATCCCGCACAACGAGCGTCGCGGCACTTGGGTTACGGACGGAGGATGATCGGACCGCTCAATTTCCGTGGCGGCCATCTGGCCGCCACGGAGGGTCAGTTGAACGCTCCGCACGGCTACAGAGGGCTATCGGTGGCGCGCGGCGCTAGCGCGCGTCGTCCGGCAGGAGCCGGGCCAGCGTACGGACCGCGCGGTACTGGAGGGTCTTGATCGCGCCCTCGTTCTTGCCCATCACCCGAGCGGTCTCGGCGACCGAGAGTCCCTGCAGGAAGCGCAGGGTCACGCACTCCTGCTGCTGGGGGTTGAGGCGGCGCACGGCGTCGAGCAGTGCGGCGTTGGAGAGGGACTCCAGGACGGAGTCCTCGGGGCTGCGCTCGACCTCGTTGGCGTCGAGCATTTCGCCGGTGGTCACTTCGAGGCGGAAACGGCTCGATTTGAAGTGGTCGGCGACCAGGTTGCGGGCGATCGTGACAAGCCAGGCGCCGAAGTCGCGGCCCTGCCAGGTGAACGTGCTGATGCGGCGCAGGGCGCGCAGAAAGGTCTCGCTGGTCAGGTCCTCGGCGGTCGCTTTGCCGCCGACGCGGTAGTAGATGTAGCGGTAGACCGTGTCGCTGTACTGGTCGTAGAGACGGCCGAAGGCGTCGGACTCGCCCGCCTGGGCGCGTTCGACGAGGTCCATCATGCGGGCGCTGTCGCTGTCCGCGGCGGGACGGCGGGGGGTGGGGGTTGAGGTGGCGGCAGAGGCGGAACGGGCCCGTCTGCTGACCGCCGCGCCGCTGTCCGCCAGGGCATAGACGGGCCCGGCGGGTGTGGGGACGGCAAATGCGGGGACGGCGGGGCCGGCGTACGCGGTGGGGACGAAGCCGCGCAAGCGGTCGGCGACCGTTGCGCGCAGCGTAGCCAGGCCCGAGGCGTCAACCCCGACGTGTGGGTACACGGGACTCCCAGAGGCAGAGCTTCCATCACGTGCAGTGCGGAACCGTTCACCCGTCGTAGCGACGTGTGGGGTCCGTAATGCGTCTGAGGAGAATAACGCTTCGTACAGGCGGCACTACACCCAGTTGCTCAAATCACCGATTACGTCGCTTCTGTAACCGGTCTATGCCCGTTCAAGTAGCGCACTGTGACCGGTTGTTGATCGAAACAGGTCACATTCCGTCTAAGCGCGGGGCGTGTTGTGGCCGAGTGCTACCAACGTGACTGGCGAGAGCCCGGGCGGGGTAGGACCGAGAGAATGTTCAGTGGCGGCGGCGGTGCAGGGCGATCGCCGCGGCCGTGCCGCCCGCGATGGCTCCGACGCCCGCGGCGGCCGGGATGCCGACCTTGGCGGCCTTGCGGCCGGTGCGGTAGTCCCGCAGGCGCCAGTCCCGTTCGCGTGCGTGCTTGCGCAGTTTGGCGTCGGGATTGATCGCGTACGGATGCCCGACGAGCGAAAGCATCGGGATGTCGTTGTGCGAATCGCTGTACGCGGCGCAGCGGGCCAGCTCCAGGCCCTCCGCGGAGGCCAGTGCGCGGACCGCCTCGGCCTTCGCGGGGCCGTGCAGGGGTTCGCCGACGAGCTTTCCCGTATAGACGCCGTCCATGGACTCGGCGACCGTGCCGAGCGCGCCGGTCAGGCCCAGGCGGCGGGCGATGATCGTCGCCGTCTCCACCGGGGCGGCCGTGACCAGCCACACCTTCTGGCCCGCGTCGAGGTGGGCCTGGGCCAGGGCGCGCGTGCCGGGCCAGATGCGCTCGGCCATGTACTCGTCGTAGATCTCCTCGCCGATGGACATCAGCTCGGCGACCCGGTGGCCCTTGACGATGGACAGGGCGCTGTCGCGGGCGTCCTGCATGTGCTCGGGGTCCTCGACGCCGGCCAGTCTGAACCACGCCTGCTGCCAGGCGAATCGGGCCAGCTCCTGGCGCTCGAAGAACTTCCGCTTGTAGAGGCCGCGGCCGAAGTGGAAGATCGCGGCGCCCTGCATCACGGTGTTGTCGAGGTCGAAGAAGGCGGCGGCCTTGTCGTCGCCGAAGACCGGGAACTCCGGCTCCTCCGGCTCCTCGGGCGCCGTGGCGAGGGCCGCGGCGTCGTCGAGTGCCTCCATCTCCTGGGAGGTCTTGCGCGCTGCCTCAGCCGAGGCCTCGCCTGCCAACACGCTCCGCGCGGTGGCGGAGCGCCTACGGGGGGTGAGCCATCCGAGAGCGGCCATGTCGTGAGCATAGCTAGTTCGTTCGGTCGTTCCGGAGTCGGCAGGATTCGGCGCTGTGAACTCTCCGCGACCGCACCGTTAAACGGACGGGCCGCGCGGCGCGTCGGCGGGGCGAGAATGGTGTCATGAGCCCGATTTTTCGCCGTACGGAGAAGAAGAAGCCCCAGGACCGGACGGTCACCTTGATCGGTAAGCCCGGCTGTCATTTGTGCGATGACGCACAGCTGGTGATCGAGAAGGTCTGCGGCGAGCTGGGAGTCGCATGGGAGAAGAAGGACATCACGCAGGACGAAGAGCTCAACCGGGCCTACTGGGAACAGATTCCGGTGGTCCTGGTGGACGGTGAACAGCACACCTTCTGGCGGGTGAGTGAAGATCGACTGCGCCGCGAGCTCGCTCCGTAATCCTGATCGTCACTGACCGACGAGTCCAAACAGCCCGAATGGTCCCTTAGGATCGTGGGCGGTTTGGTCTCGGGGGCGATGATCGTGAGGAGAGTGTGCGGTTTTGCCCCCATCAAGTGAGCACCGCAGCCTCATGTGCGCCGGTTCTCGGAACGTGCGCCAGGGGCGCGTGACCCCGGTCACGTTGGCCGGGCAAATCGGACACCATCTTTGTGCACGCGTTCACAAAGACATAGCCTGCTTTCGACGGGGCGGTCTGGGGACGTGTGACCGCCTGCAGCCCCGCTCTACCCGCAGGAGCACCGTGGCAACTGGCCGAACTCACCGACCGGCGACCCGCAGCCGAGGGATTCCCGAGGCCACCGTCGCCAGGCTTCCGCTGTACCTCCGAGCCCTCACCGCACTGTCGGAGCGCTCGGTGCCCACGGTCTCCTCCGAGGAGCTCGCGGCCGCCGCGGGGGTCAACTCCGCGAAGCTGCGCAAGGACTTCTCCTACCTCGGTTCCTACGGGACGCGCGGTGTGGGCTACGACGTCGAGTACCTCGTCTACCAGATCTCACGCGAACTCGGTCTGACCCAGGACTGGCCCGTCGTGATCGTCGGCATCGGTAACCTCGGCGCCGCGCTCGCCAATTACGGCGGGTTCGCCTCGCGCGGCTTCCGGGTCGCCGCGCTGATCGACGCCGACCCGGCGATGGCGGGCACCCCCGTCGCGGGGATGCCGGTGCAGCACACGGACGACCTCGAGAAGATCATCAGCGACAACGGCGTCTCCATCGGCGTCATCTCGACCCCGGCGGGCGCCGCCCAGCAGGTCTGCGAGCGGCTCGTCGCCGCCGGTGTGACCTCGATCCTGAACTTCGCGCCCACCGTTCTCTCCGTGCCCGACGGCGTCGACGTACGCAAGGTGGACCTCTCCATCGAGCTGCAGATCCTCGCCTTCCACGAGCAGCGCAAGGCCGGCGAGGAAGCGGCGGCCGACGGCGCCGTGCCGCCCGTCGCCGCCAAGCAGCAGCGCAAAGGACCCGACGGGGACGTCCCCGCCGTGATGCCGGCATGAGTCTCCTCGTCGTGGGGCTGAGCCATCGCAGCGCGCCGGTGAGCGTGCTCGAGCGGGCCGCCCTTGCCGCCGACGCCCAGGCCAAGCTCCTTCAGGACACGCTGGCCGCCGAGCCCGCCGCCGAAGCGGCCGTGCTCGCCACCTGCAACCGCATCGAGCTGTACGCCGACGTGGACAAGTTCCACGCGGGCGTCGCCGAGCTCTCCACCCTGCTCGCCCAGCACAGCGGCGTGGGCCTCGAAGAGCTCACCCCTTATCTGTACGTCCACTACGAGGACCGAGCCGTCCACCACCTGTTCTCGGTGGCCTGCGGCCTGGACTCGATGGTCGTCGGCGAGGGGCAGATCCTCGGCCAGATCAAGGACGCCCTGGCGCGCTCCCAGGAGCTGCACACCGCCGGGCGCCTGCTCAACGACCTCTTCCAGCAGGCCCTGCGGGTCGGCAAGCGCGCGCACTCGGAGACCGGAATCGACCGGGCCGGGCAGTCGCTCGTGACCTTCGGCCTCGAACAGCTCGCCGGGCGCGAGCCGGTCGAGGCGTGGGCCAAGGGCAAGCGCGCCCTGGTCATCGGCGCGGGCTCCATGTCCTCGCTCGCCGCGGCGACGCTCGCGCGCGCCGGGGTCGACGAGGTCGTCGTCGCCAACCGCACCCTCGACCGGGCGCACCGCCTGGCCGAGATCCTCGCCGAGGGCGGCACGGGCACCATCGCGCGCGCCGTGCCGATGGACCAGGTGGCGGCCGAACTGACACGTGCAGACGTCGCCGTCTCCTGTACCGGCGCCACCGGCCTCGTGCTGACCGCCGAGGCCGTCGCGGCCGGAGTCGCCGACCGTACGGGCGCGCCCGTCGCGGTGGGCGCGCCCCTCGGACCCACGACTTCGGCCCCCTCGGCTCCGCACGGCGGCACCACCGACACCGCCGCCGCCGACGACGAGGCCTGCCCGCTCGGACTCTCCGGCGACGGGGCGGCCGTGCCCCGCGGGGTCGGGTTCTCCGTCATGGGCGAGGACGCCGTCGCCGGCATGGACGCCGCGACGCTGGAGCAGCACGCGGCCTGGGTGGACAACGCGCCCGCCGCGCGCCGCGACGACCCGCAGAACGAGGCCGACACCATCACCGCGCTCGCCGCGGCCGTCGCCGCCACCGGACGGGTGCCCGAGAACCGCCGCAGGCCCTCGCTCGTCGAGACGGGCAACGTCCTGCTCGCCCTGCTCGACCTGGCCATGCCCCGCGACATCGACGCGGCCGTGCACCGCATCGACGGCGTACGCCTCGTCGACATCGAGTCGCTCGCCGACGCGTCCGCCGACGCCCCGATGGCCGTCGACGTGGAGCAGGTCCGCGCGATCGTCTCCGACGAGGTCGCCGCCTTCGGCGCCGCGCAGCGGGCCGCGCACATCACGCCGACCGTGGTCGCCCTGCGCACCATGGCCGCCGACGTCGTCGCGAACGAGATCGCGCGGCTCGACGGACGGCTCCCCGGACTTCCGGAGAAGGAGCGCGCGGAGATCACCCAGACCGTCCGCCGCGTCGTCGACAAGCTGCTCCACGCACCCACCGTGCGGGTCAAGCAGCTGGCGAGCGAGCCCGGCGGCGCCGGGTACGCGGACGCGCTGCGCACCCTCTTCGACCTCGACCCGCAGACGGTCGCCGCCGTCAGCAGGGCCGACAAGATCAATGAACCCACCGATCAGAACGTTCAACAAACAGACCCGAAACGAGGCCGGGCATGACCGAGAGGGCACTCAGGCTCGGGACACGGCGCAGCAAGCTGGCCATGGCCCAGTCCGGGCAGGTGGCCGACACAGTGAGCCGGGTGACCGGCCGCCCCGTAGAGCTCGTGGAGATCACGACGTACGGCGATACGTCCCGCGAGAACCTGGCACAGATCGGCGGCACCGGCGTCTTCGTGACCGCCCTGCGTGACGCGCTGCTCGGCGGCGAGGTCGACTTCGCCGTCCACTCGCTGAAGGACCTGCCGACCGCACAGCCGGACGACCTGGCCCTGGCCGCGGTACCGCTGCGCGCGGACCCCCGTGACGTACTCATCGCGCGCGACGGGATGACCTTCACGGAGCTGCCCGCCGGTGCGCGCATCGGCACCGGGTCGCCGCGCCGCATGGCGCAGCTCAACTCCTACGCCCGCAACCACGGACTCGCCATAGAGACCGTGCCGATCCGCGGGAACATCGACACCCGCATCGGGTTCGTGCACAAGGGTGAGCTCGACGCCGTCGTGCTCGCCGCCGCCGGACTCCACCGCGTCGGCAGGATCGACGAGGTGACCGACTTCCTGTCGGTCGACACAGTTCTGCCCGCCCCCGGCCAGGGGGCACTGGCGATCGAATGTGCCGCGTCCAACGCGTCGCTGACCGCCGCGCTCGCCGAGCTCGACGACCCGTACACCCGGGCCGCCGTGACCGCCGAGCGATCCCTGCTCGCCGCCCTGGAAGCCGGTTGCAGCGCACCTGTGGGTGCGTTGGCCGACTTGCTGGCCGACGGGCAGATTGTCAAGGAAATGCGCCTGCGCGGCGTCGTCGGGGCAACCGACGGCTCGACGCTGGTGCAGCTGTCCACCACCGGTCCCGTGCCTGAGACGCATGACCAAGCCATGGCGCTCGGCCGCGAACTCGCTGCCGAGATGCTTGCCAAGGGCGCGGCCGGTCTGATGGGGGAGCGAGCACTTTGAGCCCCACCTCGAACCTTGCCGGCCTTCCCGCACACGGGCACGTCACCTTCCTGGGTGCCGGACCCGGAGATCCGGGACTACTTACGCTGCGCGCCGTGGAGGCGCTGGCCCGAGCGGACGTGCTGATCGCCGAGCCGGATGTGCTCGACGTCGTTCGCGCGCATGCCAGGGGAGGTGTGGACACACCTCAGCCAGGGACGGTTGACGACGCGTCAGCGATCGCCGAAGCGTCGGCGTTGCGAGCCGCCACCAATCTTGTCATGGAGGCGGCACGCGGCGGCAGGCGGGTCGTGCGTGCCGTCAGCGGCGACGTCGGCCTCGACACCTACGCGGCCGACGAGATGCTCGCCTGCGCCGCCGAGGGCATCTCCTTCGAAGTCGTGCCCGGCATCGCCGCGGCGGTCGGTGTACCCGCCTACGCGGGTGTTCCGCTGCGCGACGCGCAGGGCACGGACGTGCGTTTCGTCGACGCGCGCACCGCCTCCGACCGCTGCTGGAGCGAGGTGGGGGCGTCCGACGGGACCCTGGTCGTGTCGACCTCCCTGGACTCCGTGGCCGCGGCCGCCGGTGAACTGGTGTCGTCCGGCCGCAAGCCGGACACCCCGATGACGGTGACGATCGCCGGTACGACGACGCGTCAGCGCACGTGGCAGGCGACCCTGGGCACCATCGCCCAGGTCCTCAAGCAGGCGAAGGTGCTGCCCTCGCCCGACGGAGGCCAGCCCGTCATAGCCGTGGTCGGTGAGCGGTCCGCCGCCGCCCAGCGCGACCAGCTGTCGTGGTTCGAGTCGAAGCCGCTCTTCGGGTGGCGGGTGCTCGTCCCGCGTACGAAGGAGCAGGCGGCCTCGCTCTCCGACCAGCTGCGGTCCTACGGAGCGGTGCCGCACGAGGTGCCCACCATCGCCGTGGAGCCGCCCCGCACGCCCCAGCAGATGGAGCGCGCGGTCAAGGGGCTCGTCACCGGTCGTTATGAGTGGATCGCCTTCACCAGCGTGAACGCCGTCAAGGCCGTGCGCGAGAAGTTCGAGGAGTACGGGCTCGACGCCCGTGCCTTCGCCGGGATCAAGGTCGCGGCGGTGGGCGAGCAGACCGCCGCGGCGCTCGTCGCCTTCGGCGTGAAGCCCGACCTGGTGCCCAGCGGCGAGCAGTCGGCCGCGGGTCTCCTGGAGGACTGGCCGCCGTACGACCCGGTCTTCGACCCGATCGACCGCGTCTTCCTGCCGCGGGCCGACATCGCCACGGAGACGCTGGTCGCCGGGCTCATCGATCTCGGGTGGGAGGTCGACGACGTCACCGCCTACCGGACGGTGCGCGCGTCGCCGCCCCCGGCGGACACGCGTGAGGCGATCAAGGGCGGCGGCTTCGACGCGGTGCTCTTCACGTCCTCCTCGACCGTGCGCAACCTCGTCGGCATCGCCGGCAAGCCGCACAACGTGACCGTCATCGCGTGCATCGGCCCCGCCACCGCCAAGACCGCGGAGGAGCACGGGCTCCGGGTCGACGTGATGGCTCCGGAGCCTTCCGTCCACAAGCTGGCCGAGGCGCTCGCCGAGTTCGGCACGAGACGTCGCACGGCCGCGCTCGATGCGGGGGACCCCGTCACCAGGCCCAGCGAGCGGCGGCCCGGTTCGCGAAGGCGGCGTACGGCGCCCTGACGTCCAGGCGTACCGTTGATCACCGGCTTCGCCGAGTTCGTCCTCCAACGCCGGACAGGCTGGATATCCAGCCTGTCCGGCGTTCGGGGTTGGGGCTGGGGCGGGCCGGAGAGCCAAACACAGCGTGAGGTGAGAGAGACAGTGACCACGTACGGATCCTTCCCCGGGGCCAGGCCCCGCCGGCTGCGCACCACGCCCGCCATGCGCCGCATGGTCGCCGAGACGCGGCTGCACCCGGCCGACCTGATCCTGCCCGCGTTCGTGCGCGAGGGGATCAGTGCCCCGGTGGAGATCGGCGCCATGCCCGGCGTCGTCCAGCACACCCGCGACAGCCTGAAGAAGGCCGCCGTCGAGGCCATGGAGGCCGGGGTCTCCGGGATCATGCTCTTCGGGGTGCCGGAGGAGTCGAAGAAGGACGCCGCCGGGACCGTCGGCACCGATCCGGACGGGATTCTCCAGGTCGCCCTGCGCGACGTGCGCGCCGAGGTCGGCGACGACCTCATCGTCATGTCCGACCTGTGCCTGGACGAGTTCACCGACCACGGTCACTGCGGTGTCCTCGACGCCGAGGGGCGCGTCGACAACGACGCCACCCTGGAGCGGTACGCCGAGATGGCGCAGGTCCAGGCCGACGCGGGCGCCCACGTGGTGGGCCCGAGCGGCATGATGGACGGTCAGATCGGCGTGGTCCGGGACGCGTTGGACCAGGTCGGGCACGAGGACGTCTCCATCCTTGCCTACACCGTGAAGTACTCCTCCGCCTTCTTCGGCCCCTTCCGCGAGGCCGTCGGTTCGTCCCTGAAGGGCGACCGCAAGACCTACCAGCAGGACCCGGCCAACGCCCGTGAGTCCCTGCGCGAGCTGGCGCTCGACCTCGAAGAGGGCGCCGACATGGTGATGGTCAAGCCCGCGGGCCCCTACCTGGACATCCTGGCGAAGGTCGCCGACGCCGTCGACGTGCCGGTCGCCGCGTACCAGATCTCCGGTGAGTACTCGATGATCGAGGCCGCCGCCGAGCGCGGCTGGATCGACCGGGACAAGGCGATCATGGAGTCGCTCACCGGCATCAAGCGCGCGGGCGCCAACATGATCCTCACGTACTGGGCCACCGAGGTGGCGCGGCAGCTCTGAGGGAGCGCCCCCGGCCGACCGCTTGACCTCAAGTTTGGTTGAGGTCACAGAGTGGTGTGCATCGACGTCCGGACGACGGACCGTCGACGTTCTGAGGAGGACGTTATGCACGCCGTTGTTCTGCACGAGTTCGGGCCCGCCGAGAACCTGACGTACGAGACCGTGCCCGACCCCGTCGCGGGGCCGGGCCAGGTGCGGATCGCCGTGCGGGCGGCGGGAGTCCACCACGTCGAGACCGTCATGCGGCGGGGCGACGCGAGCGACATGGCGCCGCCGCTGCCCGAACTGCCCGCCGTCTTCGGCGGGGAGGTCGCCGGGATCGTCGACGCGGTGGGGCCCGATGTGGACCCCTCCTGGCTGGGACGGCGAGTGGTGACCCCGCGCAGCGAGCCCGGAGGGTACGCCGAGCTGACGGTGGCCGAGCTCGCGCAGCTGCACGAGGTGCCGGACGGGCTCGGGTTCGAGGCCGCCGTGACCATGGTGATGACCGGGGCGACGGCCATGGGCCTCCTCGACACCGCCCGACTGACCGCCGACGACGTGGTGTTGGTGACGTCCGCCGCCGGTGGCGTCGGGCGGCTCGTGGTGCAGTACGCCGTTGGACTCGGCGCGGTCGTGATCGGCGCCGCCGGCGGGCCCGACAAGGTCGAGGCCGTGTGGGAGCTCGGCGCCGATCTCGCCGTCGACTACGACGAGCCCGGCTGGGCGGACCGCGTGCGTGAGCGCCTGGACGGGCGCCGGGTGAGTGTCGTGCTCGACGGGGTGGGCGGCGAGAAGTCCGCCGCCGCGTTCGGCCTCATCGGTGCGGGCGGTCGCTACGTGGTCATCGGCTGGTCCTCGCAGGAAGGATTCGAGCCGGACGCCGAGGTCGTGGAGGAGCGGGGGATCTCCGTCGTCAACGCGCTGCTGCGGCTGATCGAGCGGCCCGAGGACGGCCCCGAGCACGAGCGGCGGGCCCTGGAGGCCGCCGCCAAGGGGGAGTTGGTGCCGGCGGTGCAGACGTTCCCGCTGGCTCAGGCGGGGAGGGCCCACGCTGCCATGGAGCGGCGCGGGACCACGGGCAAGGTCGTGCTCGTGCCCTAGCCCTGCTTGAGCAGGGTCACCAGGCGGGAGAGGCCGTCGGCGCCGTGCCCCTCCTCGACCGCACGGTCGAGGAGGGCCTGGAAAGGCTCGAACATCTCGGACCGCAGACCCTGCTCGGCGTACGCCTGGAGGAAGTTGGGGAACGCCTCGCGGTTCATGGCGAGGTTGGACACATCGGTGAGGTGCTGATCGGTGTCGACGGCCTCGGCCGTGCCTGGCACGATCCCGTCCGTCATCGCGGCGACGAAGTCCTTGAGCAGCGGTGCGAACTCGCGGGCCGCGATGCCCTCGCTGCCGATCAGCGCGTACGCCTGCGCCACGCCCATCACCATCCCGTACATCCCGGTGAGCAGGGAGAGGTCGTAGAGGGCGGCCAGGCCGGGGTCCTTGCCGACCCACTTGGTGTCGGCGAGCGCGGACAGGGTCGCGCGGTGTGCCTCGAAGGCGGCCTCGTCCGTGCCGCTGTAGAGGATGTACGCGCCGGGCGTCGCGATCATCTGGGGTACGGCCATGATGCCGCCGTCGATGTACGTGATGCCGTGAGCCGCCGCCCAGTCACTCAACTCCCTTGCCTGGGACGGCGATCCATTCGTGAGGTTGACGAGCGTGCGTCCCGCGAGGGACTCCGCCTCCGGGGCGAGCAGGGCGCGGACGTTCTCGTTGGTGGTGAGGCAGACGATGGTGAGCGGGCTCGCGGTGACGGCGTCCCTGGCGGTGGCCGCCGGCGTCGCGCCCTGGGCGGCCAGGGGGCCCGTCTTGGCGGCGGTGCGGTTCCACACGGTGGTGGGATGGCCCGCCTTGAGGAGCGCGGAGGCGAGCGCGGTGCCCATGAGGCCGAGGCCGAGGACGGTCACGGGGGACTGGGAGGGGTGAGCGGGCTGAGTGGGCTGTGCGGGCATGGCTGGGGGACTCCGATCGGAGGGCGTGGGGTGGGAACGCCTTCGATCCTTCCCGCGTACGGAGGAGCGGACAAGTACCGACTTTTTTGTGCGTACTTACCGGGAGGTTGGTGAGGGAGCGCCGGTCACGGGGACCCGCGCGTCACGGGGACCCGCGCGTCACGGGGACCCGCGCGCCCGGCAAGGCGGGCGCGCGGGTCCCGCCGGTCACCACACCAGCGCGTCGGCCGCCGATGTCTGCCAGTAGGTGACGAACGCCGAGCTGTCCACGTACACGCCGCCCGACGGAAGCTTCGCGGCCGCGGGGGCGCCCACGCTGCCGTTCGCCCCGCGGTTGGAGAACAGGACGTCCAGGCTGTGGGCCTGGTAGCCGTCCGTGCCCTCCGGTGACGACGTGCCGATGCCCGCGTACGCGCTCTGGCCGGGCTTCAGCGTGACCACCGCCTGCGGAGTGCTGTCCTCCAGCCACGGCGTGGGGGCCTGCGCCTCGTCGAAGCGGAGGAACGGCGCGCTGTACGCGTAACACGTCTTGGTGCCCGTGTTCTTGGCCTTCAGGAGCAGGTGGTTGATGGGGCGGTCGACCTCCTGGACGGTGACCTTGGTGGTGGCGGCGGTGCAGGTGACCGGCGCCGCCTTGGCGGCGGGGGTGGCGGCCGACGCGGCGCTGCCGAGCGCGGTGAGCGAGAGAGCGGCGGTGAGGGCCGCGGCAGCGGCGGTGGCCTTGGTGGTGAGTCGCATGGCTGGTCTCTTTCGGTGTGACGGGGGTGACGTGCGGCGCGCCCGGAGGCTTCCGGACGCGGCGTGCTTGTATGGCCCACAGGTTGCGCGGGTTTCTGTCCCGGCGGCCAGCGCGGCACGGCAGTTGGGGACGCCGGGACATTCCTGCGGCGCTGATCTGCGAAGACGCCGTTCCTTGGAACGGCTGGATGGAATGGGAGAGAGCGTGGGGGCGGGCGATCTCGCGGAGTTGCTGCGGGAGTTGAAGGAGAGGTCGGGGCTCAGTTACGGGGCGCTGGCCAAGCGGTTGCATGTGTCGACGTCGACGCTGCACCGCTATGTGAGCGGTTCGGCCGTACCGACGGAGTTCGCTCCGCTGGAGCGGCTCGCCCGGATGTGCGGGGCATCGCGGGAGGAAATGGTCGAGGTCCACCGGCGGTGGATCCTGGCCGACGCGTCGAGGGGCGACCGCAAGGAGGCGGAGCAGTCGCCCGCGTCCGTGGCGGCCTCCGACGCGGCGGCTGCTCCGGCTGCCGATGCCGCGGCTGCTCCGGCCGCCCATGACGCGGGTGACGGTGAGGGCAACGGCCACCGCGACTCCGACGACGGAGCGCCCGGCTTCCTGATCGGCCCGACCCCCACGGCGGCGGCGCGGCGCGAGGGGAGACGTGTGCCCCGGGCGCGGGCACTCGTCGCCGCCGGTGTCGTCCTCGCGCTCGGCGCCACCGCCGTCGCCGTGCAGGCCGCGTCCGGAGGCGGTGAATCCGACAAGGTGGCCGGCGACTCCGCGATCTCCGACGACGGGAAGCGGGAGCGGGGCCCGGACGGCGCCAAGTCCGCCTCGCCCTCCGGGAAGGAGTCCGGCAAGGGCAAGCCGGGCAAGGAGGCGACGGACTCCGACAAGCCGGGAGGCGAGGACAAGGGCAAGGGCAAGGGCTCCGGCGGCGGGACGCAGGCGCCCGCCCCCGGGGACGACGGCAAGGGCGAGGCGGGCCGGGGCGGTGTCCCGGTGACCGTCACCACCCAGCCCCAGTTCTGGTACGACCCCTGCGGCACCCCGTATCTCGTCGACAAGGCCCCGGACAAACTCTCCACGCCCCCCAACGAGCAGGACGCCCCCGGGTGGGTGGCCGCGAACGGCGCGGTCAACGCCCGCGACCAGACCGTGAAGCTGACCGTCCAGGGCACCGGCAAGGACACCGTCGTCCTGGAGTCGCTGAACGTCCGCGTCGCCTCGACCAGCGCGCCCCTCGCGTGGAACAACTACAAGATGGGGTACCTCGGCGTCGGCTGCGGCGGCAACGTTCCCCGGCACTCCTTCGACGTCAACCTCGACGCGTCGGTGCCCCGCCCGACCCCGCAGGAGGGCGAAAGCGGCTTCCCCTACACGGTGAGCGCGAGCGACCCGGAGGCGTTCTTCGTCAACGCGACCGCCAACACGCGCTATGTGAAGTGGTACTTGGAGCTGGAGTGGTCGAGCGGCGGCCGGCGCGGCACGGTGCGCATCGACGACACGGGCAAGCCGTTCGCCACGAGCGGCGACAAGGGCCGTCCCGTCTACGGGTTCTCGCTCAACAGCAAGAAGTGGACGAAGACGAACCGCGACAACGACGACGTGCCGGACCCGCCGGCGTAGCGGCCGGGGCCCGTCCGGCGGGGCGTCCGGCGGGGGCGTCCGGCCCAGTCCGTATCCCGGAATGGCGCGTGTAGGCGGCACTTACGTGCCTAGGGTGCGATTCGAGCCATCCGCCCGTGCCGAAGGAGCCGTAGATGACCGCCACAGCCGACCAAGCGATCGCCGCCCCCACCCCGCCGCTCGCCGCCCGCGCCGCCTCGGTCGGTGGCTCGCCGGTACGGGACATCCTGGCCGTCACCGCGCGGCCCGAGGTCATCAACTTCGCGGGCGGGCTGCCCGCGCCCGGCCTCTTCGACAAGGAAGGCATCGCCGCCGCGTTCCGGGCCGTGCTCGCCGAGCAGCCCGAGCGCGCGCTCCAGTACTCCACCACCGAGGGCGAACCCGCCCTGCGGACCGCCGTCGCCGGGCGGTTCTCCGCGCGCGGGCTCGCCACCGGCGCCGACGACCTGATGGTCACCACCGGTTCGCAGCAGGCGCTCTCGCTGCTCGCCACCGCGCTCATCGAGCCCGGCGAGACCATCCTCGTCGAGAACCCCTGCTACCTCGCGGCGCTCCAGGCCTTCGCCTTCGCGGGCGCGCGGGTGGTCGCCGTGCCGTGCGACGAGGCCGGGATCGACCCCGACGCCCTCGACGAACTCGTCGCCCTCCACCGGCCCAAGCTGCTCTACACCGTGCCCACCTTCCAGAACCCCACCGGCCGCACCCTGCCGGCCGAGCGGCGCGCCGCGATCGCGGGCATCGCCGCGCGGCGCGGTCTGTGGATCGTCGAGGACGACCCGTACGGGGAGCTGCGGTTCGAGGGCGAGCGCGTGCCGTGGATCGCCTCGTACCCCGGCGCCGAAGACCGCACCGTCCTGCTCGGCAGCTTCTCCAAGGTCATGGCGCCGGGCCTGCGCCTGGGCTGGCTGCGTGCGCCCGCGGCGCTGCTGCGGGCCTGCGCCATCGCCAAGCAGGCCGCGGACCTGCACACGCCGACCGTCAACCAGCTCGCCGCGGCGCGGTACTTGGCGGACAACGACCTGGACGCGCATGTGGCGCGGGTCGCGGCGGCGTACGGGGAGCGGCGCGACGCCATGCTGTCGGGCCTCGCCGACGCGCTGCCGCAGGGCTCTTCCTGGGGCCGTCCTGAGGGAGGCATGTTCGTCTGGGCGAAGCTGCCGGACGGGTACGACACCGCCGCGCTGCTGCCGGAGGTCGTCAAGCACGACGTGGCGTACGTGCCGGGGGCGCCGTTCTACGCCGGTGAGCCCGACGTCGCCACCCTGCGGATGTGCTTCGTGACGCAGTCCCCCGACGAGATCGCCGAGGGACTGCGGAGGCTCGGGGGCGCGCTGCGCCCCTGACGGGGATCAGAGGCGCTCGGGCGTCCTGATGCCGAGCAGGGCCATTCCCTGGTGCAGGGTGCGGGCCGTGATGTCGCAGAGGAACAGGCGGTTCTCCGCGATGTCCTGCGGCGGCTTCGGCTTGATGACCGGGCACTTGTCGTAGAACGTCGTGTACAGCGAGGCCAGTTGGTAGAGGTACGCCGCCAGCTTGTGCGGCGCGTACTCCTCGGCGACCTCCGCGACCGTCTCCGCGAACTGGTCGAGGTGCAGGCCCAACGCCCGCTCCGCCTCGGCCAGTTCGAGCTCGGGGTGCGCCTTGGGGGACACGTCGTCGGCCTTGCGCAGGATCGACTGGATACGGGCGTACGCGTACTGGAGGTACACGCTCGTGTCGCCGTTCAGCGACACCATCTGGTCCAGGTCGAACTTGTAGTCGCGCACCGCCGACGTCGACAGGTCCGCGTACTTCACCGCGCCGATGCCCACCTGGGCACCGCGCTCGGCGATCTCCTCCTCGGAGAGGTCCTGGGCCTTCTCGCGGACGATGGCCGACGCCCGGTCGATCGCCTCGTCGAGCAGGTCGATGAGGCGTACGGTCTCGCCCTCACGCGTCTTGAACGGCTTGCCGTCCTTGCCGAGGACGGTGCCGAAGCCGAGCTGCACCGCCTTGACGTCCTCGGTCAGCCAGCCCGCCCTGCGGGCCGTCTCGAAGACCATCTTGAAGTGCAGCGACTGCCGCGCGTCCACGACGTACAGCAGGGTGTCGGCCTTGAGGTTGAAGACGCGGTCGCGGATCGCGGAGAGGTCGGTGGCCGCGTACCCGAAGCCGCCGTCGGACTTCTGGACGATCAGCGGGGACGGGTTGCCGTCCGGGCCCTTCACGTCGTCGAAGAACACGCACAGCGCGCCGTTCGACCGGACCGCCACGCCGGACTCCTCCAGCATGCTGCAGGTCTCCGCCAGCATGTCGTTGTAGCCGGACTCGCCGACGATGTCCTCGTCGTGGATCTCCACGTCCAGCTTGTTGAAGACCGAGTAGAAGTAGACTTTCGACTCGTCCACGAACCGCTGCCAGATCGCGAGGGTCTCGGGGTCGCCCGCCTGGAGGTCCACCACCCGGCGCCGGGCCCGCGTCTTGAACTCCTCGTCGGAGTCGAAGAGCGTGCGCGAGGCCTTGTAGACGCGGTTGAGGCTGGACATCGCCTCTTCGCCCGCCTCGTCACCCTCGGCGGCCTTGTGGCCCAACTCGTCCGGGTGCTCGATCAGGTACTGCACGAGCATGCCGAACTGCGTGCCCCAGTCGCCGATGTGGTGGCGCCGGACGACCTTCTCGCCGGTGAACTCCAGGATCTGGACCACCGAGTCGCCGATGACCGAGTTCCGCAGGTGGCCGACGTGCATCTCCTTGGCCACGTTCGGCTGGGCGTAGTCGATGACCGTCGTGCCCGGGTGCTCAGCGAGCGGCACGCCGAGGCGGTCGCCGTCGGCGGCGCGCGCGGCGAGGTTCTCGGTGATCGCCCTGTCGGTGACCGTGATGTTCAGGAAGCCGGGCCCAGAGACCTCGACCTCGCTGATCAGGTCCGGGGCGGTGATCTCCGAGACGACCTTCGTCGCGAGCTCGCGCGGGTTCGCCTTCGCCTTCTTGGCGAGGGCCAGGATGCCGTTGGCCTGGTAGTCGGCCCGGTCGCTTCGTCGCAGCAGCGGGTCGGCGGAGCCGGCCTCCGGCAGGGCAGCCGAGAGGGCGTCCGCGAGGCGCTGGTGGACGGAGGCGGTGAGGGACGTGACCGAGGCCATGGAGTGGATGCCGTTCTCCTCGAGGTGCAGATAGACCCGGCAAGTATCCCATGCAGAGAAAAGCGGTTTTCGCGGTTGCGGGTGGAGCTGGGAGAATGGCCGCGACAAGCGGTACCCACGTAGAAGAAGATCAGAAGAAGAAAGGCGTGCCGATCGTGGCTCAGAGCACCGATACCACCGACTGGGTCTCCCGCTATGCGGACGAGGTCATCGCCGAGTCGGAGCGTCGTGCCCCGGGCAAACCGGTCGTCGTCGCCTCCGGGCTCTCCCCCTCGGGCCCGATCCACCTGGGCAACCTCCGCGAGGTCATGACCCCGCACCTGGTCGCGGACGAGATCCGGCGGCGCGGGCACCAGGTCAGGCACCTGATCTCCTGGGACGACTACGACCGGTACCGCAAGGTCCCGGCCGGCGTCCCCGGCGTCGACGAGACCTGGGCCCAGCACATCGGCAAGCCCCTCACCTCCGTGCCCGCCCCGGCCGGTTCCGCGTACGCGAACTGGGCCGAGCACTTCAAGGCGGCCATGACCGAGGCGCTCGACGAGCTGGGCGTGGAGTACGACGGGATCAGCCAGACCGAGCAGTACACCTCGGGCGTCTACCGCGAGCAGGTCCTGCACGCGATGAGGCACCGAGGTGACATCGACGCGATCCTGGACCAGTACCGCACCAAGAAGGCCTCGGGCAAGAAGCAGTCGCAGAAGCCGGTCGACGAGGCCGAGCTGGAGGCCGCGGAGGGGTCCGGCGCCGCGAGCGAGGACGACGGCAGCGGCGGCGGCAGCGGGTACTTCCCGTACAAGCCGTACTGCGGCGCGTGCGAGAAGGACCTGACCACGGTCACGTCGTACGACGACGCGAGCACCGAGCTGTCGTACGTGTGCGCGGACTGCGGGCACACCGAGACCGTCCACCTGAACGAGTTCAACCGCGGCAAGCTGGTCTGGAAGGTCGACTGGCCCATGCGCTGGGCGTACGAGGGCGTCATCTTCGAGCCGAGCGGCGTGGACCACTCCTCTCCCGGGTCGTCGTTCGTGGTCGGCGGGCAGATCGTGCGCGAGATCTTCGACGGCGTGCAGCCGATCGGTCCGATGTACGCGTTCGTGGGCATCTCCGGGATGGCGAAGATGTCCTCCTCCAAGGGGGGTGTGCCGACCCCGGCGGACGCCCTGAAGATCATGGAGGCGCCGCTGCTGCGCTGGCTCTACGCCCGCCGCAAGCCCAACCAGTCCTTCAAGATCGCCTTCGACCAGGAGATCCAGCGGCTCTACGACGAGTGGGACAAGCTGGACGCGAAGGTCGCGGACGGCTCCGTGCTGCCCGCCGACGCCGCCGCGCACTCGCGTGCGGTGCGTACGGCCGCCGGTGAGCTGCCCAAGACGCCGCGTCCGCTGCCGTACCGGACGCTGGCGTCCGTGGCGGACGTGACGGCGGGGGCGGAGGACCAGACGCTGCGCATCCTGCGGGACCTGGACCCCTCGGACCCGATCTCGTCCCTCGACGAGGCGCGGCCGCGCCTCGACCGGGCCGTGAACTGGATCACCACCCAGGTCCCGGCCGACGCGCGCACGATCGTGCGGGCCGAGCCGGACGCGGAGCTCCTGTCCTCCCTGGACGACGAGGGCCGCGAGTCGCTGCGGCTGCTCCTGGAGGGCCTCGACTCGCACTGGTCCCTCGACGGGCTCACGCACCTCGTGTACGGCGTGCCGAAGGTGCAGGCGGGCTTCTCGGCGGACGCCACGGCCAAGGAGCTCCCCCCGGAGATCAAGGTCGCGCAGCGTTCGTTCTTCGCCCTCCTGTACCGCCTCCTGGTGACCCGGGAGACGGGTCCGCGGCTGCCCACGCTGTTGCTCGCCGTGGGCGCGGAGCGGGTCCGCAAGCTGCTGGGCGCTTAGCGCTTGGCTTGTACGTGATCGGGGGCGCCGTCCAGTTTCTGGCCGGCGCCCCCTCCGCATCCCACGGACCTGCCGTGAGCCGCCGGGGCGCCTTCGGATGGGTCCCCGCTTCGTGCCCCACCGCTTGAACGGCCGCTCGGTTGCCTGTTCGGGGGCAGGCGAGGCTGCGGGGGATCCGGCGGGGGTGTGGAGGGGAAGCGGTAGCCGGCTTGCATCTTTGGGACTACCGGGAGATCACTCCGGGGCAGGACGAACAACGCCCCGGGGCGAGCGATCGTGGACGTATGAAGGAAATCATCGCCATCGTCGGATGGGTCGTCGGGATCCAGGGCGCGCTCGGCGCAGCCGGACGCACCTTCGGGGACAACCCGTGGGGCCTCCTCCACAAGTGGTGGGACATCCCCACCCCCGGATACCTCGCCCTGGCCGTCGTCGGCGCCGCCCTCGCCGTCTGGGGCGAGACCGGCAAGAAGCGTGCCCGCAGCGTGGGTTGAACCTCGGCTACGTGCTGTACTCGGAGTCCAGCTCCTCCTGGTAGCGGCTCCGGAAGTCCCGCAGGTACGGGCGCAGCGTGCTCTCCGCCGGAGGGCCGCCCGCCTGGCCGGTCACGCCGTACAGGTCCATCAGGTACAGGCCGAACTGGCGGGCGTTGGGGTAGTCCCCGCGCTCGCTCACGTACTTCCGGAACGCCACGAAGTACGCCTCGTCGCGCGAGACGTCGTCCGGCAGCCCGGGAACGTCATCCGGAACCGGCAGCTCCTCGGCCGCCTCCTGCCCAGCAGCCTCTTCCGCCTCCTCGCGCGGCCCCGGGATCAGACGCTGGCCGCTGAGCGGGCGGGTGCGGCCGGGTGCGCCCGAGGGGACCTGGAACGCCGGGTCGACCTCCGCCTGACCGGCACGGTCCTGCTCGTCGAAGTACGCCTGCTGCTGCTCCAGGTACTGCTGCTGCTCGACGTAGGCCTGCTGTTCCGCGTACGCCTGCTGGTCGGCGTACCACTGGTCGTGCGGCTCTTCAGGGACGTACGAAGGCTGCTGAGCCGCGAACCACGGGCTCACCTGCGCCACCTCGGGCTCGGGCTCCGGCGGCTGCTGTTGCTGCTGGGGCTGGACTTCCTGCCCCAGATGCCCCTGCTGCACCGGCTCCGCCTCCAGCTGCGGCGCCGTCGGCGCCACCAGCTCCGGCTGCTGCGGCTGCTGCGGCTCCGCAGGAACCGGCGCAGGCGGAAGCAGCGCGGGCTCGATGCCCGCCGCCGCGAGACCCGCGGGGGCCGTCTCCGCGAGCGGGACGCCGAAGCGCGCCAGGCGCAGCGGCATCAGGGACTCCACGGGGGCCTTGCGGCGCCAGGAGCGGCCGAAGCGGGCCTGGAGGCGGGCCTGGTAGATGAGGCGGTCCTGCTCCAGCTTGATGACCTGCTCGTAGGAGCGCAGCTCCCACAGCTTCATCCGGCGCCACAGCTTGAACGTGGGCACGGGCGACAGGAGCCAGCGCGTGAGGCGTACGCCTTCCATGTGCTTGTCGGCCGTGATGTCCGCGATCCGGCCCACCGCGTGCCGCGCCGCCTCGACGGAGACGACGAACAGGATCGGGATGACGGCGTGCATGCCCACGCCCAGCGGGTCGGGCCAGGCCGCCGCGCCGTTGAAGGCGATCGTCGCCGCCGTCAGGAGCCACGCCGTCTGGCGCAGCAGCGGGAAGGGAATGCGGATCCACGTCAGGAGCAGGTCGAGCGCCAGCAGGACGCAGATGCCCGCGTCGATGCCGATCGGGAAGACCACCGAGAAGCTGCCGAAGCCCTTCTGCTCGGCGAGTTCGCGCACGGCCGCGTACGACCCCGCGAAACCGATGCCGGCGATGACGACCGCACCGGCGACGACCACGCCGATGAGTATTCGGTGCGTGCGTGTCAGCTGCATCGCGGCCACCCGCGAACCCCTCCCTGTTCGGTTTGTTGCGAGCGACAGCCTGGCACA
Organism: Streptomyces sp. NPDC055243; assembly: GCF_044544025.1. Lineage (NCBI taxonomy): Bacteria > Bacillati > Actinomycetota > Actinomycetes > Kitasatosporales > Streptomycetaceae > Streptomyces > Streptomyces sp. NPDC055243. Next base: position 30,230 of record NZ_JBITWR010000011.1, read on the forward strand.
CGCATGCGGAAGACCGCGTGCCGGTACGGCAGGAGCCCGGCCACCGAGGGGCCGGGCTCCACAACTGCCTTGACCGCGCCGCGAGTTGCCCGCGTGGCGCGTGCCGCGGATTCCGCGTCCGGCGTCAGCTCTTGGGCTTGCCGCTGGACTTGGAGTCCGACTTCGGGTCCGACTTGCTGCTGGACTTGGAGTCGGGCTTGGGGCTGTCCGACTCCTTCGAGCCGCTGCCGCCGGTGCTGCCGCCGTCGGCCTTGTTCGCGGAGACGACCGCCGCGGAGGCTTCCTTCGCGGCCTTCTCGGCGGCCTTGGACAGGTCCTTCGCGCTCGGCGCCTTGTCGCCCGCCAGGCCCGCGCCGTTGTAGTCGATCGTGACGACGGCGTTCTCCACGCGCGTCACGACCGTCTGCTGCTTGAAGTTTTCCTTGTCCTTCTTCAGGTCGTACGCCACGACCGTCGTCTGGTCGCCCATGCCCGGCACCGGCTCCGTCTTGACGCTCTTCGCGCCGTCCGTCGCCTGCGCGTCCGCGACCTGCTTGGCGAAGTTGTTCTGCGCGCGCTTGGCGCCACTGCCGAGCGACGCGTCCGAGTCGAAGCGCATCAGCGAGACGCGGAGCCAGCGGAACTGCGAGCCGTCGACGCCGTTGTTGTCCAGGCTGTCCCAGGAGCAGGTGCCGCGCGCCGACGTGTCGTCGGACGTGCCCGCCTTGCCCGACTTGTCCTTCGCCTCCGGGACGAGGTCGTCGAGCGTCTTCTTCGACAGGACGTCGCAGGGCTCGGGCAGCTTGCCGAACGCCGCCTTCTCCACGGTCGCGGCCTTGTCCTTGCCCGGGGCCGAGGCGGACGCCTTCGAGCCCGAGTCCTTCTTGGCCCCGTCCGAACCCGATCCGGAGTCGGAGGAGCAGCCGGAGGCAATGAAGATCACCGGTACGGCGGCTGCGCAGGTGAGTATGCGGGTGAGTCGCTGTGCTGGTCGGTGCATGGTTCCTTCACTCAAGTCACTCAAGACGGCTGTCGTCGGTTCGATGGGCCACGGTACGCCGTGCCCGACGCGGACGACTCCGCTTCCGGGGAGCCGGTGCCCCGTCCGAACCGTCCCTAATCGGAGAACCTGTCGGCCAGGCTCCCGGCCAGTTCCTGCGCCTTGTCCTGCATTTCCTTGCTGTCGGGGATGTCGGTGCGACGCCCCGGCTGCTCGTCGTACTCGACGGTCACGACGACGTTCGACGTGCGGAACACCACAGTCACCGTGCGGTGCCGGGTCGCGGACGCGGACGTCGTGAGCGCGTCGTCGATGAAGGCCTCGTCGCCCAGATCGTCCAGGATGCGGGGCTCGAGTCCGAGGGGTGTGACGGCGTCTTCCGGGGCTCCGCTGGAGGCGCTGCCGTCCGCGTCACCCTTGCCGTCACCCCCCTTGCCGGACTCACCCTTGTCCGCCTTGCCCGTCTTGTCCGTCTTGGCTGTCCCCGCACCGGTGGACGGCTCGGCATCCGCCCCCGCGTCATCCGATTCCTCGTCGGTGGTCGGGGTGCCGGAGGGCTCGGGCAGATCGGCCTTCTGCGCCTTCGACGAGTAGACCTCCGTGGCGCGGGTGTCGTCGCTGACCTCCGCGTCGTACGACACGACGCGCTCGAAGTCGACGAGCAGATGGTGGGTGGCGTCCGACGACTCCACCTTCCAGCGGCAGCCCACACGCCGATCGGTGTCGTACGTGACGGTGGGCGCACCCTCGTACGCCCTCTCCTGCTGCTCCTCGTCCGGCATCTCCTTGATGCCGGGCAGCATCGAGTCGAGCGTGCTGCGGTCGACCTGGCCGCAAGGCTCGGGGAGCGTGCGGTACTTGCCGGGCTCGGCGGCCGCGGTGGTGCCGCCGGTGTCGCCGGGCTTCGAGTCGTCCGGTTCGCCGCCGAGCGCGCCCCCGCCCGTGCAGCCGGCGAGCAGCGCCGCGATGAGAGCTGCGACGCCTGGTACGTAGGCCTTCCGCTGCACCGTGTGGGCTCCTTCTCGCCAGGGATATTGGGTTGCCGCTGATGGGCGACCGGTGGACACAATGTGTATCGCACGCAATGCCGTGGACGCCGGTCCGTCATCCCTTTCGTTGACCTTGGCTCCGGTATTTGCGCTACGAGACTTTCAACACGTGTGTTCAACTACGGGGGAATGAGGACGTTATGTCTTACGTGGAGGTTCCCGGGGCAAAGGTACCGATCCGGATGTGGACGGACCCGGCCTCGGTCGAGGACGTCGCACTCCAGCAGCTCCAGAACGTGGCGACGCTGCCCTGGATCAAGGGCCTGGCCGTCATGCCGGACGTCCATTACGGCAAGGGCGCGACAGTCGGCTCGGTGATCGCCATGCAGGGCGCGGTGTGCCCGGCGGCGGTGGGGGTGGACATCGGCTGCGGCATGTCGGCGGTGAAGACGTCGCTGACGGCGAACGATCTGCCGGGGGATCTGTCGCGGCTGCGGTCGAAGATCGAGCAGGCGATTCCGGTGGGGCGGGGCATGCATGACGATGCCGTGGATCCGGGGCGGCTGCATGGGTTTGGCACGTCCGCGTGGGACGACTTCTGGTCGCGCTTCGACGGGATCGCCGATGCGGTCAAATTCCGCCAGGAGAGGGCCACGAAGCAGATGGGAACGCTCGGAAGCGGCAACCACTTCATTGAATTCTGTCTCGACGAGGCAGGTTCGGTCTGGCTGATGCTGCACTCCGGCTCCCGGAACATCGGCAAGGAGCTCGCCGACCACCACATAGGTGTGGCCCAGAAGTTGCCGCACAACCAGGGTCTGGTCGACCGTGACCTGGCGGTCTTCATCGCGGAGACCCCGCAGATGGCGGCGTACCGGAACGACCTCTTCTGGGCGCAGGAGTACGCGAAGTACAACCGCTCGATCATGATGGGGCTCTTCCAGGACGTGGTCCGCAAGGAGTTCAAGAAGGCGAAGGTGACCTTCGAGCCGGTGATCTCCTGTCACCACAACTACGTCAGCGAAGAGCGGTACGACGGGATGGATCTGCTGGTCACGCGGAAGGGCGCCATCCGTGCCGGAAGCGGCGATTTCGGGATCATCCCCGGCTCGATGGGCACCGGTTCGTACATCGTGAAGGGTCTCGGGAACGAGGCGTCCTTCAACTCGGCCTCGCACGGCGCGGGCCGCAGGATGAGCCGCAACGCCGCGAAGAAGCGCTTCTCGACGCAGGACCTGGAAGAGCAGACGCGGGGCGTCGAGTGCCGCAAGGACTCGGGTGTCGTGGACGAGATCCCGGGCGCGTACAAGCCGATCGAGCAGGTCATCGACCAGCAGCGCGACCTCGTCGAGGTCGTGGCCAAGCTCAAGCAGGTCATCTGCGTGAAGGGCTGATCCCTGCTTCTCCCTACTTCGCGTTCTTGATGGCGAAGATCATGACGAACGCGATGATGTGGATGCCGAAGAGGAAGTACGCCAGGTACCACCACACCAGGCGTTCGTTCTTGGTCTCCTGGGCGAGGTGTCGCCGCTCGGCGCTCTTGTCCTCGGAGGGGGGCGTCACAGTTCGCGGTGGATCTTCGTGTTGGAGGCCTGGGCGCGGGGGCGGACCACCAGGAGGTCGATGTTGACGTGGGGCGGGCGCGTGACCGCCCAGGTGATCGTGTCCGCCACGTCGGCCGCCGTGAGGGGGGCCGGTACGCCCGCGTAGACCTTCGCCGCCTTCTCCTCGTCGCCGCCGAAGCGGGTCGTGGCGAACTCCTCCGTCTTGACCATGCCGGGGGCGACCTCGATCACGCGGACCGGGGTGCCGACGATCTCCAGGCGCAGGGTCTCGGCCAGGACGTGCTCGGCGTGCTTCGCGGCCACGTAGCCGCCGCCGCCCTCGTACGTGCCGTGCCCGGCCGTGGAGGAGAGGACCACGACCGTGCCGTCGCCGCTCGCGGTGAGTGCGGGGAGCAGGGCCTGGGTGACGTTCAGGGTGCCGATGACGTTCGTCTCGTACATCTGGCGCCAGTCGGCCGGGTCGCCGGTGGCGATGGTGTCGGCGCCGAGCGCGCCGCCCGCGTTGTTGACCAGGACCGCGACCTTGCGGAAGGCGGTGGCGAACTCGTCCACGGCCGTGCGGTCGGTGATGTCGAGGGCGTACGCCAGCGCGTCGTGGCCCGCGGCCGTGAGCTCGGCGGCGAGGGCCTCGATGCGGTCCTTGCGGCGGGCGGTGAGGACGACGCGGTAGCCGGCTGCCGCCAGGCCGCGCGCGGTGGCGGCGCCGATGCCGCTGCTCGCGCCGGTGACGATCGCGATGCGGGTGGCGGCGGGCGCGGCGTTCGCGGCGGCGGTCATGGCTGCTCCTTGGGCGTACGTACGTTCTGTCCTGTTCCTCGGCCAAGGATAGGCGGGCCGCCGGTGGCTCTCAGCGGCCCCGTGGCGCGTACATGATCACCGCCATGCCGGCCAGGCAGATCAGCGCGCCGGTCACGTCCCAGCGGTCGGGCCGGTAGCCGTCGGCGACCATGCCCCAGGCGATCGAGCCCGCGACGAAGACCCCGCCGTACGCGGCGAGGATGCGGCCGAACTCGGCGTCGGGCTGGAGCGTGGCCACGAAGCCGTAGACGCCGAGGGCGATGACGCCCGCGCCGATCCATGCCCAGCCCTTGTGCTCGCGTACGCCCTGCCAGACGAGCCAGGCGCCGCCGATCTCGAAGAGCGCGGCGAGGACGAAGAGGGCGGCGGAGCGGGCGATGAGCATGGGGAGATCGTGGCATGAGGCAGTTCGTCCCGGTCCCCTGTGGCGTCGGGTATCTGCGCCGTACGCTTTCTGTCTGACGCAGATGTTGTTCGGAGCTGGAGGAGGGGGTCCCGCGTGGCCACGAAGACGACCGGTGCCGGTGCGCGGCGTGCTGCTCTGGTGGACGAGCTGTCCGTCGAGTCGCGGCGCTACATGGCCTCGTACGCCCTCTTCAATCAGGCCGTCGCCGACCACCTGAAGCTGCACCCCACCGACCTTCAGTGCCTGAACCTGCTCAGCCTGGAGGAAGGGCCCGTCACGACCGGCCGCATCGCCGAGCTGACCGGTCTGACGACGGGCTCGGCGACGCGGCTCGTGGACCGCCTGGAGAAGGCGGGTTACGTCGTACGGGAACGGGACGCGGCCGACCGGCGGCGGGTCCTGGTCTCGACGGTGCCGGACGCGGTGGCGGAGTTCGGGCGGATGTGGGACAAGCTCGGGGGCGGCTGGTTCGCGCTCTTCGAGCGGTACGACGACGACGAACTGGACCTGCTCATCGGCCACATGCGCCGCACCGTGGAGTTCAGTGCGGCGCAGGTGGCGCGGTTGCGGGGCGGGGAGCTGGACGGCTGACCCCGCTGGGGCGGAGCCGTGGTGCGGGCGTGGTGCGGGCGTGGTGCGGGCGTGGCGTAGGCAACCGGGTGGGGTGCACCACGCGTCTCTCAGGTCCCGCCCCGTCCCCGCACCCATGACCTGGAGAAGAGCCTTGGCGCACGATGAACGCGACCGGTCCGACGAGCATCCCCAGGCGCCGTGGTGGTGGGGCATCGGCCCCATCGGGGCCGCCCTCCTCGTCGTCGCCGGGATCGCTTGGGCGCTGTGGGGGATTCTGGGCTCCGGCGCCCCGGGTGGCGTGGTGACCGGATATCAGGGGAGCAAGGTCGTCGCCATCGGTCTCGTGCTCCTCGGCGCTTTCGTCCTGGAGCGCTTCCGCAGCCGTCGTTCCGGCGATTCATAAGGACCGATCTAGTGGTGCTGCTCCTCCTGCGGCTTGCGCGGGAGGAGTCGTACGAGGCCGCAGCAGAGCAGTGTGACGCCCGCGACGACCGCGAGGGTGACCGTCATGGCGTGGTCGGGGCCGCCGTCGGCGTTCTTGAAGAAGACGGTGACGACGGTGGCCGCGCCGATCGCGTTGGCCAACTGCTGCACCGCGCTGAGCGAGCCGCTCGCGCTGCCCGCCTCCTGGGGCGCGATGTCGCCGATGGTGATGTCGTAGACGGTGCCGAAGCAGGTGCCCATGCCGAGGCCGATGACGAGCAGGGGCGGGGCGAGGAGCCAACTGCTCGTTTCCGTACCGGAGTTCGCTACGAGGGCGAGCAGGTATCCGGTGCCGGTCAGGATGATCAGCAGGCCGATGAGGACGAGCGTGCGGCCGAGCCTGCCGATGAGGCCGTGGCAGGCGATGGACGCGACGACGATGCCCACGGAGAGCGGGACGAGGCCGAGCGCGGTGCCGGACGGTGAGCGGCCGAGCCCTTCTTGCAGGTAGAGCGAGATGACGTAGAGCAGTCCGGACACGGCGGCGGAGAAGCCGACGCAGAGGACGAGCCCCGATGTGAAGCCGCGGTTGTGCAGCAGCGAGGGCTGGATCAGCGGGTTGCGCGCGGTGCGTTGGCGGTGGCAGAAGAGCGCGAAGAAGGCCAGGCCCGCGGCGATCAGCAGGAGGGGCGTGGCGGTCCAGCCGTTCGTGGAGCCGTCGATGAGGCCGGAGAGCAGCCCGAGCATGGTGGCGCCGAGGAAGGCGGAGCCGGTGCCGTCGATCGAGGTGGTGCTGTCGCCGGAGTCCTTGGGCAGGAGGCGGGCGGCGGCGGCGAGGGCCGCGCCGCCGAGCACGAGGTTGATCAGGAACATGGACCGCCAGCCGAGGCCGCCGAGGTCGGCGTCGATCAGGAACCCGGCGAGGATGGGGCCGCCGACGGCGGAGAGCCCCATGGCGGGCGCGAAGAGGCTGAACGCCTTGCCGATCTCCTCGCGGGGCCAGACCGCGGCGAGGATGCCGAAGCCCTGCGGGATGACGAGCGCGCCGAAGGCGCCCTGGGCGAGGCGGGCGATGGTGATCGACTCGGGGCTGAAGGCGAGCCCGCAGGCGACCGAGGCGAGCGTGAAGCCGCCGAGACCGAGCAGGAAGAGGCGCCGCCTGCCGTACTTGTCGCCGAGCCGGCCGCCGATGACGAGGAGTACACCGAGGGCGAGCGCGTAGGAGGCGCCGAGCCACTGGATGAGTCCGGGGCCGCCGCCGAGGTCCTTGGTGATGGTGGGGGCGGCGATGTTGGTGATGGTGGCGTCGACGAGGTCGAGCACGTCGGCGGCGAGGATCACGCCTAGGACGGCCCAGCGTTTTCGTGGGGGGAGGGGTGCGGGTGGGGGCGGGGGCGGGAGTGGGGCGCTGTCTTTCGTGGGGGTGAGGGCGTGGTCCGGGGCGGGATCGGCGTGGGTGGGAGTGGGGGTGGGGGTTGGGGATTTCGTGGGCACGGGGAGTTCCTTCGGGTGGGAGGTCGGGGGCGAGGTCGGGTGCGAGGTGTGGTGTCGAGGTCACGCGGTCAGAGGGGTCGCGCAGTCACAGCGGAGAATGTGCGGCGCTGTGCAGAATCTGCGTCACGCAGGTAAATGTGCGGGAGGGGGGTCTGTGCTGTCAAGGCGGTTTGTGGGGGTGGCGCTTCGTCGCTGGTCAGCGGTGCGTGCGGTCGATCGGCGGGGCATTTGGTCGGCGGGGCGGCCGGTCGGTGGGGCGACCGGCCGGTGGTGCGTCCGGCCGTCGGTGCGGGGCCCGTTCGGTGGTGGGGACGGTGCCGTGCCGGTATGTCCGTCCTCGCTATCGTCCCCGGTGGCCGTGGGGCTGATTCGGCTCCGGAGTGTTGGGAGCCGTGCTCCGGGCGGACATACCGGCACGTCACCTTGCGTCTCGTTGCCGACTGCGGGCCGTGGGGCGCGGTGCGGGGCCGGTCCGGGCGTGGGTGCGGTGCCGCGCCGGTATGTCCGTCCTCGCTGTCGTCCGGTGGCCGTGGGGTTGCTTCGGCTCTGGAGTGTTGGGAGCCGTGCTCCGGGCGGACATACCGGCCCGTCCCCTTGCGTCTCGTTGCCGGCTGCGGGGCGTGGGGCGTCTTGTCTCCGGGCGTTGTCAGACCCTCGTCGTACGGTGGTCGGCATGGAGAGATCGACGCTGGCGGGGCCGGATCTGGTTCGTTGGGCGGAGGGCGACTTCGAGTTGCTGGTCGCCTGCAACTCCGCGGAGATGACCGCGCACTTGGGTGGGCCCGAGACGGATGAGCAGTTGGTGTCCCGGCATCGCCGCTATCTGGCGCTGGAGGAGCGGGGGCAGATGTTCCGGATAGTGCTCGACGGTGCTGCCGTCGGGGTCATCGGGTACTGGGAGACGAACTGGCAGGGGGAGCCCGCCTGGGAGACGGGGTGGGGCGTGCTGCCCGGGTTCCAGGGGCGGGGCGTCGCGGCGGCGGCCGCGCGGCTGGTCGTCGAGGAGGCACGGGCCGCCGGGCGGCACCGGCAGCTGCACGCCTTCCCCTCGGCGGACCACGCGGCTTCCAACGGGGTGTGCAGGAAGGCCGGGTTCACCCTGGGGGGCGAGCACGACTTCGAGTATCCGAAGGGGCGCTGGATGCGGTGCAACGACTGGAGCGTCGACCTGAGTGTCTGAACGACTGGCGTCAGTGGGGTGAGTAGGCCGTGGGGGGTACGCCCACCGTTGTTGTGAAGTCTCTGATCAGGTGGGCCTGGTCCGCGTAGCCCAGCGTGGCCGCCAGCTCTGCCCAGTCCAGGTTTCGTTCCGTCTCCGCGCGCTCCAGCGCCTCGTGGATCCGGTGGCGCAGGATCAGCCACTTCGGGCCGACCCCCACGTACGCGTTGAACAGTCGTTGCAGCGTCCGTACGGACATGTCCTGGGCCCGGGCGAACTCGCTGACGCGGCGGACCCCGCGGTCCGTGCGGATGCGTTCGGCCAGGTCCATGGCCAGGTCCGCCTGGGGGTCGGGGGTGGGGCCGATGGCCAGGAGGAACGTGTCCAGTGCTGCCACGCGGGCCTGCTCCTCGGGAGGGGAGAGCACCGCCTCCAGTGCGCCCTCGGGGACCGCCCCGAAGACCTCCTCCAGGGGGAGGAGCCGCCGCCCCGTCCATCTGGACACCGGCGCCGAAGGGGCGAACGGGCGGAAGCCGCCCGGGCGGAACTTCGCCCCGCACACCCGGCCACGCCCCTCCAGCTTCTGCGTGAAGAGGTCGAGACCGATCCCCGCCACTTCGGCGAACGGCTCCTGGCCCGGGAGGGTCTGGAAGACGACGTTCACGGACGGGTGCGGGACGACGTGCGAGGCGTACGGCTGGGTCAGGTCCCAGTCGATCAGCCAGTACTGCTCCACGTAGGGGCGCAGCGCGGGCGCCGGGAGGTGCCGGCGGAACCGTGCGTGGGTGAAGAGTCCGGCAGCGTCGACGATGCCCTTGGTGTCGCTGCGCGGGGCGGTCTCGGAGGCGTCGGCCATGGCTGGATCGTATGCCGGAGGTCTGCCGCGGTCTGCCGCCGTGTCGTGTTTCTTCAAGCCGCCGGAGCCCTCGTCGCCCTACCGTCACGGCATGACCGAGAACAGCATCGCCGACCTGTTGAAGGCGGCCACCGCCCACGCCGTCCCCGTGGTCCGCGCCATCCCGGACGACCGCCTTGCCGCTGCTACTCCCTGCGCCGAGTACGACGTGAAGGCCCTGGTCAATCACCTCTTCCAGGTGATCGTCCAGTTCCAGGCGCTGGCCGCCAAGAAGGACGCCGAGTTCGGTGAGACGCCCGATCTCGTCGCCGAGAGTCCCGACTGGCGCGACCGGTTCGCGGACGAAGCGGGGAAGCTGGTCGCGGCCTGGGCCGCGCCCGGCGCGGACGAGGGCACCACGGGTGCGATGGACATGCCCGCGAGGACCGTCGGCTGCATGGCCCTGCTCGACCTGACGGTGCACGCCTGGGACCTGGCCCGTGCCACGGGGCAGGACTTCGAGGCCGCCCCCGAGAGCAGCGGTGTGGTCACCGCGCTGCGGGAAGCGGTCGCGGGGCTTGGTCCGACGGCCCGGAAGATGGGCGTCTTCGGGGAGCCGGTCGCGGTGGGGGAGGGGGCCTCCGAGCTGGAGCGGCTCCTGGCCGAGACGGGCCGTGCCCCCTCCTGGACGCCGTAACCCCTCCTGGATGCCGTGCCCCCTCCTGGCCCCGCCGGCCCGACCGGAGCCGTCGGCCTGCCCGGACCCCGTCGGCCTGCCCAGATCCCGCCAGCCCGGCCGGACCTCCGCGGGCCTGCCCAGATCCCGCCAGCCCGGCCGGACCCCCCGGGACCGCCGGGCGCCCCGGGGGGAATACCCCCTGGCCCGCCACCGTTCCGTAGGTATAGTTGAAGCGTCAACAACCTGCGGAGAGTGAGTCAGCCATGCAGTCCGGATCCGGTATGCAGTTCGGGATCTTCAGCGTCGGCGACGTGACGCCGGACCCCACCACGGGCCGCACCCCCACCGAGCACGAGCGCATCAAGGCCATGGTGGCCATCGCGCTGAAGGCCGAGGAGGTCGGGCTCGACGTCTTCGCGACCGGCGAGCACCACAACCCGCCGTTCGTCCCCTCCTCGCCCACCACGATGCTCGGCTACATCGCCGCCCGCACCGAGCACCTGATCCTCTCCACCTCCACCACCCTGATCACCACGAACGACCCGGTGAAGATCGCCGAGGACTTCGCGATGCTCCAGCACCTCGCCGAGGGCCGGGTCGACGTGATGATGGGCCGCGGCAACACCGGCCCGGTCTACCCGTGGTTCGGCAAGGACATCCGCCAGGGCATCAACCTCGCCGTCGAGAACTACGCGCTCCTGCACCGCCTGTGGCGCGAGGACGTCGTGACGTGGGAGGGCAAGTTCCGTACGCCCCTTCAGTCCTTCACCTCGACGCCCCGCCCGCTGGACGGCACCGCGCCCTTCGTCTGGCACGGCTCCATCCGCTCCCCGGAGATCGCCGAGCAGGCCGCGTACTACGGAGACGGGTTCTTCCACAACAACATCTTCTGGCCGCAGGAGCACACCAAGAAGATGGTCGACCTCTACCGCCGCCGGTTCGCGCACTACGGGCACGGCACCGAGGAGCAGGCGATCGTCGGGCTCGGCGGTCAGGTGTTCATGCGGAAGAACTCGCAGGACGCGGTGAAGGAGTTCAGGCCGTACTTCGACAACGCGCCCGTCTACGGACACGGACCCTCTCTTGAGGAGTTCACGTCCCAGACGCCGCTGACCGTCGGTTCTCCGCAGCAGGTGATCGACCGGACGCTGTCCTTCCGGGACGCCGTCGGCGACTATCAGCGCCAGCTGTTCCTGATGGACCACGCGGGCCTTCCTCTGAAGACCGTCCTCGAGCAGCTGGACATCCTCGGCGAGGAGGTCGTTCCGGTCCTGCGGGAGGAGTTCGCCAAGAACCGCCCGGCGACCGTTCCGGACGCCCCGACCCACGCCGCCCGCGTGGCGGCCACCCAGAGCGGCATCGAAAGCGAGGTCACCGCATGAAGCTCGTCGTCGTCTCCGCGGGGCTCAGCGTCCCCTCCTCCACCCGGCTGCTCGCCGACCGCCTGGCGGCGGCCACCGGACGCCGCGCCGACGTGGAGACCGAGGTCGTCGAACTCCGCGACCTGGCCGTGGAGATCGCGCACAACTTCGTCACCGGGTTCCCGGGGCCGGAGCTGAGCGCGGCGGCGGACGCGGTGAAGGCCGCCGACGGCCTGATCGTCGTCACGCCGGTCTTCTCGGCCTCGTACAGCGGCCTGTTCAAGTCGTTCTTCGACGTGCTCACGGTTCTGGACAAGGACGCGATCGCCGGTACGCCGGTCCTGATCGCGGCGACCGGCGGCACCCCGCGCCATTCGCTGGTCCTGGAGCACGCGCTGCGCCCGCTGTTCGCCTACCTGCGGGCGGTGGTCGTGCCGACCGCCGTGTACGCGGCGTCCGAGGACTGGGGTGCGGACGGCCTGGAGGAGCGCATCGAGAGGGCCGCGGCCGAACTGGCCGACATCATGCGGCCCGCGGCGGTCCAGGAGGAGGAGCTGATCCCCTTCGAGCGGCAACTCGCCGCGCTGCGGCCGGAGTAGACGCGGCCTACGCGCGACGGCGCGGGGGCGTCAGGGCCACACCAGGCAGTACGCCTGATGCCCCGCGTCATGCAGCCGGTGGCTGAAATCCTGCCATTCGTGCAGCGATTGGGGGCGGGAGGACGCTGATCTGGGGGTTCGTAAGGGAGTGTGCGTTGGCCTGGGAAAACTCCTCTCGGTAGTTCTCACGGGTCAACGCCGTTTCCCAGGCTCATGTGCCCTGGATGTGCCCTCACTTGCGCTTCCGCAGTGCGGTCAGCCACTTGAAAGGGGCCAGGAAGGTCGTAGCCCTCGGCCTCGTTCGGGGCATGGCCTCAGCTGTTGGGTACACAGGTCTGCGGCTGGCGGAGATTTCTTTCTCGGTCCACTGCCTAGCCCATGCGACTGTGTTGTTGCGGATCCAGTAGTGGGACTTGCACGGGAAGCTCCAGTTCCCGATCGAGGGGTGCAGGGAGATCGAGATCCCGTCGAAGGTCAGCTTCCACTCCCGGGGCGCGAGGGGAGTGACGACCTCGTACCCGCAGCCGCAGCAGCACAGGTGGGTGACCAGGGCGTAGCGGATGGAGATGTACACCACGCCCTGGTCCAACTGCTCGGGAAAGCAGTCGACGAACACATGTGCGATCCGAGCGTCCGTCACCCCGTGTCCTCGTTGGTGAGAACGTTCCCGTCCAGTTGGTAGACGCTGTGGTGTTCGTGCTCGAGGTCGACGTAGAAACCGTAGACCTTCTTGAACCTCACTACGGCGAGAGAGGCGTTCATCGCGTTCAGCTCGGCGATCTGGATGTTGCTGGCGTATGCGTTGTCCTCGTCCGAGTCGGCGAAGGGGATTCGCTGCCGTTCATGGACGTGGTTGCGCTGGCCGGGAACGCTGGTGGTCACCCGTAGCAGGCCCGTCAGGGAGGTGTCGCACACGAGGACGCCCATGCCTACATCGATGAAGGGGATGCTGTACTCCTCGAGTCGGCCGACCATCGGACGTTTGATCGCTCCCTTGTCGAGCGCGAGGAACACGAAGTCCATCCCGCGCAGTTCCTCGATGGTCGTCTCCTCCACGAACATCGGATGCGGGACGATGCCGGTCCGCATCTTTCCGTAGAGGTCCGCGTAGTAGTCGACCTTCAGCGGCGCCCCCTGCAGTTCCTCTTCGGAGGGCGCACCGGGTGCGCGGAAGGCGTTGTGCTGAAGGAAGCGGTCGCCGTCAAACAGATGGATCCGTGCGACCGGGGTCTTGGCGATCAGATCAAGGATGTACGCGCCGGTTCCGCCCAGGCCGACGATCGCCACGTTCTCGATCGCGGCCAGACGCTGACTGACGGCCCCGATGCCGGCCCGGCTGGACGCAGTGTCGGCGTAGCGGAAAACGGAGTCCTGCGGCTCGGAGGGCACCACCCTGTACGTCTGCGCCGTTGCGTCGGGATCCAGTGTGTGGGCCGGGGAGGAAACGATTGCCACGTACGCGGTGATCTTCTCGTAGTAGTCGACGTACACGCCCGTCCCGACCGGCTTACTGGAGAACATGCACGCTGTCTGCACGCCCGCCAGCACGTCGCTGGTAGTCGCGTTGATGAGCTTGCTCAGCGGCTTGCCGGTGGCATCGCAGGGCGTGCCGCCGCTGAAGTGGACTGTGTGGGTGCCCGGAGTCGTGGTGACGTCGCCGGCCAACGTCAGCTCCGACACCAGGACTCCGAACTGCACCGTACGGTCTGCTGCCACGTACGGGACATGGTGGATGAGTAGGTGACCGTCCTTCACTTCGACCTCGAAGCCCTCGTCCTGGAGGCGCTTCAGGTCGGCGCTACGACTTGTCAGTGGCGACAACGGTGAACACCGTCCCGTTCTTGATCTGGACGCTCTCGCCGGTACTCAGGGTGCCGTCGGCGGGCTTCTGGTGAGCGTGCCGGAAGCTGACCGTGATGAGGACGTTCGGGCCCGATGGGACGGGATCGAGGGCCAGCCGGACCACCTCCTCGAAGGTCAGGGTGTCCTGGTGGACGGTCTTCTCGCGTGCGTTCACGACGATCTTGTAGTCGCGCTGGTAGGTGTTGGGGGCTGCGGAGACGTCAGGCACCTCGGCTCCTCTCATCGGTTTCATTGAAGCCAGTGAAACCGTATCACGGGTCACCGCAGTCGCACGCGACACGCCTGAACGGGTGACACCCGTTCTTGGGCGGTGCCCCTGGCATCCTGGTCTGTCGTGCTACTCGAACTCGTCGGACGCCACCCGTTGCTCCGCGCCGACCTGGCTCTCCATCTCCACCCCGGCGAGCCCCTCACCGTCGACGCCACGCGGCTGCAGTTCATCAGCCCACTCGACCTCGCCGCCGTATCAGCACTCGCCCAAGCCGCTTCTGTCATGTCCGGCGAGAGTGTGCTGCGTCTCCCCTCGGATCCTCGTGTCGCCTCCTACTTGCAGCGGATGGACCTCCTCGCCCAGCTTCCAGAGGGCGCCACTGTCGTCGGGGCCGTTCCGTTCGACGACCGGCGTGACCATCGCGGGACTCTCCTTGAGACCACTCTCCTGACCCCGGAGACCGCCGACGACGTAGGTGAGCGCATAGGTCTTCTCGCTGTTGCCAACCTTGGTGCGTCTCCGGGTGCTCAGGTCGCCCGCAGTGTCGGTGAGCTGATCGACAATGCCGTCAGTCATGGCTGCGGCCCTGGGGGTGCCTATATAGCTGCCCAGACGTACACCGGAAAGACCACTGGAACACGTCGCCTGGAAGTAGCCATCTGCGACAACGGCATTGGGGTCCTCGCTCATCTGAGCCGAAACCCCGACCACGCCGACTTGGCGGACAGTGAAACTGCACTCCGTAGGGCCCTCCGCCGTGGCATCAGCGGTACCGGGGGAGGTCGTGGCAACGGGCTGCCCGACCTGCTCAGTCAGGCCGGCGGCACCGGGCCAACCCGGCTTGTCCTGCGAAGTGGGCACGGGTTTGTGCGAGCCGCCAGACATCTCGCGGGGGCACCTGCCGTGCGCGGCTTCACCACGGGCATGCCCGTGGACGGCACATGGGCATGGCTGAGAGTCTCATTTGCGCCGTAACCTCACTATGCTTCAATGCGTTCAATGAAAACGACGAGGCAAGGAATGAGCACCTTCCCCGTACAGCCCTACGGCGAGTTCCTCTTCACGCGCGCCCGAGGGGCGGCAGCGCGAGCCGACCTGGAAGAGCACCTGCGGCAGTCTGATGTCCTGCCCATGCTGACGATCGACTTCGTCGGCGTCGTTGCGATGACCAACAGCTTCGCGGACGAGTTCCTCGGCAAGTTCTACACGCTTCTCTCGGCTGAAGGTCATGCCGTGGAAGCCGTGCAGCTCGCAGGATTGAACGAGGAGACCCGGGACGCAGTCAACGTGTGTCTGCAAAGGCGCAAACAGTTTGCCGTGGATGCCGAGAGTCACACCCTCCTCGGGGATGCAGAAGTCCTGACGGACACCTATCAGCGCGCACGCAAACTCAGTGCCTTCCGTGCGGCGGAGCTTGCCGAGGAACTGCACATCTCCTTGCCCAACGCGAATAATCGGCTCAAGCGTCTCCTGGAAGCGGGAGCACTCCGGCGTGAACGTTCCGCGGGCCCTGACCGAGGCGGCAAGGAATTCATCTACTGCGTGCCTGCCTTCTGAGGGGCAGCCGGGCCTTCGCCCCACTCGTGAAGGCTCAGTACGCTGCCGGCCCGCCGAGTTCGTCCGGGCTTCAGCGCTGTTGATCTCCAAGCCGTACATGGACGCGTTCGTGTGGGACCGGCCGCCAGCTGTGGCCCGAGATGCTACGAGTGGCTTCTGAGTGCCGGATTCGACAGCCTCCTCGTCAGGTTCTGAGATCGATGCAGTTCAGGCGGAGGCGGGAGAGCGGAGCTCATTGCGGGTGCGGGTGAGTGGTTCGCGGTGCGGCTGTAGCCCTCTGCATGATCGGGCCATGGCCACGCCGATCACCGCCTCCAGGCCGACGGTGAACAAGGTGGTGTTCCAGAACTGCTCTCCGGCGGAGCCGAAGATGTCGGCGTAGTTCCGCAGCCCCACGAACGGCTCGGTGCTGCTGATGAAGCCGGTCGCCGGGTCCAGCCCCTTGGTCCCGTACAGCGACTCCGGCTCTGCGGCTGATCGACGACTCCGACGCGGACCATGAGCAGCACATCGTCCTGCCGACAACGCTGATCCCGCGGACGACCACCGGGCCGCCGCCCGGGACCTCTGGGGAGCGGGACACCGAGTAGGACCGCACCTCGTGGGGCGGGCTCCGAGTCAGGGGAGAAGGCCGATCCGGATGGCCATGGCGCCAAGGGCTTCCTTCGCCGGTGGGTAGATGGCCCGGATACGGGCGAGTTGCTCGTCACGGGTGGCGGTGGGGTTGACGTTGGAGGGCCCCTCGCCGTCGAGCAGGGCCTCGAAGTTGGAGTACTCGGTGACCCGTTTGACCGTGACCTCGCAGGTCTCCTCGGTGCCTTTGATGCGGAAGCGGATGGTGTCGCCGGCGGCGAGGTCGGCGAGGTGGGGGTATTTGACCCGTACCTCGATGGTCTTCTCGCCTGATGCGACGAGGTCGAAGTACTGGCGGTAGAGGTTGAGTTCGTGGACGCGGCCGGTGGTGTTGCTCATGGGGCGGAAATGCTCCTGGGCGCTGGTGCGGTGATCAGACGGCCGATCTCGGCTGCGGAGTACGAGCGGAAGAAGTGACGGGGGTCGGACAGCATCATCTGGGTCATGGCCAGCAGTTGGTCCGCGTACTCGGTGACGGTGCCGGGCCATTCCCGGGTGTCGAGCATCCAGCGGGCCGCTCCCTCAGACAAGGGGGCATGGCCTTCGCGGATGAGCGACTTGGAGAGTTTCGCGCCGGTGTCGGTGACGACCTGTGGGCAGAACAGCCGGGCGGGTAGCTGTGCACGGGTGAGGCCGACGGCCTGGAGGGCTTCGTCGACCAGGATGGAGCCGAAGACCCAGTCGCCGCCCTTGACCATGACGTACAGGGTTTCCCGGGTCGGCGTGCTCGTGAGCGTGAGTTCCTTGACCAGGTTGCGGTACAGGGTCGCCAGGTCGAGGTAGGCGCCGGTGGTGGGCGTGATGGTGGCTCGGTACGGGCCGTGGTGGAGACAGACCGCGGAGACGGCGGCGGTTTCCCGGTCGGTGAGGAGGACCCTGGTGCGTTCAGCGTGCTTCTCGGACCAGCCACAGCCGTGTTGGGGGCACGGAACTCGGAGGTGTGGGGCGCCGGTGGAGGGGGCCAGCCACCAGCGGGCTGCGTCGATGCGGGGGAGGAGCCGTAGCCAGGTTCGGCGGAAGTATTCGCCGGATTGCTGCTGGGTGTAGGTCTCGACATGGTGGGGGATGCCCAGGCGCCGGGTCAGGGCCGTGAACAGGGGTTGGTATAGCGCGGTGACGAGGTCGGTCAGGGCCTTCTCGCCGAGGGCTTGGGCGTAGGCGCGCTGGTAACGATGTCCGCTGGCTGGGTCTGTGGCCAGTTCGTACGGGGCGTTGTCGAGGGCGCTGAAGACGACCGTGCTGGGGATGCCGAATCGGTCGCGCAGGCGGGCGGCCATGGCGAAGGCGAGGGACTGGACGAGCGAGGTGCCGATGTGCGGGGCACCGTTGATCTGGGTGCCGACGACCAGCACGATCCGCTCGGGTGGGGTGGCCAGGATGCGCGGGGTCAGGACGTCCTCTGTGCGGAGAAGTGCGTTGGCGAGGACGGTGTTCGGTGAGACGGGGTGGGTCGTCACGGATGTCCCCTTGCGGTCGGGTCGGATGAAAGGCGCCGCTGCCAGGTGTGGGGCGGGGCCGCGGGGCTTCAGAGGCAGGCGTCGGAGCGGCGTTTCGCGTTGTCAGCGGTGACGTACGGGTGCTGGAGCGCCATCCGGAGGGTTTCGGCGTCCGTGAGGGTGTCGTCGTCGGGAAGTTCGCACCAGCCGCCGTACCAGTCGTCGATCACCTCCCAGCCGGGTGCGACGAGCCAGCTGTTGGTGGAGAGATGCCGTACGGGCAGGCCGTTCCAGCAGTCGGCGGTGCCAGGCTCGATGGCGTAGTAGAGGCGCTCGTTGGGTCCGTCATAGAGCACCGGGCCGATCGTGGCGCCGGTTGCCCGCAGGTGGGCCAGGGCCAGTAGGCCCGTCTCGGCAGAGGTTCGCACGAGGTCCCAGCCGTCGCCGACCTTCAGCAGGCGCAGGCCGGGCACGTCGCTGACCAGGGGGGCGCTGCGCAGCGCGTCACGCACGGATGTCATGTGTCCGCCCGTCGCTGGAGGTTGGAGCTGGAGCCGCAGGCCAGTGCAGCCCCCGTCATCGGCTTGGAGGTACGGACCACGATCAGGCGGGCACCCGCCGCTGTTATCCGTCGCCTTCGCTCGGCACTGAGGCCCTTGGGCCCGAGGTGGTTCAGCGCGGGGATCACGGCACCGTATGTGTCGGGCAGTTCGAGGGCGTCGACGAGTCCGACGAAGGCCGGCGAGCGGATGGCTGCCGTGGTGTTGCGGTCGATGAAGACGCCGCAGAGGGCGAGTTCGTGTCGTCGGCAGTACTCGGTGAGGCAGCTGACAAGTGCGCTGTGACGGGCCGGGCTGCTGGTTGCATGGCGCAGGTAGCCGAAGACCTGAGGGAAGGCTACGGGGCGGCGTTCCGTGATGAGTTCGTCGTCCATGAGCACAGCGTCGGCTGCCGTGAACGGCCTTGAAATGACCTGCTGTTGCACTTCCGTTGCACTTCCCGCCCCACGTCGTCACCGAGAGTGCTTCCATACGTGACGGAGGGAGGTAATCCGTGGTCAACGTGCAGCAGTGGACAGGCCAGGAGGCGAGAGCCCTTCGCGCCGCCTTGCGTATGAGCACCCGTGCCTTCGCCGAGCACCTCGGTGTGGCTCTGCGCACAGTGGCCAAGTGGGAGAGCCTCGGCACCGGGACTCAGCCCCGTCCCGACACACAGGCGATCCTCGACACCGCGCTCGCACGGGCGGACACCGCGGCCCAGGCCCGGTTCGAAACGCTGTTGTTCCCCGCACGGAAGGCCGTGAGACCGGCGGATTACGAGACCTGGACCGAGGACATCGAGCGCGCCGTGGTCTGTGTCAGCCGTCAGGACTTTCCATTCGCCTCGACCTTGCTCAATCGGTGGCTGGTCAGCCAAGGCCCCCACGACCTCGACGACAAGGGCCTATACCTGTACGGGCGTTCGCTCGTCCTGCTCGGCGACGTGCAACGGGACCAAGGCGCGATCCTCGGCCCACTGTCCGCTCGCCAGTCCTACCTCACCGCGCGCGGCATGTTCTCCGAGCTCGACATCCCGCGCAGGGTGGCCCAGATCGAGCTGTCCCTCGCTGTCGTACGGGAGATGTCAGGCCAGCTCGATGCCGCCGCTCATCGATACGAGCAGCTCGCCGCAGACGAACGCCTCAGCCGACGCGACCGAGCCAGGGCCCGGCTGTGGATCGGCACGGCCCTGAGCAAGGAAGGCAACAACGGCTACGCCACGGAAGTCATGACGGCCGCCACCCGCGAGTTCGAGGAACTCGGCGAGCCTGAGGACTGGTCCGTGGCGCATCAGAAGCTGGCCCTCGCGCATCGCGGTGTCGGCGACCTGACACAGGCCCTGCACTACATCGACATCGCGCGTACCACGGGCACGATCGACTCCCCGATGCAGCGGGTGCGGTTGGACACCGCGTACGGGCACATCCTTCTGTCGGATGCGGCGACCCGGAATGATGGGCTGTCCGTCCTCGATCAGGCGGCGCAGGTGGCCCGCCAGTACGGGCTGAGCCACCAGCTGCGCAGCATCGAGGGCATCCGAACGGGCCCGCAGAGATGAGCCAGGGAGTGCCAGTGCCCCAGCACGAGCAGCGCCAGATCACCGACGAGCAGTTCCACGACGCGACGCTGATCTGGAACTACCATCAGATGGGCCACGAACAGCGGCCCTGCTCCGCCGCGATCGGCCTGGGCAGTCACGACCTGGGGGTGGCCACTGCGACTGCCGATCTATACCGCGCCGGCCTTTTCCCGGTCGTGGTCTTCAGCGGCGGCAACAGCCCCACTACGCGTGCCCGCTTCCCGCGCGGCGAGGCCGTGCACTACCGCGAGCACGCGCTGAGCCTGGGTGTGCCGGACGAGGCGATCCTGGTTGAGGCGAAGGCCGCGAACACCGGCCAGAACATCACCTTCTCCCGCGAGCTGCTGGCCGAGGCCGGCATTGGGGTGGAGTCGCTGCTGCTGATCTCGAAGCCGTACATGGAGCGCCGCTCGTACGCGACCTGCCGCAAGCTGTGGCCCGAGGCCGAGGTCGTATGTGCCTCCGAGCCGCTGGAGTTGGACGACTACATCAAGTCGATCGGCGACGAGAAGCTCGTCGTCGACATGCTCGTGGGCGACCTGCAACGGGTGATCGAGTACCCGAAGCTCGGCTTCGCCGTTGGGCAGGACGTACCGGGGGATGTGCATGATGCCTACGAACGCCTCCTGGGCGCGGGTTTCGACAGCCGCCTCATCAGCACCTGACCCGTCGCACGTCGGTCCGCCGGGCGGGGTGTGCGCGATCCACCAGCCGAACCTCTTCCCACGGCTGTCCACGCTCGCCAAGCTGTACGCCGCCGACCGGTGGATCGTGCTGGACGACGTCCAGTTCGCCCGGCGCGACTACCAGCACCGGGCTCGGCTGGCGGCCCTGGACGAGCCCGCACGGCAGCAGTGGCTCACACTCCCGACGCACCTGCCCAACGGGCGCTCGACGCTGATCAGCCAGGCGCGGCTCGTTGATCCCGTGCGGTCGCGTCGGACGGTTCAGCTGCTCGTGCGGCAGTACTACGGCGGTAGCCCCTACTGGGATGCGGTCTCTGATGTCGTGGACGCGCTCGTGGACGACCTTGCCACCACGGATCGCGTGGCTGATCTCGCCCGAACATCGACAATTGCCCTGCTCAACGTCGTCGGATGGTCAGGGGACGTGCCGGAAAGCAGCGAGATCCCGACCAGGCAAGGCCGATCCGAGCGCCTCGCCGACCTTGCGGCAGCCACCTGTAGCACCCACTATCTGTGCGGCACCGGCGGTCTGCGTTACCTCGACACCGGCCCCTTCGATGTCCACGGCATTCCCGTGGTCCCTTTCCACACCCCTGTGGGCGACTCCCTCTGGGCGTGGGCCAGGCGATCAAGCAGCCTTTGGGCCCTGAGTAAGATCGGGCCCGCGGAGCTGGCGAACCAACTGACTGCCCAACGAGATGCCCATCAGCTTGGAGTCCCTGCATAACCGAGCCGACGCCTTCGAGGGAGACGTCTTTCCTCTGGTCAGGAGCCGGGGAGCAGCGCCAGGACGGTGGACTGGACGAGTTGGGCGGCGGTGAGGAGGTTGGGGATGCCGCCGCAGCGTTCGACGAGGTTCTGGAGCATGTAGCGCAGGGTGCCGGGATCGCGTT
The DNA here is from genome assembly GCF_044544025.1 of Streptomyces sp. NPDC055243. Classification (NCBI taxonomy): domain Bacteria; kingdom Bacillati; phylum Actinomycetota; class Actinomycetes; order Kitasatosporales; family Streptomycetaceae; genus Streptomyces; species Streptomyces sp. NPDC055243. The sequence continues at coordinate 51,487 of NZ_JBITWR010000011.1, forward strand.
CGGGTTCATCCAGGCGCGGGGTGATCATGTCGAGGTCGCGCAGGGCGGCATCCACTTCGGGGTACTGGCCGCGCAGTTCTTCCAGGCGGCGTCGGAGTCCCTCGATGCTTTCGCGGGCTTCGGTGACGGCTTCGTTGGTGATGTTGTTGGTCTGGCTGACGTTCTGGGAGAACGCTGCAGCTTGGGCGGGCCCGGTCATGTGACCGGTGTTGATGATCCCGAAGTTGGGACCGTTCGGGACCGGGTCGGGCTGGCGGCGGCTGGCCATGCGGGGCTCCTGGGGGTCTTGCCGGTCAGTTCGTCATGGAGGGGTTGGCGGAGAACGGCGTGGCCTGCACGGGGCCAGTCATGGTGCCGCCGTTCATGACGCCGAAGTTGTAGATCGCGGTGGCCTGTTGCTGGTAGGCGGCGATGTCGACGTTGTGGTTGCGCAGGAAGATCTCGGTGGAGTCGAAGACGCGGCGCTGCATCATCTGCACGTAGTAGCGGGCGTCGTCGTTCGTGTGCATGTCATCGATCCAGCGGACGCTATGGACCTCGCGAAGGCTGACCGGTCCGCTGCCGGGATCGAGTTCAGGGCGCTTGCGCGGCGTGCGGCGTATGAGCCGGTCGAGCCCCACGTACATGTCGCCGAGGGCGTTGAAGGCCGTGCGGCCAAGCCACTTGAGGGTGCGGCGGTCGGCGGGCTTGAGTCCGGCGACCTTCGGGTGGAGCGGACCCATGATGTGCGGGCGGACGGTGACGCGTAGGAAGCCGCCCTGGTAGGCGAAGTGGACGAGTATGGCGGCAATGAGGTCGCCGTTCCAGGCGGTCACACGGGCCCAGATGTAGCGGCGGGCGATCTCTTCGGCGGGCTTGTCACCGAAGCTGTCCACGGCGAGGGTGTGCAGGCTGCGCCACGTGTCGTCGTCGATCTGGTCCCACCGTTTGTAGTGGATGCCGGCGATCCCGATGACCTCCATGCGCGGGATGGGGTGGTCTCGGTGATGAGCAGGCGCCGGGTCGTCCAGGCGGCGTGCGACATGGGCGTGCAGTTGGGCAACGGTGAAGTGCTTCAGCGGTTTGCGGGCCACAGGCTTGTTGTGCTTGGCCAGCGCCTCCAAGACCGCCTTGGCCACCTCGGCCATGTCCGGCTGGCCCGGGCTTTGCCCCGGCGAACCGAAGCCTGGGACCGGTCCGGTGGTGTCTTCTTCCTCGTCTTGGCCCTCGGGAGCGGGCTCGATGTCGATGCCGATGACCGCCTCATGCCATGCCTGCAGACCTGCTCCGAGGAACCGATGCCTGTCCCCGCTTGAGCGACGCTCGTAGAGGTACGGCAGGGCGTGAGCCTGCGCGGCCGGGGCGGGCGCGTGTAGTTCTCCAGCCAAGAGAGCGTTGAACCGCTCCTGCGCCAGATAGCGCTCGACCAGGTAGACGCCCCACACACCGGCCAACAGAACCAGGGCTGCCCAGCCCGCGGTCAGAGCGCCGGCGATCGTCTGCCAGACGACGAGCGTGATCACTGCGAAGACGGCTGCCCGTCGTCTTCGCATGTGGCGGATGGCTCGGTCGCTCGCGTGAATGACGGGTTCCTGGTGGAATCCGTAGACCGGCACCGGCCGGGCTGACTTCTTGATGCGACGCCGGACCCAGACCGCGTAGTCCTCGCCCAGCACGACCGATGGAGGCGTCGGCTCGGCGGTGTCGGCGGCCTTTACTTCCTCCTTGGCGGGGAACAGCCATCGCAGGCGTTTCCGCACCGCTGCCTTCAGCGCTTTCCACAGTTCCGCCAGTTGGGTGCGCAGTACGGCGAGCCAGTCCGTACGGGCGAAGGCGGCGGCACTCAACCGACGAGTGACGCCCTCGGTGTACGCGCCGTGCCGGATCACTTCCCCGGCACCGTCCGCAGTCCCCAGCGGTACCGCAGGCGCCGAAAAGGCTGACTGGTGCTCCGCGAACGCCAACTCCCCACCCCCGTTTCTACCGGGCCGGCCGCGATGACGCCTCGGCAGGCACAGAGGGGCATCGTCCACGTGCTCGACGAGCGCGGCCAGACCGCAAACCAGTACAAGCCGTGCACGGAGGTGCCCTGTTGAACATTGACCGAAAGGCGCCTGTAGTCCGAAGTCGATCAGCCCGTGGTTCGGATACTCGGAGCTTGGTCGTGCATCCAGAAGTTGATGGCTCGACGAGAGCCTGATCAGCGCTTCCGACTCCGGAGTTGCTGCAACGGCGGCATGGCGTGGCGTTCTACGGCGTGGCGTGCGTTGGCTGTCTGCGCTCGTGGGCTGGGGGCATGACGCTCGCCGAGGCGCCGGATGCGCCAGGTCAGTGCGCGGGCGGGGCTGTGGGCGTCCTCCAGGGTGCGCCGGCCGAGCGCCTGGTCGAGGACGGTGGCCGCGTTGTGTCCCGCCGCTTCTGCCTCGGCGAGCACGGTGGCGAGTGCGTCCCAGGCGGGGTCGTTGAGGATGCGCTCGGCGTGTTCCGGTACGACCTCCTGGAGGTGGTAGGCGAAGCGGCGCTTGATCTGGAGGCTGGGGGAGCGGTGCGCGAGGTCGGTCAGGACCGGCTCGGCGACCCGCGCGTACGCGACCTGCAGGTGGAGGAGGGCCCGCTGTGCGGCCACCTCCTGCTGGGCATGCTGGCGGGTGCGGTGCCAGTGCATCGCGAACGCCACGGCAGTGAGCATGGCGTCCAAGAGCATCGCGAATCCGGTCCCATCCCGGTCCTGGGGGCGGTCGCGCAAGATCGCCTGGACGCTGCTGCGTAGGACGCGGGTGCTGTTGAGGTCGGCGGTGATGCGGGAGCGGGTGGCGCGCTCGAAGGAGGCTGCGGCCTGTTCGAGTTCGGCCCTGAGAGTGGTTGGCCCGGTGAGCGGCAGGAGGTCCAGTGCGGTGCCGAGCGCGACCAGCTGTCCTTGAGCCGTGGGGTCGTCGCCGAAGGCGAGGTGGTGAGGGATGCGTTCGGTGGCGGCGGTGGCCTGGTGCCACGGGTTGCTCGGGCGGACGGTGACAGGTTCGGGGCTCGTGCTGGCGAGGCGTTGGCGGATCTTGGGGAGGGAGAGGTCGGGGGCGAGGGTGGAGCCGGAGTAGAAGACCGGCTCGCCCTTGTCGTTGGTGTCGCCGGGCAGGGCGAAGTTGCAGCCGAGGGCGTCGCCGGACGGGCCGAGCTTGAGGCGCACGGTCACGCCGGTGGCGTCCAGTAGGGCGAAGAACTCGGCCTCGTCGGCTGCCGCGGCGACGGCACGGCGGACCCGTAGCCGCAGGACCTCGCGTGTGGCCGCTTCCTGGCCCAGGCGCTTGGCCTTGAAGTGCTCCTTGCTGGTGGGGCGTTTGGCGGCAGTGCCGTCGCCCGGCTTCAACCGCCGTAGTCCGTAGTCGACTTCGATCTGGCGGGCTTCGCGCTGGACGGCCCGCTGGTCATAGTCGCGTTGAGGGCGGCGGCCGTCCTGGCGTACGAGGGTGGCGGCGATGTGGATGTGGTCGTCGGCGTGGCGGACGGCCACCCAGCGGCAGGCTTCCTCATCCCCCTCGGGGGCGATGCCGGCGGCGGCGACGATCCGACGGGCGATGTCAGCCCACTGGGCGTCGGTGAGGATCGGGTCCTCGGGTGCGGCGCGGACGGGGCAGTGCCACACGGTGTGCTTGGGTGCCTTGTCGCCCAGCATCTGCACGGGCTGGTCGAGTTGCGCAGCGAGCTGGTCTTCCACGTCCTTCGGGTCGCGATGGGGGCTGCGGCCGGGGTCGGGGGCGAAGTCGTTCCAGGAGGCCACCAGGTGCGGGTCGATGTGCTCGTTGGCCCGGCCCTTGCCGAAGAGGTAGCCGATCGTGCGGCGCGTCGCCTTTGGCCCCTTGCCGAGGATGATCTTCGGGATCAATGGCTCACCGCCCCTCTGTGATCTGGGCGACCGCTGCGTCCAGCTCGGCGATGGATGCCTCGACGCGGGCCAGGAGCCGTTGGACGGTGTCGGGGTGGGGCCATGCGCTGTCCTGGTGGAGGTGCCAAGTGAGCTGGTTGAGGTTGCTGCCGACCTTGCCGAGCTGCCCGTTGGCGGCCATGAGCGTCTTCACCAGGGCGCGGTAGTCGGCGACGGCTGCGGTGGGGTCGTCGGTGCGGGCAGCGGCGAGCGCGCACTCGGCGACATAGCCGCCGGGCTTCATGCGGCTCAGAGCAGCGGCCTTCTGGACGAGGGCGAACTCGGCTTCGTTATAACGGGGATGGACGCGGCGCTCGCGCAGCTGCTTGTCACGCAGACGACGACGCGGCGCGGGGCGGTGGTGCTCGCGCAACGACGATTCACCCCCTGTCTCGTTCGGCACCCTCGGGCCGAACGACCCCGGCGCCCCTGCGCCGGATGCCTCCGCCTCCCCCGGGGCGGGGACCGGGTAAGGACTCCTTATCCGACAACTTGCTGCGCTGTCTGGGGCTGACATGGTGTGCGTCTGCTGCCGAGCTGTGGGGAGTTCGCGGTGCTGTTCTTGCATGGTGTGCTCCGGTGGTGAGGGGCTGGGTCACGTGCGTTGCATCCGTCCCATGCCTGGTCAGGACAGGTACGGACACTCGGGCAGGTACGGAGAAGTCCGTCCCGGTGAGGACATCCGTCCCCGCGCTGACCTGCGCGGGGACGGATGCGACGAAGTGATACGGACCGAGGGAGAGGCGGGTCAGCGGGCGCGATTGGGGCCAGCGGGGCCGCCGGGCGGGCCGATGGGCAGCTGACCTGTCGGGGCCGCGGGCGGCTTGCCCTGGGTTGGGCGCGCGGGTGTGGCGTCGTGCGCGGGGGCGGGCCTCGTCTCGGTGAGGTCGGGGCAGTGCCGGGCCCAGCTGTCGAGGAACCGGTTACGGGCGTACCCCTTGGCCTGCCTGCCCTTGTCGAACCGGTAGTTGGCCGGGCGGATTTCGAAGCCCCGCAGCATGCTGCCCAGGTGGTATGCGTTGAGCCCCTTGGTGCCGTACTCCGCCCAGGGGGCGTCGGGGTCCTGGAGCAGGGTGGTGACCAGATCCAGGCTGGACAGGGCCTCGGGGTCGCCGTGTGCCGCGAAGATGCCGTGGATGTCGCGCAGCAGCCGTGTCTTCAGGTTGGTCTGCTCGTCCTGGACGGCCTCGTAGTGGGTCATAGCCACGCAGGCCGCACGGGCACTGGCGGGCCAGTGGCCGCCGGCCAAGTCGGCGATGATGACCAGCGGTTCCCAGGTGTCCGCCGCCCGGTCCTCCACCGGCATCGTCGGCGCCATGCGGCCGGCCGTGCCGCGCAGCGGTCCCAGCCAGGCGGCGAGTCTGTCCCGCAGCGCGTTCAGTTCCGGCGCGGCGTAGCGCGAGCGGAACGCGGTCACCTTCTCGCCCGGCTTGCGCTTTTGCATGCGGAGCACGACCGCCCGGTCCGTGATGGTGTCGGGCAGGTCGCCGATGGAGGCCAGCGCGGCCATGGCGAAGGTTGGATATGGGGTCGGCTTGTGCTCCGGCCCGGAGATGCGCCAGGCGGGCCGGTTGCGTTGGTGTCCGGCGTTCAGTAGGCCGCGCAGTTCCTCGTTCTCGCCGGCCTTGGGGCCGAAGATGGTGTCGGCCTCGTCCACCAGGATCGTGTGCGGGTTCTTGCCGATTACCCGGAACAGCACCGCCGTGGACATGTTCACCGTCATGATCGGCTGGTGGACGGTCTCGTGGAGGATGTCCAGCACCCGGGACTTGCCGCAGCCCTTCGTCGGGCCGACGACTGCCAGACGCGGCGCGTGCTGCAGAACGGTCTGGATGTGCGTGGCCGCCACCCACAGGGTGACCGCGGTCAGCGACTCGTCACTGGGCAGCACGACGTACTTGCCGATCGCCGTCCGCAACTCATCCAGCAGTTCCGCACCCTCACCGGGACCCTGTTTCATGGGGTCGGCCGGTCCCCGTGCGTCGACGGGACCGGTCCCCTCCTGCTGGGCGGTCACCGGCGGCTGGCGGGGACCGTGCTCACGGTCCCCATTGCGGTCCCCTGGTGAAACTGCAGCCTCTTGGGGAACGGTCCCCGATTTCACGGCGTTGGCCTGCGGGTTTGCGTCTGATGTCGATTCGGGGACCGGGGCATGCGGGGACCGAGCACCGGGCAGGTCACGGGGACGGTCCCGAACAGCAGCATCGGCAGACGGCTGGGGACGGTCCCCGTGCGCTTGCGCATCCGCCGAGTGCTCGACGGTCCCCGACGCGGGCGACCGTGTGTCCGGCTGATCCCTGCGGCGCCAGGGGATGCCTTCGCCGGGGACCGCGGGAGTGGGCCAGCCGGTGGGGGACGTGTTCGTGGTGCTGGGGGACGTAGAGTCCTCCAAAGGCGTTCCTCTCCGGTGAGAGGCAGGACGTGCAAGGTCCATCCCCTCACCAGCTCGTTCGTTCAGGGATGGGCAATCGGCAGGGGAGTCTTCGGCCCTCGGCGTTGGCGCGCCGGGGGCCGCTTCGTTGCCCGCGTCAGACGCGAGGTCAGGCCGTGAGGTCGTACGACGTTTGGGAGTCCAGCCACGCGTCCACCTCCCGCCAGCGGTAGCGCAGGTGACGGCCGACCTTGTGGACGCTGGGGCCGGTGCCCCGGTACTTCCACTGGTAGAGCGTCTTCACCGGTACCCCGAGGTACGCGGCCACGTCGGTGGGGTTGGCGAGCTGGTCACGCTCGGCGGCGGCAAGACGCGGCAAGTGGTGCGGCAATGAGGTCTCCATATCGGGTTTAGGTATTTGGATGGGTGGTGTGGCCAAGGCGGCTATCCCACCCAGGGGAAGACCCAAAGAAGCTTCCGATTCTCTGGCCTACTTCTCCGGCGTGGCCGGGGAAGAGCAAAACAATAAGGGTCGATCCCCGGTTGCCGAAATCGCCCCTACGGCAGCCGAAATTTACTGCGGCCACGGGACTGGCGGAAGTGCCGAAATCCGGTACCTCTACAGCTCAGAGCTGTGACCTGGACGTCGGGAGGGGCGCGGTCAACCCACCGGGCACCTTGGCTGATAGATGCCTAAATCGCCCATCTTTTTGATGCCGAGGGAAGGTAACACGGTCGCCGATCTGGAAAGGCTTGTGGTGTACCAGAATTCGATGAGACGAACACCACTTCACCCGCGAACGACTTTTGGAGAGTTTAAGGACTAACTCTTGCCACGGCGCCCGGCTGCAAGTTACAGCTATCTGTCATGGAAACCCGACCTGTCGAAATAGGCTCCGGCGGCCTCCACGCCGCCCCTCAGACCCCCGAGCGCATCCAGGGGGTCCTTCTTGGCTGACGTGTACGACCGCTGGCACAAGTCCCACCCCAAGCCCACCGAAGCCGAGTGCGGCGACCACAAGAGCCGTACGAAGCGGATGGTCCCCACCGCCGACCACGGCATCGGCAAGCGCTGGCAGGTCCGCTACCGCGACCTGGACGGCCAACAGCGCAAGGAGAACTTCGACACGAAGGCCGCGGCCGACAATCGCGCCGCCGAAGTCGATGTCGAGATCCGGCGCGGTTCCTACGTCGTCCCCGCCGAGACGAAGCAGACGCTCGGGGCCTACGCGCAGAAGTGGCTCGACGTGAACTCCGTCGGCCCGACGACCGCGCTCCGCTACGAGGCGACCGTTCGCAACCACATCGTCGGGCACCTCGGCCGACGCGAGCTTCGGTCCCTCAACCAGCCCTCGATCATCCAGGGTTGGATCCGCACGCTCCAGGACAGCGGCCTGGAGGTGTCCACGATCGAGGGCATCTTCGACATCCTTTCCAGCATCCTCGGCTCGGCCGTGGAGGACGGGCTGCTGCCGAAGAACCCCTGCAAGGCGAAGTCGGTCAAGCTTCCGACCGCGACCAAGAAGAAGGTCATTCCTTGGCCGCTGGAGCGCGTCCGCGCGGTCATCGCCGGACTCCCGAAGCGCTTCCAGGCCGGCGGCAAGCTCGCCTTCGGGTGCGGCTTGCGTCAGGGCGAGGTGTTCGGCTTCGCAGTCGAGGACATCGACTTCAAGGGCGGCTGGATACACGTCAACCGTCAGGTACGGCTCGTCGGTACGAAGCCCGTCTTCGCCCTGCCCAAGGGCAACAAGATCCGGTCAGTGCCCTTGCCGGCCCAGCTCGCCGCAGTCATCAAGGCTCACATGAAGGAGTTCCCGCCGACCGCCATCACCCTGCCCTGGGCCAAACCGGACGGCGAGCCGAAGACCTTCCGCCTCCTCTTCGTCGACGCGAAGGCGCGGGCGTACAACCGAAGCGTCTTGAACATGGGCGACTGGAAGCGAGCCCTGGCCGCGGCCGGCGTGATCCCTCCCCGCGAGCGCGGCGCACGCTACCTCCAGGCGGCGCCGGACGACGGCATGCACGCCCTCCGGCACGCCTACGCCTCCGTACTCCTGGACGCGGGGGAGAGCATCAAGGCGCTCTCCGAGTACCTCGGCCACTCGGACCCGGGCTTCACGCTGCGGACGTACACACACCTGCTGCCGTCCAGCGAGACCCGCACCCGCAGCGCGATCGACGACGCACTCACAGAGACCCCCGGGCTGGAAGCCGAGGGGACATCAGCGCTCCCGCCGAAATCTACGTGCCCTCGATGTGCTCTGGCGGCCTGACGGCTCTTCCTGGCGCGCGACGAAGTGTGGACCTCATTTCGGCGGCGCCAAATTGAGGTACTCGCCTGCGTCGTGGTGGTGCGCCATATGCTGCAGACGTGGTAGATCGCGACAATGCGGAACAGGTAGCTAGCCCATACTCGACGGGTGGTGGTGGCACTGTCCTAGAGCATCGCTTCGGCGCTGTCCTGCTGGCTCACGTTCTCCTAGGCGATCCTGTTCCGGCACTGGGTGATGACGTGACGCCGGTGGCGGTGCGTTTCCAGGACAGCCGGTTCAGCCCTGTGGACGACCTGATCGTCGTCGGCGACACGGCTGACGGTGCACAGCGGCGGATGTCGATCGGAGTGCGCCGAGCTCCGAGTTTCGTAACCAGCGACGACTCTACGGCCGACCTGCTCGTGTCTTACCTGCGGGTGATTACCGACCACTGGGATGAGGCCAGCGCGGGGCGTTGGCGGCTGGCACTGGCCGTAGCCAGTCCCAATCCGGCCGTACAGCAGGTGCGTGAGCTGGCTGTGATCGCTCGCGGTCAGCCCGATGAGGAGTCGTTCCGCGCGGCGGTGGCACAGGTTGGACGTACGAACGGTGCTGTTCGCACCCGGTTGACCCATCTGGATGCGTTGATCGCTCAGGCGGCGGCCAGCCCGAAAGTAAGCACGGAGATACCCGACGCGGAGCTGACCTGGCGAGTTCTGCACGTGCTGTGGTTGTGGGAGCTCAGACTGGAGGGCATCGAGCAGTCTGACCGTACGGCGGTCGTGGGCCGCCTGCGAAGCGTCGTTCCTGACTCCTCGGTGGCGGGCGCCGACGCGCTGTTTGAAGCGCTGGAGAGGCTTTCCCACAGCTACGCGCCAGCGGGCGCTTCAGTCACTGACGGCATGCTGCGAAGACAGCTCTCTGGAACAGCGGTTGTAGACCGCTCCCCGTCGTACGCCGCGGCGTGGCGTGTCCTAGACGCCTTGTCGGAGACAGCCGAGAGTCTCGTGCGGTTCCGCTTGACCAGTGCCAGCGAAAACCTTGAACTGCAACGCATCGAAGCCGGGAACGCCCTGGCTAGCGAAATGAGAACTGCCGCATCGCGTGCGACCGCGCTGGTCGTCACCGGGGAGCCGGATGCCGGCAAGTCGGCTCTGGCCCTGCGTACAGCCGGGCGGCTGCGAGCCGATGGTGTTGCAGTCATAGTGCTGAACCTGCGAGAGATGCCCGCAGGGCTGATGGAATTCGAGGCATTGCTCGGAGCCCGCGTCATCACGGTGCTGGGAGCCTCAGCCGTGGCCACGGGGCGCCTGCTGGTCGTCGATGGCGCGGAGTCGGTACTGGAAGGCCGCGCCCAGTTGCTCTCTGATCTCGCCCGAGCGGCCATGACCGCTGGGCTTGGCGTGGTCGCTGTAACCCGCACTGATGGTTCTGGAGCCACACGTGACGTGCTCACGCGGGCCGCGCAAAGTGCGGCGCGAGATGGCGAGGCTGTCGAGGACCTTATCCATGAGCATGAGGTGCCTGCGCTGACTTCGGCTGAGATCGAGCAGTTGGTCGGGGCCTTCCCGCAGCTGCGGAGATGGGCCGATGACGAGCGTGCGCAGTGGCTGCTGGGCAGGCCGGGCCTGGTCGACATGCTGTTGCGCGCGGGGCCAGGCGCGTCGGCGCCTGAGGGAACAGTGTCCGAGGCCGACCTGTTCTCTGCCGTCTGGCGTCACTTGGTGCGCTGCGGAGAGATGATGCCACCAGGCGGACCTTCTCCTGACGCTCGTGATCAGTCTCTGTGTGCGCTGGCCAGGCGCCAACTGCTCCCAAACGACAACTCTGTGTCACCTGATTCAACCGCGTTGCCTTCCTTGCGCTCCGACGGTCTGCTGGCGCCACTCAACGCGACCAGCGCCTGGAACCCCTCCGATCGATTTGCCAGTGATCTCGTGCGGGACATGGCGATCGTGCGTGTGCTCGTCACGGACGGCTTCGGTCTCCTCGCGGCTGCCGAGGCACCGCGTTGGGCGCTACGTGCCGCACGTGTCGCATGCCAGGCCCAGCTGCTCACCACCTCCGATGTCAGGCGATCATTCGCGCAACTGCGCGCCGTCTTCGACCAGATCGCATCCGACCACGGCGAGCGGTGGTCGGACGTGCCCTGGGAGGCTGTGCTCACCCTCGGTGTCGCTGGCGACGTCCTCGGCCAGACGTGGTCTGAGCTGCAGGCCGACCGGCAAGCCGGGTTGCGTACCGTGATCCGACTGGCCATGCAGCGCTACGCTCCCCACGACATCGGCGATCCCGTGGTGCTCGCGCCGCTGGTCGATCTGATCTTCTGCCGCGAGCGCGACGCCGATACCGGTGATGATTCCTGGGCTGCGGATGGCATGAGCCGATCCATCCGTGAACTGGTGCTCGCCTGGCTACGCGGACTCGTGAGAGCCGAGACGGGCACGTCCGACCCGATTCGGCAGATGGTGCGGGACCGTATCCTCGCAGCCGAACCGGAGCACTGGGACGAGTTCGCGGTGGAAGCCTTGGCAATGCTCGGCCCGGATCTTGATGGGCGCGTCGAGACATTCCTCAGGGGCATTGCCGACGACGGCGGTGCTCGTCTCGACCCTGTCGTGGAGAATTTTTGGCCCGTGGCGGAGATGGCCAAGCATCAGCCGGATCTGCTGCTGAGCCTGACGGAGTCCTACTACATAGAACGGTACGACGCCGAGGCGGTCAGATATGGCCGGTCCGGCTTTTATCCTTTCGACGATGGCATCCGGCACCACCGCAGCGGTGGAAGCATCACCGAACGGATGGCTGGGTGGTACCGGGGCCCCTTCTGGCAGCTGCTGATGGTCCGGCTCGTGCCGACGCTGGCATTGATCAACCGGATGCTCGACCATGCGGCGGCCGTCCGTGTCGGGGACCACGACGCCTACACCCAAGTGGCGCCCGACGAACTGACCGGAGCGGATCTGGATCTGCCAGGAGTCGGTGTCAGGCACTGCGTCGGAGACGGACACGTATGGGCCTGGTATCGAGGTTCGTCGGTCGGTCCTTACCCCTGCGTGAGTGCGCTGCTCGCGGTCGAGCGGCTCGCAGACCAGCTGGTCGCCATCGCCGACGTCCCGATGGATCGGGTCGTGCAGTCCCTATTGCGCGGCTGCAACAACCTGGCAATGCCGGGTCTCGTAGTCGGGTTCCTTGTACGCCACCTGGAACAGGCAGGCGATCTGCTGGATCCCTGGGTGCGCGATCCACACGTTTGGCATCTTGAATTCACGCGAGTCGCCAGTGAAGGAGTGCTTTACGTCCAAGGCCCAGATGCGCCTGATCTCGTTGGTCTCTCTCGCCGTCGAAGCAGCCTGCGCGACGTTGCCGCCGAACTCACGATTCGCGCGACCCTCTCCGGCGACCAGGCCCGGCTGAACGAGCTTGCAGCCACAGGTGAGGAGCTCGTCCGCCGTGCCGAGGAGCTTGTCGCTGACTCTCAGGGTGGCCCGGAGGCCGATCGCTTCCTCACCTCGGTTCGCGGATGGGCGGCGACGTTCAGACCGGAGAACTTCCATCCGGAATCCGATGACTCCGGCAACTTGATCGTGCAGTATCAGCACCCCGAGCCGCTGGCGACCCAGATACAGCCCGAAGCCGAGCTGTTCGACCGAGCCAGCCAGGCGATGCGCTTGCAGAACACCTATGCCAGATCTGCCGATCGCGTTGCCCCTGTCGACACGCTCCTGGCTGACATCGCTTTGGCGCGATCCTTGAGCGACGACCCACTTACCTCCGCTCTTAACGGGCTTGACCCGATCGCCGCCGTCGCCGCTAGCACTGCCGTTGCCCATGCCCAAGGGCGTATTGATGTGCCGGTCGACGATTTGCGTTGGGCGACAACTGTCCTGGTCGAGGCGATCACCGAACCGAGCCGTACCGGGTACGTCGCCTCCTCCTTCTACTCGCTGGGTGCCGACCGGTCGGCGGCGACCGGTCTGCCGGCACTCCTGGCCGTGGCATCAGATGACATCGAGCTCGACAGGCAGGCAATCATCGGTGTCTTGGACCGCTGCACCACGAACCACTTTGACGAGGTGCGCATCGCGTTCGCCCAGGCTGTCGAACGGGTCTGGGCCGCGCCGTGCGACGCCGATCAGCGATCGGGCCTGTGCCGCCACGAAGCAGCGCTCAACGCTGTGCGGGTGGGGCTACGGGACTGTCGCCTCGGCGACTGGGACCCGGAGACCGGTGCGCGTGCCCGCCCCCAGCTCGACGGTCCCTATGAGCAGACGTTGCCCGAGGTCGAGACGGAGCGGCTCTATCTGACGTCACTGATTCCACCGCTTGTCGCCGCAAGTGCCGCGTCCCTCAGCGACAGCTGTGTGGCGGATCAGGCAAAAGGACTTGTCGAAGTCCTGCTTGACGTCCATGTCCGTGCCTCGGACCACTGGGGGCGCGAGGGGTACGAGAATCGGCACAGCAAAGACAGCGCTCGCGTCATCGTCGACCTGGCGATCCACGGTGACACCGGGCCGCTAACGGCGCATGCGCGGTGCTTCGCAGCGAACAGTCGCGCCCTGTACCAGTTTCTCCGTGACATCGCCATCCTGTTCACATACGACGATGACCTGCGCCCGTCCCTGACAGATGTATGGTCCGTCGCCATGGAAGCGGCCCTTGACGCCATCGGCGATGGAAGTGAACTACGCAGAGATCGTCACTGGGGAGACTATGGGCTGGGGGCCCTACTGCCTGTCCCGGGGATCGACGTCAGCGACGCCGAGATTGACGCGACCCTGGCCCGTGCGCGAGAAGGCTGGCTTCACCCCGACACCATTGCAGATCTCGTCGTTCGCTGGGTGGGGATCGCCCGTCAGGAACCCAAGGCTCTTGACGCGCTCTCGAACCTGGCCAAGTGCGCTCCGCTCGAATGGCAGCGAGACACGGGATTGGTCTGGGCTGAGCAATTGGCCGACGGCAACTATCGCGCCATTGCCAACAAGTGCTGGTACCTCACCGACTGGCTCCAGACAGTCCACTCACGCGAAGAGATGCAGCCGGATCAGATCACACGGTGGCGACGCCTTGTGGACGGGTTGGCAGCTGCAGATGATCACCGGGCAGCCAGTCTGCAACGAATCGAAGAATGACGTCTAAGCCGAGGTCCTCCGCGGTGGCGAACTTCATACCCGGGGAGGCATGCCCCGTACCCAGACCCTCCCCGCACCCGCGGTCGACGACGCCTCCGCCGAGGACGCCGGACTGGAGCGCAGCACATCAGTGCCTCGTCCAACCCCATGTGCCCTCAATGTGCCCTGGCCGCCTGACGGCCCCTCTCGGTACATGACGAGGGCGGGGTCGGAAACCCCGCCCAAGAACCACCGAAACCCCAGGTCAGGGCCACACCAAGCAATAAGGCTGATGCCCCGCCTCATGCAGCCGGTGGCTGAAGTCCTGCCACTCGTGCAGCAGTTGGTAGACGTTGAACGCGTCGCGCGGGCCGCCGCGGTCGGGGACCGTGGACCAGATGAACGCGGCGGCGCCCACCGACTCCTCGCCGACGCCGCGCAGCGGGTCGACGACCGTCATGGGGAGCTTCACCACGGCGTAGTCGGGGTGCAGGACGACCAGTTCGAGTGGGGGGACCTTGTTCAGGGGTATGCCCTCGATGCCGGTCAGGACCATCGCGGCCACCGTCTCCGGCTTGATCTTCGTGAACATGCCGCCCATGCCGAGCTCGTCGCCGCCGAGCTCTTCGGGGCGCATCGAGATGGGCACGCGGGCGGCGGTCGCGCCGTCCGGGGCTCCGAAGTACTTGTAGGTCACCCCGCCCACCCGGCCACTCCTGGTCTCCGCCCGGTCCCGCTCCGTCTCGCCCCGTGCCAAGGCTTCTGCCTCGGCCGCTTCCGCCTCGCGCCGGTGCTTGCCGATCCGCCGGGCACGCCGCGGACCCAGGTCGTCGGTCCCCTCGCCCAGTCCGCCACCGCGATGCATATCTCCACCCGACTGCTTTTCCAGGGCGCCCGCCCCTGCTTTTCTAGGCCGCGAGGCCCCCGCCGCGCAACCCGATCATCGTGTCAGTGACCTCCCCCACGGTCACCGGCTAAAACGTCGAGTGAAACACCTGTCCGCAGGATGTCCGAAGCCTCTGACACCATGGTTCATGTGAGCTTCCCGTATAGCGCCCCAGTTTCGCAGACTCTCTTCGACCGTGCGGCGGCCGTGACGCCCGGCGGTGTGAACTCTCCCGTGCGCGCTTTCCGCGCTGTGGGCGGTACGCCCCGCTTCATGGTGTCCGGTACCGGTCCGTACCTCACGGACGCCGACGGCCGTGAGTACGTAGACCTTGTCTGCTCGTGGGGGCCGATGATCCTCGGCCACTCCCACCCCGATGTGATCGCCGCCGTCCAGGAGGCCGTCGCGCGCGGCACGTCCTTCGGCACGCCCGGTGAGGGCGAGGTCGCGCTCGCCGAGGAGATCGTCGCGCGCATCGCCCCCGTCGAGCAGGTGCGTCTGGTCTCCAGCGGCACCGAGGCGACGATGTCCGCGATCCGCCTCGCCCGCGGCTTCACCGGACGCGCCAAGATCATCAAGTTCGCCGGGTGCTACCACGGTCACGTGGACGCGCTGCTCGCCGCGGCCGGCTCCGGCCTCGCCACCTTCGGCCTGCCGGACACCCCGGGCGTCACCGGCGCCCAGGCGGGCGACACGATCGTCGTTCCGTACAACGACCTCGATTCCGTGCGTGCCGCGTTCGCCGCGAATGCCGGAGAGATCGCCTGCGTCATCACCGAGGCCTCGCCGGGCAACATGGGCGTCGTGCCGCCGCGCGAGGGCTTCAACCAGGGCCTGGCCGACCTGTGCCGGGAGAACGGCGCGCTGTACATCTCGGACGAGGTGATGACCGGCTTCCGTACGTCGAAGGCGGGCTGGTTCGGCGTCGACGGCGTGCGGCCGGATCTGATGACCTTCGGCAAGGTCATGGGCGGCGGCTTCCCGGCCGCCGCTTTCGGTGGCCGGGCCGACGTCATGGAGCACCTCGCCCCGGTCGGTCCCGTCTACCAGGCGGGCACCCTGTCGGGGAACCCGATCGCGACGGCCGCGGGCCTCGCGCAGCTGCGGCTCCTGGACGACGCGGCGTACGAGAAGGTCGACGCCGTCTCCGAGCAGCTGCGCGGGCTTGTCACCGAGGCGCTCTCCAAGGAGGGCGTCGCGCACCGGCTGCAGAACGCGTCGAACATGTTCTCCGTCTTCTTCACCGAGCGTGAGGTGCGCGACTACGACGACGCGAAGACGCAGGAGTCGTTCCGCTTCACCGCGTTCTTCCACTCGATGCTGTCGCAGGGCGTGTATCTGCCGCCGTCGGCCTTCGAGTCCTGGTTCGTTTCCACCGCCCATGACGAGCGGGCGATCGAGCGGATCGCGGCGGCCCTTCCGGGCGCGGCGCGCGCTGCCGCCGAAGCCACTGAACCCACCACGGAGGCCACCGCATGAGCGCGGGCAGCGAGATCACTGTCGTCCACGTGATGCGCCACGGGGAGGTGGAGAACCCGGAGGGCATCCTTTACGGGCGCCTTCCCGACTACCACCTCTCCGAGCTGGGGCGGCAGATGGCCGACCGGGTCGCCGAGCATCTCGCCCCGCGCGACATCACGCACGTGGTGGCATCGCCGCTCGACCGTGCGCAGGAGACGGCGACGCCGATCGCCAAGGCGCAGGGCCTGGATCTGGCGACGGACGGGCGGCTCATCGAGGCGGGCAACGTCTTCGAGGGCAAGACCTTCGGCGTCGGCGACGGCGCGCTGAAGAACCCGGAGAACTGGAAGCACCTGGTCAACCCCTTCAAGCCGTCCTGGGGCGAGCCGTACGTCGAGCAGGTCGTGCGGATGATGGGCGCCCTGGACGCGGCGAAGGACGCGGCCCGCGGCCATGAAGCGGTCTGTGTCAGTCACCAGCTGCCGATCTGGATCGTGCGCAGCTTCGTGGAGAAGCGGCGGCTGTGGCACGACCCGCGCAAGCGGCAGTGCACGCTCGCCTCGCTGACGACGTTCACGTACCGCGGCGACAAGATCGTGTCGGTGGGATACACCGAGCCGGCGCGGGATCTCGTCCCCGCGCATCTCCTCGCGGGCGCCAAGCCGGTGAAGGGGAAGGCGAAGGCGTTCGGCGCTTAGCCAATGGCCGCTCGCCTTCGATTCGATGTCGACGGCGGGTAATTGACCGGCAACTGTATGTCCGTTCTTGGTAAAAGGCACTAAATATGTGCTTGTTGCCGGAACCCCATAGTTCGTCGCGCCCTCTAACGGGGCGTCCATCGTGCATGGACGCAGGGCGCGACGAATGGGGATGGAATGCGCGACATCAGTCGCAGGGGAATGCTCGGCCTCGGCGTCGGGACCGCGGCCGCTTTGGGACTCGCGGGCTGCGGCACGGGCGGCGGCAGTCATTCGGCCGGTCCCGCCGCCAACGGCGGCAAGGGCGGCGAGAAGCACCCGGCGAAGCCGATCGGCGACGGTTCGTCCTCGTACACGGGAAAGCAGCCGCATCAGCCGGGCAAGCCCGTGCCCCTGGAGCCGGGTGAGACGCCCCCGCAGTTCGTGATCTTCTCCTGGGACGGTGCGGGCGAGGTCGGCAACGGCCTCTTCCCGCGTTTCCTGAAGCTGGCCGAGGACCACGACGCGAAGATGACGTTCTTCCTCTCCGGGCTCTATCTCCTTCCCGAATCCAAGAAGCGGCTCTACAAGCCGCCGAACAACGGGGTCGGCGCGTCCGACATCGGTTATCTCACCGACGGTCACATCAAGGAGACGCTGAAGTACGTCCGCCAGGCCTGGCTCGAAGGCCATGAGATCGGCACGCACTTCAACGGGCACTTCTGCGCGGGCAGCGGCACGGTCGCCAACTGGACGCCGGCGCAATGGCAGAGCGAAATCGACCAGGCCATGTCGTTCGTCAAGGAATGGCGCACGAATACCGGCTGGACCGATCTCCCGTCGCTGCCCTTCGACTACGACAAGGAACTCGTCGGCGGCCGTACGCCCTGTCTCCTGGGCCAGGAGAATCTGCTGCCGACGGCGAAGAAGCTCGGCTGGCGCTACGACGCCTCGTCGCCCGGCGGCCGTCAGCGCTGGCCCCAGAAGAAGATGGGCGTCTGGGACCTGCCGCTCCAGGCGATGCCGTTCCCCGGGCACTCCTTCGAGGTCCTGTCCATGGACTACAACATCCTGGCCAACCAGTCGCAGAACTCCACGAAGGCCCCGCCGGCCAACTATCCGGGCTGGCGCAAGCAGGCCACCGAGTCCTACATCGCCGGATTCAAGCGGGCCTACGAGACCAACCGCGCGCCGTTCTTCATCGGCAACCACTTCGAGGAGTGGAACGGCGGCATCTACATGGACGCCGTCGAGGAAGCCCTGAAGCACATCGCGGGCAAAAAGGACGTACGTCTCGTCTCCTTCCGGCAGTTCGTCGACTGGCTCGACGTCCAGGACCCCAAGGTCCTCGCCGACCTGCAGGGCCTTGAGGTCGGCACGGAGCCCACCGGCGGCTGGAAGGCACTCGGGAAGGCCGTCTGAAATGGGACTTTCCGCAACCCCGGGGGGTGCGGAAGATCCCCGAAACAGACATGCGAAACTTTTCACATGAGTGCCGCCTGCCGCGCCCCCCACCGCACGAACCGCAGCCGTAGCCGCAGCCGCGCCGTCCTTCTGGGCGCTGGGGCCGCGGTCGCCGCGCTGACCCTGTCGGCGTGCAGCTCCGGTGGCACGTCCGGAGGCTCCGGGAACACCAACTTCGTCACCGGCTCCGACGGCATCGCCACCGCCGACAAGGGCGAGCGGCAGGACGGGCCGAAGCTGGAGGGGGAGACCCTCACCGGCAAGCACCTCGACGTGGACGACTACAAGGGCAAGGTCGTCGTCCTGAACGTCTGGGGCTCCTGGTGTTCGCCCTGCCGGGCCGAGGCGCCGAACTTCGCGAAGGTCTCGAAGGACACCGCGGACAAGGGCGTGCAGTTCATCGGGATCAACACCCGCGACCCGCAGAAGGACCCGGCGCTCGCGTTCGAGAAGGAGTGGAAGATCTCCTACCCGAGCCTGCACGATCCGATGGGCAAGCTGATGTTGCGCTTCCCCAAGGGCACGATGAACCCGAAGTTCATCCCCTCCACGATCATCCTCGACCGGCAGGGAAAGATCGCGGCCCGCTCGCAGCAGGCGCTCAACGAAGAGAAGCTGCGCAAGATGATCGACCCGCTGATCGCGGAGAAGTGATCTCCCCGTGATGTCCACCCTCGCCGCCGTCGGCGAAGCGAACCAGACCGTCATGAACGGGGCGCTCCTCCTGGCGCTGCCCGTAGCGGTCCTGGGCGGTCTCGTCTCCTTCTTCTCCCCGTGCGTCCTGCCGCTCGTGCCGGGATATCTGTCGTACGTCACGGGGGTCGGCGGCACCGATCTGGCGGAGGCCAAGCGGGGGCGGATGGCCGCGGGGGCCGGGCTCTTCGTGCTCGGCTTCACCGCGGTCTTCGTCTCCACCGGCGCCCTGTTCGGCTATGTCGGGCAGAACCTGCAGGAATACCAGGACGTCATCACCAAGGTGCTCGGCGTGCTGATGATCGCCCTCGGCATCTTCTTCATGGGGCTCATGCCCTGGCTGTCCCAGCGGGAGTTCCGCTTCCACAAGAAGCCCGCCGCCGGGCTCGCGGGGGCACCCGTGCTCGGCGCGCTGTTCGCCGTCGGCTGGGCGCCCTGCGTGGGGCCCACGCTCACGTCCGTCAACTCCCTGGCCCTCGACCAGGGGAGCGCGGGGCGTGGGGCCATACTGAGCGTCGCGTACTGCGTGGGACTCGGGCTGCCGTTCATCCTCGCGGCCATCGCCTTCCGCAAGGCGCTCGGCGCGTTCGGCTGGGTCAAGAAGCATTACGTCTGGGTGATGCGCATCGGCGGCATCATGATGATCGCGACCGGACTGCTCCTCGTCACCGGCGTCTGGGACAGCATCGTGCAGGAGATGCAGGTCTGGTCCAATGGCTACACGGTGGGGATCTGATCCATGAGCAAGACCCAAGCCCCTGAAGAGCAGAGCAACGACCCGGGCCGGAGCAGTGCCGGCCAGGGCGGTGCGGGCCAGGGCGAGCAGGATCTGGGCGCCGCGGGTGCCCAGCTGTCCACCGCCCCCCTGGACCGGGCGATGCCCGGGTCCTTCGGCGGCAAGCGCGCCCCCGGGGTCGCCGGATGGCTCACCTGGACCAGCCGTGAAGCCGTCGGCTGGACGCGGTGGATGTGGCGGCAGCTGACCTCGATGCGGGTCGCGCTGCTCCTGCTGCTCCTGCTCTCGCTCGGCGCGATCCCGGGCTCGCTGATCCCGCAGACCAGCATCGACGAGCTGAAGGTCCAGGACTTCAAGGCCGCGCACACCACGCTCGCGCCGATCTACGAGAAGTTCCAGCTGTTCGACGTCTACAGCTCCGTGTGGTTCTCGGCGATCTACATCCTGCTTTTCGTCTCCCTCATCGGCTGCATCGTGCCCCGCACGTGGCAGTTCGTCGGCCAGCTGCGCGGCCGCCCGCCGGGCGCGCCCAAGCGGTTCGACCGGCTGCCCGCGTACACCACCTGGCGCACCGAGGCCGAGCCCGAGCAGGTCCACGACGCCGCGCTCGGCCTGCTCAAGGAACGCCGCTTCCGCGCGGACCTCACGGCCGGCAAGGGCGGCGCGGGGGCGTCCGTCGCCGCGGAGAAGGGCTACCTGCGTGAGGCGGGCAACCTCTTCTTCCACATCTCGCTGATCGTGCTCCTGGTGGCCTTCGCCGTCGGGGCCCTGTTCAAGTCCGAGGGCGGCAAGCTCGTCGTCCAGGGGGACGGCTTCTCCAACACCCTCACCCAGTACGACAACTTCAAGTCCGGCAACCTCTTCAACACCGACGACCTGGCGCCGTTCAGCTTCAAGCTGGACAGCTTCGAGTCGTCGTTCGAGAGGAAGGGCCCCGAGAAGGGCACCGCCCGCACCTACCGGGCGAACGTCACCTACAGCGAGGGCGTCGACGGGCCCGAGAAGAAGAAGGCCATCGAGGTCAACAAGCCGCTCGAGGTCGACGGCTCGAAGGTCTACCTCATCGGCCAGGGCTACGCGCCGACCGTCACCGTGCGCGACGGAAAGGGCAAGGTCGTCAGCACCCAGTCCGTCCCGCTGCTGCCGATCGACTCCAACGGCACGGCCACCGGAGCCATCAAGGTCCTGGACGGCTACCGCGACAAGAACGGCAAGAAGGAACAGCTCGGCTTCAACGCCTTCTTCGTGCCGACGTTCGCCGGCTCGGGCCAGGGCAACATGTTCTCCCAGTTCCCCGCGCTCGACTATCCCGTCCTCGCGCTCTCCGCGTACCACGGAAGCCTCGGCGTGGACTCCGGTCTGCCGCAGAACGTGTACCAGCTGGACACCAGCAAGATGACCAAGTTCAAGGACGCCAAGGGCGAGCTCCTGAAGAAGCGGATGGTGCCCGGCGAGACGATGAAGCTGCCGGGCGGCGCCGGCTCGATCACCTTCGAGAAGGACATCAAGCGCTGGGCGACCTTCCAGATCTCCCAGCAGCCCGGCAGCATGTGGGCGCTCGTCGGGGCGATCTCCGCGATCGTCGGCCTCGCCGGATCGCTGTTCATCCAGCGCCGCCGCGTGTGGGTGCGGGCCGTCCGGGGCGCCGACGGCGTCACCGTCGTCGAGATGGCCGGGCTCGGCCGCAGCGAGTCCGCCAAGCTGCCCGAGGAGCTGGGCGACCTCGCGGCGCACCTCCATGAGAAGGCGCCGAGCGCGCCCGATCCAGACCATGCCGACCATGCCGATCACGTCGATGCCGCGCATGCCGACTCCACCCCCCAAGTTGTTCCTGCCGAAGGGGCTGAGAAGTGAATCTCGCCACCACCCTCGCCGCCGAACCGAACGAGAACCTCGCGAGCATCAGCAATGTGCTGGTCTACTCCGCGATGGCCGTCTATCTCCTTGCCTTCTTCGCGCACATGGCAGAGTGGATCTTCGGCAGCCGCAGCAAGGTGGGCCGCACGGCCGCCGCGCTGACCGCGCAGAGCGCGGCCGTCACCGCCAAGGCGCCCGCCGTCACCGTCAAGGCCGAGGGCGGCACCGCCGTCCTCGACCGGCCGAAGACGGCGCCCAAGGTCGTCACCCGCTCCGTCACCGGCACGCGCGACGTGCCGGACGGTCCCGGTGCGTCGGCCGGTGACGAGAAGGGGGACCTCTACGGCCGTATCGCCGTGTCCCTCACCGTGCTCGCGTTCCTCGTGGAGTTCGGTGGCGTGCTCACCCGCGCGCTGTCCGTGCAGCGGGCGCCGTGGGGCAACATGTACGAGTTCAACCTGACGTTCTCCACGATGGCCGTCGGTGTGTACCTCGTGCTCCTGGCGCTGAAGAAGAACGTCGGCTGGCTCGGGCTTCCGCTGATCACCACGGTCCTCCTCGATCTCGGTCTCGCCGTCACTGTCTTGTACACCGCCAGCGACCAGTTGGTTCCCGCCCTTCACTCGTACTGGTTGTGGATCCACGTCTCCACCGCGATCTTCTGCGGTGCCGTCTTCTACGTGGGCGCGGTCTCGACGATCCTGTATCTCTTCCGCGACTCCTACGAGAGCAAGCTGGCCTCCGGCGGGCAGCCCGGCCGCTTCGCGACCTCCGTCCTGGAGCGCCTCCCGGCCGCGGCCACGCTCGACAAGTTCTCGTACCGCGTGAACGCCGCGGTCTTCCCGCTGTGGACGTTCACGATCATCGCGGGCGCGATCTGGGCGGGCGACGCGTGGGGCCGCTACTGGGGCTGGGACCCCAAGGAGGTCTGGTCCTTCATCACCTGGGTCGCCTACGCCTGCTACCTGCACGCACGCGCGACCGCGGGCTGGAAGGGCCGCAAGGCCGCCTACCTGGCCCTGATCGCCTTCGGCTGCTGGCTGTTCAACTACTACGGCGTGAACATCTTCGTCACCGGCAAGCACTCGTACGCCGGAGTCTGAACAGCCCTTACCGCCCTTACCGCCCTTGACTCCCGAAGGCCGGTTCCCGTGACCCAGGTCATGAGAACCGGCCTTTGCCGTGCGGACAGGTAAGAGGGCGTGGAGACGAATCATGGGGAACTTCAGGCGCACCAGAGGGCCTTGCGCGTCCGCATCAGGGACGGGGACGACGACGCCTTCGGTGAGCTCTTCGACGCGTACGCGCGCTCCGTCTACAACCACGCCTACCGGCTGACGGGGGACTGGTCGGCGGCGGAGGACATGGTGCCGCTCACCTTCCTGGAGGCCTGGCGGCTTCGGGGGTCGCGATCGCCCGTGAAAACGACGGACAGCGCCAGGAGCTGATCTTCGACAGGGCCGGTCAGCGCCCGTAAGCAGTCGCCGGGAGTGCGGAACGGGGCGTACCGGGCGAGGCTTGGGCCATGACGGCGATGATCGGGCAGGGCACGAGCAGGACTGAAGGCTCCACCCAGCACCTCCATTACGAGCTCCGCCTTCCCCACCCTGTGGAAGAGGTCTGGGCCGCGGTGGCCACCCCGGAGGGGCTTCCGGGGTGGCTGGCCGCCGCCGACGTGTTGGAGCCGCGGCTCGGCGGCGCGGTCGTGCTGCGCTGGCTCAACGGGGGCGAGTCGGCCACCCACTCCGGGCGCGTCACCGCGTGGGACCCGGAGCGGGTCGCCGAGTACACGATCGACCTGCACGGGCGGTGCCGCTTCCATCTGGAGGCGGCCGACGGGAAGGCCGGTACGACCCTGCGCTTCACCAACGAGTTCGACGGCGACGACGAACTGCGCCTGGACTGCCTCGCCGGCTGGCACAACCACTTCGAGTTCCTCGTCGACGCGCTCGACGGGCGGCCGAAGGACTGGTCGACGTGGAGCCTGGAGCCGTGGCGCAAGCTGCGCGAGTCGTACGAGAAGTCCTGATCAGTTCACCGTGATCGAGTCCAGCTTCGCCCGCAGATACGTGTGCGAGTCCACCGGCTCGTACGCCACCCGCCCCACCGGCGCGGGCACCGACTCCACGAGCGTGCCGGGCGTGCACTCGCCGAAGTAGACCAGGGACATCAGCTCCTCGGCCGGTGCGTCGGGCGGGGGCGGCAGGACGCGGTGGCGGCCCGAGCGCCATCGGTCGCCCGTCCAACGGGCCATCAGGTCCCCGATGTTGATGGTGAAGGCGTCCGGGTCGTACGGCGCGTCCTGCCAGCCGCCCTCGTCGGTGAAGACCTGGAGCCCGCCCCTGCCCGCCTGCCGGTCGAGCACGGTGACCGTGCCGAAGTCGGTGTGCGGGCCGATGCGGAACTGGCCGGGCCGCGGCTCCCCGACGACCTCCGTGCCCGGATACCAGTTGATGTTGAAGCCGTACGTCGGGTGGCTCATGTGCCGCGTGAAGAAGTCGGGCCGCTCGCCGAGCGCGTCGCCGAGCAGGCACAGGAGCCGGTTGGTGAGCTCCTCCATCCGCGCGAGGTACGCCGTGCACAGAGCCCGCAGCCCGGCCGCCTCCGCGGGCCACACGTTCGGTTCGTACCACTCGGCGTTGACGGCCGGGTCGTCGAAGGGGCGCTCGGTCGCGAAGGTCAGGGACTCCTTCAGGTCGGGCGGGGTCTCGGTCCCCTCCGCGTAGCCGTTGGCCTCGGCCCCCGGGCCGAGCCAGCCGCGGCCACCCACCCTCGCCGCGTACCTCTCCTTGACCGACGTAGGGAGTACGAAGAACTCGCGGGCGGCGGCCCGGATGCGCGTGCGCAGCGACGGGTCCACGCCGTGGCCGGTCACCAGCAGGAACCCGGCCGTCCGGAGCGCGCGGTCGACGGTCCGCGCGACGGCGGCACGGGCGGCCGGGTCTCCCGTGAGCCACGGCTGCAGGTCGATGGTGGGGATGCGGGGCTCGCCCCCGGCGGGTTCTCCGGTGGAGGTCGTCATGGTCTCCACTGTCCTCCCGGACGAGGCGCGGAGTCAGCCCGCCACCCGCAGCAGCAGCTTCCCCGTGCTCGTGCGCGCCCCCATCAGGCGGTGCGCCCCGGCCGCGTCCGCCAGCGGGAACTCCGCCGTCACCGGCAGCTCCACCGTCCCGTCGGCCACCTTCGCGAAGGCCCGTGCGGCGACCTCGCGCAGGGCCTGCGGCGCCGACTTGGCGAGGGAGAGGATCGAGAAGCCGGAGACGCCGAGCGCCGTTCCGTACAGCTCCGGCTGGCCCACCCGCCACGGCTCCGCCGAGCTCGCGTTGCCGAAGGAGACGAGCCGCCCGAAGACGGCGAGCGCGGCGAGCCCGCCGCGGAAGGTGTCGCCGCCGACCGGGTCGAGGGCGAGGTCCACCCCGCGTCCGCCGGTGGCGGCGCGGACCTGCGCGACGAAGCCCTGCCTGGACTCCCCGGAGCCCCCGGAGCCTCCGAGATCTCCGAAGCCCCCGACGAACACCTCGTCGTACCCGTGCTCCAGCGCGTACTTCGCCTTGGCCTCGCTCGACACGACGCCGTACACCGCGCCCGCGCCGCCCGCCTTCGCCAACTGGCCGACCACCGTGCCGATTCCGCCCGCCGCGCCCTGCACGAGGACCGTCTCGCCCGCGCTCAGCCGGCCCACTTCGTGGAGCAGCGCGTGCGCGGTGGGCAGGACCGTGGGCAGGGTGGCGGCGGTGCGCAGGTCCACGCCGCTCGGCAGGGCGAACACCGTCGTCGCGTCGGCGAGAGCCACCTCCGCGTACGCGCCGCCCGCGGTGAGCGCGGCGACCTCCTGGCCGACCTCGAACCCCTCCACGCCCGCGCCCAGCGCCCGGACGTGCCCGGAGACTTCGAGCCCCGGAACGTAGGGGAGCGCGGGCACGCGGTAGCCCTCGGCCCGCGCCTTCAGGTCGGCGAAGTTCACGCCGGTGTAGGCGACGTCGACGGTGATCTGGCCGGGACCCGGCTCGGGGATGCCCGTGTCGACCACCCTGAGGACCTCGGGGCCGCCGTACTCCTGGAGCTGGATCGCGCGCATGGTGGACGGGGAAGACACCGTGGACGCGGTGGACTCGGTGGACTCGGTGGACATGGCTGGGCACTCCTTCGAGCGTTCGACGAGTGTTCAATGGGAAGCGAACACTCGGGAGTGTATGGTTTTCGTCGAACACTCGGCAAGAGGCATACGGGAAGGGGTGACCCTGTGGCGAACCATCACCACCGCGCGGCGCCGGTGCACGCCCATCCGGACGAGGTGCCCGTGCTGACCGCACTCACCGCGCTGGCGGACCCCGTACGCCTGGAACTGGTAAGGGAGTTGGCGTCGTCCCCGGACTGGACCCGCGCCTGCGGCAGCTTCGACGTCCCCGTCGGCAAGGCGGCGCTGAGCCATCACTTCGGGGTGCTGCGGGGAGCGGGACTCGTCGAGCAGCGTGACGAGGGGCCGCGGCGGGTCAACCGCCTCCGCCGCGAGGAGTTCGACGCGCGCTTCCCGGGGCTGCTCGCGCTGGTCCTGCGGCCCGGCTAGGGCCGGTCGGGCCGGTCGGGCCGGTCGGCGGCCGTGCGCTCAGGCGCTCCAGCCGCCACCGACCGCCCGGCTCGACAGGTACGAGTCGCGCAGTGCCTTGCGCAGGCCGGGGACGATCTCGTCGAAGCGCGCGGCGAGCGCCTTGAGCGCCTGCTTGTGGGTGCGGCGGTCTCCGCGGCTCCATACGCAGGTCACCTCGAGCTCGGCCGCGAACACGGCCATGGTCAGCTCCTCCAGCGGGATCGACGCCGGGTCGGCGCCGCCGAGCACGGTGTCGCGCACCCGCTTCTGGAGGGCGCGCACCTCCTCCGGGCGGGCGACGGTGACCTTGTCGGCCGGGATGAGCCCCAGCACCTTGCCGCGCGAGACGGTGACCTCGCCCAGCGCGGCGAGCTGGTCGCGGACGGGCGTCTCCGCGGTGTGCGCCTTGTTGTGCACGAACTGGAGCCAGCCCTTGGGCTTGTTGTCCGGCAGGTCGGCCCACACCGTGGCGACGAAGGTGTCGTCCGGCGCCTTGCCGGCCTCGCGGACCACCTTCCCTCCCGTGGCGTCGAGCAGCCCGTCGCGCGCCAGCTCGGTCAGGGCACCGGCACGCAGCAACTGGCCGCGGCCCTGGAGGTTGT
The DNA here is from genome assembly GCF_044544025.1 of Streptomyces sp. NPDC055243. Taxonomy (NCBI): domain Bacteria; kingdom Bacillati; phylum Actinomycetota; class Actinomycetes; order Kitasatosporales; family Streptomycetaceae; genus Streptomyces; species Streptomyces sp. NPDC055243. The sequence goes on from NZ_JBITWR010000011.1 coordinate 78,080, forward strand.
CGAGCTGGAACTTGCCCTGGTCCACGGTGTAGCAGAGCAGGTAGAGGCGTTGCGGCAGCGTCAGGGTCATGTCGTCTCCCGTGTCGAGATGTCTGGATGCCTAGATGCGGGTCTCGAAGTGGGCCTCGAACCCGAGGTGTTCGGCCAGGAAGCGTTCCGCCGCCGTGTAGAGGGCGATCACGTTCTCCGGGTTCTCGATGGCGTGGCCCTCGTCCTTCATGACCGTGTACTGGACGGGCACGCCTCGTGCGCGGAGGGCTTCGACGAGCTGGTCGGACTCGGCGAGGACGACGCGGGCGTCGTTGGCGCCGTGCACCACCATCAGCGGTGTGCGGATCTGGTCGACGCGGCTGATCGGGGAGCGGGCCAGCATGTCGGCCTCCTGCTCCGGGTCGGCCGGGTCGCCGACGTACGTGAACCAGTTGTAGGCGAGCATCGGTTTGACGAAGTCGGGCTGGCTGCGCATGAAGTTGGCCAGGTCCGGGATACCGACGACGTCGACGGCGGCGGCGAAGACGTCCGGGGTGAAGGTGACACCCACCAGTGACGCGTAACCGCCGTACGAGCCGCCCATGATGGCCACGCGCTCCGGGTCGGCGTACCCCTGCTCGACCGCCCACCGCACGCCGTCGATGAGGTCGTCGTGCATCTTGCCCGCGAACTCCCCGATGCCGGCCCGGGTGAAGGCCTTGCCGTAGCCGGTGGAGCCCCGGAAGTTGATCTGAAGGACCGCGCAGCCGCGGTTGGCGAAGAGCTGCGCGGCGGGGTGGTGGCCCCAGCTGTCCCGGCTCCAGGGGCCGCCGTGGACGAACAGCACCAGCGGCAGCCGGGACGGCTCGATGCCGACCGGCAGCGTCAGGTACGACGGCAGCGTCAGACCGTCGCGGGAGGTGATCGACACCGGTCGCATCGGGGCGAGCGAATCGGGGTCGAGGTGCGGCTTCGCCCGGTGGAGCAGGCGGCTCTCGCCCGTCGTGTGGTCGTAGAGGAAGGTGGCACCGGGGTCGCGGTCGTGGGTGAAGCCGGCCACCCACCGCTGTCCGCTCTCGTCGGATGACAGCCCGGCGAGGTCGCCGTCGGACAGCTTCTCCAGGTTCTCCAGTACGGCGGCGAAGTGCGGGTCCAGTGCGTGGATCACCTGCCGCTCCCCGAGGTACCGCACCCCGAGCAGCTCGCCCGCGCGCCGGCTGCGGATCAGGGGAGAGGGCAGGGCGGGAAAGACCCGGGCGCGGGTGTCCAGGTCGAACTGCGGGTGGGAGTCGACCTCTTCCTCCTTGCCGGTGGCCAGGTCGAGGCGGGCCAGGCGCAGGCGGTCGCTCCCACGGTGGGAGCCCAGCCACACTCCGGCGCCGTCCGGTGTGACCTCCATGGGGTAGATCCCCAACGGGGCGTCACCGCCCTCGAACCGCGCCACGGGGGTCGCCGCGCCCGTCGCCCCGTCCCACCGGGACAGCTCGACGTCGCCCTCGGCCGTCGTCGCCACCGCGAACAGCTCGTGCTCGCTGTACAGCCACCCCTCGACATTGCTTCCGGGGCTCTGGGCGAGGGTCGTGAGGTCGCCGGTGGCGATGTCCAGTTCGACGAGGTCGAACTCGGCCCGGTCACGCAGGTTCAGCTGGGTGACCACCTTGCCGGGCCGCCCGGCGGGCAGGTCCAGGCCCACGGTCCGCACCCCGGGGTAGGGCGTGAGGTCGACCGCGGGGGCGTCCGGGGTCTCCAGGTCGACGCGGTAGAGGTGCAGGTTCTCGTCGCCGCCCTGGTCCCGGGTGTAGAGCAGCCATCGGGGGTCACGGGTCCAGTGGTAGCTCACCACTCCGCGGTCCTCGGTGGTCACGCACCGCGCGTCCCCCGGTGCGTCGACGCTCTCGATCCAGACGTTCATGCGGTTCTTCCACAGCGCCAGGTACGCCATTTCCCTGCCGTCCGGCGAGAGGGTCGCCTTCGCGCGAGTCGGCGGCCCGAAGAACTCCTCGACGGAGATGGTCTCCCGCTGTGCCATGTCGATCCCTTCCTGGGGTCAGCGTCCGGTGCCGTGAGAAGGCGACGCCAATCGGCTATCTGTCACTTAGTGACAGTGTCACTTAATGACACTCACGGCAAGTGGCTCGTGAACTTTCGATCACCGCCGACCGTCGGTCCCTTGCGGTGATTGGGATCCATGGCCCGGAGCAGAAGGGGTGTGAGGCGCCGCCCGGAGGGTGGGTGTCCGAGGATTCGCCGCTGTGTGACCCACGTCACGGTGCGGGAGGGGTGGCTAAGAGTGTCACTTAATGACACAGTAGCGCTTAGTGACACGGTGACATCGCATCTCGCCCCCAGACGAACTCGGGAGAACTGACCGCCATGAAGGCCAAGAGCTTCCTGGAGACAGAGTCCGACACGCAGGCGGAGCGGACGGAGCAGACGGAGCAGGCAGAGCGGACGGCACAGACAGCGCCCCGGCAGCGCCCTTCGGCCCTCGACCAGGCCGGAGGCACCAAGGGGATCGTCTACTCGGCGCTGCCCGTGGTGGCTTTCGTCGTCGCCAACAGCGCGGGCGGACTGCGGGTGGCGGTCATCGCCGCCCTGGCCGTCGCGGTCGGCATCGGCGTGGAACGGCTGATGCGCAAGGAGTCGGTGCAGCCCGCGATCGGCGGTGTGTTCGGCGTCGCGGTCGCCGCGGGCCTCGTCTGGTTCACCGGCTCCGCCAAGGACTACTTCCTCATCGGCATCTGGGCGAGCCTGGCAGGCGCCGTCCTCTTCGTCCTCTCCGTCCTGGTGCGGTGGCCGCTGGCGGGCGTGATCTGGAACGCGGCCACCGGCAAGGGCAACGTCTGGCGCGCGGACAAGCGCTCGCGGCTCTACTACGACATCGCCACCCTGGTCCTTGCCGCCGTCTTCGGCGCCCGGTTCGCCGTCCAGCAGTACTTCTACGCGACCGACCAGGTCGGTTCGCTGGGCTTCGCCAAGATCGCCATGGGCTTCCCGCTGCTCGCCCTGGCCCTCCTGGTGGTCGCCTGGGCCGCCCGGCGCTCGAACAAGCGGCTCGCGGCCCTCGGCCTGCTGCCCGCCAAGCGCGTCTGACTTCCCGGTACGCACGGGCCTTTCCCCGCACGTACGGCTTTCCCCGCACGCACGGGCTGCCCCGGTACGCACGGACGCACGGGTCGCCCCGCCACCCCGTAGAGAGAGGAAGCCGTAGTGACCGCGAGCCGAGGAGACGTCGTACGACCGCTGGGCGCGTTCGAGCGGACCATCGACTTCTACATGCGCCGAAACCCCATCCAGTTCTCCCTGGTCGCCGAGATCGAGCGGCCGATATCGGAGGCCGAGCTGGCCACGGCGCTGGCCGAGCTCTGCCGTCTCCACCCGCTGCTCGCGGTGACGGTGGACCGCACCGCGCCCGAGGCCGTCTACCGGCAGGCCGACCGCCCGATCCCGGTGACGACGCTGCCCGACGGCACGCCCTGGCAGGCGGTCGTGGCCGCCGAGCAGACCCGGCCGATCCCCGTGGCCCCGGGCCCGCCGGCCCGCGCCGCCCTGCTGAGGTGGGGCGGGCGGAGCGGCATCGTGCTCACGTTCGCCCACCAGATCGCCGACGGGGTGGGCGGGCTGCGCGCACTGCTGGACCTGGTGGCCGTCCTGGACGGTGAGGAGCAGGTGCCCGGCCCTGTCCCCGAGGCGCAGGAGGACCTCCTCGCCCGCGTCGTCACGCCGCCGGACACCACGGCCGCGACCACGGCCGCCACCGCCCCGCCGGACGATCCGCGCATGAGCGCCGCCGGTGAACTCGCCCCGTTCTCGGGGGCCTTGCCGCACCTCCAGTCCCTGGCGCTGGACCAGGAGCTGACCGCCCGGCTCGTCGGCCGCTGCCGTCTGGAGGGCACGTCGGTGCATGCCGCGCTCTGCGCCGCCGCCGCGGTGGTGTTCCACCGGCGTGGGCGGGAGTTCGTACGGGTGCTGACCCCCGTCGACCTGCGCCGGGCCTGCGGACTGCCCGACGAGGTGGTGAACCGCTTTGCCGGGGCCCGGACTTCGAGCGAGGCGCACGAGGCCGACGACTTCTGGAAGCTCGCCCGAGGCACCCGCGATTCGCTCACCCGCCAGCGCGCCCGGCAGGCACTCAAGGCCGCCGGTGCGCAGCTCACGCAGTACGCCCCCGAGAACGGGGAGCAGGCCGAAGCGATGATGGCCGCCGCCACCGCGGCCGACATCCAGATCACCAACCTCGGGGTGGCGCAGCCCCGGAGGCGGGGCGCGGGCACGCTCGCCGCCCTGTGGGGCCCGGCGCAGATCACCCAGCTGCGGGGGGAGCACGTGCTCGGCGTCGTCACCGTCGGCGGGCGGCTGCGGATGACCGAGCTCGCGCACGACCCCGTCGCCGGTCTCGTCGGGGACATCGCCGCCGTGCTGGCCGAAGCCTGCGCCGGGCCCGGAGACGACGCGGACGGCCCGAGCGCGCGGCACGACGCGGACCGGGCCTGAGCGCACGGGCGGCATCGCTCCCAGGGCCGTCGGCCCCGCCGTGCAGGCACCGGGCACGGCACGCGTCACTTAATGTCATTACGACACTGACGTGCTGGTAGGGAACGAGCGGAGGTGGCCGGCATGGCGACGGCCAAGCGTGGCGGGAACGGCATGAGCGAGCAGCGGCGCCACCGGCTGCGTCTGGAGATCTCCCGGGAGGCGTCCCGCCTGTTCTGGGAGCAGGGCGTGGACGCCACCAGCGGTGATCAGATCGCCGAGGCGGTGGGCCTGTCGACCCGTACCATCTGGCGCCACTTCCGCAGCAAGGAGAGCTGCGCGGAACCCATCGTGTCGCAGGGCGTGGAATGGGAGATGCGCACGCTGCGCGACTGGCCCGCGCACCAGTCGCTCGAAGAGCGCTTCAGCGCGGAGGCGAGCCGGTTCCGCCGTGAGGCGAGCGCCGTCGAGCTGGCCGACACCGGGCTCGCGATGCGCATGATCCGCCTCGCCGACACGGAACCGGCCCTGCGCACCGCCTGGTTGATGGCCTGTGACCAGGTGGAGCGCGAGATGGCCGGGATCGTCGCGAAGCGTCTCGGGCGCACGGCCGACGACCTGGAGGTGCGCCTGCACGCCGCGGCGGCCTCCGCCGCCATCCGCGTCCTCAACGAGGACATCGGCGCGGCTCTCCTGGAGGGCGCCGACCCCGCGCAGTTCGCCGACGCCTCGGAACGCATCGCAGGCGCCGTCCGCAGGGCCACGGGAGGAGCCGTGGGGGACCCGGTGGCCGACACGCAATGACCCGGCGGCGGGTTCGCGCGGTGATCGCTCGGCCCCGCGGGTCGGCAGGGTGGTCCCGGGGGAGAGGCCCTAGCTGATCGTCAGGCTCGTGAACTGGATCGTGACGCTCTGGGCGTTGCCGGTCGGGGGGTTGTCGACCTTGATGACCGTGGGCTTTTGCATGGTGTACTGCTTGATCGGGTTGCCCGCGTGGTCCAGCACGTCGACGGACGCCGTCTCGGGCCGGGTGTTGCCGTTGACCAGGTCGGTGAACTGCTGGGACTGTTCGGCGCCGCGGACCACGGTCATCGTGCCCGTCTTCTGCTCGCCGGGGATGAGCGTGTTGGAGGGGGTCTGCTCCGTCTTCTGCTGCATCTCCAGTCCGGAGACGTTGCTGAGGGCCTCGGTGCCGCCGTCGACGTTCAACTGGAACGTGCGGCTGGCGAGGGGGGCGCCCTGCTGGAAGTTCGACTCCCCGCCTTCGGCCGGGGAGGACAGGTTCGTGTGGCCCTTCGCGCGGTTGTCGGACGAGCCGGCACGCGACCCGGCCTTCTGGGACGGACTGGCGCTCGACGCGCCGGTGTCCGAGGACTCGGAGCCGCACGCGGTCAGCAGCCCCAGAGAGAGCAGGGCGGCGGTGGCCGCCCCGGCCAGGCGGCGGCGCGAGCTGATGGTGGAACGGGTCATGGGCAGACTCCCTGAGCTGTCGGCGCTCGAGCCGTCGACGGCGGGCCGGGCTCATCTCCCTGGCGCGCACCGGTCAACGGCTGCGTGTGGTGGACGGCTTGAGTCTGCGAGCCGGCCGGTCCCGGCCACCACAAGAAGCGGGCGGAACGGGAAGCCGGGACGCACTTTCCTCCGCTGACCAGGTAAAACGAAGCACGGATGGAACGCTGGAACGGGACGCCCACGGCGGGCGCGCGGCGCGCCCCGTCTTGCGGGAGCGCACCCGGTCGAGTCGGGCGGCTGCCGTCCTGTCCCTAGCCGTCGCCGAGCCCGATGTCCTCGTGCCACAGCTCCGGCCGCGCCCCGATGAAGTCCTCCATCATCGCCACGCACGCGGGATCGTCGAGGATCACGATCTCCACGCCGTGCTCCGCCAGCCAGTCGTGCCCGCCGAGGAACGTCCGCGCCTCGCCCACGACCACCCGCGAGATCCCGAACTGCCGCACCAAACCGCTGCAGTACCAGCACGGCGCGAGGGTCGTGACCATCGTCGTCCCGCGATAGGTGCGCTGCCGTCCCGCGTCCCGGAACGCCGACGTCTCCGCGTGCAGCGACGGATCGCCGTCCTGGACGCGGCGGTTGCGCCCGCGCCCCAGCAGGGCCCCGTCCGCGCCGTAGAGCGCGGCGCCGATCGGGATGCCGCCCTCCGCGAGCCCCTGCCGGGCCTCGTCGACGGCGGTCGCGAGCCACGCGCGGGCCTGCGCCTGGTCCATGTGCACACCCCTCTTTCACGCTCTCTGTCACGCCTCATCGTCCCTGCCGATGACCCCATCGGCAGGACGCCCCACTGGCTCGTGGACCAGCGCATACGTCCGCTCGTAGCTTCATGGGCATGACCTCAGAGAACAAGGGCACGGCCCAGCTGACCGCCGCGATGGTGCTCTCCGGCACCCTCGGAATCTTCGTCGTCGAGTCCGGTGCGTCGGCGTTCAACGTCGTGTTCTTCCGGGTGCTCTTCGGCACCGTTGCCCTCGGGGGCTACGCCTTCGCCCGAGGCTACTTCCGCGACCACGGCCTCACCCCGAGGAAGCTCGGACTCGCGGCGCTCGGCGGCGCGTTCATCGTCTTCAACTGGGTGTTCCTCTTCAAGGCGTACGAGGCGACCTCGATCTCCCTGGCCACCGTCGTCTACCACACCCAGCCGTTCCTGCTCGTGCTGCTCAGCGCGGTCATCTTCCGCGAGCGGCTGACGAAGCATCAACTCATGTGGCTGGGCATCGCGTTCGCCGGACTCGTCCTGGTCTCCGGAGTGCGCCCCGGCGACCTCGGCTCGCTCACCGGCATCGGCCTCGCGCTCCTGGCCGCGCTGCTCTACGGCCTCTCCACGCTGGTCACCAAGCGCATCACCGGCGTACGCCCGCACCTCATCGCCCTGGTCCAAGTCCTCGTCGGCATACCGCTGTTGCTGCCCTTCGCCGACTTCGGCGCGATGAGCGGCACGGGCACGGGCTGGGCCTGGCTGGTCGGACTCGGCGTCATCCACACCGGTCTGATGTACGTCCTGATGTACGCGGCGTACGCGAAGCTGCCCACCGCCAAGATCGCCGTACTCGCCTTCACCTACCCGGCGGTCGCGATGGTCGCCGACTGGGCCGTCTACGGGCACCACATCGGCCTGGTCCAGGCGCTCGGCGTACCGCTCATCGTCCTCGCCAGCCTGAAGGTCAACCGCGCCAAGTCACCCAGTACGGTCGCTGGTTCACCGGCTCCGCTGCCTGCTCCCGCACCAGCCGTACCGACTGCTCGATGAAGAGCCGCACATGCGCGGGCAGCCGCTTCCCCGACCGCCACGCCAGCTGCGTGTGCAGCACGAACGGCGGCTCCCACGGCAGCGCGACGAGCACCCCCGAGGCCAGCTCCTCGCGCACCGCCATCCGCGGCAGCAGCGCCACACCGAGGCCACCGGCGACTCCCCGCTTGGTGGCCTCGATGGTGCCGAACTCCATGAAGGGCGGCGGAGCGCCGTTGCGCACCCGCAGCTCCTCCTCGAAGAGGTCGCGGTAGGGGCAGCCCGGCTCCGTGCCGACCAGCTGCACCGCCGCCAGATCACCCGTGGCGAGCGAGTCGCCCCCGTGCCCGGCCAGCGGATGCGTCGGCGCGCAGACCAGGACCAGCGGCTCCTCGGCGAGTACCTCGCACTCCAGGCCCGCGTGCTCGGTCTCGCGCTCCATCAGGAATCCCACGTCGTACGTCCCCTGCCGCAGCGCGTGGCGGGTCTCGTCGCCCAGCGTGGGGCGCAGGGAGAGCTGCACCTTCGGGTAGCGGTGGTGGAAGAGCTCCAGCAGCGGGGGCAGGCGGTAGGAGGTCAGCGACTCCATCGTGCCGACCGCGATCGCCCCGGCAGGCTCCCCGGCGTCGACGACCGCGGCCCGCGCCTCGTCCGTCAGCTCGATGATCTGCCGGGCGTAGGGGAGCAGGCGCTCGCCCGCCTCCGTGAGCCGGATGCGGCTGCCGAGCCGGTCGAAGAGTTCCGTGCCGAGCGAGGACTCCAGGGAGCGGATCTGGCTGGTGACGCTGGACTGGGCGTACTTCAGCTCGGCCGCGGCCTGCGTGAAGCTGAGTACGGACGCGACCTTTTCGAAGGTGACGAGCAGCCGCAGTTCCATCATCGGACTCCCGTTCGCCAGGACCTAGCTCTCCGTGCCCCGGTCCCGCTTCTTGTCGTCCGGGTCCTCGTCCCTGAGGGACTTCAGGAACTCGGGGTTGTCGTCCGGTGCCACCCACTGTCCGCCGCGCCCGGCGCGCGGACCGGTCCCGGTGGCGGGCGTCTTGCGGACCTTGCCCGTGACGAACCAGGCGATCGGGCCGAGCAGAACCTCGCCGAAGAGCAGCACGATGATGACCCAGACCACCTTCGGCAGATGCCTGATCTCCTTCTCCGGAGTGTTCAGGACATCGATGAAGGCATAGATCCACACGGCCAGGACCAGCAGGAACGGCAGATACCTGAGCATGTTTGCGCGATTCCCCAAGCGACGAAGGAGGGGCGGCGTGCGGGCCCCGCTGTCGGGGCCAGGGTAGCCGGTGCCCGATACTGGAACGCATGGCTTATGACGATCTTCGCTCCCTGCTCCGTGCACTGGAGCGCGAGGGCGATCTCAAGCGCATCAAGGCCGAGGTCGATCCGTATCTGGAGGTCGGCGAGATCACCGACCGGGTGCAGAAGTCCGGCGGCCCCGCGCTCCTCTTCGAGAACGTCAAGGGCTCGGCGATGCCCCTCGCGATGAACGTGTACGGCACGGACCGCCGCCTCCTGAAGGCGCTCGGCCTGAAGTCGTACGGCGAGATCAGCGAGAAGATCGGCGGCCTCCTCAAGCCGGAGCTGCCGCACGGCTTCGTCGGCGTGCGCGAGGCCTTCGGGAAGCTCGGCGCGATGACGCACGTGCCGCCGAAGAAGGTGAAGTCCGACAACGCGCCCGTGCAGGAGGTCGTGCTCACCGGCGACGACGTCGACCTGGAGCAGCTGCCCGCGCTCTTCACCTGGCCCGAGGACGGCGGCTCCTTCTTCAACCTGGGGCTGACCCACACCAAGGACCCGGACACCGGGGTGCGCAACCTCGGCCTGTACCGCCTCCAGCGCCACGACAAGCGCACCATCGGCATGCACTGGCAGATCCACAAGGACAGCCGCAACCACTACCAGGTGGCCGCCCGCAGGGGCGAGAAGCTCCCCGTGGCGATCGCCTTCGGCTGTCCGCCCGCCGTGACGTACGCCGCGACCGCGCCGCTGCCCGGCGACATGGACGAGTACATGCTGGCCGGGTTCGTGCAGGGCAAGCGCGTGGAGATGGTCGACTGCAAGACGGTCCCGCTCCAGGTGCCCGCGCACGCCGAGGTCGTCATCGAGGGCTGGCTGGAGCCGGGCGAGATGCTGCCGGAGGGCCCCTTCGGCGACCACACCGGCTTCTACACGCCGCAGGAGGACTTCCCCGCCCTGAAGATCGACTGCGTGACGATGCGGAGGCGTCCGCTGCTCCAGTCGATCGTGGTGGGCAGGCCGCCGACGGAGGACGGGCCGCTCGGCCGCGCCACCGAACGCTTCTTCCTGCCCCTCCTCAAGGTGATCGTCCCGGACATCGTGGACTACCACCTGCCGGAGTCCGGCGGCTTCCACAACTGCGCGATCGTCTCGATCGACAAGAAGTACCCGAAGCACGCGCAGAAGGTCATGCACGCCATCTGGGGCGCGCACATGATGTCGCTGACCAAACTGATCGTGGTCGTGGACAAGGATTGCGACGTCCACGATCTGCACGAAGTGTCCTGGCGCGCGCTCGGCAACACCGACTACGCGCGCGACCTGACGGTGGCCGAAGGTCCCGTCGACCACCTCGACCACGCCTCCTACCAGCAGTTCTGGGGCGGCAAGGCGGGCATCGACGCGACGAAGAAGCTGCCCGAAGAGGGATACACCCGGGACGGGGGCTGGCCGAACATGGTCGAGTCCGACCCGGAGACGGCGTCGAAGGTCGACCGCCGCTGGAAGGAGTACGGGCTCTAAAGATGAGTGCTGATTCAGCGACTCCGGAACTCTTCGGGCCCGAGCCCGCGCCGCCGGGCAAGGTCAAGGCGTTCCTGCGTCTGGTCATGATCGAGCACTCGGTGTTCGCGCTGCCCTTCGCGTACATCGCCGCGCTGACCGCGATGTTCCAGCTGGACGGGAACATCCACTGGGGCCGGCTGCTCCTGGTCACCATCTGCATGGTCGGCCTGCGCACGTTCGCCATGGCCGCCAACCGCATCATCGACCGGGAGATCGACGCCCGTAACCCGAGGACCGCCCACCGCGAGCTCGTCACGGGCGCGGTCTCGGTGAAGTCCGCCTGGACCGGCGCGCTGATCGCGCTCGTCGTGTTCCTGGGGGCCGCGGCCCTGCTCAACCCGCTCTGCCTCGCCCTCGCGCCCATCGCGGTGATCCCGATGGTGGTCTATCCCTACGGCAAGCGGTTCACGAACTTCCCGCAGGCGATCCTGGGCCTGGCCCAGGCCATGGGTCCGGTCGGCGCCTGGATCGCGATCACCGGCGAGTGGTCCTGGCAGGCCGTCATCCTCGGGCTCGCGGTCGGCGTCTGGATCGGCGGCTTCGACCTGATCTACGCCTGCCAGGACGTGGAGACGGACCGCGAGGTCGGCGTGATGTCGGTGCCCGCGCGGTTCGGCATCTCCAACGCCATCTGGGGCGCGCGCGGCTGTCACCTGGTGACCACCGCGCTGTTCGTCTGGTACGCCGCCGACACCGGCGCGGGCGTGTTCCTCTGGCTCGGCCTCGCGGTCGTCGCCGGCGCGTTCGTCTACGAGCACTCCATCGTCAAGCCCCATGACCTCTCGCGCCTCAACCGCGCCTTCTTCCAGGTCAACGGCTTCATCGGCATCGCGCTCTTCGTCTGCGCGCTGCTCGATCTGCTGGTGCGCGGCCTGACCGTCTAGGCTCACAGCGTGAAGCCAGGAGATACGCAGCGTAAGCCTTGGATCGTGGGGGTGTCGGGGGCCTCGGGGACCCCGTACGCCGCCGCCGTGCTGCGGGCGCTGCTCGCGGCGGGGGAGAGCGTGGACCTGGTGGTCTCGCGGGCCTCGCGGCTGACGATCCTCGACGAGACGGGCATCGCCTTCCGGGACGCGCACTGGCAGGAGGACCTGCGGGAGTGGCTCGGGCGCGGTGCCGACGGGAAGCCGGACACCTTCGAGGTGCCGGTCGACGGCGTGCGCTACTGGGCGGCCGGAGATCTGGCGGCCGGGCCCTCGTCGGGGTCGTACGCGACCAAGGGGATGCTGATCGTGCCCGCGTCCACGGCGTGCGTGGCCGGGGTGGCGCTGGGGCTCTCGAAGGACCTGTTGCAGCGGTCGGCGAGCGTGACGCTCAAGGAAGGCCGCCGGCTGATCGTCTGCGTACGCGAGACACCGCTGAACGGACAGACGCTGAAGCACTTGGTGACGCTGGACGAGGCGGGCGCAGTCGTGCTGCCCGCCTCTCCGGCGTTCTACGCGGGGGCGACGCACATCCAGGATCTGGTGGACTTCGTCGCCGGGCGGACGCTCGACGCGGCAGGGGTGCCGCATCAGCTGTACCGCCGTTGGAAGGGAGAGCTCGGTGGAGGCTCTGCCCCTTCGGGGGGCTAGCGCTTCTTGGCGGCGCGCTTCGTGGGGCGCTCGGCCTTGGGCGCGGCGGTCTGGTGGGCACGCGAGCGGTTGGCCAGGTCCTGCAGCTCGCGCATCCGGGCGTAGGCCATCTCGATCGAGTACACGGGTGACTCACTCCTGAAGATTCGTCATTGAATTGCTGAGATTGAGAAAGATTCACAGGGGCTAGACCCTGTTGCGCCTTAGATTCTACACATAGACTCGCGGTATCGCTGAATAATGAAAGGCATCGCACCTATGGACGCCGTGGACAGGCAGCTCATCCAGGCTCTTCGCGAGAACGGCAGGGCCTCGTACGCCGAACTTGGCCGTCTCGTCGGCCTCTCGGGACCGAGCGTCACGGACCGGATCAACCGCCTCGAAGCGGCGGGCGTCATCACCGGCTACCGCGCGACCGTCGACTCCGCGTCGCTCGGTCTCGGCGTCATCGCCCTCATCGGCATCTCCCTCTCGGACGCCGCCGACCACGAGGACGTGGCACGGCGCCTGAAGGACCTGCACGAGATCGAGGACTGCTGGTTCATCGCGGGCGACGACTCGTACATGCTCAAGGTCCGGGCCAGTGACGTGGACGGCCTGGAGAAGACGATCCGCAGGCTGAGCGGCACGAAGGGCGTCTCCAGGACGCGTACGACGATCGTGCTCTCCACGAAGTGGGAGAACCGGGTCGGGGAGCTGCCGGAAGAAGCGTAGGCGTACCGTGGGCGAGGCCTGATTTACGCAGACATGTAGACACGGAGAGGCGGCCGGGGTATGGACGCTGGGCTCAAGCGCGAGCTCGAGGAGAAGGTCCGGGCCGGTGAGCGGCTGTCCCGCGAGGACGGGATCGCCCTCTACGCATCGGACGATCTCGCCTGGCTCGGCGGTCTCGCCCACGAGGTGCGCACGCGCAAGAACGGCGACGTCGTGCACTTCAACGTCAACCGTCACCTCAACATGACGAACGTGTGCACCGCCTCGTGCGCCTACTGCTCCTTCCAGCGCAAGCCGGGCGAGAAGGACGCGTACACGATGCGCATCGAGGAGGCCGTCCGCCTCGCCAAGGCGATGGAGGGCGAGAACCTCACCGAGCTGCACATCGTCAACGGCCTGCACCCGAACCTGCCGTGGCGGTACTACCCGCGTTCGCTGAGCGAGCTCAAGAAGGCGCTCCCGAACGTGTCCCTGAAGGCCTTCACGGCCACGGAGATCCACCACTTCGAGACGATCTCGGGGATGTCGGCCTCCGACATCCTGGACGAGCTGATCGAGGCGGGCCTGGAGTCGCTGACCGGCGGCGGCGCGGAGATCTTCGACTGGGAGGTCCGCCAGCACATCGTCGACCACCGCACCCACTGGGAGGACTGGTCGCGCATCCACCGGCTCGCGCACGAGAAGGGTCTCAAGACCCCGTGCACGATGCTGTACGGCCACATCGAGGAGCCCCGTCACCGGGTCGACCACGTGCTGCGCCTGCGCGAACTCCAGGACGAGACCGGCGGTTTCCAGGTCTTCATCCCGCTGCGGTACCAGCACGACTTCGTGGACATGAAGGACGGCAAGATCCGCAACCGCCTCCAGGCGCGGACCACCATGGCGTCGGGCGCGGAGGCCCTGAAGACCTTCGCGGTCTCGCGGCTCCTCTTCGACAACGTCCCGCACGTCAAGGTCTTCTGGGTCATGCACGGCCTCCAGACCACGCAGCTCGCGCTCCAGCACGGCGCGGACGACATGGACGGCTCGGTCGTCGAGTACAAGATCACGCACGACGCGGACGACTTCGGCACGCCGAACAAGCTGACGCGGGACGACCTGCTCGACCTCATCCGCGAGGCGGGCTTCCGCCCCATCGAGCGGAACACGCGCTACGAGTCGATCCGTGAGTACGACGGTCCCGACCTGTCGCTCCGGGAGACGCCGCAGGCGATGCGGCTCTGACGGCTCTGACGGCTCTGACGGATCTGACAGATCTGACGGCTCTGACGCACGTCGCGTACGAGTGGTGAGCGAGCCCCGGCCTCTTCGGCCGGGGCTCGTCACGTTGTCCGGCATGCGGAACACGGTTGAGCTCCGCTGTCTGTAATGGTTAATCTCGCCCTATGACGCTTACCTTCCGGCTGGACCCGGAGATCGACCCCGCCCTCCGCGACGGCGTCCTCGCCCTCTGGGCCGACGTGTCCAACGCCGGCGGGGCCGTCGGCTTCGTACCGCCCGTGACGGTCGAGGACATACGTCCCGAGTGGCTCAAGCGCCTGGCGCAGCTGAGCGAGGGGCACACCCGGCTGCTGGTCGGGTACGACGAGGACGGCGCCGTCGCCGCGACCGCCTTCCTCGCGTACAACTCGCACCGCCTGATGACGCACTGGATCTGGCTGTACGTGGTGATGGTGCACCCCAAGCATCAGGGCAAGGGATACGGGCGCGACCTGATGGCCGCCGCGGCGGACGCCGCCCGCGGACTCGACGGGATCGAGGCGATCCGGCTGACCTGCCGCGGCGGCACGGGAGTCGACCGGTTCTACGAGTCCTGCGGATACAAGGAGGTCGGGCGGGTGCCCGGCGCGATCCGCGTCGCCCCCGGCGACGACCGCGACGACATCACCATGCTGCTGCCGCTCGGCTGACGGTTCCCGCAGGGCTCACCCCCTTGCCGGACGCGACCCCTCCCGTGCTTCACTGGAGGGGCTCGTCCTACTCGGGCCCATTTCGGAACGGAAGAGTGGATTGACATGCTCCGCTACACGCTGATGCGCCTCGGGGTCTTCGTGGGCTGCTTTTTCGCGGTCTGGGGACTTGTCTACGCCGGAGTCCTGCCGAAGGGCCTCGGGGACTCCAACCTCCTCTGGGTGCTGCTGCTCGCGCTCGTCATCTCCGCGCCCATCAGCTTCGTGGTGCTGCGCAAGGAGCGCGACCGCGCGTCGGTCCAGGTCGTGGAGCGCGTCGAGCGGACCAAGGCCAACCTGGAGGCGAACCGCACCCAGGAGGACCTCGCCGACGAGGCGGCCCGCGCGAAGTCGTAAGCTTCGTCACAGAAGCCTCAACCCCGGTACTGGAGCAGCCGCTCCGGGCCGGGGTTTCTTGCGTCCCGGGGGGCTCCCGCCTCCGATCGGCCTCGTCTACCTCAAACAAGACCTTTGATGTTCTCAAAGTTCAAGTGTTAACGTGTTCGACATGAAGACAGCAGCCGCGCACCGCATCGCCATGAGCGTTCCGCTCGTGGCGCGCCTGCATGTCGATCTCTGCCGCTGCATGTCCGCGGCCTGTCGTTGCCGTCGTTGAACAACGCGAGCGACAAGCACCAAGTGACATCCGCACTGCGGCGGCGCCGTTACGGCCGTTCCCTCTGACCTCTCGCGGTCGCCGCTCCCTCACGTCCCTTTGCCATTACCCGGAGTGTGTCCGTGTCCGCGAAGTCCCCCCAATCCCCGGTCGCCACGGCCGAGCAGCCGAAGTCCGGCTCCGGGATACCGAAGTTCCTCAAGGTGCCCTTCTGGGCGCAGATCCTCGGCGGCCTGGTCCTCGGCGTCCTGCTCGGCTGGCTGGCCCGCAGCCAGGACGTGTCCTGGCTGGTCACCACCCTGGACAAGGTGGGAAGCACCTTCATCGGGCTCCTGAAGCTCGCGGTCGCCCCGCTCGTCTTCTTCGCCATCCTGGTGTCGATCACCAACCTGCGTAAGGTCAACAACGCCGCGCGGCTCGCCACGCAGACGCTGGTCTGGTTCATGATCACGTCGCTGATCGCGGTCGTCATCGGCCTCGCGATCGGGCTCATCACCAACCCGGGCGCCGGCACCGGCCTCACCCCGAAGGACGGCGCCAAGCCGGACCACGCGGGCTCCTGGATCGACTTCCTCACCGGGATCATCCCGACGGACGTCATCACGCCGTTCACCGAGCTCAACGTCCTGCAGATCGTCTTCATGGCCGCCGTCGCCGGTGTCGCCGTACTGAAGATCGGTGAGAAGGCGCAGCCGATCCTGGAGCTGAGCGAGTCCGTCCTCGCTCTCCTCCAGAAGGCCCTGTGGTGGGTCATCAAGCTCTCGCCTATCGGCACCATCGGCCTCATCGGCTTCGCCATCGCCGACTACGGCTGGGACCTGATCAGCAAGTACGCGACGTTCACCGCCGACATCTACGTCGGTTGCGCCCTGGTGATGTTCGGCGTCTACCCGCTGCTGCTCTCCACGGTCGCCAAGGTCAACCCGCTCCAGTTCTTCAAGGGCGCCTGGCCCGCGATCCAGCTGGCCTTCGTCTCGCGCTCCTCGGTCGGCACGATGCCGGTCACCCAGAAGGTCACCGAGCGTCTCGGTGTGCCGAAGGAGTACACGTCCTTCGCGGTGCCGTTCGGCGCCACCACGAAGATGGACGGCTGCGCCGCGATCTACCCGGCGATCGCCGCGATCTTCGTCGCGCAGATCTTCGACGTGCAGATGGGCATCAAGGAGTACCTGCTCATCGCCTTCGTCTCGGTGGTCGGCTCGGCCGCGACGGCCGGTCTGACGGGCGCCACGGTCATGCTGACCCTGACCCTGTCGACGCTGGGCCTGCCGATGGAGGGCGTGGGCCTGCTGCTCGCCATCGACCCGGTCCTGGACATGATGCGCACCGCCACGAACGTGGCCGGTCAGGCCGCGATCCCGGTGATCGTCGCCGCCCGCGAGAAGATCCTCGACCGTGAGGCCTACGAGAACGCGTCGGCCTCGCCGCTCGACGCGTTCGACGAGCCCGCCGACGAGCGGCAGCCGGTGCCTGCCACCGCCTGACGTCCCCCCGCTCGTAGCGAGCGTGCCCCGCACCCGGATTGGTTCCGGGTGCGGGGCACGTTTTTTTGTCGTCGTGACGTAGGAGAAGAGGCGGGCCAGGAGGGCGGGATCGCCGTCCGGGGGGGGGCCTGGGCTGCCCGGCGGCGGGGACGGGTCTGCTCGGGGCCGCTCATCGAATCGACGTACCGCTGTGTGGGTGTGGGTGCGGGTGCGGGTGTGCGTGGGGTCCGGCCGGTTACCTCGGGTCGCGGTCGAAGACCGACTTCGACCAGAAGTAGCCGAGTGCGGAGAGCGCCACGCACCAGGCGATCGTGAGCCAGCCGCTGTTGCCGATCTCGCTGCCGAGCAGCAGGCCGCGCAGGGTCTCGATGGCAGGGGTGAAGGGCTGGTACTCGGCGATCGGCTGGAACCAGCCCGGCATCGAGTCGACCGGGATGAACGCGCTGGACAGGAGTGGCAGCAGGATCATCGGCATGGCGTTGTTGCTGGCGGCCTCGGCGTTCGGGCTGACCAGGCCCATGCCGACCGCGATCCAGGTGAACGCCGTGGCGAAGAGGACGAGCAGTCCGAAGGCCGCCAGCCACTCCAGGAGGGTGGCGTCCGTGGACCGGAAGCCGATGGCCGCGCCGACGGCGCCCACGAGGATCACGCTCATGAC
Source organism: Streptomyces sp. NPDC055243 (assembly GCF_044544025.1). Taxonomy (NCBI): domain Bacteria; kingdom Bacillati; phylum Actinomycetota; class Actinomycetes; order Kitasatosporales; family Streptomycetaceae; genus Streptomyces; species Streptomyces sp. NPDC055243. Next base: position 95,570 of record NZ_JBITWR010000011.1, read on the forward strand.
CGACTGCAGCACGCTGCCGACGACGTGCCCGATGAGCACGGAGCCACGGTGGATGGACATGGTGCGGAAGCGGGCGATGATGCCCTCGGTCATGTCCATGGAGACGGAGACGGCGGTGCCGACGGTGGTGCCGCCGATGGTCATCAGCAGGATGCCGGGGACGAGATAGGCGATGTAGTCGGAGCGGTCGGCCCCGCCGCCGCCGATGCCCGTGCTCATCACGTCGCCGAAGATGTAGACGAAGAGCAGCAGCATCATGATCGGCGTGAGCAGCAGGTTCAGCGTCATGGACGGGTAGCGCCGGGCGTGCAGGATGTTGCGGCGCAGCATCGTGTTCGAGTCGCGTACGGCGAGGGAGAGGGCGCTCATCGCAGGTTCTCCTTGAGCTGGTTGGGGACGTTGGCCGGGCCGGTGAGGGCGAAGAAGACGTCGTCGAGGTCGGGGGTGTGCACGGTCAGCTCGTCGGCCTCGATGCCCTCCGAGTCGAGCCAGTCGAGGATGGAGCGGAGCTCGCGCTGGGTGCCGTCGCTGGGGAGCTGGAGCGAGAGGGACTCGTCGTCGCGGGTGGCCTCCCGCAGGGCGGATGCGGCGGCTTGGTACGCGGTCGGGTCGGTGAAGCGGAGGCGGACGTGGCCGCCGGGGATCAGGCGCTTCAGTTCCTCTGCCGTGCCTTCGGCGGCGATCTTGCCGTCGTTGAGGACGGCGATGCGGTCGGCGAGTTCGTCGGCTTCTTCGAGGTATTGGGTGGTGAGGAAGACGGTGACGCCGTCGGCGACGAGTTCGCGGATGATGCCCCACATGTTGTGGCGCGATCGCGGGTCGAGGCCGGTGGTGGGTTCGTCGAGGAAGATGATGCGTGGGTTGCCGACCAGGGTCATGGCGATGTCCAGGCGGCGCTTCATGCCGCCGGAGTAGGTGGAGGCGGGTTTCTTCGCGGCCTCGGTGAGGTCGAAGCGCTCCAGCAGCTCGGCTGCCACCCGGCGCCCTTCGGCGCGGGGGAGGTGGTGCAGGTCGGCCATGAGGAGCATGTTCTCCTCGCCGGTGATCAGGCCGTCGACGGCGGAGAACTGACCGGTCACGCCGATCGCGGCACGTACCGCCTGCGGGTGGGTGCTGAGGTCGTGGCCGGCGACCTGGGCCTGTCCGCCGTCGGCGCTGATGAGGGTGGAGAGGATCTTGACGGCGGTGGTCTTGCCGGCGCCGTTCGGGCCGAGCAGCGCGAAGACGGTGCCTGCCGGGATGTGCAGGTCGATGCCGTCGAGGACGGTCTTGTCGCCGTACGACTTGCGCAGACCGAGGCTGGAGACGGCGGTGGGCGACTGGGGGCCGTCGCCGCTGTGAGCGGTCGTGGACATGACAGAAGAAGGCATGGAGCCCTCCCAATCGGAGGCTGAAGGGGCTGGGGACTTGGGGCTGGGGACTGGGCCTGGGGACTTGGGCCTGAGGGGTGGGGGCCGGGGCTCCGGGCCTGCGCGGGCGAGTTCGAGGGGTGGCGCTCAGGCCTTGGCGCGGCGGACGTCGACGTTGCCGTAGCGCGTCCGGGCGCGGACCTCGACGGTGTCCTCGGTCTTGCCCGGGGCGTCGGACGCGGTGAGCGAGTTGCGCACCTGTCCGTGGTCGGAGCTGCCGTCGAGCCAGGCGGCGGTGCCCTCGCGGATGCCGACCTCGATGGCGCCGTACGAGGTCTCCAACTGGACGACACCACGGGCGACTTCGGCGACGCGCAGGGTGCCGTGGGCGGTGGTGGCGGCGACCGAGGCCTCGGCGCGCGTGACGTCGATGTCGCCGGCGGAGCCGCTCACCCGCAGGTCGCCCAGGGCGGCGCCGACGGTCGTGGTGCCGTGCGAATTCTTCAGGACGGCGGGGCCGTTGACGGTGCCGACGCGCAGGCTGCCGGAGCTGGTGGTGATCTCGGCCTGGCCCTCGACGCGGTCGACGGTGATCGAGCCGTGGGAGGCGGTCAGATGGAGCGGCCCGGTCGTGTCGAGGCGGACGTCGCCGGTCGAGATCTTCACGCGGACCTCGCCGAGCCTGCCCTCACCGAGGACCTGGGCCCAGGAGCCGGTCACGTCGACGCGCGAGCCCGTGGGCAGTTCCACCGTCACGTCGACGGTGCCGCTGCGGCCGAAGAGGTGGCGCTGCTTGGGCGTCCTGACGTGCAGGTTGCCGCCCGAGAAGGTGACCTCGGTCTGCTCGGCGGCCCGCACGTCCTGGTCCGTCTTCGGGTCGCGGGGCTGTACGTCCACGACCGTGTCGAGGCGGTCGCCCGCGGAGAACCGGATGGACCCGGCGTCCACGTGGGCGGTGGCCGAGATCGGCTCGGGAGTGTCGAAAGAAGGCATGGCTGTACCGTCCTCGTGAGTCCGTGGGGCGTCCCCGCTGGTGGGACGTGGTGTGGGTGAGGTGAGGTGGGGCGCGGTGGGGTGAGGTTGGGATGCGGGTGCGGGGCGTGGGCGCCGGGAGTGGGCGTCGGGCGTGGGCGTGGTTAGCGCACCCAGCCCGTGAAGCTCTGTCCGATGGACTGGGTCCTCTCCGGCGTACGCGGCGCGGCACCGCTGTCGACCGCGGCCGACACGGCCCGGATCAGCCAGGCGTTGACCGACAGGCCCTCGCGGTTCGCGGCCTCCTCGGCGCGCGCCTTGAGGTGGGCCGGCAGGCGCAGATTGACGCGGGCGGTGCCGCCCTCGTCGCTGTCGGCGGGCGCCTGCGACTTGAGCGGTTCGGTGGGTACGGCCGGTTCCGCGGGGCCGCGGTCGGTGGGCGGCAGCGTCACCACGAAGTCGGGGTCGAGCCCGCGCAGCCGTACGTCGACGGAACCTGGGGCGAGGTCGCGGGTGATCTCGTCCATCGCGGCGGAGAGCACGTTGAGCATGGTCAGCCGGGTCGCCGACTCCAGGGGAGCGGTGAGGCGATCGGCCAGCTCGCGAGCGTCTTCCCCGCCGGCTTCGGCGGCCACCGCTAGTTCGCGGCGGAGGTTGTCGACATACGGGGTGAGGTCCATGACGCCATGATGGCACCATGTTGGCGCCATCCGCAAGTGTCGTTGGTGCCTTAGGGGTCGTGGTGTCGGGGGTGGACCCTCTGACCTGCGGTGATGGGAGCGGATTGGCTGGAGCCGGTGTGGCGCCATGTGTGCGGGTGGGCCGATTTGGGGTGGAGGGTGGCACTGGTTGGCGCCAGGTGGTGCCAACCAGTGCCAGGTGGGGGTCGCGGGCTGGGGAGGGGTGGTCTCTGGGGGGTGAGGTGACCGTACGCTGGTCTTTTCTGTGCACAGGTTGTGTGGAAGGCGGGCGGCCGGGGTGGGCGACGTGAAGGCCGGGGCGGTCGACGGAGCGGCGGGCAGTGCGGCGGGTGGCGCGTCGGGCGGTGCGGCGGGGAAGCGGCAGAAGCGGATGCCGCGGGCCGTGCGGGAGCAGCAGATGCTGGACGCCGCCGTGCGGATCTTCGGGCAGCGGGGGTACCGGGCGGCTTCGATGGACGAGATCGCGGAGGTCGCGGGGGTCTCGAAGCCGCTGGTGTACCTGTACCTGAACTCCAAGGAAGAACTGTTCACGGCGTGCATCCGCCGGGAGGCCGCGGCGCTGGTCGCGGCGGTGCGGGACGGGGTGAGCGGGGGCGGCCCCGCCGACCGGCAGCTGTGGGCCGGCCTGCGGGCCTTCTTCACGCATACCGCGGAGCGGCCCGACGCGTGGGTGGTCCTGCACAACCAGGCGCGGACGCAAGGGGAGCCGTTCGCGGCCGAGGTCGCCGTGATGCGCGAGGAGATCGTGGCGTTCGTGACGTCACTGATCGCGGAGGCGGCACGCGAGGCGCACCGCAAGCCGGAGCTGGCGGAGCGTGAAGTGGCGGGGCTGGCGCAGGCGTTGGTGGGGGCGGCGGAGTCGCTCGCCGGCTGGGCGAACGGGGACGCGTCGGTGTCCGCGAAGGAGGCCGCGGCGACGCTGATGAACTTCGCGTGGGCGGGGCTGGGGGAGCTGATGGAGGGGCGGCGGTGGGTGCCTTAGCGAAGGGTGCCTTAGCGGAGGGTGCCTTAGCGAGGAGTGCCTGAGCGAGGGGTGCCCTGGTGAAGGGTGCCGCTGAGGTGGATCGTGGTGCCGTCGGCGTCGAGGAGTTGGAAGGCGTGACCGTCGGCGGCGTAGGTGACGGTGCCGGGGAGCAGTACGGGTGCCTTGAAGTCGGCGTGGACGTGGGCGGCTTCGGGGGTGCCGTGCAGGGTGTCGTACTCCGCGAGGCAGCGGGCCACGGTCCACATGCCGTGGGCGATGGCTCGGGGGAAGCCGAGGAGGCGTGCGGTGAGGGGGTACAGGTGGATGGGGTTGCGGTCACCTGAGACGGCGCCGTAACGGCGGCCGAGGTCCGGGGGGAGCTGCCACTCGGCGCGGGCGGGGAGCGGGGCGACTTCGCGCGGGGGCGGGCCGGGCTGTGCGTCGGCGGTGCGGTGACGGGCCAGGTAGGTGCTGCTCGAGGTCCATACGGTGGTGCCGTCGACGCGGGCCTCCGTGACGAGGGTGGCTTCGGTGCCGCGGCGATGAGGGCTCAAGTGGGCCGCGTGTACGGAGAGTTCGAGGCTGTCGGCGGCTGTCAGGGCGCGGTGCCGGGTGATCTCGATGGACGTGTGGACGAGGCCGAGGAGGGGGAGCGGGAAGGCGCGGGTGGTCATGAGGCGCATGGCCAGGGGGAAGCTGAGGACGTGGGGGTAGGTGAGGGGGAGGGTGCGCGGGGTTGTGCGGTAGCCGCAGAGGCGGGAGTAGGCGTCGAGGTGCGCTGAGCTGGGGCGCACGTCGGTGAGGGTGGGGCGGGCGCCGGGGAGCGGGGCGTCGGGGCGGGGCCGCCGCTTGAGGGGCGAGAGTATCGCGCCGCGGAGGAGCAGGGGGGCGAGCATGGGGGTCCTTTCGGGGGTGGGTGCGGGGCCCGCGCTCCGGGTGGGCTTACCGGCGCGTTCCCTTGCGTCGCGTTGCCGTGTGCGGGCCGTGGGGCGGGCTGCGGGTCTGGTCCGCTTGTGGGTGCGGTGCCGCGCCGGTATGTCCGTCCTCGCTATCGTCCGGTGGCCGCGAGGGTGCTGCGGCACCGGAGCGATGGGAGCCGTGCTCCGGGCGGACATACCGGCACGTCCCCTCCCGAGCGCTGCCGACTGCGGCGAATCACTGGTCGCTGCGGGGCAATCGGGCGGGTGGGTGGGAAGGGCTTGTTCGGTGAGGGGTGCTGCTGGGTTTCGGGCGGGTGGGTGGGAGAGGTCGTTCGTGGTGGGCGAAGCCGCGGGGCAGGGGAGAGGCCCGGTTCCGACGAGGGCTACGACCCGAGCAGGCTCTGGCCGCAGACCCGCACCACCTGCCCGTTCACCCCGCCGGAGCCCGGCGAGGCGAACCACGCCGTGGTCTCCGCCACGTCCACCGGAAGACCTCCCTGGGCAAGGGAGTTCATCCTGCGGCCCGCCTCGCGGATGAAGAGGGGGACCGCCGCCGTCATCTTCGTCTCGATGAAGCCGGGGGCCACCGCGTTCACCGTCACCCCGTGCTCCGCCGACGCCACCGGCGCCAGGGACCGTACGAGCCCGATGATCCCCGCCTTGCTGGCGGCGTAGTTCGTCTGGCCCACGTTCCCCGCGATCCCGGCGATCGACGCCGTGGCCACCACGCGCCCGCCCCGGTTCAGCGTCCCGGACTTCAGCAGCGCGTCCGTCGTGCGCAGCACGCTCGTCAGGTTCACGTCCAGGACCGGGTCCCAGCGGTCCGCCGGCATGTTGGCCAGCCTGCGGTCCCGCGTGATCCCCGCGTTGTGGACGAGGATGTCAAGGCCGGCAGGGGCGAGCGCCGACGCCATCCGGTCCCCCGCGTCGTCCGCCGTGATGTCCAGCGGCAGCGCCGTCCCGCCCAGCCGGTCCGCGACCCGTACCAACTCCGCCTGCGCGGACGGCACATCGAGGACGACCACCCGCGCGCCGTCCCGCGCCAGCACCTCCGCCACCGCCGCGCCGATCCCCCGCGCCGCCCCCGTCACCAGGGCCGTACGGCCCGCCAGGGGCCTGTCCCAGTCGACGGGGGTGGCCGGCGGCTCCGCTTCTCCCACCTCGATCACCTGGCCGCTCACGTACGCCGACCTCGGTGAGAGGAGGAAACGCAGCGTCGACTCCGCAGCCGCCGCCGAACTCATCCGGACCAGCGTCGCCGTGCGGCCCCTGCCCAGCTCCTTGCCCAGAGAGCGGACGAAGCCCTCCAGCGCCTGCTGCGCCGCCGCCTGGTGGTGGTCCGACGGTGAGACCGGCGCGCCGAGCACCACCACCCGGCCGTTCTCCGCCACCGAGCGCACCACCGGATGCAGCGCGGCGTGCACCTCGGAGAGGGCTGGCACGTCGCTTATGCCCGTTGCGTCCACGACCACCGCTGCCGGGGAAGAGGATTCGGCCGCGAGATCGAGGTGCGTTCGCGACAGGACCGTCGACAGTTCCGGGCCGTGGGTGGACTCTCCTGCCGTCAGGAGCAGCAACTTGCCCTCCAGGTAAGGGTGTTCCGGGGTCCAGCGGCGCAGTGGCGACGGCTGAGGGAGGCCGAGCCTTCGAGTGAGGAAGCGGCCGGGTGCGGTGCCCGTGAAGTTCAGATAGCGGTCGGCCATTGTCCAACTCCCAGCTCGGTCGTAAATTTACTTCAGAGTAAGGTTACTCAAGGGTCAGGAGCTGGTCGAGACATGAATCTGCCCACCACCCGCCGCGTGGCGGTCATCGGCGGCAGCCGCATCCCCTTCGCGCGCTCCGACGGCCCGTACGCGACCGCGTCCAACCAGGAGATGCTGACTGCCGCCGTGGACGGTCTCGTGGAGCGATATCGGCTCGACGGACCCGGCGTCGTCGGGGAGTTCGTCGCCGGTGCCGTGCTCAAGCACAGCCGCGACTTCAACCTCGCCCGCGAGACCGTCCTCGGGTCCCGCCTCGCGGCCACCACACCCGCGTACGACATCCAGCAGGCCTGCGGCACCGGCCTGCAGGCCGTCGTGGCCGCCGCCAACAAGATCATGCTGGGGCAGACGGAGTCCGCCGTGGCGGGCGGAGCCGACACCGCGAGCGACGCGCCCCTCGGTCTCAACGACTCGCTGCGCAAGATCCTGCTCGCCGCGCGCCGCGCCAAGACCACTGGAGGGCGCCTCAAGGCGCTCGCTCGCGTGCGGCCCTCGCACCTCGTGCCCGACATCCCGCGCAACGCCGAGCCCCGCACCGGGCTTTCGATGGGTGAGCACGCCGCCGTGACCGCCCAGGCGTGGGGCGTCACGCGCGAGGCGCAGGACGAACTGGCCGCCGCGAGCCATCAGCGGCTTGCCGCCGCGTACGACCGTGGGTTCCTGGACGGGCTCGTCGTGCCGTTCCGGGGGCTCGAACGGGACCAGAACCTGCGGCCCGGGTCCAGCGTCGAGAAGTTGGGGCAGCTGAAGCCCGTCTTCGGGGTGGAGGGGCCCAATCCGACCATGACCGCCGGGAATTCGACCCCTTTGACCGATGGGGCGGCCGTCGCTCTCCTCGCGAGTGAGGAGTGGGCCGACGAGCGCGGGCTCGAACCGCTCGCCTGTCTGACCGCGTACGAGACCGCCGCCGTCGACTTCGTGGGAGGTGACGTCGTCGGGGGCGAGGACGGGCTGCTGATGGCGCCCGCGTACGCCGTGCCGCGCATGCTGGAGCGCGCCGGACTCGGGCTCGCCGACTTCGACTTCGTCGAGGTCCATGAGGCGTTCGCCTCGCAGGTGCTCGCCACGCTGGCCGCCTGGGAGAAGCGGGGGCTCGGTGCCGTGGACCGGGACCGGCTCAACGTCGCCGGGTCCTCGCTCGCCACGGGCCACCCCTTCGCCGCCACCGGCGCGCGGATCGTCGCCACCCTGGCGAAGCTGCTCGCCGAGCGGGGCGGGTCCGGACGCGGCCTCATCTCCATCTGCGCGGCCGGCGGGCAGGGGGTGACGGCGATTCTCGAGCGGTAGGCGGTAGCCGACCTGCAGGCCTCCGCCGGGTCCGCCACCGAGCAGCGGAACCGCGCCCGGCCCTCCCAAGACCACCCCCTGACAAGGAGCCGCCACCCCATGTCCCCCGTCACCCCGCAGCCCGCCCTCGTCGAACCCCGCCTGCGCCACCTCGACGGCGTCGTACGCGAAGTCTCCGTACCGCCGTTCGCCTCCGCCGTCAGCCGGGGGTCCCTCGCCGACATCCCCTTCGACAACGCCCGCGAGGCACCCGCCGAAGCCGTGCTCTCCCGCAAGGGCGACGACGGGCGGTGGCGGGACGTGTCGGCCGCCGCGTTCGCCGAGGAAGTCCTCGCCGTCGCCAAGGGGCTGATCGCCGAGGGGCTCGCCCCGGGGGACCGGCTCGCCATCATGGCGCGTACGACGTACGAGTGGACGCTGCTCGACTTCGCGGGCTGGGCCGCCGGGCTCGTCACCGTGCCCGTCTATCCGACCTCGTCCGCCTACCAGACCCGGTGGATACTCCAGGACTCCGGAGCCGTCGCGCTCGCCGTCGAGACCGCCGCCCTCGCCGCGTCGCTCGGGCCCGAGCGGGACCGGATGCCCGACCTTGAGCACCTGTGGTCCTTCGAGAAGGGGGACGTACGGCGGCTCGCCGAGCTGGGGCGGCGCGGAGGCATCTCCGATGTCGAAGTGGAGGGAAGACGCGCCGAGTTGGGTCCCGACTCCGTCGCCACGCTCATCTACACCTCCGGCACCACCGGGCGGCCCAAGGGCTGCGTCCTGACCCACGGCAACTTCTTCGCCGAAGTCGACAACGCGATCGAGCTGCTCCATCCCGTCTTCAAGTCCGTCAGCAAGGAGCCCGCCTCCACGCTTCTCTTCCTGCCGCTCTCCCACGTCTTCGGGCGCATGGTCGCCATCGGCTGCATGCGCGCGCGGGTGCGGCTCGGGCACGCGCCCAGCATCCAGACCGAGGATCTGCTGGGCGACCTGGGAGGCTTCCGGCCGACCTTCCTGCTCGCCATCCCGTACGTCCTGGAGAAGGTCTTCAACACGGGACGGGCCACCGCCGAGAAGATGGGGCGCGCCTCCTCCTTCGACCGCGCCGCCCGTTTCGCCGTCCGCTACGGCGAGGCGGTCGAGGCGCGGCAGCACGGCACGGGGCCCGGTCCGACGTTCGGGCTGCGGGTGGCCCGCGCGCTGTACGACCCGCTCGTCTACCGGCGTATCCGCGCGGCCCTCGGCGGCAAGGTGCGGTACGCGATCTGCGGCGGCTCGCCGCTCGGGCGCCGCCTGGCCGCGTTCTACGCGGGGGCGGGCATCGAGATCTTCGAGGGGTACGGCCTGACCGAGACCACAGCGGCGGCCACCGTGACACCGCCGCTGAAGCCGAAGCTCGGCACGGTGGGCTGGCCGCTGCCCGGGACGCGGGTGCGGATCGCCGACGACGGGGAAGTGCTGCTCGCCGGAGGGCAGGTCTTCGGCGGGTACTGGGACGGGCAGGCCGGGCGTGCGGTGCCCGCGAAGGGGGAGTGGTTCGCGACGGGGGACATCGGCGCCCTCGACGCCGACGGGTACCTCTCCATCACCGGGCGCAAGAAGGACATCCTCATCACCACCGGCGGCAAGAACGTGGCGCCCGCCCCGCTGGAGGACTGGCTGCGCGCCCACCCGCTGGTGGGCCAGTGCATGGTGGTCGGCGACGACCGGCCCTACATCACCGCCCTGCTCACCCTGGAGGCGGACGGCATCGCGCACTGGTGCCGGATGAAGAAGAAGGTCTACACCGGCCTCGCCGATCTCGTGGACGACGTCGATCTGCGCGAGACCCTGCAGCGCGCCGTCGACGAGGCGAACAAGCTCGTGTCGCGGGCCGAGTCCATCCGGCGGTTCGCCGTGCTTCCCGTGGACTTCACGGAGGACAGCGGCCATCTGACCCCGTCCCTGAAGCTGAAGCGGGACGCCATCGAGCGGGACTTCGCGGCGGAGATCGAGGGCCTGTACGGACACGCACGGTAGCGGCTGTCACGCGCTGTCACCTGAACGGGCGGGGCCGCTGCCCCGCGCTTAGGGTGATCGAGGGGCAGACCCTGGGAGGTTGCCGTGCGCAGAGCTGTCGCACTCGCCGGCGTGACCGCGCTGGCCGTCATGGGGACAGGGGCCTGGCTGCCGGGCGAGAGCGCGGCGGCCACGCCATCGCCTTCCTCGTCGCCCGATCTTTCCCGCTACTACACGCAGAAGATCAAGTGGGGCGCCTGCGAGGGAGACGGCGCGGGCCTCATATCCGAGTCCGACGCCACCGCCGTGCCCAAGGACAAGAACATCCGGTGCGGCAAGATCACCGTGCCCCTCGACTACGCGGACCCGGGGCGCGGCAAGGTCGACGTGGCCATGATCCGCATCAAGTCCAGCGGCAAACCCAGGGGTTCGCTCCTGCTGAACTTCGGCGGACCCGGCGGCGCAGGTGTGTCCGGGCTGCTGAACGCGCAGAAGGAGTTCGAGTACCTCGGCAAGGGGTACGACGTGGTCTCCTTCGACCCCCGTGGTGTGGGCGAGAGTTCGCCCGTCAGCTGCGGGGACGCCGGTGCGCGGGAGACGGCGGTGGAAGGGGACTCGGACGACCCGGGTGCCGTCATCGACGAGATGCGCGAGATCGCCGAACAGTGCAAGAAGGAGTCCGGACCCGTCCTTCCGTACGTCGGGACCGTCAACGTCTCGCGCGACATGGACGTCATGCGGCAGGTGCTCGGCGACAAGAAGCTCAACTATCTGGGCTTCTCGTACGGGACGCGGCTCGGCTCCGTCTACGCGGCCCAGTTCCCGAAGAACGTCGGGCGGATGGTCCTGGACGGCGTGGACACGCTGACCGAGGACGTCGCGGAGCAGGCCCTGGTGAGCGCGGAGGGGCGGCAGACCGCCCTCGACAACTTCATCAAGTGGTGCACGGACAACGCGGGTTGCGTCCTTGGCACCGACTCGCGTGGCGCACGCGACAGCATGGCCGAGCTGATCAAGGGCCTCGACACGTATCCGCTCCAGTCTTCGGACGGCGCGGAGTTCACCGGCCAGGACGTCGTGGCCGTACTCGGGCAGGCGCTCTACAGCAGGCAGTCGTGGCCCGCGCTCTCCCAGGCGCTCGGCGCGCTGCTGGCGGACGGTGACCCCCGGGCGCTGCTGCGGATGAGCGGGTCCCTGGCCCAGCAGATGCCCGGGGGCGCCATCCGGGGAGGCGTCCGGGGCCTGTCGCCCGAGGACGTTCCCGCCGACAACATGGCTGCCGCGCTCATGGCCGTGAACTGCGCGGACGACCCGGACCGGCCCGACGCCGAGAGCCTGGAGAGGGAAGTCACCGAACTCCAGGAGGAGTTCGAGTCGACGTCCGCCATCTTCGGGCAGTCGATGCTGATGCCGGTGCTGTTCTGCTTCGGGCGGCCCGCCGGTACGGACTACATCCGCGACGACGTACGCGACGTGAAGAGCCCCGACTTCCTCCTCGTCGGCACCCGGGGCGACCCGGCCACGCCGTACCGCTGGACCGAGGAGACCGCCGAGCGGCTCGGGTCGGCGGCCGTCGTCCTGGACAACAAGGGTGACGGACACACCGGTTACGCCGGGTCGAAGTGCGTGCGGGAGAAGGTGGACGGCTTCCTCCTGTACGGGGAGATGCCGAAGAACGGGTCCTCGTGCGGGGTGGACGAGGAGGAGTGACGGCGGGCGGGCGCGGGCGGGCGCGGGCGCCCTGCCCGAGCGACGAAAAGTCGGTGGGCGCGCCGCTTTCGCGGCGGCTACCGTCCCCTCCATGCGTCGACAAGCCGAACAAGAACCCGCCACCCCCGGGCCCGTGACACCCGATGATCTTGAGCTGGTCGTCCAGCTCGCGCTCGGCGTCCTGCGTGACGCGCCACCGGACGCCTGGGCCCGCAAGGCGGGTGCGCTGGAGTGGGACTGCTGGGAGACCGTCGAGCATCTCGCCGATGATCTCTTTGCGTACGCCGTGCAACTCGGCCCGAAGCAGCCGCCCTTGGAGGGTGAGGTGCCCTTCGTCTGGGAGGCCCGGCGGCCCGGCGGGCCCGCCAATGCCGTCCATGCCGACCGTGCCGCCGGACCGGCCGGGTTGCTCCAGGTCCTGGAGGCCAGTGGCGCGTTGCTGGTCGCCATGGTGCGTACGGCCCCGCCCGCGACCCGGGCCTACCACGGCTTCGGCGTCTCCGATCCCGAGGGCTTCGCCGCCATGGGAGTCGTGGAGACCGTGGTCCATGCGCACGACCTCGCCGAGGGACTGGGGCTGAAGTGGGCGCCTCCCGGCGATGTGTGTTCCCGCGTCCTCCACCGCCTCTTCCCCGACGTCCCGTCGGACGAGGAGCCATGGCAGGCCCTGCTCTGGGCCACCGGGCGCGGGGAGTTGCCGGGCCGGGCGCGGCGGGGCGCGTGGCGGTGGTACGGGGAGCCCCGGGGGTAGCGGGCGTCCGAACCCGGGCCCGGAAGCGGAAGCCTTCCGGGCCCGGGGCGGACGTCAGGACGTCGGCGTGGCCGACACCTCGGGGGAGAGGGCGGACACCAGGCCGTCCTCGTTGAGCGTGGCGACGGCGTAGTAGTACTTCGTGCCGCCCGTCAGGTCACGGTCCACGTACTGCGTGTCGCTCGTGACGTGCGTGAACTCCGCGTTGTCCTTGGTGATGCCGGGGCTCGTCGAGCGGTAGACGCGGTAGCCCGTCACCGGCGCCTCGTCGCTGCCGTACGGGACACCGAACCAGTTGAGCCGCACGCTGCCCGCGCCCGGCGTCACCTCGTAGACCCGCGTGGCACCCGGCGGACGCGGCTCCGTGTACGTCGGCTTGACCGACGCGGAGGCGGGCGAGGCGACGGAGTACGAGGACGTGGCGACGACGGCGTAGTAGTAGTCCCGCTCGCCCTCGTCCTCGCCCACCGTGGCGGTGTACTCCGTCCCCGTCGTGGTGGCCACCTTGTTGGCCGGGTCGGTTATGTCCACCGGGGAGGTCTTGGACCGGTAGACGGTGTAGGAGGACACCGGCACGTACGGGCTCTGCGACCACGACAGCGTGAGCCGCCGGCCCACCAGCTGGGCGTTGCCGAGGGCGGGAGCCTTCGGCGCGGTGCTGGAGCCGACCGTCTTGGTGCCGTTCACGGTGTTCGACGCCTCGGACTCGTTCCCGACGGCATCGACGCCCCGCACCTCGTACAGGTACGTCAGACCCGGGTCGCCCTTCGTGTCGCGGAAGGTCAGCGACGTCGTCGAACCCACCTTGACGCGCTGCGCGTTGGGCGACACCGCGCGGTACACCACGTACTTCACCGAGTCCGAGTCCCCGGTGCGCCACGTCAGCGTCACCCCGCGCTCGTCCTCGCGGGTGCGCGTGAGGTCCCTCGGCGCGAAGGGCGCGACGGAGTCCTGGGTGCCGCGGAGGGCCTCGGTGTAGGGCGACACGTGACCCGCGCCGTCCACGGCGCGGACCTTGTAGGCGTACGTCACGTCGGGGTCACCGGCGCTGTCGACGTACGAACTCGCGGCCACGGTGTCGAGCAGCTCGTAGGGGCCGACCTCGTCCGGCTCGGTCCCCTCGGCCTCGGCGCGGTACACCTCGTAGCCGGTGGCCGCGGAGAGCGGGCTCCAGAAGAGGGAGACGGACTCGCGCCCGGAGGTGACGTAGAAGCTGTCGGGGGCGTCGTACAGCGGGTTGTCCGGCTGGTCCGGGTCGTCGCCGACGCGGGTGGCGGAGCTGGGGGCGGTGCCGGGTGCGGCGGCGTGGGCGGTGCCGGTTAACCCGAGGGCGAGGACGACGACGGCGGCCGCGGAGGCGACGGCTGCGGGTCTGAGGTGACGGCGTTGAGACACGGCTGGCGTTCCCTTTCCGATGGAACCACGTACGGACGTACGGGAGTTCGGGGTGCAGGCGTGGGGGGAGTTGGCGGTGCTGCCGTGGGGGCAAGGAACTGTAGCCGTACATGACTGCGAAAGGGGAGGCGGCGCGACCTCTCCGACGCGGCGGCGCGGCGCACATCACCGCCGAGCTCCGGCTCATGAGCCCCGTGGGGCACTGACGGGCACGGCGGCGGTCACCGGGCGGCGCTCACCGGGTGGGGGCGAGCGGGCCCTCGGGCACGTCGCCCCGGGCGATCCGGGTGGAGAGCTCGGTCAGCTTCTGCCGGCGGGAACGGGCATGGCCGCGCAGCCGCTGGAACGCCTCGTCCATGCCGACGCCGAGCCGGACGGAGAGGACGCCCTTGGCCTGCTCGATGACCACGCGGCTGTCCAGGGCGATCTGCAACTGGCCGAGGACCTCGTTCTTGTCGGCCGGCTGCTGCCGGAAGGACAGCGTCGAGCTGGTGACGTCGGCCAGTGCCTGGGCCAGCCGCAGGTCCCGGCCGCTGGGGTGGGGTGGGCCCGCCATCATCAGGTTCAGGGAGCCCAGCGGCAGCCGCGGCAGGTGGGGCAGGTGGGGCAGGTGGGGCAGGCGCAGGGTCACCGCGGCGACCGCCGTGATCCCGGCCCGCCGGGCGAGGGGAGCGAAACGTGGCCATCGGGTGGTGCCCGGTGGGCCGGTCAGCGAGATCACCGGCAGTGGCTGCCCGCTGCGGGTGCTGTCGAGGCAGGGGCCTTCCTTCAGCGCGGTCTGTTCCTCCTCCAGGGCCAGGCACAGCTCGTCGGACGCGGTGACGTAGACCGCGTTGGTGCCGCTGCGGTTCATGACCGTGATGCCGGCGCACCGGACCGGCAGCAGGGCGGCGGCCCGGCTGGTCAGGTCGTGCAGGAGCTCCAGCGGATCGAAGTCCGGGCGGGGGCGTGCGAGGTCGAGGAAGGCGTGGGCGATCCGTACTTCGCGGTCGGTGGTGGGCATGCTGCGCCTGCCGATCGAGCGGCTTCCGCGCCCATCGGCGGCAGGGGCCAGGCAGCGTCCGGCGACGGAAGGATGTCGGCCCTCCGAAGGGCCATGTCGCGTCCGCTGACAGGGAGTTCGCCGCTCGCCTCTCGCCCTTGGCCGACCCGCCAAAGACCGCCACTCCGACCGGTTCCATCCGGGCCGGGCGGCCTTACGGTACGGCACCCGGCTACCCGCCCCCCCCGTACCCGAAACCCCGGAGGCCGAGGCCTCCACAGGAGCTCGACAGGACCGGACGGGACCGGTCCGAACCGGGCACAGGATGTCGGGTCCGGCAGGGTGGGTCCTTCATAGCGTGAGGGCGTGAAAGGGAAGGAGACCGGGGTGCTGGAGCGGCTGAACCAGGCCATGGAGCACATCGAGGCCCACCTCGACCAGCGGATCGAGGTGGCCGACCTGGCGCGGACCGCGATGACGTCGGAGTACCACTTCCGGCGGATGTTCTCCGCGCTGGCGGGACTCCCGCTGTCGGAGTACGTCCGGCGCAGGCGGCTGACCGTCGCGGGCGCCGAGGTACTGGCAGGGGAGCGGACGCTCCTGGAGATCGCCGTGCGCTACGGCTACTCGTCGGGCGAGGCGTTCGCGCGGGCGTTCCGCTCGCTGCACGGGGTGGGTCCCGGTGAAGCCAGGCGGGGCGGCGCGACGCTGCGGTCCCAGCCCCGGATGTCCTTCCGCCTCATCGTCGAAGGGAGCAGCAGCATGCGGTACCGGGTCGTGGACAAGGACGCGTTCCGAGTCGTCGGCAGGAAGGCGCGGGTCCCGCTCGTGCACGAGGGGGTGAACCCGGACATCGCCGCGTTCATCCGGGGGCTGGGAAAGGAGACGCTGCGGCGCATCGAGAGCCTGTCGGACCAGGAGCCGCGGGGGATCGTCTCGGTCAGCGACAACCTGGACGAGAGCCGGGCCGAAGGGACCGAACTCGACTACTACCACGGTGTGGTGTCCGGCGCCGATGTGCCCGAGGACATGGACGCGCTCGACGTCACGGCCGGGGCGTGGGCCGTCTTCGAGAGCTCGGGGCCGTTCCCGCAGACGCTTCAGTTCCTGTGGCGGGACGTCTTCACGCAGTGGTTCCCGTCGAATCCGTACCGGAGCCGTCCGGGGCCCGAGATCCTGCGGACCCGCCTCTCGGACGACGGGACGGAGGCGGAGGCCGAGCTGTGGATTCCGGTGGAGCGGACGCCTCGGTGACGGTCTGAGGAACGGATCACGGTCCGAGGGAGGACGGATCGCGCGGTGGCCTCGCCCCCCGGGAGGCGCCGCGCGATCCGTCGAAACCGGCTAGCAGTTG
Organism: Streptomyces sp. NPDC055243; assembly: GCF_044544025.1. NCBI lineage: Bacteria > Bacillati > Actinomycetota > Actinomycetes > Kitasatosporales > Streptomycetaceae > Streptomyces > Streptomyces sp. NPDC055243. Next base: position 111,698 of record NZ_JBITWR010000011.1, read on the forward strand.
CCCTTCGCCGGCTTCCCCGCGAAGCGGTCCGCCAGCCAGTTCGCCGCGAACGGCGACTGCGTGATGACCCCGGAGACGTGCTCGCCCAGCAGGATCGTGTGCCATTCCACGTTCGCGCCCTTGGCGCACCAGTCCTTGCGGACCTGCTTGCCCACGCCGTACGGGATCAGCTCATCGGTGATCACGTGGTACTGGTACACCGGCGCGTCCGGAGCCCGTGTGCCGACCGTCGACTCGCGCAGGCGCTGCTGCCAGTCCGGCTGGTCGAGGGGGTTCTTCACCGTCATGTCGGAGATCTTCTTGAAGGAGCCGAGCACCGCGCCGTCCGCCACGCAGTTGTTCCGCAGCGTGCCGATCAGCTTCCTGCCCGCCGGGTTGAGGTACGAGTCGAGCTTCAGCTCGGGGAAGGCCGCGTCCTGGCCGATCGCCGCCATGAAGATCAGGCCCGAGCCGTACGAACCGTCGTTGAAGTCCGCCACCTCCATCAGGTCGCCGGGCACGCCGCCGGTCGCCGTGCCCTTGACCTTCAGATCGGGGGCGTACGAACCGTGCAGCTCGGCGGCCCAACTGGCTGCCTGCCCGCCCTGCGAGTACCCCATGACGCCGACCGGGGTGTCCTCGCCGAGCCCCGCCTCCGGGAGCCGGATCGCGGCGCGGGCGGCGTCCAGCATGGCGTGCCCCTCGGCCCTGCCGACCGTGTAGGTGTGGTCGCCGGGGGTGCCCAGTCCCTCGTAGTCCGTCACCGCGACCGCCCAGCCGCGCAGGGTGAGCTGCTGGATGAGGTTGGCTTCGAGGGTCGTCCCCCTGGGGAAGCCGGCGCTGGGAGCGCAGTGGTCGCCCATGCCGATCGTTCCGACGGCGTACGTGATGAGGGGGCGGGGGCCCTTCCTGCCGTCCTGCGGCACGATGACGGTGCCGGAGACGGTGTTCGGCTCGCCCTTCGCCGTCGTGGAGCGGTAGTTGATCTTCCAGGCCTTGGTGTTCGTCGGCTGGCCCGGGAGCGGGTGGAAGCTGCTCGGCGCGGAGCTGACGACGTCTCCGGGCGCTGCGGTGTCCGCCGGGGCGGCCTGCGCCGTGACCGGGGTGACGACCGACAGGCCGAGCGCGGCCACCACGGCCAGGGCTCTTGCGCTGGTACGTACGTGCATGCGGCTCTCCCAACTGTCCTCAGGGGCTGGGTTGGTCAGGCGACGACCGTAGTGACCGGCGAGTAAGTTCGGCGCTGGCGGGAGCGCTCACCTTTGTTGACCCCAGGTCTCGTAGCGGTACGCGCCGGGTGTCGTCCCCGTCCACCGCCGGAACGCCCGGTGGAACGCCGTGTCCTCGGAGAAGCCGAGCCGCGCGGCGAGCTCGGCGATCGGTTCGGAGCCCTCGGCGAGCCCCGCGATCGCGGCGTCGCGCCGCACGGCGTCCTTCAACTGCTGGTAGGAGGTGGACTCCTGGGCGAGGCGGCGGCGCAGCGTGGCGGGGCTCACCGCGAGGCGGGCGGCGATCTCGCCGAGGGAGGGCAGGCGGGGGGAGGTGCGCAGCGCGCGGGAGAGGGCGCGGCGCACCTGCTCGGCGACCGTGGTCCCGTACTCGCGCCGCGACAGGAGGTCGAACGGCGCCCGGTCCAGCATCCCCTCCAGGGCCGCCTCGTCCCGGATCAGCGGGGCGGCCAGCCAGTGCTCGTCGAACCCGGCACCGGTGCGGGCCGCGCCGAAGCGGACCGGGCAGCCGAACAGGAGCTCGTACTCGTCCTTGTGCGGGGGCGGCGGATGCCCGAACTCGGCCCAGTGGAGGGGGATGCGGCGCCCGATCAGCCAGCTGCACAGCCGGTGCCAGATGATGACGAGGCACTCGGCGAGGAAGTAGTCGTGTTCGAGGTCGTTGCGTACGGCGAAGACGGCGCTGCCGGTGTCGCGATGCTCGAGGGTGAGATCGGGCCCTCCAGGAAAGAGCCCGTAAAAGGTGACGCCCCGCTCCATGGCGGCGCCGAGATCGCGGCAACCGATGAACGCGTGGCACATCATCGCGAAGGTCCCGGGCCTGCTGACGGCCGATCCCAGGCCGAGGAACTCGTCACCGGTGGCGCGGTAGAGCCCCCGGAAGAGCCGGGCGAACTGGACCTCGGTGATGCGGGCCCGGTCGTCGCCGAGGAGGAGCGGGGGGATCTGGGCGGTACGGAGCAGCGGGACGGTATCGATGCCGTGCCGTTCGGCGCCGTGCAGCATGGCGCGGACGTGATGGACGGTGATGGTCCTGCTGGGCATGGGGGTTCCTTCCCCGCCGCGGGGGTTCTCGAACTCGGGGTGGCGGGTGCGCCTCCGGCCGCAGCGGGGGCTGAGCTTCCCGGCCAACCCCGCTGACGCTTCCCGTCATCCCGCGACGGCCCGCGCACTCCCTAGCGTTTGTGGGCATGCAGCCGACGGAGCGTCCCGAGACCCTGGCCGTCCTCACCGAGTGGGCGGCCGACCGCCACGGCGAGCGGCCCGCCCTCCGCTTCAAGTCCGGAGGCGGGGCGTGGGAGGAGGTCTCGTACGAGCAACTGCGCGAGCGGGTCAGGGACTTCGGGCAGAAGCTGCTCACTCTCGGCGTCCGCCCGGACGACCGCGTGGCGATCCTCGCCGAGACTCGCCCCGAGTGGACCTATGCCCACTTCGCCACGTTCGCGGCGGGCGCGGTGGTCGTCCCCGTCTACCCGACGGCGGGCGACGAGGAGGTCGAGTGGGTCATCGGCGACTCCGGCACCTCGGTGGTGCTCTGCGAGAACGCCAGGCAGGCGGCAAAGATCGAACGCCTGCGGCCACGCCTGCCGGGCGTACGGCATGTGCTGCTGATGACGGGGCGGGAGGAGGGAAGCGCCGAACGGGGCTCGGTGGCTCAGTCCGCCGTTGCCGTTGCCGATGCCGAGCTGGGCTCGGTGGCTCATTCCGCCGAACCGGCCTCCCCTGATGCCCTGTTGGACCGTGCCCGGAGCCGGGCCCCCGGGGACCTGGCCACCATCATCTACACCTCCGGTACCACCGGTCTCCCCAAGGGCTGTCTGCTCACCCACGCCAATCTGGGTGCCGTCCAGTCCGCCACGCTCCCCCTGATCGAGAGCGGCCCCGGCGACTCCACGTATCTCTATCTCCCGCTCGCGCATCTCCTCGCCCAGCTCATCGAGTTCACGACGCTCATCGAGGGCGGCGAACTCTGCTTCTTCGGCGGGAGGATCGAGAACGTCGTGGCCGAGTTGGCGGAGGCCAAGCCCACGCACCTGCCGTCCGTGCCCCGCCTGTTCGAGAAGATCTACTCCGTGGTCCTCTCCCTCGCCGAGTCCCAGGAGGGGGGCCGCGAACGCTTCGAGGAAGCGGTACGCATCGGCGTCCTCGCGGCGGACGGCGCCCTGCCGCCCGATCTCCAGGACGCGTACGAGGCTGCCGACAAGGCCCTCTACGGCCTGGTCCGGCAGGCACTCGGAGGGCGCGTGCGGTGGGCGCTGACCGGCGGTGCCCCGATCGCACCGCACGTCATCGACTTCCTGCGGGCCTGCGGCATCGCGGTCTACGAGGGCTACGGGATGACGGAGTCGGCCGGTGTCATCAGCCTCAACCACCCCGGCGCGGTCCGGTACGGCACGGTCGGCCGCCCCGTGGAGGGCTGCGAGGTCCGTATCGCCGATGACGGAGAAGTCCTCGCCCGGGGCGCGATGGTCTTCCCCGGCTACCACGCGGACCCGGCCGCCACCGGTGAGGCGCTGGACGAGGAAGGCTGGCTGCACACCGGCGATGTGGGCGAGCTGGACGCCGACGGCTACCTCAGCATCACCGGCCGCAAGAAGGACCTGATCATCACCTCCGGCGGCAAGAACCTCACCCCGTCCCTCAGCGAACTGGCCGTCCAGCGCTCACGGTTCGTCTCCCGAGCGGTCATGGTGGGCGACAAGCGCCCCTACCCCGTCGCCCTGATCACGCTGGACGCGGAGGAGATCAGCGGCTGGGCGGGACGCGAGGGCGTGGAGCTGACCGAGCCGCTCTCGCGGGACCCGCGCGTACGCGCCCTCGTCCAGGAGGTGGTGGACGAGGCCAACGCAGGGGTCTCGCGCCCGGCCCGCATCCGGGATTTCGCCCTCCTTGACGAGGACTTCACGGTGGAAGGCGGGCTGCTCACGCCGAGCCTGAAGGTGCGCAGGCGTGCGGTGACGGAGCGGTACGCGGAGGTGGTCGAGGGGCTGTACGAGAAGGAGGGCGCTGCGGCTACGCCACCCCGGCCAGACGCAACAACGCCGTAGTCGCCGCCGCGCCCACCACGACCACGGCAAAGGGCGCCTTCCGCCAGGCGAGCACCCCACCGACCAGAACCCCGAGCGGCCGAGCCCACCCGGCGAACCCGTGCCCCTCGGTAAGCGCCCCGGTGGCAAGCAGCGCGACGAGCAGGACGGTGGCCCCGACGGTCAGCAACTCCTGTACACGGGCGGGCAGTTCGACGCGCCCATGCAGCAGAGGCCCCGCGAGACGGAAGGCGTACGTCCCTGCGGCGAGGACAAGGACACAGGCGAGATAGGCATTCACGGAGCGCTCCTCTCGGGGGCGGAGTCGGTGTGTGTCGGGCGGCGGGTCGGGCCGCGCCTGGCTGCGAGCAGGCCGAGGAGCGCGAGCAGGACCGGTACCCCGGCGGGCAGCACCGGCGCGGCGGCCACCGCGATCACCGCACCGGCGGCCGCGGCCCGCCGCGTCATGCTGTCGCCGCGCAGCGCGGGCAGCACCAGGGCGAGAAGCACCGCCGGAAACGCGGCGTCGAGGCCGAAGCGGGCCGTGTCGCCGAGCGCGGAACCGGCGAGCGCACCCCCGAGGACGCTGACGTTCCATACGGCGAACAGACCGAGCCCGGATATCCAGAACGCGGCCTTGCGTCGCTTCTGGTCCGGCTGCGCGAGGACGAAGGCCGCCGTCTCGTCGGTGATGAGGTGTGCGCCCAGGAGCCGCGCGGCCCAGGAGCGCCCCAGGCTGTCGGCCACGGCCAGGCTGAACGCCGCCGTACGGGAGTTGAGCAGCAGGCCCGTCGCCGCCGCGGCCACCGGACCGCCGCCTGCGGCCAGGATGCCGACCGCGCTGAACTGGGCGGAGCCCGCGTACACGAGCAGCGACATCAGCACCGGCACCCAGACGGGCAGACCGCCCGCGACGGCGATCGCGCCGAAGGAGACACCGACGACGGCGTCGGCGAGCCAGACGAGGGCGATGTCGCGCAGGACGCCGCGGGGCAGGTGGGAGAGGCGCACGAAACCGTCGTTCGTTCGCTCTGTCGGGCATTCTGTTCGGTGTGACGAACGCATACGTCGTAGGATGGGCGGAGTGGGTTACGTTCGTCAAGCCGAACGATCTGCCCGCTATGGCGAACGGCAGTAGATGGTGAGAGGCGAGGGAGCACGGGACATGGCGTCGCAGGACAGGGCGGGCGAGAGCGTTGGCGCGGGCACGCACGGCACGCACGGCACGGGCGCCGCGAAGAAGGCCGGCGTGACCGACGGCGCCGCCCCCGGCCCGGCAGCGGCCCCAGCCGCCGAGCCCCGCCCCACCCCCTCCCGCCTCCCCCGCGAATGGGTCGCCGCGGCCCTGCGCCGGGAGCGCACCAAGGCGGGGATCTCGCTCTCCGAGCTGGCCAAGCGCGCCGGGATCGCGAAGTCGACCCTCTCCCAGCTGGAGGCGGCCACCGGCAACCCCGGGATCGAGACGCTGTGGGCCCTCGCCGTGGCGCTCGGCGTGCCGTTCAGCGTGCTCGTGGAGTCGCCCGCCCCCGCCGTGACGGTGATCCGGGCGGGGGAGGGGCCGACCATGCACGCCGAACAGGCCTCGTACGCGGGGACGCTGCTCTCCGCGGGGCCCGCCGGTGTGCGGCGCGACATCTACCACTCCGCGATGGAGCCCGGCTCCGTACGGGAGTCGGAACCGCACATCCCGGGCTCCATGGAGCACCTGGTCGTCTCCACGGGGCGGCTGCTCGCGGGCCCGCGCGACGAGACGGTGGAGCTGGCCGCCGGCGACTACATGTCGTACCGGGGAGACGTCCCGCACCTGTACGAGGCACTGGAGCCGGGCACGACCTTCGTGCTGGTCATGCAGCACGTCTGAGAAGTCGCCCCGGAGCTACCCCTTGCGCTGCCTCGGCGACAGCAACTGCTCCCGCAATGCCGTCAGTTGATGTGACGTCTCCACCGCCCGGTCCTCGTCCAGCGTCGCAAGCGCGAGGAGCAGCGCGTCCGCCACCAGCAGCGCGGTCAACGCCTCCGTCGTGATGCCGGTGGGCGTATGCGGCGCCGTCAGGACCGCGTCCACCCGCGACCCGTACAGCTCCGCCAGTTCGTCCGTGACCAGCACCACCCGCGCCCCCACCGCCCGCGCCCGCTCTATCAGGACCGTCAGCTCGGTCAGCGCGCGCCCCGGCTGGAAGATCACCACCGCGTCACCCTGCCGCACGGCGAGGAGATGGTCGGCGAGGGTGAACCCCGTGTCCCCGAAGTAGCGCGCCCTGCGGCCGATCCTGCCCAGCGCCAACGCCAGGTGCCGCGCGGCGAGTTCGGACGCCGCGATGCCGTAGCAGTGGATCTCCGGAGCCTCCGCGAGGAAGCCCACCGCGTCCCGCAGCGCCTCGCCCGGCGTCAGGCGCCGCGCGTGCTCGATGCGCTCCTGGGCCTCGTCGAAGACCTCGCCCCAGATGTCGTCCAGGTCCCGGCCCACGTGCGCGATGCGCTGCTGGAGGCGCACCTCCGGCGGCACCGCCGACGTGAAGTCCGACGCCAGCTCCCGCTTGAGCGCGGGCAGGCCCGCATAGCCGAGCCGCTGCATGGCGCGGACCACCGTCGCGTTGCTGGTGCCGCTCGCCGTGCCCAGCTCCTGGGCGCTGGCGAAGAGCAGCGACTCGGCGGGGGCGCTGACCACGTACTGCGCCACGGCGCGCTCGGACGTCGAGAGCGTCTCCCACTGGTCGCGCACCGCGGCCCGCAGCCGCGCGAGCCCCGCCCCGCCGCCGGCACCGGACCCCGTCTGATCCTCTGAAATTTCCATTACAGCTATTGACTCTCGTGTGATGGCCGTTACTCTCCTGGGCAACGCATTCCAGAAGGAGAGCTTCCCGTAATCGACGTTACAGGACAGTTGACGGAAGCTCTCCGCCGCGAGGAGAAGAATGGCACCCCGCACCGCCCCCGCCGCCCCTGACGTCCCCGCCGCCCCTGATCGCTCCGAACGTTCCCTCCCGCTCATCGAGATATCCGGCACCCCCGTAGAGCGCGGCCACCAGTACGGCGAAGCCGTCCGCCCCCAGCTGCACGCCGCCCTCGCCTATTACGAGGAGGCGTTCGGCCAGTCGTCGGGCCTGACCTGGAGCCAGGTCGCCGACCGCGCCGCCCGCTGGACGGAGCCGGTCCGCGACTACGCGCCCCACCTCCTGGAGGAGATGCGCGGCATCGCGGAGGGCGCCGGAGTCGGCCTCGACGACATCCTCGCCCTCAACGCCCGCGGCGAGGTCATCTACGACCGCTCCTTCGCGGACATGAAGGCGGCCGGCAAGGCCGACAGCGAGGAAGAACCCGCCGAAGGCTGCACCTCCTTCGCCGCCTACGGAGAGGCCAGCGGCGACGGCCACGTATGGGCCGGGCAGAACTGGGACTGGCGGGCCGGAGTCGCCGGCACCGTCGTCATGCTGCGCATCGTCCAGCCCCCGCACCCGACCCTGATCATGCAGGTCGAGGCGGGCCAGATCGGCCGCCAGGGCGCCAACTCCGCGGGCATCGCCCTCAACGCGAACGGCCTCGGCGGCCGCTTCAGCGACGCGATCGGCCTCCCCCAGACCGTCGTACGCCGCAGCGTCCTGGACCAGCACTCCGTCACCGACGCCCTGGACGTGCTCTGCCGCACCCGCGCGCACATCGCCTCCAACGCCCTGCTGACCTGCCGCGAGGGCTTCGCCGTCGACCTGGAGACGACACCCGCCGGGCACGGCTGGATGTACCCCACGGACGGCCTCCTGGTGCACGGCAACCACTACCAGGCGGGCATCCCGGCCGCGATCGCCGCGAACTACCGCCCCATGTCGTCGGACTCGCTCGTCCGCGTCCCCCGCGCCGAGCAAGGGCTCAAGGCCCTGCGCTCCTCCACCGGCGCCGACGAGTCCCGCAAGTTGATCAAGCAGGCCATGTCCGACCACCTCGGCCACCCCGAGTCGCTCTGCACCCACCCCGACCCGCGCAAGCCCGAGGTCAAGCACTGGTCCACGCTCGTCTCCTCCTGCGTGGACCTGACCAGCGGCGACTACCACGTCACCGCGGGCACCCCCTGTGACCGCGACTACCAGCACATGCCCTGGAACCTCTACGACGGCCCGTACGGAGACAACAGATGACGACGACCACCAGGACTTCGAAGCGGCCGGTGGTCGCCGGGCTCGCCGTGGCCACCCTCCTCACCACCGCCGCGTGCAGCGGCGCCGACACCGCCGCGACCGGCGGCAAGCCCGCCGACGCCGCCAAGCTGAAGCTGAGCGCGACGACCGCCGCCGCCAAGGGCACGCTGGACAAGGCGGACTGGCTCCTGGAGGACGAGCCGGACTCGCTCGACCTCGACACCCAGGGCTCGAGCGCGGGCCGCGTCGTCCTCACGAACGTCTGCGAGCGGCTCTACCAACTCCAGCCCGACATGACGACGAAGCCCTTCCTCGCCGAGAAGGCGGCCACGCCCGACGACAAGACCCTCGTCCTGACCGTCCGGGACGGCGTCACCTTCCACGACGGCTCGAAGCTGACCGCCGACGACGTGCTCTGGTCCCTGAAGCGGCACGCCGATCCGGACATGGAGCAGGCCGACGAGTTCGGCAACGTCAAGTCCATGAAGAAGACCGGCGCCCGCGAGGTCACCATCCGCTTCAAGGCCCCCGACGCGCTCTTCACGAAGGCGCTCGCGGGCGACGCGGGCATCGTCTGGAACAAGGAGCAAGTCACCGGCGCGGGCAAGGACTTCGGCACGCCGGGACAGGGCGACGCGTGCAGCGGTCCGTACGAACTGAAGGGCTGGAAGTCCGGCGACTCGATCACCATCGAGGCGTACGACGGCTACTGGGGCGAGAAGCCGCTGACCCGCCAGGTCGTCTTCCGCTGGGCCTCCGACAGCGCCCTGGTCAACGCCCTGAAGACGGGCGCCGCCGACGGGACGTACGCGGAATCCCCGAACACCGCATCCGCCCTGCGCGCCAGCAAGGGGCTCGACCAGCACTACGGCCCGTCCACGGCGTCGCTCGTCCTCATCCCGACGGCCCGCGGCGGCCTGAAGGACCCGAAGATCAGGCGGGCCCTGTCCCTCGCGATCGACCGCACGGGCATCGCGAAGTCGGGGTACGGCGGCCTCGTCCAGCCGTGGGCCACACCGGTCGGCTCGGGCGCCTGGGGGTACGAGAAGCCCCGGTTCGCCGCGGCACAGAAGGAGCTGGCGTCCTCCGCGCCCGCCGCCCCCACGGCCGCCGACCTGGCACAGGCCAAGGAACTGGTGAAGGAGGCGGGCGCGCCGGCCGACCCCATCGTCATCGGCACGGACAGCAGCCAGGGCCGCACGGTCGTCGCGAACGCGGTGCGCTCCGCTCTCCAGCGGATCGGCCTCAAGGGCCAGATCAAGACGGTTCCCACGGCCCAGTTCGAGGAGTTCTACAGCGACCCGGCCGCGCGGGCCGACATCGACGTGCTGGTGGGCGACTGGTACATCTCCAAGGCCGACCCCATGGGCTTCTACGACAACGGCCTCTCCGACTCCTCCAACAACTGGGTCGGCTTCAAGGACGCCACGTACGACAAGTTGGTCCGGCGGGCGCTGAGCACCCTGGACGACGCGAAGCGGGCCGAGCTCGCGATCGACGTACAGAAGCGGTTCGTGGACGCGGGCGTCTGGATCTCCGTCGCGCAGGTCCCCACCGCCCTGGTCGTCGACGACAAGCTGACGGGCCCGCCCGCGTCGCAGGCCTACCTCTACTACCCGTGGGCCGCGCGACTCGGCCTGAAGAAAGGCTAGGTGAGGGACGTGCTCGCTCGGATCTCACGACGGCTCGCGGGCCTCGTCGCCACCCTCTTCGCCGCCTCCTTCGTCATCTTCGCCGCCGTGTACGCGGCGCCCGGTGACCCGGCGGTGTTCCTGGCGGGCGGCCGGGACAAGCTGACGCCGGAGCGCCTGGCCCAGGTGCGCTCGCAGTACCACCTGGACGAGCCGCTGGTGGTCCAGTACGGCCGCTGGCTGTGGGACTGCGTCCACTTCGACCTGGGGCGCTCCTTCAAGTACAGCGACCAGGTGGCCGACCTGGTGACGGCCCGCTTCCCGACGACGCTGCAACTGGTCGCGTACGCGACGGTGTTGTTCGTCGTCCTGGGCGTCGGCGCCGGCATCCTGGCCGCGGTCAAGCGGTCCACGTGGGTGGACTCGGCGGTGGTCGGGGGCACGACGCTCGCGGCCTCGGTGCCGTCCTTCGTGGCGGCCATCGCCCTGGTCTCCCTCTTCGGCGTACAGCTGGGATGGTTCCCGGTCTCCGGCTCGGGAGAGGGATTCACCGGCACGCTGCACCATCTGACCTTGCCCGCCCTGTCGTTGGCGCTCGGCGCGCTCGCCATCATCAGCCGGGTGACCCGGCAGGCGATGGCGGACGCCGCCGCGTCGGACCACGTGGAGGCGGCACGCGCCTCGGGCGTACCGGAACGCGACATCATCCGGCGGCACGTCCTGCGCAACGCGCTCGGGCCGATCATCACGATGTGCGGACTCGTCATGGCGGGAATGCTGGCGGGCACGGTGGTCGTGGAGACGGCGTTCGGCATCAGCGGAATCGGCTCGCTCCTGGTGGGCGCGATCAATACGCACGACTTCCCGGTGGCCCAGGCGGTCCTGCTGCTCATGGTCACCGGCTACATCGTGGTGACGACGCTGGTGGACGTGGTCCACCCGCTGCTCGACCCGCGCGTGAAGGAGGCACGCTCCTGATGGCTGCCGCATCGACTCCCACCGTCGCACTCGCACCCCTGCCGGTACGCCGACGCCGACGCCCCGCAGGGGTGATCGTGGCCGCGGCCCTGCTCGGCCTGGTCGTCCTGGCGGCGGTGTTCGCACCGCTCCTGGCGCCCTACGCCCCGGACGCGATCGACCTCTCGGCATCCCTGGCCGGAACGTCGGGCGACCACCTCCTGGGCACCGACTCGTCCGGCCAGGACCTCCTGTCCCGCGCGCTGTACGGCACCCGCACGAGCCTGATCGCCCCGCTCCTGCTCCTCGCCGTCGCGGCCGTGCTCGGCGTCACGCTGGGCGTGCTCGCCGCCTGGCGCGGGGGCTGGGTGGACGCGCTGGTCTCGCGGATCACGGACGTGATGTACGCGTTCCCGGGCCTGCTGTTCACCGTCCTGATCATCGCGGTCTTCGGCGCGGGCATGACGACGTCCGTACTGGCCCTGGGCCTCGCCTTCACCCCCACGATCGCCAAGTACGTGCGCTCACTGGCCCTTTCGGAGGCCCGCAAGCCGTACGTCGACGCGTACCGGGTGCAGGGAATGGGCGGCGTACGCATCTGCTGCGCGCACCTGGTGCCGAACCTGGGCCGCGCGATCCTCGGCTACCTGGTGGTGCTCTTCGGGGAAGCCCTGATGTCCCTGGCGACCCTCTCCTACCTGGGCTTCGGCGCCCAACCGCCGTCATCCGACTGGGGCTTGATGGTGCAGGAGGGGCAGGCGGCCGTGGTCCAGGGCGCACTGCTCCCCGCCCTCGTCCCCGGCACGGCCATCGCACTGGTCGTCGTGTCCTTCAACGTGGTCGGGGTCTGGGCCGCCGACCGGCTAGGGAGGCAGTGACCCATGCTGCTGGAGATCGAAGACCTCACCCTGCGGATACCGGGCGCGGCCCGGCCGCTCCTGGAGTCGGTGTCCCTCACCGTGCGGCCCGGCGAAGTCGTGGGCCTGGTCGGCGAGTCGGGCTCGGGCAAGTCGACCACGGCGAAGGCGGCCCTTGGCCTCCTGCCGGCGGGGTCGGCGACATCGGGCTCCGTCCGCGTGAACGGCACCGAAGTCCTCACCCTCACCGGCGAAGCCCTGCGGACACACCGCGCACGGACGGTGGCGATGGTCCACCAGGACCCCCGCGCGGCCCTCAACCCGGTGCGCCGCATCGGCGACTTCCTGGTCGAGAGGGGAGCGACGCGCGAACGCGCGGTGGAGCTCCTGGAGGCAGTCGGCCTCTCGGACCCCGGACACCGCGTACGCCAGCGCCCGCACGAGCTCTCCGGAGGCATGCTGCAACGCGTGGTCATCGCGGGCGCGCTCGCGGCGGAGCCGAGCCTGCTCCTGGCGGACGAGGCGACCAGCGCGCTGGACGTCACGACGCAGGCGGAGATCCTGGCCCTCCTCCGCCAGCTCCGCTCCACCCGGGACCTGGGCCTCCTCTTCATCACCCACGACCTGCACCTGGCGGCCGCGTACTGCGACCGCGTGTACGTCATGTACGCGGGCCGGGTGGTGGAACAGCGCTCGGCGAAGGCCCTGTTCGACACCCCGGCACACCCCTATACACGGGGCCTGCTCTCCTGCTCACCCACCCTGGGCGACACGACGCACTCCCTCCACCCGATCCCCGGCCGCCCGCCGTCCTTGTCGGACAGCTTCACGGGGTGCCCGTTCGTGTCGCGGTGCGGGGAGTCGGAGGCGACGTGCGAGACGTGGACTCCGGAGCAGTTGGAGCTGGACGGCGGCGGAACGGTCGCCTGTTCCGTTGTGGGCAGGCGTTCCGCAGGGCGGAACGGGTGGGCACAACCCAAGATGCCGAGTACCGATGCAACCGAGGTGAGCCACTGATGCCCCAGGACCTGCTGTCGGTAGACGGCCTCAGCAAGAGCTATCCCCTGCCGGGCGGCGGCCGCCACCAGGCGGCGGACAGCGTGACGTTCACCGTCCAACCGGGCGGCTCCATAGGCATCGTGGGCGAATCGGGCTCAGGCAAGACGACGGTGGCCCGGATGCTGGTGGGCCTGGCCCGCCAGGACGCCGGCACGGTGACGGTGAAGGGCCGCCCCCGCGAGGCCCGCACCCCCAGGAAGCGCACCGCCCGCCTCGCCAGGGCCAGGGAGATCCAGATGGTCTTCCAGGACCCCTACCTCTCCCTGGACCCCCGCCTCACCTCCACCCAGTGCCTGCGTACCTCCCTGAAGCTGCACGGCAGGGACGAGAACCTGGCGGCGGGACTCCTGGACCAGGTGGGCCTGGGCTCCCGCGAGGCCGGCGCACGCCCCCGCGAACTCTCGGGCGGCCAGCGCCAGCGCCTGGCCATCGCGAGGGCGCTTGCGGTGGACCCCCAGGTCCTGGTCCTGGACGAGGCGGTGGCGGCACTGGACGTGTCGATCCAGGCCCAGATCCTCCAGCTGCTCGGCGAGATCCGCCGGGACACCGGGGTGGCCCTGGTCTTCGTCAGCCACGACCTGGCGGTGGTCCAGCACATCACCGACGAGGTCCTGGTGATGCGCCGCGGCAAGGTGGTGGAACAGGGCCCGACGGAACGCGTCCTGACATCCCCGGAAGACCCCTACACAAGCCTGCTGCTTGCCTCGGTCCCGGGAGAGGGCTGGAATCCCCAGAACGCGATCAAGGCAAGAAAGGCACTAACGCCGAGCACCCCTTAGGGGAGCGCCCCGAAGGGGGTGCGGGGAACTGCGCGCCAAGCCCCAACGCACCTTCAACGGGACAAAGCACCCCGACCCCCCTAAAGCCCCACCCCGCAATAGGCCCCCCGGCCGGAAAAAGGCAGGAGCCCCGCCAACCCGCTCGCGCGGGAAGGCAGGGCTCCTTGGGTACTGCTATCCATGTCCGGATCAAGTCACCGGAACTGTCACACGCCCCATTCACATGGGGCGCCCCACCTACTGGGGGGTGACGTTCTCCGCCTGCGGACCCTTCGGGCCCTGCGTGACGTCGAAGCTCACGGCCTGGTTCTCCTCAAGGGAGCGGAAGCCGTTCGCGTTGATCGCGGAGTAGTGGACGAAGACGTCGGGGCCTCCGCCTTCCTGGGCGATGAATCCAAAGCCCTTTTCGGCGTTGAACCACTTCACGGTTCCGGTAGCCATAAGCCCTCCTTGGGCCAAAGGGTTGCCCTGCTCCAGAACCTGCGATTGTTGAAACAACTGCATAAGTCTGAAAACGACGAGAGCCCGCGGGTCACATGCTCCGCAGGCTCTGTACTGCAAGGGAAACCAAACTGCAACTTGCGGCGAGCTTAGCACGCAGGCAGCCGAAAGCAATAGGGGGCAAGATCACGTCACCCGGATGTTTGACGGACCCCCCAGAGGGGTTGACGGACCAGGTCCGAAGGGGTTGACAAGGACGGGATCGGGCCCCGCTTTCTGCACCGTACCGCAAGGGGGCTAGCCTCCCCGATGTGGACAATTCTCCCGTTGGCACCTTTGCCGGGGCGGGCTCAGATCAGCTCCCCGGCCACCACCGCACCCCCAGGCCGCGCGTCGGTCACATTCAGTTCCTGAACTGCATGCCTCTGTACTGGGGCCTCGCGCGGACCGGAACGCTGCTCGACTTCGAGCTCACGAAGGACACCCCGGAGAAGCTCAGTGAGCAGTTGGTGCGGGGCGATCTCGATATCGCGCCCGTCACTCTCGTCGAGTTCCTCAGGAACGCCGATGACCTCGTCGCTTTCCCCGATCTCGCGGTCGGCTGCGACGGCCCGGTGATGTCCTGCGTGATCGTCTCGCAGGTCCCCCTCGATCAGCTGGACGGCGCCCGCGTCGCGCTCGGCTCGACCTCGCGCACCTCCGTGCGCCTGGCGCAGCTGCTGCTCGCCGAGCGCTTCGGCGTACGGCCCGACTACTACACGTGTCCGCCCGACCTCGGCGTGATGATGCAGGAGGCGGACGCCGCCGTGCTCATCGGGGACGCGGCGCTGCGGGCGAACCTGATCGACGGCCCGCGGCTCGGTCTGGACGTGTACGACCTGGGTCAGATGTGGAAGGAATGGACGGGTCTGCCGTTCGTCTTCGCGGTCTGGGCGGCGCGCAAGGACTACACGGCGCGCGAGCCTGCGGTCGTGGACGCGGTGCACCAGGCGTTCCTCGCGTCGCGCGACCTCTCGCTCGAAGAGGTCGGCAAGGTCGCCGAACAGGCCGCGCGCTGGGAGGCCTTCGACGCGGGGGTCCTGGAGAAGTACTTCACGACGCTGGACTTCCGGTTCGGGAGCGCGCAGTTGGAGGGCGTCGCGGAGTTCGCGCGCCGGGTGGGCGATACGACGGGCTTCCCCGCGGACGTGCGGGTGGAACTGCTGGGTTCACAGCCGAAGTAGCGGACATGGCGGCCATGGCGGCGGTACGGGGGCCGCAGTCGGCAGTGGGGCATGACTGAACCACGGGTCGTGCCCGCGCACTACCCTGAGCTGCAGACAATGCGCGCGGCCCGAGTGGCCGCGGCCGTGCGGCGCGTCCGGGGGAGGCCTTCGTCATGCACCCGCTCGATCCCGGCGAACCAACCGCCATCGGTCCCTACCGGCTGCTCGGCCGGCTGGGCTCGGGCGGCATGGGCCGGGTCTATCTGGGGCGCAGTGCGGGCGGCCGTACGGTCGCGGTGAAGGTCGTCCATCCGCACTTCGCGCTCGACGAGGAGTTCCGCGCCCGCTTCCGGCGCGAGGTGGACGCGGCGCGGCGGGTGGGCGGCGACTGGACCGCGCCGGTCCTCGACGCCGATCCGGAGGCGGCCGTCCCGTGGGTGGCCACGGGGTACGCGGCGGGCCCTTCCCTGGCCGACGCGGTGCGCGACCTGTCCCCGCTGCCCGCCCATTCCGTACGCGTACTGGTGGCGGGCCTCGCCGAGGCCCTCGCGCACGTGCACGGGCTCGGCCTCGTGCACCGCGACGTCAAGCCGTCGAACGTGATGCTGACGATGGACGGCCCGCGGCTCATCGACTTCGGCATCGCACGGGCGACGGACGGCACGGCATCGCTCACGTCGACCGGCGTCTCCGTCGGTTCGCCCGGCTACATGTCGCCGGAGCAGATCCTTGGCAGGGGCGTCGCCGGGGCGGCGGACGTCTTCTCGCTGGGAGCGGTCCTGGTGTTCGCGGCCACGGGGACTTCACCCTTCCCGGGCGACTCGTCCGCGTCGCTCCTCTACAAGGTCGTACACGAAGAGCCCGAACTCGGCGCCCTGGAGGGTGATCTGCGCGACCTCGCGCGGGAGTGCCTGGCCAAGGACCCCGGTGCGCGCCCGGCTCCGGAGGAGATCGCGCGGCGGCTTGCCCCCTCGGGTGCGGACGAGCTGGTGGCGGCCGGTTGGCTGCCTGGGCCGCTGGTCGAGCGGGTCTCCAGGAGCGCGGTGCGGCTCCTGGACCTGGAGACGGACGGGGCCGGGACGGGGGAACAGCCCTCGGGGCCGGTGCCGTTCGGCACGTCGATGATGGGCGGGGTGTCGGGCAGTCACGCGCCGGTGCGCGAAGTGCCGCAGGCCAGCGGCTCGTTCGGCCCGCCCGACCCGTCGTACGCGGCGCTGCCCGCCACCTCCACGCCCTCGGTCGCGTACGTCCCCACGCAGACGTCAGACCCGTCGGGACCGCCCGGCCGCGTGTCCGTCTCGGTGGCGGCGACCTCCACGCCCGGCGGAGCGGACGGGCGAGGCCGCAAGGTCAGTTGCACGCTCGTCCTGGGTGTCGCGGGCGCGCTCGCCGCGGTGACGGTCGGCTCGGTCTTCGTGATGGGGCTGCTTCCGGGGGACGGCGACGGGTCGAAGGACGGGGCCGCGCAGCCCCCGGCCGCGACCGCGAGCGAACAGCCCGGCGATGGCGACGGCGACGGCGGCGCGGACCAGGCCGGCGGCAAGGTGCCCGCCTCCTACCGCGG
The DNA here is from genome assembly GCF_044544025.1 of Streptomyces sp. NPDC055243. Classification (NCBI taxonomy): domain Bacteria; kingdom Bacillati; phylum Actinomycetota; class Actinomycetes; order Kitasatosporales; family Streptomycetaceae; genus Streptomyces; species Streptomyces sp. NPDC055243. The sequence goes on from NZ_JBITWR010000011.1 coordinate 128,555, forward strand.
CACCTGGGAAGGCCAGGCGGTCGCGGCGAACGGCGCGGTCCCGATGGGCACGTTCCGGCTGAAGGTCGAGCAGGGCAAGGTCGGCGAACGCTTCGCGGTCATGACGCAGACCGACCAGCTGGGCGGCGTCTGCGCGGTGGACCTGACCCTGAAGTCGGTGTCGAAGAAGGAGATCGTGGCCCGTGGCAAGGGCCGGGCGGACAGCGCGGCCCAGTGCACGAAGAACCCGCACACCGTCCGACTCCGCCCGAAGGGCGACGCCCTGCTGTACCTCTCCGAGAACGAGAAGTCCGGGAACCCCGAGGCGCAGATGACGCGGGTGGAGTGAGGGGGGAGTGAGTGGGGTGGGGGGGGGGGGGGGGGGGGGGGGGGGGGGGGGGGGGGGGGGGGGGGGGGGGCGCCCCCCCCCCCCCCCCCCCCCCCCCCCCCCCCCCCCCCCCCCCCCCCCCCCCCACCCCCGAGGTCACAGCGGCGTGGTCACCGTCGAGATCTCTCCGCTGCCCAGGTGCAGCATCCCCTTGCCGGGGGCGATCGGCCCGCCCACCATGCTGCGCGAGATCCGCAGCCCGATGAGGTCACCGCTCGAACTGTCCTGCGGGGAGAGGAGGATGCCGCGTCGGCCCTTCTTCACGTCGACCTGCCAGCCGGAGAACCCGCTGCACACGTCCTCCTCGTCGCCCGCGAGGACCAGCGCGAGGCCCGTCTCCGTGCCGCGCTGGACGATGCGCTTGAACTGGCTCGCCGCGTCGCAGTCCTCCAGCATCTCGCCGTCGTCGATCAGCACGACGATCGGCTCCTCGGGGGACGCCGACTCGATGGACTCCTCGAAGTCGTCCTCGTCGATGTCGTCACCGGTGAAGATCTTCAGTACGCCTTCGGTCCCGTCGAGTTGACGCATCGGCGACTGGCGCGGGGCCGCGATCACGAGGCGTACGCCCTGTGCGAGGTACGAACGCGCCATGTTCATCAGGACCGTGGAGCGGCCGGACTTGGCCGGGCCCGCGATGACGAAGGCCGGTACTCCCGTGGCGAGGTCGGGGCCGTGGCCCATGACCTCGTCGCCGCCGATGCCCACCAGGGCCCACAGCCTGGAGCGTGAAGCCTCCGGGTCGCGCAGCTCCCAGGCCTCGTCGAAGGAGATGCGGCTCGGCAGCGTGTCGACGCGGAACGGGCGCCGGTGGCGCGGCACTTCCCCGTCGCGGGCCGCCGCTGCCTCGCCGATCGCGGAGATCGCGGCGGCCTGCCCCTGGCCGGTGACGTCGTCCGAGAGGAGCGCGAACTGCGTCTCGGTGCCGCTCTCGTTGCGGAACGCGCGGCCCGGCGGGATCTCCTCCGGCACCTTCTTGGCGGGGATGCCGAGCATGGAGAAGTCGGAGCGGTCCGCGAGCCGCAGGCCGTACTTGTCCTCGGTGAGGGAGGAGACGCGGCCGACCAGGAGCTGGCGGTCACCGGTGAGCACCATGTGCAGGCCGACGCTCGCACCCTCACGCATGATCGCGGTGAGCTCGTCCGTCAGACTTCCGTGGTCGATCTCGCCGAGCGTGGGCAGCCAGCCCTCCCAGCGGTCGAGCAGGACGACGATGTGCGGCAGCCGCTCGTCCTCGGCCGCGTCGGCCCGCTGCTCGCCGATGTCCGCGTACCCCTTGTCCGCCAACAGGTCCTGGCGGCGGGTCAGTTCGCCCTTGAGGCGGCTGACGAGGCGGACCACCCGCTCGGTCTGGTTGCGGCTGACGACGGCGCCGCAGTGCGGAAGGCGGGTCAGGGCGTTGAGCGCGCCGTTGCCGCAGTCGATGCCGTAGAGGTGGACGTCGGCGCACGAATGCGTGCGCGCGAGGGAGCCCGCGATGGTCCGCAGGACCTGCGAGCGGCCGCTGCGCGGCGCGCCGCCGATCATCAGATGCCCGAAGGAGGCGAAGTCCACGACGACCGGGCGACGCGCCTGGTCGCCGGGCAGGTCCTCGATGCCGTACGCGGCGGGGGTCAGCTTCCCCGGGCCCGTCCTGGGCGCCGGTGCCGGGATCTCGTCCAGGATCAGCGTCTCGGAGAGCGCGGGCAGCCACGGGCTGTGCTGGGCGGGGATGCCGAGGGCCGCGTTCGCCTCGATGACGGTGTCGACCAGGACCTTCAGGTCGGTGATCTCCTCCTCCTCGCGCGCCTCGGCCTTCGGCTTGACCAGCGCGCCACGTCCCAGGGTCGCCCAGTCGAGCGAGTCGACCCACGGTGCGAGCAACTGCGGATCGGCGGCGCCGGGGCGCCGGCCGCCCACGCGGCCGGACTGGAAGGGAACCAGCGAGGCGTGGCCCAGACGCACGTACGCGCGGCCAGGGGTGTTCTTGGAGATGTGCCCGGCCTCGGGGGAGTCGATGACGTCGGAGGACTCGCCGCCGTCCGTCACGCGCAGGGCGATGCGGAGGTTGGTGTTGGCGCGGATCTCGGGGGAGACGACACCGCTCGGCCGCTGGGTGGCCAGGAGCAGGTGGATGCCGAGCGAACGGCCACGCTGGGCGATGTTCACCAGGCCCGTCACGAAGTCGGGCAGGTCGCGCACCATCGAGGCGAACTCGTCGATGACGATGAGGAGTCGGGGCACGGGCGCGTGCGAGGGATCGCGGCGCACCAGATCCTGGTAGTCCTCGATGTCCTTCGCGTCCGCGTCCGCGAGGATGTGCTCGCGCCGCTTCAGCTCGGCGCCCAGGGACTCCAGGGCGCGCTCGACGAGGTGGGCGTCGAGGTCGGTGACCATGCCGACGGTGTGCGGCAGCTTCACACAGTCCTTGAAGGCCGAGCCGCCCTTGTAGTCGATGAGGACGAAGGTCATGTTCTCGGGGGTGTTGGCCACCGCGAGCGCGGCCACGATGGTCTGCAGGAGCTCCGACTTGCCGGAACCGGTCGTACCCGCGATCAGACCGTGCGGCCCGTCCTTGCGCATGTCGATGCCGAACGGGCCGTCGTACGACTCGCCGATGACGGCCATCGTCGACTGTCCGCCCGCCTGCCAGCGGGCGGCGATGGCGCCCGGCGTGGGCGGCTCGAGCTGCAGCACGTCCAGCAGTCGGCTGGAGCCGGGCAGGGCGGAGTCCTCGGTCTCGCCGCTGATGTCGCGCAGCGGGGAGATCGAGCGGGCGAGCCGCAGGCACCAGGCGGGGGAGACGAAGTCGGGGCGTACGTTCAGGACCCGCTCCGCCCCCGTCATCTCCACGCGCAGCCGCAGTTCCTGCGCGGCGCTGGCCTGGGGGGTGTCGGGCGCGGTGGTGTGCCAGGCCTGGAAGGAGGGGAAACCGCCGGGGGCCTGCTGGGGCGCGGCGGCCGGCTGCTGCGGGGAGGCGCCGCGGGGCTGCTCGTTGTCCTTGGGCTTGGGCTCGGCGACGACGAAGGCCAGGCACTCACCGGGCAGGAACCGTTCCTCGGTGTCCAGGCAGAGCGCGTACACGCCCACGGAGGGGCCCTCGCGCAGCAGCCGTACGACACCCGGCAGGGACCGCAGCCGGCGCGACCCGTCCCAGACGACGACGATGTCCGGTTCGCTGAAGCTGGCGCCCTGGCTCTTGTTCGCCTCGAGGATCTTCAGCCGGGCGTCCAGGATCTGGGTCAGCTCACCGATGCGGGCGCCGACGGTCTCGGCGTCGGTGCCGATGAGTACGTTGATGTCCTGGCCGGAGGACGGCCTGATGTGCGGCAGCCAGCGCACCCAGTCCCAGCTGCTCCGCGCCCCGTTCTCGGTGAGGATGTAGAACTGCACGTCCATCGGGCTGTGCAGGGTCGCGGTCTGCGCGACCGCCCAGCGGCCGAGCGCGGTCGCCGAGTCGTCGGGGCCCGCGATGCCGATGACGCCCAGGCCCTTCAGGGGCAGCGCGACGGGCGCGTCCTCGATCTTCCAGGTGACCTGGCGGCGGTGCTCGTCCTTCTCGGGGTCGTCCAGGACGACCTCGGAGGGCAGTTGGCCGGTGCCGAAGCGGAGCAGGAGGTGGTCGGCGTCGGTGCGGCGCCGCTCCCACAGGCGGGTGCGCGGGCCGGTGCTCAGGGCGAGGACGGTGGCCGGGTCGGGGATGGCGTTGCGGCGGTCGAGACGCTCGGCGACCAGGGCGTCCTGTGCGTCCTTCTCGATCCGCTTCTTGGTCTCCTTGTACTCCTTGACCTGCTTCGCATGGGACTTGCGCCCGTGCTTCTTGTCCATGAAGTAGTTGCCGAAGAGCATGATGGGACTGAGCCCCGCCATGATGAGGTAGTACCAGCGGTCGAAGATCATCGCGGCCACGACCGCGCCGACCAGCGGGAAGAGCGCCATCAGCCAGGGCAGCGGCCGGGCCTCGAAGTCCCGTACGGGGGCCGGGAGTCGGAACGTGGTCTGCCGCTCGGGCGGGCGCAGTCGCGGGGGCCGGTTGTAGTCGAGGCCCGCGCCGTCCTCGGACCACTTGAGGGCCGCGTTGGGGGGTGCGTACCGGATGAGTTCGAAGAGGGTGTTCCCGACCGCGATCTGTGCCCCCAGGGGCCACTCACCGCTGTCGCGCCGGGCGCCGCCGCGCTTGTTGCTCTCGCGCTTGGCCTCCTTCTTCTCCCGCCGCCGCTCCTTCCGCGTCTTCTCGTCGTCGTGCTGGTCGCTCTCGCTCTTGTCGAGGCCGAAGGGCTCGCCGTCGAGCGTTACGGCTTCCTTGTCCTTCTTCTCCCCGTGCAGGGCGACTTGGCATGTTCCATCGGTTGCAACTGACAACGTGAGGGCGCGCGCGGGCATCTCGGGGTCGTCGACGCGGATGTACGAGGCGTTGCCGCTGCCGATGTCGTAGCGCCCGATCCCCAGCCGGTGCAGGGAGCCCGCCGAGGGCCCGCTCACGACGCGCAGCTCGACGAGGCCGGCGGGCTCGCCGGGCAGACATCCCGCCGGGTCGTTCAGGCTGACGACGGCGCCCTCGCGCAGGGGCGAGGTGCCGACGGTGGCGCTGGGATCGACGGCGTACCCGTCCACGTAGATCATCGGGGCGCCCGCTGCGGGCGACTGGTGGCGCTGGCCGATCGGAATGATCTGCGCGCCGGTGTGGCCGACCTGCCGGGCCAGCTCCACCGCTATGTCCTGCACGGTGGACTCGGGATCGGCGTCGAGGACCACGTCGGCGGCCCCACCGCCGAACGGATCGACGACGGTCAGAGTCAGGCGCACGATCGTCCTCCCCGTAATGAACAATGGCGTTGACGATAGCCGCTCCACCCTTCCCACTGGCAACGGCCTGTGCACCGGCTCATAGCAGAGCTGTGACTCAACCGGGGTGTGAACCCACCAGCCCCACCCGTAAGCTGCTGCCGCAAAGAGCGGACGATCACACCATCCGCGCACACGGGAGCCACGGGGGCCTTCCCTGCGGCAAGTTGATTAGGGAGTGGGCTACATGGCCAAGGACCTTGATGTCACATATCAGGACATGCGTGACGCGGCCAAGCATGTGGTCAAGGAGAAGGACAAGCTCAAGGAGAAGCTCGACGGTCTGCGGAAGTACATCGCAAACCTGGTCGAGTCCGGCTTCGTGACCAAGAGCGCGTCCAAGGCGTTCGACGAGAACTTCGACGAGTTCGTCAAGGGCGCGAAGGACACGCTCGACGGTCTGGACGGCATGGGCGACTACCTGACCAACGCCGCGGACAAGTTCGAGCAGATCGACGACGAGCTGGGTCGCGCCGCCAAGAAGTAGTGACGGTGGCTGTTCCGAGAGTGGCGGGGTGACGGGGGATCCTGTCGCCCCGCCCTCGTCGGCGGGACTGGAGAGCCGGGCGTCCGGGCGGACGGTCGTGAGTACGGGGAGCGCATCAGCGATGAGTCGTGAGGCGGCTGCGGTGAGGCCGATGGGTGGTGAGGCCGATGAGCGCTGACGCCACCACCACGGCGGAGACCGGACGCGTCCGGCGGGACCGCCGGAACCGTCTGGAGTCGGACGAGCCGGGCATCGTCGCGCAGCCCCCCAGAAACATCCGCATCTTCTTCGCAGTCTGCTTCCTCACGCTGCTCACGGTCGTCTGCGTCTGCCAGCTGCTCGACCCGCGAGGCCTGTTGGGCGTGACGCTGATCGCCGGAATCGCGACCCTCGTCGCGGTACGTCCCGTACTGGCACTCCTCTATGCCGCCTCGACCGCTCCCTGAGGAGCCGCGTACGCAGGTCGCTCGGAGCGGCGTTCCCGGAGCGCACGCATGCGGTGCGCCCGAGCTGAGCACCACGCAGCCGCAGGCGCTCGGGGCGGACATGTCGGCTGTGGGAGTCCGGGTGTTGCAGGAAGTCGGTCAGGAGGTCCCGGGCGGCGGCGCGGGGTTTTCAGCCGGCGGTGCGGGGCTGGCGCAGGAGGTACATGTGGAGGTCGCTGCGGGCGTCTTCGGTCTCGACCCGCAGCCAGGAACCGTCGCGGAACCGCAGCAGCAGCATCTTGGTCTCGAACTCACCGAAGAACGGGTCGACAAGGGCTGCTTCGGCAGCGGGAAGGCGGGCGACGATCTCCATCAGCTTCTCCCTGCTGCCGGACACGCGCCGGGGCGGGGCCGCCAGAACGATGTCGCCCTGGGACACGAGGACGAGTCGCATGTCGTGCGGGGAATGGCTGTACCAACGCAGCAGGAACTGCCCGGCGTTGCCCTGCCAGTTGCCGTCGAAGACGCGGTCGAGTCCTTGCTCTGTGACGAGGGCGTCGCGCCGCTGCTCGTCCTCGCGCTTGGCGCGCAGCCTCTCCTTCACCGACTTCGGGGCAAGGGATCGCTCGATCGCCTGTCCCATGTTGGCAAGAAGGACGAACAGCAAGCCGAACGGCACGAACGGCAGACAGAGCGCGGCACCGAGCATGTCGAGCGCGGGCTTCCTCCCGGGGCGAAGGCGCGGGGCACCGGCCGCCTGGAGCACGTCCGACGGCGGCTGGGGAATCTTGTCGATCGAGCACCACGCCCCGGCGTCGACCTGGAGGCCGAGGCGGTCGGATATCACGCTCTGTCTGCCCCTGGATGTCACGTCAAGGCTCTCCTTGCATCAGGTGCTCAGTCGGAAATCAACGAGAAGAGGGGTGGCCCTCATGGGGGACCATATCAAGGCGGATCTCGCCGCCATCAAGAAGTGCTCACGCGATCTTGGCAAGATTCACAACGAGTTCGAGCGCAACGGAAATCCGGCCGATGAATACGGAAGTGCGGTGGGGCACGGCGGCCTGAAGGACGCCTTTTCGGAATTCGGGGACACCTGGAAGAAGACCAGGAAGAAGCTGATGAAGGAACTCGAGCAGCTCGCCGAGTTCACGTCGACCGCCGCCAAGGCGTACGACAAGATCGACCATGAGCTGGCGAAGGCCATCCGGGACGCCAAGGCGAAGAGCAAGGGGAAGTAAGTGAGCAGGACGGACAGCGACTGGCCGCCACTCTGGCACGACGACCCCACGCCCGGCGACCCCGAAGAAGTGGCCGAACTGGGGCGCAAGTTGCGCAAGATGGCCGACATGATCGACGAGCAGTCACGGGTCATCAAGGCGCTGGCCTCGGTGGAGGGCTGGGACAGTGAAGCCGGAAGAGGCTTCCATGAGATGGCCGGTGGCACGGCGGACAAACTGAAGAAGTCCTTCGAGCGCTACGACGAAGCGGCCAAGGCCGTCGGCGAGCAGGTGCGGGAAGGCAGCTCGAACGAGTTCGCCAGCGAAATGCGCAGGGCGCAGCGCAAGGCGGACAAGGCGCTGAGCGATTATCGCGAGGCCGAGGGTGACCATGACATCGCCGACCGCGAAGTAAAGAAGTACGAAGAGAAGTACCCCACGCGCAATATCCCTGAGAAGGACAAGGAGGACTACGACCGCTGGGTCGAGAAGCGTGCCGACGCTCTGCGCCGCTACGGCAGCGCGAGAAAGGGGGTGAAGGACGCCAGGGACATCTATGACGATGCGGGGGACAAGGCCGCGAAGCACATCAAGAACGTCGTGCACCATGATGACGTCCGGGACCCCGGCGGCTTCATGAACATGCTCGCGGACTGGGCGGACGCGCTCTCGAACATCTCCGCGGTCCTGTCCGTGCTCGCGGTGATCTGCGCTTTCGTTCCCCCGCTCCAGGTGCTGGTTCCCATCCTCGCCACCCTTGCGGTGCTGACCAGTGCTGCCGCACTCGCGGGCCACGCGTACGACATGACGGCGCGCGGCGGAAAGCTCGACTGGATGAAGTTGGGCACCGACGCACTGGGCGTGCTGCCCGGCCTCGGCGCCCTCAAGGGATTCAAGGCCTTCAAGGGCATGAAGAACATGACGAAGCTCGGGCGCATGGGGGCCAGGGGCCTCAATGCTCTCGATGGCGTCGGGCACAACTTCCTGAACGGCCTTGCCGTCAAGGGGGTCAACAAGATCCTGGGCAAGACGGCGCGCAAGGACCTCATCGACGGCAAGAAGATCACAGCGGTGATCAAGGGGTCGGGCCTCGCGAGTGCCTTGAACCGTATGCGCAATGGTGAGAACGGCGAGAAGACCGGATACCAGGAGCCGAAGAAGGCCGAGCCCTCTCCCACGCCTTCTCCCACTCCCTCTCCTGCTCCCCGGCCTTCACCCACACCCCAGGCGTCGCCGAAGCCGTTCAACGCGGCCTTGGCGGCATAGGCGATGTCCGGCGAAGTACGAGACCGAGAGCGGACCCTCAATTGACCACCGACACGACCGACACCACCGACAGCACGGACACCACGGACAGCACGGAAGACACCCGGCGCAGCCTTGAGGGAAGCGACGGAATCGAAGTCCGCTGGGTCATGCCCGAAGGGTTTCTGGAGCTCCCCTTCGAGGCGGACGACCTGGACGAACTCACGGACCAACTGGAGGAGTTGGCCCGTAAGGCCCTGCCGGGCGGCACGGAGGACGTACAGCTCGAATGGGCCGCCATGTGTATGGCGAACTACGACGAGTTCATCGAGGCGGGAGTCCAGTACGCGGGCTTCGTCACGACGGAGGTCGAGGGCGTCCGCTGCACCGCCACGGTGAACGTCAGCCTCGTGGACCTGGACGAACGGGCCGGGCCCAAGCCGGTGGGCTTCATCGCGTCCACGATGCGGCACCTGGACATAGGCCAGGTGGACGAGGTGAAGCTGCCCTGCGGCCCGGCAGTGACCTGCATAGGCGCCCGGCAGTCCTACGTGGACGGCAGCCTCACGGAGTCGGGGGAGGACGAGCCGATCTGGACGTCGTTCATCCAGGTCCAGATACCGCTGAGCAACCAGACCGTGATGCTGCTGGAGATGGGTACGCCGACGGCCGAGGGCTGGGACACGTTCTCCTCCATGTTCGCCGGCGTCGTGAAGAGCGTGCGCTTCTTCGACGAGCAGGGTCTGCCCTTGGTGATGCCGGGGTGAACGCGGTCAACGAACCACGGCCGGCGTCGGGTTCACCCCTCACGGCGGACCAGCAGGCGGTCCCCACGGACTACCGCCTGCTGGTCCCCCGCGAGTGGTTCCGCGTCGACCTCACGCAGGACCGGTGGCGCAGTCACCTGAAGACGTTCGTGGACCGCGAGGCGCAGGGCCGCGGCGTCTCCGCGGAGCTCACACGCAACGTATGGACCACGCTGCGGAACACCGCGGAGGCCGGCCTGGCGCGCGGCGCCATGGAGTTCTTCCTCCTGACCACCTCCCAGGAGGGCGGCCTGCCCGCATCACTGCTGGTGTCGCTGAGGCCACTGGGCGATACGCTGGCGGACCCAGAGCGGTACGCGACGTACTTGGCGGCGCGGGAGTCCGAGGAGGACGGGGCCGGAAGAGAGGTGTCCGTGGTGAACCTTGCCGCAGGCACGGCGATACGCGTACTGGGCCCCACGTCCCTGGACATCCACGTCCACATGCCAGGCGGAACGGCCTACTTGACCCTCTCCTTCTCGGCCCCCGTAACGGGAATGTCCGGCCCGATGGAGCGCCTGTGCGATGCGATGGCGGGGTCGCTGCGGTGGGTGATGTGACAGGGCTGCTGACCGGGTTCCACCGTTCCCACAGGTAAACCCCCGCACACCGGCTCGCGGTTCGGTGTGCGCCCCGACCGGGGTGCGATCCCTTCCGTCCCACCCCTAAGCTGCTGCCTCAGAGGCGGACGATCAGACTATCCGCAGGAGTGCTGTCGGATATCTGATCGAACAGTTCGCAGGCGAGAAGCAGTGGGACGCATGACGCGGTAGAGGGGGCCCTGTGGGGGAGCGCACCAGGATCGACGACCTCAACGTCATTCGGGAGATGGGTGTCGGTCTGGGCAAGATCAAGGACGCCTTCGACGGACTTGGGAAGCTGAAGGGGCAGTACGAAGACGACTTCGGCGAACACGATCTTTCCTGGCAGTTCGGGGACTTCGTCGACAACTGGGACAGGCACCGCGAGGAACTCGGCGATGAGATCAAGCGGCTGGGCGAGATCGCGAAGGCCGCCGCGAAGACGTACGAGAGCATCGACAGCGAGCTGGCCAAGGTCCTGCGCGAGTCCGGCCGGACGAAGAAGTCCTGATGGGCGGTGCGCGCACCAAGGACTGGCAGCCCTTGGCCGACCACGACCCGATTCCCGGCGACCCGGATCGTCTGGAGCAGTTGGGCCGCAAGCTCCGCAAGACGGCCGACGAGCTGGAACGACAAGTACGTCACCTCAAGGCAGCGTCCGAGGTCGAGTCCTGGGACAGCGACGCCGGCAAGGAGTTCCGCGAGAAGGCCAAGAAGTGCCGCGGCCGTTTGGAGGCCGCGCACAAGCGCTACGAGACAGTGGCCGACGCGGTCGGCGACCGGATCGTCGACCACGGATCCGGATACGAGTCGAACGCCGCTGCCCAGCCCGGCAGCTACGCCACCGAACTCCACCGGGCCCAGCGGATCGCCGAGATCGCCCGGCAGGAGGCCCAGGACGCCGAGGCCGACAAGAGCGCCGCTCGGAAAGGGCTGGACGGCCTGTCCGGCGATTCCGGCAAGAAGGACGACGACAAAGAGGGCGCCAAGGGGCGCAAGGGAAAGCTGGAGGATCAGGCGGAGGCCGCGGGCAAGGCCCTGGAGGCGGCCCGGGGCAAGCTGCAAAAGGCCCAGGAAATTCGCGACACGGCCGCGCGCAAGGCGCGAGAGGCCATCGACGACGTCATCTCCGACGATGCCCTCAAGGACGGCTTCTGGGACGACTTCGCCGATGCCGTGGCGTGGCTTGCGGACGTGACGGAGGTCATCTCCAAATGGGCTGGCCTCGCTGCGCTGGCCGTCGGCTGGATCCCCATCATCGGGCAAGGGCTGGCCGGTCTTCTGGGCGGCATCTCCATGGTGGCCACACTGGTCAACATCGCCTGCACGGCGATCCAGGTCGGAATGGGCGACGAGTCCTGGACGGCACTGGCCACGGCGGCGGTGGGCTTGCTGATGATGGGGGCCGGTAAGGCGATGTCCAAGGTCAGCGGCCGCTATGCGAATGGCATGCTGAGCCGTCTGCGGCTCGCCAAGAGGGCCAAGCAGGCTGGCAGGTCGAAGAAGACCGAAGAGCCGGATCCGACTGGTAAGCAGATCAAGCGCAATCGCAAGAAGTACAACAGCAAGGCGAGGCACATCGAGGGGCTGCAGAAGGGCGACATCTCGAGGTCGATGCGGGAGCCGGTAACCGAGATTTTCAAGGGATCCACTTGGAAGGACGCCTTCAAGGGGGGCTACCGTGAATCGGCCCAGGAATTGAGGGAGCGCGGGAACGGAAGCCTGATCAAGGGGGTCGGCAAGTCGGTTTCCCTGTCGGACGCCTCCGTAGCGTCAGAGCTCAAGGAATTGAAGCACTTGAGTAAGACCGTGGGCGATGGGTACGCGACCAACGACAGTTCGATCCGAGCGACGGCACTGAATGCGGCTGGTAGCGGAATCACTGCCGGTGGTCTTCTTATTGATGAGGTGAGTTGATGGAGCGAGAGAACAGAGAAGCGGCGGGGATTTCTCCTGGCCCCGGGGGCGATTACGTTGTTGATTTCGACTTCGGCGGTGACTGGCTCCCGCTGACGCTCCACGAGGGAACCCGGGCAGAGGCCCGACAGATGGCCGCAAACCTTGTGGCTGAGTTCAATCCACTGCGTCTCGGCGTCAACAAGAACTCGCTGCAAGAGGAACTGGAGCAACGGGCTCTGACGGCATTCAAGTCCGAGCCGGTCCTGACAACTGTCGCTTACACGGAGGGTGGCTCGCTGTTGGCCGACCTGTCGGTCTTCGCGTACGGGGAGGACGATGTTCAGCGGCCTTCTCCGCAGGAATATCTGCCCCAGCTGTTGGAATGGCCTTACGCCAAGCTGCAGGGCGAACCGCAGGTCTCCACCGTTCAGCTACCGCTCGGCCCGGCTCTTCGCGTGCAGGCGGTGTTGGCTGAGAAGCGGCGCTTCGGCTGGGGTAAGAAACTCAGTGAGTCCCTCCAATACGGGGTCTGGCCGGATGGGCAGGAGGAGATCCTGGTCGTCGAGGCGAGATGGCTCAACTTCGAGCGCACGGACGAGCTGACGGAGCTCGTGGACCGCCTCGTGCCCACCATGCGTCTCGTGCCCGTCCCCACGGGCCCCGGCACGGAGGACACCCTCACCGAACCTTCCAGCGAGCGCTGACATGCCCCTCCAGACCGAGTGGGACACCCCGCCGAGCGACTACACCATCTTCGTTCCGGCGGGTTGGTTCCAATTGCACCTAGACCCCGATGAGCGCGACCGAGGCATCGTCGCCCTCGCCGACCGGCAGTTCGCCGGGATCGACGACGCGCCCGTCCTCAAGGAACGCTTGATGCGGGAGCTGCAACAGCAGGCGAAGGCGGCCCACCGCGCCGGCGGTGTCGAGCTGTACATCTCGCTGCTGACCGTCGATGGCCTGCCGTTGGCGTCCTCGCTGTTGGTGAGCCTTCTCCCTGACCGCTGGCCCGGCTGCCGTACGGCGCACGACCTGGCTCGTAGGCTGGCGGACGCAGGCCGCCGTCCGGAGGTGCGGAGGCTGGATGCTGCCGGGGACGCCGTACGGGAAGAGCGGACCGAAGCTCCGGACCCAGAGCGCCAGATGGGGAACACGCTCGCCACGACGACGGTGAACTATCACGTGCCGGTGCCCGCGAGCGATCTGTGGCTGACCCTCACCTTCTCCACTCCCATGGAGGGCCTGGCCCCAAAGATGGTGGAGCTCTTCGACACTGTGGCCGAAACCCTTCACTGGGAGTAGAGAGCAGAAGGCGGGGCTCGCCTCTTTGGCGGGCGGCGCAGCGGGCGGATGCCTGCCGTCAGAATCTGCTCTGCTCGGGCAGGTCGAGTTCGGCGGCGTCGGAATGGAAGTTCGCCGCGAAGGGGTACGGGCCGTAGTGCGGGTAGAAGGTCGGGACGTCGCCGCCGTTCTCCGCCGCGATGTGCGCGATCTTCCGGTACGCGGCTGCCCTGGCCCGGACCTTCTGGCGGGGGCGGTTGCTCCACTGCCGGATCACCGTGGCGCAGAAGAACGCCAGGGTGCCACAGACGATGAGACCGGCCGCCGCATAGAAGAGGGACTGGTTCCTCGGGGACTCCCAGTACTGGACGTAGGCGCCCCAGTAGATGAAGAGCCCGACGAGGATCAATGCGGTAGGAATTCCGGCTTTCGCTCCGGCACTGTTCATCTGTTGGTCGTCGATATGGCGAAGGCGCAGCATTTTCAGGACGGCTTCGTCGTCGAGGAAGTCGAACTGGAGCCTGCGACCCTCTGATGCGGCGGCTTCGCGGGCAGCCGGTACCGCGGCGATGACGTCGCCCGGAACCATCTTCCTGATTATCCCCTCCCGGGCCCTGTACTCCCACGGCCCGGGATCACGGTCTTCCTCGTCCGACATGTGCATGTGCTCCTTCGCTAGGGCCTGGCGGCGCCACCAGGCCCTTGACCGCTTCCCTAAGTCGGTGATCTTCAGCGGTTGATGGACTGAATTTCTTCGACCTCGATCTGCTGGACCGCCTCGATCGTGCCGTTGGGCATGCCGACCGGCGTCGCCTGGCCCGTGCCCTGCCAGGTGATCTCCCAGGTGAGGGAGGCCTTCAGCGGGAACGTGTCGCCGCCGGACGAGCGGCGGTAGGTGATGCCGCAGGGCGGCGTCTCCTTGGACTTGCCCTTGGCGTAGGGCTCGCCGATCTTGCCGTCGACTATGGGGCACTCACCGTTCGCGGGGATCGTGGTGGCGTCCTTGGTGCCGGGGTCGAGCGTGAGGGATTTGGGGGTCGCGGTCGTCGTCGCCTGGAGGTTGAAGCCGGGGACGTTGATCTCCGCCGTCGCCGTGACGTCGTCGAAGACGGCCTTGTCGAGCCAGGCCCACGTCGGCAGATTCACCTTGGTGACGGCCTCGGGCGCGAGGGTGACCTTGGTGCCGGGGAGCTCCATGTGCTGGTAGGCGAGGGCGGCCAGCATCTCCGGGGTGATGGCCTCCTCGTGCTGGGGAGGCGGCGGCTCGCCGTTGTCGACCCAGAAGGGGATGTCGGAGCAGGACATGCGCTTGAGGACGTCGGGCTCGTTGGGGTTCTGGACACCTGCCCAGAACATCCCCTCGCCGTCCTTCTCGACGTTGTAGTCCTTGTATCCGGGGGTGTCGGTCCAGCCGAAATCGTCCTCGTAGTGGCGTTTGAGCTGCCCCAGGGCGGTTCCCCCCGAGCCCAAGCCGGGGGTGTTCAACTGCTCCTTGATGTTCGCGGACATCTCTTTCTTGAAGTCCTTGGCACCGAGGTACGGGGCGTACCAGCAGGCCGGCGGATCCCAGTTCACGTCGGCAGACGTGACGTTTCCGCTGCCGCCGTCCTTGGTGACGGCTCCCGAGTACTTGACCTGTGCGGCGGCGTAGACGCCGGTCTTGTCGCTGCCGCCCTCTTCCTTGACGCTTCCCTTGCCGTTGCCGAAATCTTCGTCGGCGTGGGCGACGCCGCCCGTCAGAAGACCGCCGACGACGAGGGACAGTGAGAGGCAGGTGATCGCGGCTCTGTTCACGCGCACTGGTCTGCCTTCTCCGTCACGAACACAACCGAAGCGCGCCACAAGTCGTCCTTCCCCGGGAACTTATTCATAACGATCTTGAAGAAGTCGTACGACGCCGCACTGGGTGCCCCCTTGCGGACCTTCTTCGACTTCACGTCCTTTGAATAGAACTTGCTGGAGTCCACGCAGAACGAGACCTCGACCGCGCTGCCGTTCGGGGACTTCCGCACCTTCTCCTGGAAATGGCGTCGGGTGCCTGTGGAGGTCACTCCCGCGTCGACGCGGCCCTTGATCTGGGTGCGGGCGTAGCTGAGTCCCTTGTCCGTCGCGTAGGTGGCGACCGCCGGGTCATCGACCTTCTGCTCGGCGACGCCCCGGTAGATCGACTGCACGAAGTGCCGGGCGTCGTCCATCGCCGCGGCCTCGTCCTTGTCCGCCGGCTTGTCCCAGTCGAAGACCAGGACCATGTCCTTGGGCAGAGTCAGGTCCACGCCGTCCGGCTTGTCCTCGGCGGGTGCGTCCGACGGCTCGTTCGACTTCTTCGACTTGTCTGCGCCCTGGTCGGCGCCGGCGATCTTGTCTTTGTCCTTGGAGCCGTCGTCTTCGCTGCCGCAGGCGGTCAAGAGCAGGGCTGCGGTCGCGGCGAGCGCGGCGGTGACGTGCTTGGTCCGGCGGTTCACAGTCGGCTCCCGGTGGGGCGAGGGGGTCTCCAAAAGGCCGACGTTAACTGTGGGGTTGTTGGTTCCGCCAGGGTCGATGGCCGGACAAAGCGCTCTATTTCGACGAACTGTCATCGTGTCGTGACGCGAAGAACGCCGCTATGCGGGGCCTCGCCCGGTTTTGCGGGGATGGGGCTCCGCCGCGCGGGGGGTTCGACGCCGCGCCAGAGGGTCCGTCGCGACGGGCCCCCGCCCTCAACTGAGCTTCTTTTCCTGCGACTTGACAACCGCAGGGAAGATCTTGGCGTCGCCGGCACGTGACTGGAGGTAGGCGTTGCCGTCCACTGCGAAATAGATGGCGATGGCGGCGCCGTGGCGGCTGACCTGGGTGCGCACGGTGTGCGTGTTGCCCTTGTACTTGCTCGTCGTCCTGAAGGCCAGGGACTCGTCGGCGCCGGGAGTGGGTGCGGTTCCGGTGGTCTCGGAGGCGACGGACTCGTACGGGCTGGAGGCCTTGTCCCCCTTCGCGGTGAAGCCACCCGCGCAGGCACTGACCGCCTTCGTCATGCCGGCCATGGCGTCCTTCGCCTTCCCGGGCGCGTACGTGGCGAGCGTGATGTAGGTGAAGGTGCCGTCGAACTCCTTCGCCTCCGCGACGCGGACGAAGCTGTCCCGCGGGTCGCCGGCGGGGAACTGGTTCATCGCGTACGCAAGCGGAGTACAGGCGGGCTTGCTGACCTTGATGTTGTCCCTCGACTTCGCGAAGACGAAGCCGTCGGCGGGCTTCACCACGGCGTGGGCGGGCACTTCGTTCCTGGTCAGGGAGAGCTGAGAGGCCGATTTGGTGGGCTTCTTCTCGGCGGGGGCCGCGGAAGAGGCCGCCGCCTTGCCGGCACTGTCGCCCTTGCTTCCCTTGTCGTCGTCTCCGCTGCCGCATGCCGTCAGCAGCAGGGCTGCGGTCGCGGTGAGCGCGGCGGTGACGTGCTTGGTGCGGCGGTTCACGGTCGGCTCCCGGTGGGGTGGGTGGGGGGGGGCTTCAGCGGGCCGACGTTATCCGTGGGGCTGTTGGTTCCGCCAGGGTTGTCTGTGGGGCAAGTGGGATCATTTCGGCGGACTGTCATCGTGTCGTGATGCTGGGGAGTGCCGGGGCTGCCGGGACTGCCGGGGCGGGTGGCGGTGGAGGCAGTGGACTCGGCGACGAACGGATCGACAGTACGGCTGCCTTCGGCAGGGATGGACGACGGTCACTCGGTCCTCCGGCGGCACGTGGCCATGACGGCGGCGAAGAGTTCGACGTGGATCTCACTGAGGTCGCCCGAGAGACCCGTCGCGGAGATCGGTGTCGGTCTCTGCGACGCGGGTGCGACATGGGGGCGACGCAAGTGCGTTGCGGTGCCTCCTAGGGTGGCGCGCATGTACATCTCACCCCGAGCGCTCGAGGGCAGTCGTCGGTACCGGCTGGCTGCCGGTGTCATGTTGTTTCTGGGGTTGCTCGTACCCGGCCTTGGGATGACGGTTTCCGCTGTCTCCGGGGACATGGGGGGTCTCGGGGGGCTGGCCCTGGGGTGGGTGGGGGTGTCTCTGTTGGTCGTCGCCTGGTGGGCGGCGCGCTACTGGTACGCCGCGTTCCTTTCCGGGCGGCGCGAGGAGCCGGTGCCCGATCCGGATCCGTGGCCCTGGATGCTGCCCTGGACCGCGCTGATGACGGTGGCGATCGTCGGCGGGGCGCGTCAGTTGACGCAGGGGAACAGCGGGGGCTGGTTCGCGCTCGGGTTCGGGGCGATCATGGCCGTCCCCTGGGGGCTGATGGTGGCGGCCGGGGTGCTGGCGTTGCGGGAGCGGTGGCGTGGGAGGGGTGCGGCGTCGCCTGGGACCGCCGGTTCCGGCGCGCCTTCCGAGCCGCCCCGGCCGCGGCGCGACTGGGGCCCGATCGGTTGAGGTGTCGCCGTCCTCTGCCTGTGAGGTCGGCCTCCTTGGGCCGGCGGCGACCGTGGTCAGCGATCGCCCTGCCTGATCGCACCCTGCCTGCCCCGCTGCCCATGTGCCATTGCCTCTTCCCGATCCCGTGGCCCGCCCTGACCGGCCCGGTGCCGACCTCCGCCTCCGCCTCCTGGAGAACGCCCCCGGAAGGTGTGGCGGGTCGAGTGGCACGACGGCCCGTGGCTCATCGCGGAGTGGCGTACGGAAGCCTGCCCTCCGCAGGATTCCGACGCGGTTGTCCCGTGCGAGATCGGGCTGGACGATCTGCTCGCGTTCGCCAGGGCCCGCTCGCGGGACGAATCACCCGCCGGGGACACGGAAAGCCACGGCTCCGAACACCACGGCTCCGAACACCGCGGCTCCGAACACCGCGGCTTCCGAGCCCGCCAACGGGCGGGGAGCGATCAGCCCTCCCCGCCCGCGTGATCAGCGCGGCACTTCAGCCCGCCGGATCAGCTCAGCGCAACTCGCGTCAGCGGCGGTTCATGCCCCGCTTCACCCTCTTCCCCGCCGCCGACTCGTCCAGCGTCTTCCACAGCTTCGATGAGCTCACCGACGTGTAGACGCCCGGAGCGCCCTGCGCCCCGCAGCCGTCTCCGTACGAGACGACACCTATCTGGATCGGCGCCCTGCGGCCGGGGACGTTGCGGAAGATGGGGCCGCCGCTGTCGCCCTGGCAGGAGTCCTTCGTCTCAACTCCCGCGCAGAAGTTGACCTTTGACTCGTATTCCTTGTAACTCGTCGCGCATTCCGCGTGCGAGAGAATCGGGACCTTTACCTGGCGCAAGCGGTCAGGGGTGTTGGGGAGTTCCGTGTCCGTGTTTCCCCAGCCCGCGACCGTGGCCTTCTGGCCGGGGCGGATCAGGGCGTCCGTGCCCTGCGTGGGGAGGGCGATCGGGGAAATGCCCCGCACCGGCTTGCTGAGTTGGATGAATGCCACGTCGTACGCTTCCTGGCCCTTGAGGTAGCGCGGGTGCACGACCACGCCGCCCTTGGCCACGTTGCGTATCTGGCCCTGGCCGGAGGCGGAGAGGACCGTGCGGCCGACCGCAACCTGGAGCTTCTTCGGCTTCAGCGGCTTGCCCGCGTCGTCCACCAGGCAGTGCGCCGCCGTCATCACCGTGTCCGCGGTGACCAGGCTGCCGCCGCAGAACTGGCGGTCGAGCGGGCTGCCGGGGCCCTTGTCCAGCACGGCAGCCATGAAGGGGTAGGCGTCGTTGGAGACTTCGGTGCCGCCGATGATCGCGTGCGCGGCGGGGGTGCTGGTCGCCAGCATGGCAAGTGCCGCCGTGGTCACGCCGGCTGCCGCCACCGTCTTACGTGATGCCTTGCGCGAGGTACGTCGTACGTGCGAAGGAAAGGAAAGTCTCATGGGGGTTGAATTTCGCTTCCGTGTCGAGCACAGCAGGGATTCTTGTGGTGCGGTACATCACCGCTCGGCTCGCCGTCGCTGCGGGTCTCGGCGTGCCGGACTGTGAGACGGGGGAGCGTTGGTGGGGGTTCATCGGGTGCCGCGGAATGTCGAGCCGCCGGGCCATGGCGCCATGACGTCATGGCGCCATGACGCCCTTTCCGGGGCGTGGATCGACGGCTGGGTTTCTCGTGTGAGAGGTGAGCTGGCCGTCTATCTCAACGAGTTCGAGTTCCGGTTCGGGTATCCGCCCGACCCCAACTCCGTCGAGACCGGAAGTGGGTGCGACGAAGCCGTTCGCGACGAAGCCTCCGCCGTGTTCGCCGTCTCCGCCGTCTTCGCCGTCTCCGGCGACCTTGCGCTCCTTTATCGCCACATCAGCCGCCTCAGCCTGCCGGACGTAGGAGTCGGACTCTTCGTCCATTCCGTGCGGCAGACAGCTGACGGGCTCCGCGGGGATCTGCCCACCCGGGTCGTGGGCGAGGTCGAGGACTCCGTCGCCGTCTTCGGGTCCGACGGCGGCGGGGCGCTCTTCGCCCTCAGCCGTACGGATGGCGCGACCGTGTATCGCCTTCCGCCAGCGCGAGTTGACGGCTCCGTCTACCGCTGTGCGGAGGGCATCGAGGTTGTCGCCCTCGGCCTCCGAGGCTTCCTCGTCCACGTCGAGAGCGAGCTGCGGCGGAGCTGATCCACCCCCAGCGCCAACCCCAGCCCCAACCCCAGCGCCACCCCCACCTCCAACCCCAGCGCCACCCCCACCTCCAACCCCAGCGCCACCCCCACCTCCAACCCCAGCGCCACCCCCAGCCCCACCCCCACCACCCCACATGGCCGAACTCCGCCCACCCGGGAACCACTCCCGCCCCTCCCGGCGTCATCCGTCCGGCTGGTGGATCAGCTGTTCATCGGTCACCGGTCGGCTGGTGTTCCTCATCACCGCACTCCGCGGGGCCCGTTGCGCAAAGGGTAATTATTCGCGTACGCACATCCTCGCCCTCCGTCTCCGATGCCGGAATGCGTGGGAACCATGGAGTACGGATTGCGCGTGGATAACGATGAGGGGCGTGGGCCGCAGCAGTCTCAGCGCGCCTTGAGGGGCTTATGTGCTGCTGATACGGTGCGATGACTTGACACTGTGCCTGGGGCTGAATAGCCCGCCCGAGGCGGGCGAAGAGAGTCGCGAGTGTCTGAAAATGACCGAATCTTCTTGGGCGTGCGGGGAGCAGTTGCGTGAAGATCCAAGAGCGTACGGGGGCGGGCAACAGCCGTTCCGCCGCGCCGGTTCAGCCAGCGGTCGGTGAGCGCCTTCCCGCGCCGCCTCGCGAGCGCAAACCGGCACTCGCCGCCCTGGCCGTTCTGCTCATCCTCATCGGCGCCCTCGGTGCCACCGTCCTCGTGCTGCGCGCGGGGGACCGGATCGAGGTCGTCCAGGTGACGGCGGAGATCCCTGCCGGGGAGTCCGTCGTCCGCGACAAGAACGTCAGCTCGGTGATGGTCGCCGAGGACTCGGCGATCAACTACGTCAAGTGGTCCCAGCTCGACAGCCTGACGAAGCTCAAGGCAACCAACACCATCCCCAAGGGTGCCGTGGCCGTCGGCGAGATGTTCTCCAGCAAGAGCGGCCTGCCCGCGGGCAAGTCCGCGGTCGGCGTCTCCCTCAAGGAGGGGCAGTACCCCGCGGACGGCGTGAAGGCCGGCGACAGCGTGGACGTCTACCAGGTCGGCGACTCCGCCTCCTCGGGGTCCAGCGACAAGGAGACCGGCGGCTCCGCCGGATCGAGCGCGAGTGACGCGCCGATCGTCTCGGCCGCCCGCGTCAGCTCCGTCGCGGCCAAGAGCGACGCCACCGTGAGCACCGGCTCCCTCGGCGTCACGCTCCTGGTGGACAGCGCCGACGCCGCAGCCGTCACCAGGGCCGCGTCGGCCGGTGCCGTCTCCCTCGTCCAAGTGTCTCCCGACGGCAACTAGAGGCGAGTAGAAGAGACATGGCGCTCATTGCTCTCGCCGCCGACAAGGGGTCTCCCGGAGTCACCACCGCGGCCGTCGCGCTCGCAGCCGTCTGGCCGCGGCGCGTCCTTGTCGCGGAGACCGACCCCGCCGGCGGCGACCTGGTCTACCGCAGTGCCGCCGCGCACGGCGGACCGCTCAACCCCAACACCGGGATGCTCAGCATTGCGGCCACCGCACGCCGCGGCCTCGTGCCCGACCAACTCTGGGACCACACCCAGCCGTTGGCCGGTGGGCTCGAAGTCCTCGTGGGGCTTGGAGTGGCCGAGCAGGCCGCCGGGCTCGCGGGTCTCTGGCCGACCCTCGGCCGCGCCTTCTCCCAGCTCGCCGACTCCCCGCACGCGCCGGCCGACGTCATCGCCGACTGTGGTCGTATCAGTGGGGACACCCCCGCCGTCGAGCTCTTCCCGCAGGCGGCCCTCGTGCTGCTCGTCTCGCGGACCGAGCCCGAGGCCATCGCGCGCGTCCGTGACCGGGCCGCCGCTCTCGCCACGAAGCTGCACGGCGGATCGCGGGGGGCCGCGTCCCTTGCGACCCCGCTCATCGGCGTACTCCTGATCGCCGACCCCTCGACATCCGCCAAGCTCGTCCACCAGGTCAACGACATGCTGATGGCCGCGCAGACCGGCGCCCGCGTCGTCGGCACGCTCGCCGAGGACCCGGCGGGCGCCGAGCAGTTGGCGGGCCGCAAGCGCGGACGTCTCGACAAGTCGATGCTGATCCGCTCGGCCCGCAAGGTGACCGTCGACCTCTACCAGCAGTACGGCGCCGCGTGGGCCAACCCGACCGCGGGCACGCACGGCGGGCACGGGGCCGGCGCGCACGGGGCCGGCCGATGAGCGTTCCCGTCGATCACCAGCTCGTGAAGCGGTTCCGGCAGGACGCCGGTGACCGCATCGCCGAGCAGCGCCGCCTGGACCAGGTCTCCGGCGTCACCCCCATGTCGGGCGAGGACGAGCGGCAGTACGCCCGCGCGGTCATCGCCCAGATCCTGGAGGAGTACGCCCGGATAGAGATCAACGCCGGGCGCACCCCGCTGGACGCCGAGACCGAGGAGAAGTACGCGGCCGCCGTGCACGCGGCGCTCTTCGGCGTCGGACGGCTCCAGCCGCTGCTCGACGACCCCGAGGTCGAGAACATCGACATCAACGGGTGCGACCAGGTCTTCGTCGGATACGCCGACGGCCGCGAGGCCAAGGCCGACCCGGTCGCCGAGACGGACGAGGAGCTCGTCGAGCTCATCCAGATCCTCGGCGCCTACTCCGGTCTCTCCTCGCGCCCCTTCGACTCCGCCAACCCGCAGCTCGACCTCCGGCTGCCCGACGGCTCGCGTCTGTCGGCCGTCATGGACGTCACGCGGCGCCCGGCGCTCTCCATCCGACGTGCCCGCATGGGCAAGGTCTTCATGTCGGACCTGGTGGGCAACGGCACGGTGACCCCCGAGGTCGCGCACTTCATGGCGTGCGCGGTGCGAGCCCGCAAGAACATCATGATCGCGGGCGCGACGAACGCCGGGAAGACGACGCTGCTGAGGGCGCTCGCGAACGAGATCCCGCCGCACGAGCGTCTTGTCACCGTCGAGCGAGCCCTTGAACTCGGCCTCGACCAGTTCGCCGACCTGCACCCGAACGTCGTCGCCTTCGAGGAGCGTCTGCCCAACTCCGAGGGCCAGGGCACCATTTCGATGGCGGAGCTCGTGCGCCGATCGCTCCGTATGAACCCGTCGAGGGTCATCGTCGGTGAGGTGCTCGGCGACGAGATCGTGACGATGCTGAACGCGATGTCGCAAGGCAACGACGGCTCGCTCTCCACGATCCACGCCAACAGTTCGAGTGAGGTCTTCAACCGCATCTCGACGTACGCCCTCCAGGCCACCGAGCGGCTGCCCATCGAGGCGAGCCAGATGCTCGTGGCCGGAGCCGTCAACTTCGTCGTCTTCATCCAGCGGCGCAACAACTACCAGACCGGCGGCAAGCTCCAGCGCATGGTGACCTCGGTCCGCGAGGTCAACGGCGTCGACGGCCGCGTGCTGTCCAGTGAGGTCTTCGCGGAGGCCGCGAACGGGCAGGTCGTCGCGCACGCGCCGATCTCCTGCATGGACGACCTGGCCGCGTTCGGCTACCGCCCCGCCGGGCAATGGGGGTGAGCACGACATGAACTCACTCGGCTCGATGGGCGGCCTTTTCTCGCTGCCCGTCCTGTACGCACTGGGCTGCGGTGTCGCGGTCGGCGGTGGCCTCGCGGTCCTCGCGATCGCGCTGCGCGGGCTGCCGGTGAAACCCGAGCACGAGAAGCAGAAGGCAAGCGAGCGGATGAGCGAACTCATCCGCTTCGCGGGTCGGCGCGGTTCGCTCGCGATCGGCGTGGGCCTGGCGGTCCTGCTCCTCACGCGCTGGGCGGTGGCGGGCATCGCGTCCGGCATCCTCGTCTTCTTCTGGGACAAGCTGTTCGGCGGCGCGTCGGAGGAGCGGTCGCAGATGCGGCGCGTCGAGGCGCTCGCCGCCTGGACGGAGTCCCTGCGCGACACGATCGCGGGAGCGGTCGGCCTGGAACAGGCGATCCCCGCGTCGGCGCGGGCGGCGGCTCCGGTGCTCCGTCCCCACCTGGACGCCCTGGTGGACCGTCTGCGCGCGCGTACGCCGCTGCCGGAGGCGCTGCAGGTCCTGGCCGACGAGATCGACGACGCGTCGGCGGACATCATCGTGGCGGCACTGATCCTGAACGCGAAGCTGCGCGGCCCGGGTCTGCGGCAGGTGCTCGGCGCCCTGGCCAAGTCGGCGCGCGAAGAGGTCGACATGCGCCAGCGCGTGATGTCGCAGCGGGCGTCGACACGGCGGTCGGTGCAGATCGTGGTCGCGGTGTCGATCGCGTTCGTGCTCGGCCTCTCGATCTTCAACCGCGACTTCGTCGAGCCCTACGGCACGGCGGTGGGCCAGCTCGTACTCGCCTGCGTCTGCGGCCTGTTCGCACTCGGCTTCTGGTGGCTGCGCAAGCTCTCGACGGTGGAGACACCGGACCGCTTCCTGGTCAGGGACGAGCCGGGCGTGCAGTTCGTGCGCCCGCGGGGCCCGGGCACCGCCCCCGGTACGGGCGAGCAGGCCCCGCTGACGGGCCAGGCGGGCCCGTACGGCCAGCCGCAGGCACAGCCGGGTTCGGCCCCGGGCCAGCCGGGTCACCCCGGTCAGCCGGGCTACTCGAATCCTGAGGGGGTACGTCGATGAGCCTGACGATGCCGATAGTGATAGGCGCCATCATGGGCCTGGGCATCTACGCCCTCGTCCGCGCCCTGATGCCCTCCAAGCGGAGCGCGGTCGCGACGGTCGCGCGGATCGACGCGATGCGGGCCAGGGGGGCGGCGTACGAATCGCACCGCTCACCGGCCGGGAACGCCGGCAAGAGTTCGGGGCGGCTGGACTCGACGCGCTCCCGGGTGGGCGAGCGGGTCGCCGAGTTCTACCTCACGCAGGGCTGGGAACAGCGCTCGCTGCGGGCCGACTTGGCCGTGCTCGACCGAAGCTGGGAGAAGTTCCTGGCGACCAAGACGTTGCTGGCGGCTGCGGGAGTTTTCTTCGGCCCGTTCATGTTCGTCATCATCTGGACGCTGGGGGTCGGTCGCAGCCCGATCATCCCCGTGTGGCTCGCGTTGATGTTCGGCGTCATCTTCTTCTTCCTTCCCGACCTCGAAGTGCGAAGGGACGCCGCGGCCAAGCGGCGTGACCTGCGCCGCGTCATCGGCGCCTATCTGGACCTGGTGTCGATGAGCCTGGCGGGCGGCCGCGGCCTCCCCGAGGCCCTGATGGCGGCGGCGGAGATCTCCGACGGATGGGCGACGCAACGTATCCGAACCGCTCTGGCCGACGCGCGGATTACCGGCATCAGCCAGTGGCAGGCGCTGGGCACGCTCGGCGAGCAGCTGGGCATCGAAGAGCTCAAGGACCTGTCGGCCTCGCTCGCCCTGGTGGCGGACGACGGTGCGAAGGTGCGTGACTCGCTCGCCTCCCGAGCGGAGACGATGCGCCACCGCGAGATGGCCGAGATCGAGGGCAGCGCGGGCGAGAAGTCCCAGTCGATGCTCGTCGCCCAGCTGCTCCTCTGTGCCGGCTTCCTCGTCTTCCTCATCTTCCCCGCGGCCATGCGCGTGTTCCAGGTCTAGCGATCTTTACGGCGACGGACGGGCCGGCGGACGGCGGCGGCCCGACAACCTCCCCCCACTCCTGAGAGGACAACTCACCATGAACGGACGGAACTTCAGCACCGGCAACCCGGCTGTGGACTTCCTGGTCACCTTCCTGAAGGGCCGCGTGCAGCGTGCCCGCTCCGGCGAGCTCGACCGCGGTGCGTCCGCGGTCGAGTGGGTCATCATCTCGGCGGTCGTCGTGGCGATCGTCGGCGTGGTCGCCGCCGTGATCAACGGCGCGCTGAAGGGCGGCGCGGAAGACGTCAAGAACTGCATCGAGGGCGCGGACGCCGACGGCACCTGCTGATCGGCCGTTGACCGGGGAGCGAGGGCGGATACGAGTGCGCGGATGCGTGAAGCGATGGATACGCCGCAGGGTGGAGGCAGCCTCCACCCGCGGTGAATCCGGCATGACCGCGATCGAGTTCGTGCTGCTCACCCCGGTGCTGTTCTTCATGATCTTCGCGACGGTGCAGTTCGCGCTGTACTTCTTCGCGGATCACGTAGCCCAGGCCGCGGCCCAGGCGGGTGCGCGCAAGGCCCGTGCGACGGCCGACGAGAACCCGGGCGGCTGGCGGGGCGAGGCGCGGGACGTGGTCGACGCCTACATCCGGCAGCTCGGCCCGCAGTTGGTGCTCGGCCCGGACGTGAAGACGGTCGAGCCGAAGGCGAACACGGTCGGCGTGGAGATCACCGCGAAGGTGCCTTCCGTCTTTCCCGGCCTCGACATGACGGTGCGCGCGCGGTCGTCCGGACCGGTGGAGCGGTTCGTCGAGGAGGGCGAGGGCGGCTGATGAGGAACGTATGGGTACGTGCTCTTCGCCGGTACCGCGCGCTCGGCCTCGGGTCCGACCGGGGTCTTTCGACGATCGAGGTGGTCATCCTCGCGCCCGTGATGATCCTTTTCATCCTGATCCTGGTGGCCTTCGGTCAGCTCGTCGACGGCCGGGGAGCCGTCGACGGCGCCGCGCGTGACGCCGCGCGCGCCGGATCGATCCAGAAGGACATGGGCACGGCGATGGCCGAGGCACGGGCGGCGGCGGAGGCAGACCTCGAGGGCGTCTGCGTGGGCCCGGTCACCGTCAGCCAGACGAGCGCGGGCTTCGTCCCCGGCACGTTCTTCACGGTGGAAGTGAGCTGTGAGGTAAGGGGCCTGGCCATGCTGGGCCTCGACATGGAGACGACACTGAAGGCCAGCTTCAGCTCTTCGCTGGACCCCTACCGGAGGTCGGCGTGAGCACCGCTACTCGTATCGGCCCGCGCCTGCGCGCGTGGGTGGCCGCCCGCCGTGAACGCCTGGACGACCGCGGCTCGGGCGCGGGCGCCGTCATCATCTTCGCGCTCGTCTTCCTCTCGCTCTCGGCCTTCGTCATCGACGGCGGCCTGTCGATCTCCAAACGGGAGCGGGCCGCGGACATCGCGGAACAGGCCGCGCGGTACGCCGCGCAGGATCTCGACACCGAGGGCATCTACGAAGGTGCCAAGGGCGCGCCCATCAACTTCGAGAACTGCGGCGCGCGAGTACAGCAGTACGCCCGCTCGACGGGCATGCGCGGCGCGGACGTCGCGGCGACGCACTGCGTGACGGCGAACGCGAACCAGGTCGAGGTCGAGGTCCAGCTGACCTACAGCCCGGTGTTCACGGGGATGTTCTACGGCGGCGACGTGACGGTGCACGGCCGCGCGGCGGCGGAGAACGCGGTCGGCTGACGCCGGCGGCGGTGAGTGTTGTCGAAAGGACGAGGACAGCCATGACCCGGTATACGGAGCCGCGGACCATCGCTCGCGGCGGGTTCAGCATCAAGGTGCCGGAGACGTGGTGGGAGTTCGACGTGCGGCCCGAGTCGCGCGACGCCGCCATCCGGCAGATGATCAACGACCGCGTACGTCAGCGACCGGAGCTGGCCCCGTATCGGGAGGACTTCGAGGGCTTCCTGCGCAAGGCGTCGAAGGATGCCTGGCAGTCCGGCGCCCTGTACTGCGGCTGCATGGCGGAGAGCTTCGGCGGCGATACGCCGGTCACCGGCTCGGTCACGGTCTCCCTGGTCGGCGCCCGCACGGCGAACGGCGACGTCCTGCCGACGGACCCGGACCGCATCGTCGCCCAGCTCGGCGTGCGCGAGGCCAGGCGGGAGGGTGACGCGTGGCGGAAGGTGAAGACGGTCGACATCCCGGGCGTCGGGCTCGCGGCGCGGACGTACGGCCTGGAGGACATCTCCGTGCCGGGCGACGAGCGCACGATCCGCGTCGTCCTGATGCAGACCTTCATTCCGGTGCCGGGGCAGGAGGGCAAGGTGGCACTGGTCTCGGGCAGCAGCCAACAACTCGAACTGGCGGACGCGTTCTTCGACATCTTCGACGCGGTGACGTCTACGTTCCGCTTCGCGGAGTGACGGCTACGTGCCGTCTTTGCCCTTGCCCTTTCCCGTGCCCGTGCCCTTGTTCGGCTTCACCGCGTCGTTGACTTCCTTGGCCAGCTTGTCGTCCAGCTTCTTGAACTCGCGTACGACGGCGTCGGACAGTTCGGCGAGGGCGGTCAGCTGCTGGCCGATGTCCTCGCGGCCGTCCTCCCAGTTGGACTCGAAGTCCTCGAGCGAGTCGTACACGCCGCCGTCGCCGATGTCGTCCCTGTAGGACTCGAAGGTCTTCTTCGTCCGGTTCATGCGGTCCTTGATGGAGCGCAGCCGGGATCCGTAGTCCTCCAGCTCGGTGAGCGGGACCGCGAGGTCGCTCTTTCCCTTACCGCCCATGTTCGTATCCCCCTTGGGTGCCGAGGTAGAGCTTGCCGTCCGGAGCGATTCCCGCATAGCTGTTGCGGAGATCTCATCGTCCCACTCGGCCGCGAGAGGGTCGAGCCGAAACCACTGCGGCGTTCAGGCCGCCCCGCGGGTGGCGCCCGGCGTCGTAGACGCCTCGAAGGGCATGCGCGGCGAGGCGTCTACTTGAGGGGTCAGCCGGACTCATCCGACATTCACTCCGGGGACGACGATCATCTGGTGACCTTCGGGAGCGGCGGCGGGTTTTACCTCCTGTCCCCGTTTGCAGGAGGTAGGTCCGGATGCGTACGAGAGTGGCGTCGTCGTCGCTGGTTGGTGTGGCTGTGGCTGTGGTGGTGCTGGCTGGGTGCGGCAGCGGGGAGCGCGGCTCGGACGCGATCGTCGGCGCGGGCACGTCGTCCGGATCGGCGGCACCTTCGCCGTCCGCCGCTGACGGCGGCATCGAGCGGCCGGTGATCAGGCTTCCGAAAGACGTGAAGAACGTCTTTGAGGGGCGTACGGGGGATGTGGCCAAGGACGCGGTACTCGCGGACAGTGAGCGAGGGATCGACGCCGAGAGCGACGCCATCGTGCGAGGCACTCCGGCCTCTGCCGCCCTGCGCTTCTACAACAAGGGCGACACCTTGATGTCGGAGGTCAAGTACGTGCAGAGCTTTCTGGACGGAGGCATCAGCTACAAGGGGACGATCCGCTACTTCGACCGCCGGGTGACCATCGTCGACGACAAAACGGCGACGCTCGTCTACTGCGCCGACGAGAGCGGGGCGGTCAATACCGACCGTAAGACGGGCGAGACCAGGAAGTCCGGCCAGACGAAGCGCGACGACAACTACGTGCTCTACAACACGCGGCTGACGCTGAACTCGAAGGGCGTCTGGCAGAGCACGAAGGGCTTCTCGAAGCGAGGGGCTGTCTCATGTCTCCCGTCGTGACGGGCCGATGCGTCATGGTGGCCGTAGTGGCTCTGACAGTGGCTGCATGGTCGTCGCCCGCCCATGGCATCGGGACGGGCGGAGCCGGCAAGGAGGTCGTCACCGCCCAAGGCGGTGTGAGCGGGGGCAGTATTCACGCTCAGACCAGGATCCGCACCGTCGTCAGCGGAAGCGGCGCCTCGCCGAGGACGGGAGCATTGACCCCTGCCACGGCCGACAACTGGACGCCCCCGGCGTGCTGGTACGAGCCCGCGTTCTCTCCGAAGGAGATCGAGCGCACCGTCAAGGCGTGGCGGAGGTTCGGGGCGGGGGCTCCGCTCGTCGGTGGGATCGGGTACGTCATCAGCGACGCGCTGGAGCACCGTTACAAGGACGGCCATCCCTACAAGAACTACAACCTCTCCAAGCAGGGCGAGGGCATGTTCTGGGCGCCCGTGGTCAATCCGAACCGTGAGGGCGAGCCCGAGGCGACGTCGTGCGACCGGCAGCCCTTCTGGGTGGACAAGGGGCAGACTCCGGACGAGCCCCTGGCCGTCTCCCCGGAGGTCCTCGCCGAGTACGCGTACGACGAACTCCCCGTCCCCGGCACCGAGATCAAGATGGCGCCGCGCGGCAGGTCCACGGTGAACCTGCCCACCTGGGTCTGGCTGGACAAGGCCAGGTTCAAGAAGATCACCGTCACCGCGAGCCTGCCCGGCACGGGCCTCTCGGCGACGACGACGGCCGAGCCCGAGGCCCTGCACATCGATCCGGGCACGCAGGACGCGACCCGTTTTCCCGCGTCGGGCGCGTGCGCGATCCGCAAGGGCGGCGGCATCGGCGAGCCGTACGTGCGAGACAAGGCGGAGAGGGTGCCGCCGTGCGGGGTGACGTACCTGCGCTCCACGGCCGCAGACGAGGCGTACGCCGTCCGGGCCACGCTCAGTTGGAAGATCCACTGGACCAGCACCACGGGCGAGGGCGGCTCGCTGCCGTCCGGCTCCTTCGGCGCGACTCAGCGGATTCCCGTACAGGAGATCCAGTCCGTGAACCGCTGACCCCGGCCAGGGTCCGCCGGTGAATCGCCGCCGTCAATGCCATATCTCGGGGTCGAAACCAGGCCTGGGTCGCCACCTCTTGCCTCAGCGGTTGATCGACTGGATTTCCTGGACGTCCATGTCCTGGGTCGTCTCGAAGGTGCCGTTCGGCATAGTGTCGCCCGCGCCGCCCGTGCCTTCCCAGGAGATCTCCCAGGTGATGGAGGCCTTCAGCTGATACGGCTTTCCGTCGGTCGCCCGGAGGTACTTGATGCCGCACGGCGGGTCCTGCTTCGACTTGCCCTTGGTGTAGGGCGTGCCGATGCTGCCGTCTTCGTTGATCTCGCATTCGCCGGAGGCGGGGAAGGTCTTCGCGTCGGCCGTGCCGGGCTCCAGGTGCAGGCTCTTCGGCTTGGCCGTGGTCTCCGCCCACAAATCCGTGTTCGGGAGCTCCGCGCGTACCTTGACGTCCTTGAAAGTGCCCTTGTCCAGCCACACCCAAGTGGGCAGATTCACCGTCGACTTGGCCTCGGGCTTCAGCTCGACCTTGGTGTCGGGGACCTTCACCTTGTTGTACGCGTACTCGGCCAGCGTTTCGGCGGTCGGGGCGTTCGGAACGTTCGGGATCTCGTTGTCCGCCTGCCAGAACATGACCTTGCCGCAGTCCCAGGGGTCACCGTCGGAGTCCTTGTTCTCGACGCTGCGCCAGAAGTGACCACCCTTGCCGATGTTGTAGTTCTTGTAGCCCTCGGCTGTGGTGTTGTCGTTGTTCTCCCACGACTTGCCGTCTTTGTAGTGATCCGTCCAGAGTCCCTTGCCGTACCAAGACCACAGCGCGCCGACATCGCCGGCGCCGTCCGTCTTGTCGACGAAGTCCTTGAGCTCCTCGGGTGTGAACACGGGTTCGTACCAGCAGGGCGGCGGTTCCCAGTTGGGGTCGACCGTCGTGAGGTTGCCCCGTTTGCCGCCGCCGTCCCCGCCGCTCTTGTACGTGATCTTGATCTGGGACTGGGAGGCAGAGGCCTTCAGGGTGTTGCTGTCGGCACTGCCGCTGGGCCCGTCGGGCTGCGGAGTCGTGCTCGGTGGGACGCCGTTGGCCTGGACCGGTCCCGCGCACCACAGCATGGTGGCTGTGGCCAGCGCGGAGGACCAGCAGAGAACTCGTCGGTTGACCATCAGGACTTGCACTCCTTTACCCGTCCCTCGACCCGGATCTGTCGTACCTGCCAGACCTTTGAGCTTGCGTCCGGCGGCGTCATGAGGAGGCTGAACCTCTGGTAGCTGTCGAGGTTCTCGTCGGTGCGGTTGGTCTTGCCCGTCTTGATCTTCTTGCTGAAGTACTCGGCCTGGTTCCGGCAGAAGGTGGCGCGGACGTTCTTGCCCCCTCCGACCGGAGAGACCTCGGACTTGGAGTAGACGTCCTTGCCCGTGGGGGTCCAGTTGCCCTTGATCCATGCCTGGATCTGGGATTTGGCGTACTGCGCGGCATCAGAGGTCGAGTAGAACTTGTACGCCGGGTCCTCCGCGTCCTGCTTCACGATTCCGTGGTTCAGGGCCCGGATGTAGTTCTGCGCGCTGTCGAGCGCTGCGGCGTGCTTGGGGTCGGACGGCTTCGCGAAGTCGAAGCTCAGGTCCAGGTCGCTCGGCAGGGTGAGGTCCGGCTGATTCGGGGCCTTCGAGGGTGACGCCGAAGCTGCCGCCTTGTCGCCCTCCTTCCCCGCCCCCTCGATCCTGTCCGAGGAGTCATCGCCCCCGCCGCCTCCGCAGGCGCTCAGGAGCAGGGCCGCGCTCGTCACCAGCGCGGTCACGGTGGGCAGGGTGCGACGGGCCACGATTGCAGTCCCCCAGAGTTCGGCGTGTGTGCAGGAGAGAATGGAGCCGGACGAAATTACCAGGCGTGGGTAACCAGTACCGGTGGGCCTTGTGAAGGTTCTCGTGTTCTGTGCGGTGACGGAAGCGAACGCGAATGACGGGGCCCCAAGTGCTACGGGGGCGCAGCGATTCCGTGCCGGAACTGTGACGCGGCGGAGTGAAGGGGGGATGCGTGCCTGTTCTGGGCGGGCAATCCCGGGCGCGAGAACGGGCGGAGGCGGACCGTAAGCGGGCGGAGAGAGTGCCGCTTAACTCTCAACTCGGGCTCAAACGGGCACCCGCGCAAGACCCTTGGGCACCGATGCCTCTGTATGATCTTCGGCCCCTTCCGTACCATCGCCTCAGTACCCTCAGCGCACACACCGCTGATCCCTATCCGCTCCCTCTCAGAGGACACCAGGACTCCCGCCATGGCGCGCACCACTTCAAGTTCGAACGGCGGCCCGTCGGCTCCACGGAATCGGACGCCGCAGCCGCTGCCCCGGCGTCGTCGTACGTTCGGGGACTTCGTCAAGGCGTTCCTCGCCTTCGTCGCGTTGGCCGTGCTCGTCATCGGCGTCCCTGGCGCGCTCGCGTACGCCGTGGGGTGGCCGCTTCCGGGCGGTGCGCCCTCGCTGGACTGGTTGCAGCAGGAGATCACGGTCGGGACGTTCATCAACGTACTGACCGTCGTCGTCTGGCTCGCCTGGGCCCAGTTCACCGCCTGCGTGCTGGTGGAGGTCAAGGCCGCGCTCTCCGGGGTCGGGATGCCGGGGCGCATTCCCGGGGCCGGTGGCAGTCAGCTGCTCGCCCGGCAACTCGTCGCCGCCCTGCTCCTGGTCGGCGCCACCGCCGCCAGCTTCGCGCCGGGGCTCTCGCAGTTCGGGCAGTCCCTGGAAGGGAATCAGAAGCCCGCTTCCGCCGCCTCCGCCCAGCAGACCCCCGGCGGTCTCTTCGGGCAGGAGCAGGCCGGGAGCGCCGCAAGTGCCGTCGCCGAGCAGGCCGAGCAGGCCGCCGCGCAGGCCGGCAGCAGCGCCAAGGACGGGGACACCAAGTACTACCGGATCCAGCCGCCCGAAGGACGGCACCACGATTCGATGTGGGAGATCGCCGAGCG
The DNA here is from genome assembly GCF_044544025.1 of Streptomyces sp. NPDC055243. Classification (NCBI taxonomy): domain Bacteria; kingdom Bacillati; phylum Actinomycetota; class Actinomycetes; order Kitasatosporales; family Streptomycetaceae; genus Streptomyces; species Streptomyces sp. NPDC055243. The sequence goes on from NZ_JBITWR010000011.1 coordinate 161,399, forward strand.
GCACCTGGGAGACGGCCGCCGGTACAAGGAGATCTACCAGCTCAACAAGGACCGCGAGCAGCCCGACGGGTCGCGGCTGTCCGAGGCCAGCCTCATCCGGCCGGGCTGGATCATGGAGATGCCCGCGGACGCGCACGGCGGCGAGCTCGTCGAGATGCCCGACGAGGCACCCAAGGTCTCGCAGGACGTGAAGGAGCAGATCTCCGACTACGCCAAGTCCGGGGACCACGCCAACGAGCAAGGCGGCGGCCAGCAGGGTGGCGGCGCCAAGGAGCAGGGCGGCGGCGGGTCCGTCGACCGCGACACCGCGCACATCACCATTCCCGAGCAGCGGCCCTCCGACGGCGCGCGGCAGGAGGCGCCCGTCGCCAGTAGCGGGAGTGAGTCCGAAGGGTTCTCCTTCGGGCTGCCCGAGGCGCTCATCGGCGCGCCTCTCCTCGCCGCTGGACTCCTCGGCGCCCTCGGCCGCCGTAGGCGTCACGCCCTGTGGCAGTCGGCCATGGGCGCCGTCGGCGGACGTCGCGGCATGGAGCCGCCGACGCCGACCGGGGGCGCGGCCGCCGCGCAGGACGCCCTGCTCGTGGGGGCCGACCCCGAGGGCGTACGCCTTCTTGATCTTTCGCTGAGGGGGCTCGCCGCCGCCCTCGCCGAGGAGTCGCGCGCGCTGCCCACCGTCTACGCCGCCTGGCTCAGCAACGGCGATCTGCACCTCCAGCTCGCCCAGCCCGCCGGACGGCCGCCCGCGCCCTGGCAGTTGGGGCAGGACCAGACGTTCTGGATGCTGGCGCGCACCGACGCCGAGCAGTACGAGGACGTGGACACCGCCGCTCCCTACCCGGGGCTCGTCAGCCTCGGCACGCTCGACGACTCGCGGCTGCTGCTCAACCTCGAAGCCGTGCCCGGTGTCGTGTCGCTGAGCGGGACCGAGGCCGACCGCGCCGCGGTCTTCGCCTCCGTCGCCGCCGAGCTCGCCACCAACGGCTGGTCCGACCGCATGACCATCACCCTCGTCGGCTTCGGGCAGGACCTGACGCCGCTCGCGCCCAACCGGCTGCGCCACCTCGACGACATCGAGGCGCTCATCGAGACGATGGAGGCCGAGACGCGCCAGCGGCGCGGTGCCCTGGGCGCGGCCGGGCACGACTCCGTGCTCACCGGTCGTACGGGGCCCGCCCAGCACACGCGCTGGGCGCCGCACCTGGTGCTTCTCGCCGCCGAGCCCACCGGCGACGACGCCGTGAAGCTCGCCGAACTGGCCGCGGACGCCAGCCGGCTGGGCATCGGCTATCTCGTCGGCACCGAGTCCGGGGACATGCCGGGCGCCGCCTGGGAGATGGAGATCACCCCCCAGGGCAAGCTCCTCGCCCCGCTGCTCGGGCTGGAGCTGGAGGCGCAGACCCTGCCCGAGGCCCTGCAGCGCTCAGTCGTGGAGCTCTTCGTCGACGCGGACCCGGGCGAGGGCGGCACACCCGGTTCGCCCGGTCAGACCGGTTCCGGTCGTACGGCCACCGCTCCGCCGTTCCTCGTCGACGTCACCGAGCAGGGGCGGCCCGCGGTGTACGCGCGCCTCGTCGGTACGTACGAGATCATCGGCCTCGACACGCCTGACGGCGAGCGCAGCCCGCTGATGCACGAGGCGCTGGCGCTGCTCCTGCTGCACCGCGAGGGTGTGCACCCCCGGGTGCTCGCCTCCGCGCTGTGGCCGCGGGGCGTCACCGAGGACGTACGCGACGCGCTCGTCGACCGGCTGCGCGAGTGGCTCGGCACCGAGCCCGACGGATCGCCGCGGCTGCGGGCCGACCAGAGCGGGCGGCTCACGCTCGCCAAGTCCGTCGTCTCCGACCTGGATGTCCTGCGGTCGCTCTACCACGAGGCGACGCAGGGGCGCGGGGCCAACAGCCGGGCCGTACGTGGGCGGATGCTCACCGATGCGCTGGTGCTGGTGCGGGGGCCGTTGCTCGCGGACCGGCCGCAGGGGCGGTACGCGTGGCTCACGCACGAGATCATCGACGCGCAGCTGCCGCTGCTCGTCGCCGACATCGGGCTCGCCCTCTCCGAGTTCCACCTGGAGAAGGGGCGCGCGGAGAAGGCCATCGAGGCGCTGAACGCTTCGCTGAATTCCGCGCCGGGCGATGAGCGGCTCTGGAACGAGCTGCTGCGGGCCACCCATGCGGTGGGCGACCCCGGTCGCCTTCAGCAGGTGGCCGCGGATCTCGTCGCCCGGAGTGGGGCTCGGGGCGTGCCGCCCCGGACGGAAGCCCTGCTGGACGAGCTCCTGCCTGCCTGGCGCAGTGGCCTCACGGCTGTCAGCTGACGCCGGCTGAGTCGGCACTCGGCAGCTTCGGCGTTGTGCCCACCCTTCCCCAAGCTCTCGGCTCCGCTCGAGCAGGGGAGACCCCAATCGCCTTGCGGAACGCCTGCCTACAACGGGGGAGACGGTTATCTCGTGTACGTGACGCTCATCATCGGCGCCCTCCTCTGGGGCGCCGTCACGGGGCTGCTCGTCCCCCGCGCCGCGTACCGGCTCTCCGTCTCGCCCGATGAGGCGTGGCGGGACAGCTGCCCCGGCGGGCATCCCGTCGGGGGGTGGGTCGGGCTCGCGCGGTGCGGGGAGGACGGGACCCGCTACGGGCCCCGGACCGCGGCCGTCGCCACCGCCACCGCCCTCGTCTGCGCCGCCCTCGCCGCCGCCACCGGCGCGCGGCCCGAGCTCGGCGTCTGGCTGCTGCTCGCGCCCTGCGGGGTGCTGCTCGCCGTCGTGGACTTCGGGGTGCACCGGCTGCCCGACGTGCTCACCCTGCCGCTCGCCGTGGCCGCGCTCGCCCTCCTGGGGGCCGCCGCGCTGCTGCCCGAGCACGGTGGGTCCTGGCTGCACTCCCTGTACGGGGCGCTCGGGCTCGCCGGGGCGTACTTCGTGCTCTTCCTCATCAGTCCGAACGGCATGGGCTTCGGCGACGTGAAGCTGGCGCTCGGCCTGGGGGCCGCCCTCGGCTGGTACGGGTGGGGCGGGGTGCTGCTCGGCACCTTCGCCGGGTTCCTGCTCGCCGCCCTGTACGGGGCAGGCCTGGTCGTCGCCCGCCGCGCCGGGCGCAAGACGGCCATCCCGTTCGGGCCGTTCCTGATCGGCGGCGCGTTCGTGGGGCTGCTGGTCGGGGCCTACGCCGCCTGACGTCGGGGCCTACGCCGCCTGACGTCGGGCGGCCGGACCCCCTGGCGTACGCTGGATCGGTCCGTCCAGAACCCTTACGAAAGGGACGCCCCGGTGACCGAGAAGGCCGACCTTCAGTCCGTCCTCGACCGTGCCGCCGCAGGTGGGCGGATCAGCGCCGAAGAGGCGCTCGACCTCTACCGCGACGCGCCGCTGCACGCGCTCGGTGCCGCCGCCGACGCCGTGCGCCGCCGCCGGTACGCCGGGACCGAGCACATCGCGACGTACATCATCGAGCGGAACATCAACTACACCAACGTGTGTGTGACCGCCTGCAAGTTCTGCGCCTTCTACGCGGCCCCCAAGGACACCAAGAAGGGCTGGACGCGCGACCTCGACGACATCCTGCGGCGCTGCGCCGAGACCGTCGAGCTCGGTGGCACGCAGGTCATGTTCCAGGGCGGGCACCACCCGGACTTCGGCGTCGAGTACTACGAAGAGCACTTCTCGGCGATCAAGAAGAACTTCCCGCAGCTGGTCATCCACTCTCTCGGCGCCTCCGAGATCGAGCACATGGCCCGCATCTCGAAGGTCTCCGCCGAGGAGGCGATCCAGCGGATTCACGCCGCCGGGCTCGACTCCTTCGCCGGTGCCGGTGCCGAGCTGCTCCCGGCCCGCCCCCGCAAGGCCATCGCCCCGCTCAAGGAGAGCGGCGAGCGCTGGCTGGAGATCATGGAGATCGCCCACGGGCTCGGCGTCGAGTCGACGTCCACGATGCTCATGGGCACCGGCGAGACCAACGCCGAGCGCATCGAGCACCTGCGGATGATCCGCGACGTGCAGGACAGGACAGGGGGCTTCAGGGCCTTCATCCCGTACACGTACCAGCCCGAGAACAACCACCTCAAGGGCCGCACCCAGGCGACCATCTTCGAGTACATCCGCATGATCGCGATCTCGCGGATCTTCCTCGACAACGTCGCCCACATCCAGGGTTCCTGGCTGACCACCGGCAAGGAGGCCGGCCAGCTCACCCTGCACTACGGCGCGGACGACCTCGGCTCCGTGATGCTGGAGGAGAACGTCGTCTCCTCCGCGGGCGCCAAGCACCGCAACAACCTGCGCGACATGATCGACATGATCCGCACCGCGGACCGGGTGCCGGCCCAGCGCGCCACGACGTACGAGCACCTCGTCGTGCACGACGACCCGGCGAACGACCCGACCGACGACCGCGTCGCCTCGCACATCTCGTCCACGGCGATCGAGGGTGGCACGGCCCACCCCGAGCTGAAGCTGCTGGCCTCCAACTGATGCCGCTGTGCTGACGGTTCACGCCGCGCCGCTGGTCCTGCCGGTCGGCGCGGCGCCGGTTCCCGGGGGTGCGGTACTCGTCGACGGCGACCGGATCGCGGCCATCGGGACGTACGAGGACGTGGTGGCCGCGCAGCCGCGCGCCCGCGTCCGGCAGTGGCCCGGGGTGATCACGCCGGGTCTCCGGCAGTGGCACGGCCGCTGGCTCCTGACCCGCGTCTACCACCCCGACCCGCGCGAGGCCGACGAACTCGGCACCGAGCCGATCGTCGGTTTCGAGTGCGACGACGACTCCCGGTGGGCCGGGAGCGTACGGCGCGGTCTGCAGCGCATGCTGGCGCACGGCACGACGCACGTCGGCGGGGGCTTCCCGGACGGGGTGCGGCAGGCGGTGACGCGGTCCGGGCTTCGCGAGGTGGCGGACGCGTGGCGGCTTGCGCCGCCGCTGACGACCGGCCCTGACCTCGACCCCTTCGTCGAGGGGATCGACCTGGCCGGTACGGTCCACGGTCCGCTGAGCGTGGGCGGTCGCGCCGACCTCGCCGCCTTCGACGTACGTGATGAAGCCGGGCTCCTGGCGCAGGGCTCGGGGACGTGCGTCGCCACGGTCCTCGGCGGACGCCTGGTGTACCGGCGGCGGTAGGTGCCGGTCAGCCTGACAGCGTTTCCGCGAACGCCCCCGCCTCCTGCTCCACCCCGCTGCACGTGTCCTGGGCCTTCGCCGTCGACGTGCCCTTCGCGCACTCCTGGTCGCGGAACGACGACCACATCGACAGCCAGGCCACGCCCTTCTTCTCGCCGTACGCCCGCAGTTGGGCCGCGTCGGCGAGCGTGAACGTCTCGCCCTTCACGTCGTTCACGCCGATCATCGCGGTGACCGCGAGGCCCTTCCAGCCGTTCCTGTCCGAGAGGCCGAAGGCCTTCTTGATCTGGGCGTGCGCCTTGGTGGCCGACGTGATCGCGTAGTCGCCCATGTCGCCGGTGTAGGACGTGCCGTAGTTCATCGCCATGATGTTCACCGTCGAGACCCGTGCGTCGTGGTCGTTGGCGGACTCCAGGAGCGCCACGCTGTCGGCGTCCAGGCCCGAGGGCATCACGGGGAGCGTGAACGTGGCCTTCAGGTCGCGCTTCTTCTGGAGCAGCGCGATCGCCTCGGAGCGGCGGGCGACGGAGGCGGCATCCGTGAGCGCGTCGCCCTCGATGTCGAAGTCGGCCTCGGTCGCGCCCGTGGCGTCCAGGACTTGGGCGTAGGCGTCGGCGAGTTCGGACGCGCTGTCGCAGGTGAGCGCGAGCTCCTTGCCCGCGGCCCCGCCGAAGGAGACGCGGACGGCGCCGCCCGATGACTTCAGCTTCGCGATCCGGGACGCCACGGCGTCGTCGCCGATGTCCGTGGTCCCGCCCCACACGGGCGCGCAGTCGCCGCCGTCCGCGACGACGAAGGCCAGGTTGTACGTCGACGGGGTGCCGGAGCTGTCGCCGTCCCCGGCGGTCGTGGCACTGACGTACGGGGCGAAGGCGGTCGTGGATTCGGGCGCGGAGGACGCCGTCGTGCTCTCGGCCGTGCCTGCGGGGGAGTCCTCGCTCGCCGAGCACCCGGAGCACACCAGCGCGGCCAGACAGACGAGACCGGCGGTCGGCTTCAGCAGGCGCCGGGTATTTCGCACGCCTCGTATATTCCGCACGTTCACTCGCTCACTGGCTCGGGAAAGGCTGACGTTTTCAACGTACCCGGAATGGCCGGTGGGCACGAATGGCCGTCAACTCTCCCAGCTCAGTGACAGGTTGGCGCGATTCTCACGGTCCGCTCACTTCCCCTCAGGGAGTTTTGCGAAATTGCCCTGCTTGCATCCATCAATGCATTCCGATTCTGCCGTCGAAAAGCGTGCCGCCCGGCGCCGAGGCCACCGCCGCAAACGCGGCAACGGGCCTGAAGCGGGCCCCGTGTTCGTGGACACCTCCGGGCGCAGGGCGCGCCTGCTGCGCCGGGCCGGAGTCCTCGCGGGCATCGCCTGCCTCGGCTACGCGATCGTGCTCGGCATGGCCTTCATGGGCTGGGGCACCTCGCTCAGCCCCGCCGAGCTGCTGCCCTTCGACGGCGGCGGAGCCCCGGGAGGCGCCTCAGCCCCGGGAGGCGCCTCAGCCCCCGGAGAAGCCCCGACCGGCACACCCCCGACCGGCACACCGCCCTCCGGCACGCCCCTCGCACCGCCGGAGGGCGCGCGCTCATGACCCGGACGACGACACCCCCGCCCGTGGGGCCGCGAGGCCGGCGGCACGCCACCCCCAGCAGGATGGAACGCGCGGGCCGCCGCGCCGCCTCGCTGCAGCGGCCGCGGGTCGTCCTCGCCCTGCTGCTCCTGCTCGCCCTCACCAGCGTGATGCTGCTCGACGGATATCTGCGGGCCGAGATCGGCGACGACTCACGCGTGCGCGTCGGGGCGAGTTCGAGCGACGTACCGCAGAAGGTCCTGGACGGCGGGCCGCTACTCGACTTCCGCGCGGGCCAGGCGCAGAGCGGGTCCGTACCGGACAAGACCATCGTGCTCACCTTCGACGACGGCCCCGACCCCGAGTGGACTCCCAAGGTCCTCAAGGTGCTCGCGGACAACGACGTCGACGGCACCTTCTTCGTGGTCGGCTCGATGGTCTCCCGTTACCCGGACGTGGTGCAGGACCTGGTGGCGCAGGGCAGCGAGGTCGGCGTCCACACGTTCACGCACGTCGACCTCTCCTACCAGAGCCCGGCCCGCGTCGAACGGGAGCTGGAGCAGACCCAGCTCGCGCTGGCGGGGGCCGCGGGCATCACGACGACGCTGTTCCGCGCGCCGTACTCCTCCCAGCCGGACGCCATCGACAACTACTCCTGGTCGGTCTACAAGAAGCTCGGCTCGCTGGGGTACACCGCGGTTCCTGGACCGGCTCGTGACGGTCCTCAACGCCCGCGCCGTCACGCTCTACCTCTGGCACGAGGCCGCCCTGATGGCGAGCGTGCCGCTGATCGACCTGATGTGTCGGGTCCCCGCCTTCGAGCGGTGGCTGCCGCTGGACAGCCTGTGGTTCCAGTTCGCCGTGGCCTGGCCGCTGATCGGCGTCGCCGTGCTGCTCCTGGGCTGGGTCGAGGACGTAGCCGCCCGGCGCGGGCCCCGGCTGCTGCCGTGAGCCGCTTCCCTGAGCCGGTGCCCGTACTGCCACAATGGTCGGGTGACCCGCGCATCTCTGGACAAGCAGCCGCACGAAGTCGCCTCGATGTTCGACGACGTGGCGGAACGGTACGACCTGACGAACGACGTGCTGTCGCTCGGGCAGGCCCGGCTGTGGCGCAAGGAGGTCGCGAAGGCCGTCGACGCGCGGCCCGCGCAGAAGGTCCTCGACCTCGCCGCGGGGACCGCCACCTCCTCGCAGCCCTTCGCCCAGGCGGGCGCGTACGTCGTGCCCTGCGACTTCTCGATCGGCATGCTCCAGGTCGGCAAGGGGCGCCACCCCTGGATGCCGTTCACGGCCGGGGACGCGACGAAGCTGCCGTTCAAGGACGACACGTTCGACGCCGTCACGATCTCCTTCGGCCTGCGCAACGTCCAGGAGACGGACGAGGCGCTGCGCGAGATGTACCGCGTGACGAAGCCCGGCGGCCGGGTCGTCATCTGCGAGTTCTCGCACCCGACGTGGACGCCGTTCCGCACGGTCTACGAGGAGTACCTGATGCGGGCGCTGCCGCCGGTCGCGCGCGCCGTCTCCTCCAACCCCGACGCGTACGTCTATCTCGCGGAGTCCATCCGCTCCTGGCCGGACCAGCCGGCGCTGGCCGCGCGGTTGCGGGAGGCGGGCTGGTCGAAGGTGGCGTGGCGGAATCTGACGGGTGGGGTCGTGGCCCTGCACCGCGGGTTCAAGGCCTAGGCCTGCGGCTTTCCCACGCCTAAACCGGAGCGCGCGGAATCCTGCGATGTGAACCGAGTTGACGGGAACCAGCCGCCGGGCAAGATGTGTCCGTTGTGATACGACCCCGCCGACGCGGCGGTGTCGATGCGAAGCCGCTCTTTCGCGTCGGCCGCCGCGGGATCGTTCGGCGCGGGTCGGTGTTGCTGGTCATCTCCCCAATGACGGAGCGTTCCCATGGCGTCGTACTGCCCTCACTGCGGGGCACCCACCCCTGACGAGGCCCGCTTCTGCATGAAGTGCGGGCACGAGCGCCCGCGCGACACGTCGGTGGACGCGGGTCCCGCGGAGCTGCCCGCGGCAGAGCTCGGTGTGCCTACCTCGGCGGACGCGTCGGCTGAGGCTGACGCTCCGGTTCCGGCTGCGGCTGCGGCTGCGGCTGCGGACGAGGCTGCGGACGAGGAGGAACCTGAAGCGGAAGCTCCCGCAGGCGGGGCCGAAGACACGCCCGCGGGACCCGGGTACACCGCAACTTCCCTTCCCGCGCCCCCACTTCACCCGGTCGTGGTGCCCACCGTCCCCGTGTCACCGCCTCCGCCCGCGCATGCCCCCGGGGCCCCCTCGCCCCTCGGTGCCTTCTTCGGGCGGGCGTTCCGGGGCGACTGGGCCGGAGCCGCTCAAGCCGCGCTGTGGCCCGTTGGGTTGGTGCTCGTCGCCGCCGTCGCGCTGGCCGTTCCGTCCTACGGGCAGGGCGAGGAGAGTGACGTCGTCGGGTTCGGCGAGCGGCTGCGGATCGCGCTCGCGCTGCTGCTCCAGGCCGTGGGCGGCGGCTTCGAGATCTCGGGCGGCGAGCGGCAGCAGTCTTCCGTCTTCGGCGGCGAGAGTTCCAGCATGGACGTCGCCTTCGACGGCAGCGCCACGCTCCACCTCATTCCGCTCACCGCCACCGCCCTGTGGATCGGGGCCCTCTTCATCGGCGTACGCGTCCTGCGCAGCCGCGTCCTCCTGCGGACCGGAGGCCACGGCGGCGGCACGGCCGGGCTCGAAGCGGCCGTGCGCGTCACGCTGTTGGTGACCGTCGGCACCCTCGTGCTCAGCCTCTTCGCGCAGCCCGAGATCGAGGGCGTCGAGCTCTCGTCGTCGCCGGTGCTCGCCGCGCTCGGTGCGCTCGTCCTGGGACTCGCCGTCTCCTGCGGTGTGCTGCACCGCGACGACCTGGCCCCCTGGCTGGCCCGACGGCCCGGCTGGCAGGCGGCGTTCCGCGCCACCGGCACCGCGCTGCGGGCGCTCGCGATCGTGCTGGCGCTCTGCTCGGTCGTCGCGTTCATCAGCCTCGCCCAGATCGACGACCTGGAAAGGCTCGCCGACCTCGACGACGCCGATGTGTCCCCGCTGGTCATCGCCCTGCTCGTGCTGCCGAACCTCGGCGTCGCCGCGCTCGGCCTGGGCTGGGGAGCGCCGCTCAAGGCGTCCGTCGAGGGCAGCAGTTCGGCGTACGGCGGCGGCTACGAGAGCGAGTCCTTCGGGCTCTCCGAGCTCGGCGACGTCACCAACGACTGGGCGATCGTGGGGGCGTTGACGCTCGGGCTCGTGTGCGCGCTGACCCTCGGCATCCTCGCCGCACGCCGCTCCGCGCACCGGGGCGAACAACTCCTCGCAGCCGGGATCTTCTTCGGGCTCTTCCTGGTCGTCGCCGGGTTCGGCGGGTTCGGCGTCGACGCCACCGGAAGCGCGTCGTCGGAGTTCGGCGGCGGCGCAGGCGGGAGCGGTTCGGGCAACGGCAGCTTCGACGCGGGCGTGAGCGTGCCGGACGCGCTGCTGTTCGGGCTGCTCTGGGTCTTCGCCGCGGCGTTCCTCGCGCCGTACCTGCTCCAGATGGCGGGGCAGCGCACGGGCATCGTCCCGGTCCCGGTCCCGCCGGTGCCGCCGATGCCGGTCGGCGGTCCCTCGGGCGCGCCCGAGGCTCCCGGCGCCGCAGCCGCCGATGTCGCCCTTGCGGACGCACCGACGGCCGGAGTCGCCACCCCCGCGCCCCAGCTCCCCGCACCCCCGGCCCCCGCGCCGCCCCAGCACGCGTACGACCCGGCCGCGAACCCCGGCTACGCCCCCGCCGCCTACGACCCCCACGCCTTCCAGCTGCACCAGCGGGGCCCGGCCACCCCCAACTCCCGCCGCACCGCCGTGTGGGTCGGCACCCTCGCCGGTGCCTTCCTCATCGGCAGCGGTATCGCGGCCGGCGTCCTGCTCTGGCAGAACAACGAGGACGGCAAGGCCGACAACGCCGGGGGCAAGGACGACAAGCCCGCCGTCACCCGGACCGAGGACCCCACCGCGTCGCCGTCACCGTCCCCCTCGTTCACCCCGACGGAGGAGCCGACCGAGGAGCCGACCGAGAGCCCGGACGCCCTGGACGACGCCGCCCCCGAACTGCCCGCGGGCTACGACCTGGTCTCTGACGTGAGCGGCTTCGAGTTCGCCGTGCCCGACGGCTGGAGCCGGCAGGGCGAGGACCGGCCGGGGCAGATCGTGTACGCGGGGTCGACCGGCCGGGAGGAGTTCCTCGTCGGCGTGGTGCCGAACGCCCCGTACACCTCGTACGAGAACTTCACGACCATCGAGAAGGACGCCAAGAAGGACCCGAAGAAGTCGGACTACCAGCGCATCCGGCTGGAGCCGAACACCTTCCAGGGGCGCAGCGGCGCGATCTGGGAGTACACCTTCACCGACACGGCGGGCCGCGAGATCCACGCGGTGAACCAGAGTTACGTCGCGGACAACGGCACCGAGTACGCCATTCAGCTCTCCTGGCGCGCGGACTTCTGGCCCGCGGGGGAGGGCGAGAAGACCCACAGCACCGCGCTGGAGCACTGGCGGCTCAACGGCTGAGGCACCCGGCGGCGCTACAGGCGTCACCGGCGCCCCCGGCGTCACAGCGCGGCGCCGACCTCGTTCCCCGGCTCGTCCAGTTCCTGTCGCAGCCCGCCGTCCGGAGGCCCCGGGCGGCGCGGCTCGCGCACCCCCGCGCCGCCCTCGCCCTCGTCGGGGCCGAGATCGAACCAGACGGTGACGACGGCGTCGCGGGGGATCCACGTGTCGGGGGGCGGGTACTGCCGGACCACGAAGTCGAGGACCACCAGATGGAAGTCGGGGCGGTCCGGCGCCGCGAGCAGCAGGCCGTGCTTCGCCGCCGACTCGCGCGCGTCCACGGCCATGAGACCGATCAGCCGCGGCACGCGCACTTCGGCCGTCCTGGGCGCCTTCGGCACAGATGTCACCCCCCAGCGGTACCGGAAGGGTAGACCCGCTACAGCGCGAGCCGGAAGCGATGGGCCTCCCGCTTCGACACCGGAGACGTCAGCGTCTGGGCCAGTTCCATGCCGAGCCGCCGGGTCACCGCGGCGGACCGTTCGTTGCGGACGTCGACCATCGCCACCACGTCCCGTACGCCCGCCGCGCGCACCCGCTCCAGGGTGGCCTGCGCGGCGGCGGTCGCGTACCCCTTGCCCCAGGCGGCGCGGCCGAGCCGCCAGCCGATCTCGATCTCGCCCTTGGGCCCCCAGTCGTGCGGCCAGGGCTGCGCTCCGGTGAAGCCGATCGGCTCACCGTCGGCGTCGAGCAACGTCCAGAGGCAGAAGCCGAGTTCGGCGTCGTGTCTGCGCTGCCGGGCGGTCAGCTCCTCGTACACGGAGAGCTCGGCCGACCTGCCGCCGTGGAACTCCATGACCTCCGGGTCGTCGAAGAGCCGGTGCCAGACGAAGGCGTCCTCGTGGGTCGGCACGCGCAGGTGTACGGCGGGCAGGGTCTTGGTCGGCAGTGCCTGCTTTGTCACGGGTGGCCCTTCGGCTGGCTGATCAGTACCGCTGCATAGACTGCCCATATCCCGTGCCCTCCGGCACACAGATTTCGAGCCTTGGGGAGAACCCGCCGTGACCCAGCCCCAGCCCCTCACCGAACACACCGCTGATGTGATCGTCGTCGGGGCCGGGCCAGCCGGTTCCACGACCGCCTACTACTTGGCGAAGGCCGGACTCGACGTACTCCTCCTGGAGAAGACCGCGTTCCCCAGGGAGAAGGTCTGCGGCGACGGCCTGACCCCGCGCGCCACCAAGCAGCTCGTCTCCATGGGAATCGACATCTCCGAGGAGGCGGGCTGGCTTCGGAACAAGGGCCTGCGGATCATCGGGGGCGGTGTTCGCCTCCAACTGGATTGGCCGGAACTCGCCGCCTACCCGAACTACGGCCTCGTCCGTAAGCGCGACGACTTCGACGAGCAGCTCGCGAACCAGGCCCAGAAGGCGGGCGCCCGGCTGTACCAGCGCTGCAACGTCGGCGCCCCGATCGTCGACGACCGCACGGGCCGCATCACCGGCGTGCACGCCAAGCTCGGCGAGGAGAAGACCCCGGTCACCTTCCACGCCCCGCTGGTGGTCGCCGCCGACGGCAACTCGACGCGGCTCTCCCTCGCGATGGGCCTGCACCGCCGCGACGACCGCCCGATGGGCGTCGCCGTCCGTACGTACTTCACCTCGCCCCGCCACGACGACGACTACCTGGAGTCCTGGCTGGAGCTGTGGGACCGGCGCGGCTCCGAGGACCGGCTCCTTCCCGGCTACGGCTGGATCTTCGGCATGGGCGACGGCACGTCGAACGTCGGGCTCGGCATCCTCGACTCGTCCTCCGCCTACAAGGAGCTGGACTGGCGCGAGGTGTTGAAGGCCTGGTGCGCCTCGATGCCCGAGGACTGGGGCTACACCCCCGACAACATGACGATGCCGATCCGCGGCGCCGCCCTGCCGATGGCGTTCAACCGCCAGCCGCACTACACCAAGGGCCTGCTCCTGGTCGGCGACGCGGGCGGCATGGTGAACCCCTTCAACGGCGAGGGCATCGCGTACGCCATGGAGTCCGGGCAGATCGCGGCGGACGTCATCGTCCAGGCGCACGCCCGGCAGACACCCGCCCAGCGCGAGTTGGCGCTGCACCGCTACCCGAAGGTCCTCAAGGACACGTACGGCGGCTACTACACGCTGGGCCGCGCCTTCGTGAAGCTCATCGGCAACCCGAAGGTCATGAAGATCGCCACCCAGCGCGGCCTGACCCACCCGATGCTGATGCGCTTCACGCTGAAGATGCTGGCCAACCTCACCGACCCGACGGGCGGCGACGCGATGGACCGCATCATCAACGGTCTGAGCAAGGTGGCCCCGAAGGCGTGAGCACCCCATGAGCGCGGACCCCGGTCCCGCGTCGGTGGACCGGGCGCTCGACCTCCTGGAGGCGATCGCCCGGGCCCCCGGCCCCGTCCCCGCCAAGGTGCTGGCCGGTGAACTCGGCTGCGCCCTGTCGACCGTCTACCACCTGCTCGCGCCGCTCACCGCGCGCGGACACGTGGAGCGCACGGGCGCCGGGTACGCGCTCGGGCCGCGCGTGCCCGCCCTCTACCGCTCCTTCCAGCGGCACGCCGGGATCGACGAGGCAAGCAGAGGGCTCCTGTTGGGCGTACGAAGGGCTGTCGGCGCCCACGCCTATCTGAGCGCGCGGCGGGGCAGCCGGATCGCGGTCGTCGACAGCACCGCGTCGCCGGGGGAGGCCGACCCCTTCGAGGTCGGCCTCGACCAGGGCGCCCACGCCACCGCCCACGGCAAGGTGCTGCTCGCCTCGCTGAGCCGGGCGGCCAGACGCCGCTATCTCGACGCGCACGGACTGCCGCGTCTCACCGAGAACACGATCACAAGCCCCGACCGCTTCGAGGCCGAGCTGCGCCGGGTGCGCGCGGCGGGCGTCGCCGTGTCGGTGGGGGAGACGGACCCGGCGTTCACCTGCGTGGCCGTGCCGCTGCCGGACAGTGCGCGGGCCCTGTCGGTCTCGCTGCCGACCGCCGCCTACCGCGGGCGGCAGCGGGAGTTGGCGCGGGTGCTCACGCGGGCGGCGCGGCGCGGGTTTCCGACGCTGCCGGAATAGGGACATCTCCGGCTTGCCCGGCGCGGCGGTCGGCAGGACGCTGGCCGCATGATTTTCATCGCCGTCAAGTTCACCGTCCGCCCCGAGTACGCCGACAGCTGGCTGGAGCGGACCGCCGAGTTCACCCGGTCCACGCGCGCGGAGGAGGGCAACCTCTTCTACGACTGGTCCCGCAGCGTGGACGACCCGAACCAGTTCGTGCTCCTGGAGGGCTTCGCCTCGCAGGAGGCCGGCGCCGCGCACGTCGGTTCCGACCACTTCAAGGCCGCCATGGAGACGATGTCCGAGTTGATCGCATCGACCCCGGAGATCATCCACACCGAGATCCCGGGCAGCAGCTGGTCCGAGATGGGCGAGCTCTCGCCGAAGGGCTAGCCGGGGGCGCGGCCCTCGGGCCGGGGCGTACGGCTCGTCGAGCACACGGAAGGGCCGGGGACCCCACCACGGGGTTCCCGGCCCTTCTGCGTAGCTGTGAGGGCCCTCAGAGGACGCGCACGGCGCCGTCGGCCGGGTAGCCCGACAGGTCCTGGATGACAACGCCCTTGCTCGGGTTGGCGGCGTCGAGGTACTGACCGTTACCGATGTACACACCCACGTGGTACGCGGAGCCCGCGCCACCCCAGTAAAGGATGTCGCCCACCTGGACGTTGGAGAGCGAGACCGGGGTGCCCGCGACCGACTGGTCCTGCGAGACGCGCGGAAGGTCAACGCCCGCCTGCTTGAACGCGGCCTGGACGAGGCTGGAGCAGTCCCACGCGTTGGGTCCGGAGGCACCCATGACGTACGCGTCGCCGAGCTGGGCCTTGAGGAAGCCGATGACCGAGCCGACGCTGCCGCTGGCCGGGGCGGGCGCCTCGGCGGTCGAGGCGCTGGAGCTTGAACCGGCGGCGCTGAGCGTCGTGCGCTCGGCGGAACGCGACGCGCGCTCCTCTTCCGCCTTCTTCTTGGCGGCGGCCTCGGCCTTCGCCTTGGCCTCGGCCTTCTTCTCGGCCTGCGCCTGGTCTTCCTTGGCCTGCTTGGCGGCCTTCACGGCGGCCGCGTCCTGCTCGGCACGGAGCTGGTAGCTGTCGGCGGTCTGCTGGGTGGCTTCAGCGGACTGCGCGATCTGCGTGGAGAGATCCGCGGTGAGCGTGGGCATTTCGATGGTCTCGGTCACCGGCTCGGCGGCGGTCGCCGTTCCGGCGGCGGCCACTGCCAGGGTGCTGAGGACGCCACCGGCAACTCCGGCGCGCAGGGCCATCTTCGAGGCGCTACGACGGGGCTTCCGGTGGCTGGGTATGTGAGCGGTGTGGGACATGAGAACAACCGCTATCAGGGAGTCAGGGTTCCCTTCAAGAAACGTGGGCTGCGCCACAGTTGCCCCCGGCGGCCTCGAATCCCGGGCGTGTCACTTCTTATTGACGCCGTAACGGGCAATGCGGACAACGGCGATCACGCCTGTGATCATGGGTTTTCTGCGATACGCCCGAATTGCCCGTGGACTACCACCGGTTGAGCCGGTTGGCCAACCCCGGTTTCTCCGCCACGATCACTCGTGTGGCGCAGGTCACAGGTGTGGCCCTAGGGGATCTCCCTGAGGTCCCGCCGAGACCTTCCCGAGATCTCCCGAAGAATTCAGGGGTGTTGTCGGCGGTGTCGCCGGCGTGGGGGATCGGTGACGGATCGACGGGGAATCGACGGTGGATCCGCGGTGGATCCGCGGTGGATCTACGACGAGGCGGCGCGAAGGGCACATGTCGGGCGCTCGCGAAGGCGCGTACCGACCGCTCGTGAAGGGGTGCGTGCCGACCGCTCATGAAGAGGTGGGAGCCGACCGCTGGTGAAGGTGCGCGCCGGGTGCTTGTGCGGAGGAGTGCCTGGCGCTTGTGAAGCCGCGCGCCCGCCGCTCGTGAATCGGTGCACGCGTTCATGGCCGCCTTCATCCACACCTCTCCCGCCAAAGTGTGAACGAGCCGCCACTATCAAGCCAGCGCGTCCAGCGCCAATTTGCTTGCGGCGGCCATCGCTTGATAGGGCGACCCCCTCCCGACCAGCGGTAACTCGCTGAGATGTCACCTCTGGTGATCACTCAGGCGCTTCGCGTATGAAGATCACCGCTCATCCGACTTCATGATCCTTCGTCAGGTGGTGGAGATCACAAAGCCGTTGTCGCACCCCGTGTCGCAGATCACAGACCGGCGGGCATAAGATGCGGGGCAGTTGGGCTTGTGACCTGCTTCACATGTACGCGATCTTCGCGGGCCGCAGTCCAATGCAACCGCCAACAGTCAGTGCCGACTGAGAGGAGCGAGGAGCGTGAATGCCTATGCGCCCATCCTCGTGCTGGGAGCCCTCGGGGCAGGCTTTGCGATCTTCTCCGTGGTCATGGCCACGCTTATCGGTCCAAAGCGGTACAACCGCGCCAAGCTCGAGGCGTACGAGTGCGGAATCGAGCCGACGCCGACTCCGGCCGGTGGTGGGCGATTCCCCATCAAGTACTACCTGACGGCGATGCTCTTCATCGTCTTCGACATCGAGATCGTCTTCCTTTACCCCTGGGCCGTCACCTTCGACGCGCTGGGGATTTTCGGGCTCGTGGAGATGCTGCTCTTCGTGCTCACCGTCTTCGTCGCGTACGCGTACGTATGGCGGCGTGGCGGCCTGGAATGGGACTAAGGGTCTGAGGGGCAAAGAGCAATGGGACTCGAAGAGAAACTGCCGAGCGGATTTCTGCTGACCACCGTCGAACAGGCCGCGGGCTGGGTGCGCAAGTCATCCGTCTTCCCCGCGACCTTCGGCCTCGCGTGCTGCGCCATCGAGATGATGACGACGGGAGCCGGGCGTTATGACCTGGCTCGCTTCGGCATGGAGGTCTTCCGCGGTTCGCCGCGGCAGGCCGATCTGATGATCGTGGCCGGGCGCGTGAGCCAGAAGATGGCGCCGGTCCTGCGGCAGGTCTATGACCAGATGCCCAACCCCAAGTGGGTCATTTCCATGGGGGTTTGCGCTTCGTCGGGCGGGATGTTCAACAATTACGCGATTGTGCAGGGCGTGGACCACATTGTCCCTGTTGACATCTATTTGCCCGGCTGTCCGCCGCGGCCCGAGATGTTGATGGACGCGATCCTCAAGCTCCACCAGAAGATCCAGGGCGGCAAGCTCGGGGTCAACGCCGAGGAAGCGGCCCGCGAGGCGGAGGAGGCGGCCCTCAAGGCGCTCCCCACCATCGAGATGAAGGGGCTGCTGCGGTGAGCGACGAGCACCCGAACGGGAACGCGAACGGGAACGGAGTTCCCGCCCCCCGCGACGAGGCCGGCGAGGTCATCGGCGTACGCAAGGGCATGTTCGGCGCCAACAACGGCGGCGACACGTCCGGTTACGGCGGGCTCGTGCGGACGGTCACCCTGCCGGGCGCCTCCGCGCGCCCCTACGGCGGCTGGTTCGACGAAGTCGCGGACGAGCTGGAGGGGGCCCTGGAAGAGCAGGGGCTGCTTCCGGAGAACGCGATCGAGAAGACGGTCGTCGACCGCGACGAGCTCACCTTCCACATCGCGCGCGAGCACCTCGTCCGGGTCGCGCAGACCCTGCGCGACGACCCGGCCCTGCGCTTCGAGCTCTGCACGGGCGTCTCGGGGGTGCACTTCCTCGAGGACAAGGGCCGCGAGCTGCACGCCGTCTACCACCTGCGCTCGATCACCCACAACCGCCTGATCCGGCTCGAAGTCAGTGCCCCTGACGCCGATCCGCACGTCCCCTCGCTGGTCGCGGTCTACCCGACGAACGACTGGCACGAGCGCGAGACGTACGACTTCTTCGGCCTGATCTTCGACGGTCACCCGGCGCTGACGCGGATCATGATGCCGGACGACTGGCAGGGCTTCCCGCAGCGCAAGGACTACCCCCTCGGCGGCATCCCCGTCGAGTACAAGGGCGCCCAGATCCCGGCTCCGGACCAGCGGAGGTCGTACAGCTGATGAGCACGTCACATGCATCCGCGCGCGAGACGACCGAGGGGACTGTATATACAGTCACCGGCGGCGACTGGGACGAGGTCGTCCAGTCCGCGGCCCGGTCCGACGACGAGCGCATCATCGTCAACATGGGTCCGCAGCACCCGTCCACCCATGGTGTGCTCCGGCTCATCCTGGAGATCGAGGGCGAGACCGTCTCCGAGGCCCGCTGCGGCATCGGGTATCTGCACACGGGCATCGAGAAGAACCTCGAGTACCGCACGTGGACGCAGGGCACGACGTTCGTCACGCGCATGGACTACCTGACGCCGTTCTTCAACGAGACGGCGTACTGCCTGGGGGTCGAGAAGCTCCTGGGCATCGAGGACCAGATCCCGGACCGCGCCTCGATCATCCGCGTGCTCCTGATGGAGCTCAACCGGCTCTCCTCGCACCTGGTGTGCATCGCCACCGGCGGCATGGAGCTGGGCGCGACGACGATCATGATCTACGGCTTCCGCGATCGTGAACTCGTTCTCGACATCTTCGAGCTGATCACCGGCCTGCGCATGAACCACGCGTACATCCGGCCCGGCGGCCTCGCGCAGGACCTGCCCCCGGGGGCAGTGGACCAGATGCGCGAGTTCGTGAAGAAGATGAAGAAGAACCTTCCCGAGTACGACAAGCTCGCCACCGGGAACCCCATCTTCAAGGCCCGTATGCAGGACGTCGGCTACCTCGACCTCGCGGGCTGCATGGCCCTCGGCGCCACGGGCCCCGTCCTGCGCTCGGCGGGCCTGCCGCACGACCTGCGCAAGTCGGACCCCTACTGCGGCTACGAGAACTACGAGTTCGACGTGCCGACCGCCGACACCTGCGACTCCTACGGACGCTTCCTGATCCGCCTGGAGGAGATGCGCCAGTCGCTGCGCATCATCGAGCAGTGCCTGGACCGCCTGGAGCCGGGTCCGGTCATGGTCGGCGACAAGAAGATCGCCTGGCCCGCGCAGCTGGCGCTCGGCCCCGACGGCCTCGGCAACTCGCTCGATCACATCAAGAAGATCATGGGCACCTCCATGGAGGCCCTGATCCACCACTTCAAGCTGGTGACCGAGGGCTTCCGGGTCCCGGCCGGGCAGGCGTACACCGCGGTCGAGTCGCCCAAGGGCGAACTCGGGGTGCATGTCGTCTCCGACGGCGGCACCCGCCCCTACCGGGTCCACTTCCGCGACCCGTCCTTCACCAACCTCCAGGCCATGGCGGCGATGTGCGAGGGCGGCCAGGTCGCCGACGTCATCGTCGCCGTCGCGTCCATCGACCCCGTGATGGGAGGCGTCGACCGGTGACCACCACTCCCCAGCAGGGCACGGGCGTCAGCCTGGGCATGCCCCAACTCCCCGCCCCCGACTTCCCGGCCGACGTACGGGCCAGGCTCGACGCGGACGCCAAGGAGGTCATCTCCCGCTACCCGGACTCCCGGTCCGCGCTGCTTCCGCTGCTGCACCTGGTGCAGGCGGAGGAGGGCTACGTCACGCGCACGGGCATGGCCTTCTGCGCGGAGGTGCTCGGCCTGACCACCGCCGAGGTCACCGCGGTCGCGACCTTCTACACGATGTACCGGCGCAAGCCCTCCGGCGACTACCAAGTCGGCGTCTGCACCAACACGTTGTGCGCCGTCATGGGCGGCGACGCGATCTTCGAGCAGCTCCAGGAGCACCTGGGGGTCGGCAACGAAGGGACCACGGAGGACGGCAAGGTCACGCTGGAGCACATCGAGTGCAACGCGGCCTGCGACTTCGCCCCCGTCGTGATGGTCAACTGGGAGTTCTTCGACAACCAGACTCCCGAGACCGCCAAGCGGCTCGTCGACGACCTGCGCGCGGGCGTGCAGGTCGAGCCGACCCGCGGCGCCCCCTTGTGCACGTACAAGGAGACGGCCCGGATTCTGGCCGGATTCCCGGACGAGCGCGCGGGCGCCGTCGAGGCGAGCGGCGGCGCGGGCCCCGCGTCGCTGATCGGACTCCGCCTGGCCAAGGGCGACTTGCCGCAGCCGCGCGTGGTCCACCCGCGCACGGGCGGTCCGCAGGACGAGGCGCCTGCCGAGCACCTCAGCTCGCACGACGCACCGCAGGAGACCTCGGCATCCGACCCGGCCCACCCGGCCGGACCGACCGCCGAGGAGGGGGAGTGATGACCTTGGCAGCCGAGATCGACCACGAGACAAGCCCCGAGAAACTGCTCGCGCCGGTGCTCTCGGCGTTCTGGGACGAGGAGAAGTCCTGGACGCTGGAGACCTACCGGCGGCACGAGGGGTACGAGGGTCTGCGCAAAGCCCTGGCCATGGCGCCGGACGACCTCATCGCGTACGTGAAGGACTCCGGTCTGCGCGGCCGGGGCGGCGCGGGATTCCCCACCGGAATGAAATGGCAGTTCATTCCGCAGGGAGACGGAAAGCCTCACTATCTAGTTGTCAACGCCGACGAATCGGAGCCGGGGACCTGCAAGGACATCCCGCTCCTCTTCGCGAACCCGCATAGCCTCATCGAGGGCATTGTGATCGCCTGTTACGCGATCCGCTCGTCGCATGCCTTCATCTACCTGCGTGGTGAAGTCGTCCCCGTGCTCCGACGGCTGCACGAGGCCGTGCGTGAGGCGAAAGAGGCGGGATTCCTGGGCGAGAACATCCTGGGCAGCGGACTCGACCTCGAACTCACCGTGCACGCGGGCGCGGGCGCGTACATCTGTGGTGAGGAGACCGCGCTGCTCGACTCGCTCGAAGGCCGCCGTGGCCAGCCGCGACTGCGTCCCCCTTTCCCTGCCGTCGCGGGCCTCTACGCATGCCCCACTGTCGTCAATAACGTCGAGTCCATCGCGTCGGTTCCCGCGATCCTGAATCGCGGAAAAGACTGGTTCAAGTCGATGGGGAGCGAGAAGTCCCCCGGCTTCACGCTCTATTCGCTGAGCGGCCACGTCACGAGCCCCGGTCAGTACGAGGCGCCGCTGGGCATCACGCTGCGCCAGCTGCTCGACATGAGCGGCGGGATCAGGGCGGGCCACCGGCTCAAGTTCTGGACGCCGGGCGGCTCTTCGACGCCGATGTTCACCGACGAGCACCTCGACGTCCCCCTGGACTACGAGGGCGTGGGCGCCGCCGGTTCGATGCTGGGCACGAAGGCGCTCCAGTGCTTCGACGAGACGACCTGCGTCGTGCGGGCGGTCACGCGCTGGACCGAGTTCTACGCCCACGAGTCCTGCGGCAAGTGCACGCCCTGCCGCGAAGGAACGTACTGGCTGGTGCAGTTGCTGCGCGACATCGAGGCCGGCAAGGGCGTCATGTCCGACCTGGACAAGCTGAACGACATCGCCGACAACATCAACGGCAAGTCCTTCTGCGCCCTCGGTGACGGCGCCGCCTCGCCGATCTTCTCCTCGCTCAAGTACTTCCGCGAGGAGTACGAGGAGCACATCACCGGCAAGGGCTGCCCCTTCGACCCGGCCAAGTCGACTCTCTGGGCCGACCGGCCCGCCGCACATTCGGAGGTGAACGCATGACAGTGACCACCAACAGCGCTCCCTCCGGAGGGGGCGAGCCGGCCGTTCCGCCGGAAGACCTCGTGTCGCTGACGATCGACGGCATCGAGATCAGCGTCCCGAAGGGGACGTTGGTGATCCGGGCCGCCGAGCTCCTCGGCATCGAGATCCCCCGGTTCTGCGACCACCCGCTGCTCGATCCCGCGGGCGCCTGCCGCCAGTGCATCGTCGAGGTGGAGGGCCAGCGCAAGCCGATGGCCTCCTGCACCATCACCTGCACCGACGGCATGGTCGTGAAGTCGCAGCTCTCCTCGCCGGTCGCCGAGAAGGCCCAGCGCGGTGTGATGGAGCTGCTCCTCATCAACCACCCGTTGGACTGCCCGGTCTGCGACAAGGGCGGCGAGTGCCCCCTGCAGAACCAGGCGATGCAGGTCGGCGACACGGACACCCGCTTCGAGGGCAAGAAGCGGACGTTCGAGAAGCCGGTGCCGATCTCCACGCAGGTGCTTCTCGACCGCGAGCGGTGTGTGCTCTGCGCGCGCTGCACCCGCTTCTCCAACCAGATCGCGGGCGACCCGATGATCGAGCTGCTGGAGCGCGGCGCGCTCCAGCAGGTCGGCACGGGCGAGGGCGACCCCTTCGAGTCGTACTTCTCCGGCAACACCATCCAGATCTGCCCGGTCGGCGCGCTGACCTCGGCGGCGTATCGCTTCCGCTCCCGGCCCTTCGACCTGGTGTCGTCGCCGTCGGTCTGCGAGCACTGCGCGGGCGGCTGCGCGACGCGCACCGACCACCGGCGCGGCAAGGTCATGCGGCGCCTCGCCGCCGACGACCCCGAGGTCAACGAGGAGTGGCTCTGCGACAAGGGGCGCTTCGGCTTCCGTTACGCGCAGAAGCCGGATCGCCTCACCACGCCGCTGGTGCGCAACTCCGCGACAGGTGAGCTGGAGACCGCAAGCTGGCCCGAGGCGCTCGAGGCCGCGGCCACCGGGCTCGCCGCCGCGCGCGGCCGGGCCGGTGTGCTGACCGGCGGTCGCCTCACCGTGGAGGACGCCTACGCGTACAGCAAGTACGCGCGCGTGGCGCTCGACACGAACGACATCGACTTCCGCGCGCGCGTGCACAGCAGCGAGGAGGCCGACTTCCTCGCCGCCCGGGTCGCGGGCCGGGGCCGGGATCTCGACGGCACCGGAGTCACGTACGCGGAAATGGAGAAGGCACCCGCCGTCCTGCTCGTCGGGCTCGAGTCCGAGGAAGAGGCGCCCGGGGTCTTCCTGCGTCTGCGCAAGGCCTGGCGCAAGCACGGCCAGCGGACGTTCTCGCTCGCGACGCATCAGACCCGGGGCCTGGAGAAGGCGGGCGGCACGCTGCTGCCCGCTGCTCCGGGCACCGAGACGCAGTGGCTCGACGCCCTGGCCGGCGGAGCCGGTCTCGAGGGTGACGGTGCCAAGGCGGCCGATGCGCTGCGCACTTCGGGCGCGGTGATCGTGGTCGGCGAGCGGCTCGCCGCCGTGGCGGGCGGGCTCACCGCCGCCGTACGGGCCGCGTCCGCGACCGGTGCGCGCCTGGTGTGGATTCCGCGCCGGGCGGGGGAGCGCGGCGCCGTCGAGGCGGGCGCGCTGCCTTCGCTGCTGCCCGGCGGGCGTCCGTCCACCGACCCGCGCGCGCGGGACGAGGTGGCCACCGCCTGGCGCGTCGCCGAACTCCCGCACCGCTACGGCCGTGACACGGGCCAGATCATCGAGGCCGCGGCCACCGGCGAACTGCGTGCGCTGCTCGTGGCGGGCGTGGAGGTCGCCGACCTTCCCGACCCGGCACGCGCGCGTGAAGCTCTCTCCGAGGTCGGCTTCCTGGTCTCCCTGGAGCTGCGGCCCAGCGAGGTCACCGAGCACGCCGACGTCGTACTGCCCGTGGCGGCGGTCGCGGAGAAGCCCGGCACCTTCCTCAACTGGGAGGGCAGGGCGCGGATGTTCGACGCCGCGCTCAAGCCGGACCAGATGACGCGCACGCTGGCCCCGACGGACGCGCGTGTGCTGCACATGCTGGCCGACGCCGGGGACGTGCACCTGGGTCTGCCCGACCTGGCCAGTGCCCGGCGCGAGCTGGACCGGCTCGGCGGCTGGGACGGCCAGCACGTCGGCGACCCCCAGGAGACGGCGGCTCAGCCGCCACGGCCCGCCTCCGGAGAGGCCGTTCTCGCGGGGCACCGGCTGCTGCTCGACCAGGGCCGCCTCCAGGAGGGCGACGAGGCGCTCGCCGGCACGCGGCACGCCGCGGTCGCCAGGCTCTCGGCGGCCACCGCGGCCGAGGCGGGCGTCAAGGACGGCGACGTCCTCGCGGTCACCGGCCCCGCGGGGGCGACGGAACTGCCGCTCCAGGTCACCGAGATGCCCGACCGCGTGGTGTGGCTGCCGCTGAACTCGACCGGGGGAGGCGTCACTTCCGACACCGGCGCGCGCCCCGGCGACCTCGTCCGCATCGGCCCGGCGCTCCTGCCGGAGCCCTCTGAGGCCCCGGAGGTGACGTCGTGATGCACCACATGGTGCCGCTTGCGGCGGAAGACCTGTCCATGTTCGGCCGTGACCCGTGGTGGCTGGTGGCCGTCAAGGCGGTCTTCTGCTTCGCGTTCCTGATGGTGACGGTGCTCTTCTCCATCGTCTGGGAGCGCAAGGTCGTCGCCTGGATGCAGCTGCGCATCGGGCCCAACCGGCACGGCCCCTGGGGCATGCTGCAGTCCCTCGCGGACGGCATCAAGCTGATGCTCAAGGAAGACCTGATCGTCAAGCGCGCGGACAAGGTGGTCTACATCCTTGCCCCGATCGTCGCGGCGATCCCGGCCTTCATGGCCATCGCGGTGATCCCCTTCGGGCCCGCGGGCAACGAGATCTCGATCTTCGGCCAGCGTACGACGATGCAGCTCACCGACCTGCCGATCGCGATGCTCTACATCCTCGCGGTCGCCTCGGTCGGCATCTACGGCATCGTGCTCGCGGGCTGGAGCTCCGGTTCGACCTATCCGCTCCTGGGCGGCCTGCGCTCCTGCGCGCAGATGATCTCGTACGAGATCGCGATGGGCGCCGCGTTCGCCTCGGTGTTCCTCTACTCCGGGTCGATGTCGACCTCGGCGATCGTGGAGGCGCAGGCGGACCGCTGGTACGTCCTGCTGCTTCCGGTCTCGTTCCTGATCTACATCGTGACGATGATCGGTGAGACCAACCGCGCGCCGTTCGACATGCCGGAGTCCGAGGGCGACCTCGTCGGCGGCTTCAACACCGAGTACTCGTCGATCAAGTTCGCGCTGTTCATGCTCGCCGAGTACGTCAACATGGTCACCGTCTCGGCGGTCTCGGTCACCCTCTTCCTGGGCGGCTGGCGGGCCCCGTACCCGATCAGCACCTTCTGGGAGGGCGCGAACCACGGCTGGTGGCCGATGCTCTGGTTCGTGATCAAGGTCCAGCTGCTGCTGTTCTTCTTCATCTGGCTGCGCGGCACGCTGCCACGCGTCCGCTACGACCAGCTGATGAAGCTCGGCTGGAAGGTCCTGATCCCGGTCTCGGTCGTCTGGCTGATGCTCGTGGCGACGGTCAGGGCGATGCGGAACGAGGAGTACGACTTCACCTCGATCGCGCTCTATGTGGGCGGCGGGGTCATCGCGCTCCTGTTGCTCTCCGTGGTCGTCGACATCTTCCGCGACAAGCGCGAGAAGGAAGCGGCAGCCGAGGAGGAGCCGGTCGCCTTCGACCCGATGGCGGGCGGATTCCCGGTTCCGCCGCTGCCCGGCCAGAGTCTGCCGCCCGTGCCGCGCCGACGCTCGCGCCAGGAGCGGGAGTTGATTGTCAGTGGTGGGCCGGATACTCAAAGTGACGGAACCCGCAGTGACGGAAAGGAGGCGTCCGATGGCTGAGTCGAAGAAAGAGTCACACCAGTCGCAGCACGAGTCGAACCAATCGAAGCAGGGGTTCCAGAACCCCGTCGCGGGCTTCGGCGTGACCTTCAAGGCCATGTTCAAGAAGCGGCTGACCGAGCAGTATCCGGAGCAGGAGAAGACCACCGCTCCCCGCTTCCACGGCAGGCACCAGCTCAATCGCCATCCGGACGGCCTGGAGAAGTGCATCGGCTGTGAGCTCTGCGCCTGGGCCTGCCCCGCGGACGCGATCTATGTGGAGGGCGCGGACAACACCGAGGAGGAGCGCTACTCCCCGGGCGAGCGGTACGGCCGCGTCTACCAGATCAACTACGCCCGCTGCATCCTGTGCGGCCTGTGCATCGAGGCGTGCCCCACGCGCGCGTTGACGATGACGAACGAGTTCGAGCTGGCCGACAGCAGCCGCGAGAAGCTCATCTTCACCAAGGAGCAGCTGCTCGCCGGCCTGGAGGAAGGCATGGTCGAGTCACCGCACTCGATCTTCCCGGGCACGGACGAGCAGGACTACTACCGCGGTCTGGTGACGGAAGCGGCGCCCGGCACGGTTCCCCAAGTCGCCCTCTCCAAGGGGGAGACGCCCCAGGAGGCCGCCTCCACCTTCGGGGACTCCGAGCCCGCGTCGGAGAAGGTGATCCGCCGATGACGCAGCTCGCCGCCTACACCACATCCACCGGTGAGGCCGTCCAGTTCTGGGTGCTCGGCACGGTCGCCGTGATCGGAGCCCTGTGCACGATCCTCATGAAGAAGGCCGTGCACAGCGCGCTCTGCCTCGCCGGGACCATGATCATCCTGGCGGTCTTCTACCTCGCCAACGGGGCGTACTTCCTGGGCATCGTCCAGGTCGTCGTCTACACCGGCGCGATCATGATGCTCTTCCTCTTCGTGGTCATGCTCGTCGGTGTCACCGCCGCCGACTCCCTGAAGGAGACCATCAAGGGGCAGCGCTGGCTGGCCGGCCTCTGCGGCTTCGGCTTCGCCATCCTGCTCTTCGCGGGGATCGGGAACGCCTCGGTGAACGAGTTCGCGGGCCTCGGCAAGGCGAACGCGGGCGGCAACGTGGAGGGCCTCGCCGAGAGCATCTTCACGAAGTACGTCTTCGCCTTCGAGATCACCGGCGCACTGCTCATCACCGCCACCGTCGGCGCGATGGTGCTCACCCACCGCGAGCGCACGGAGCGCGCCAAGACGCAGCGCGAGATGTCCGAGGAGCGCGTGCGCGGCAAGCACCTCCCGCCGCTGCCCGCCCCCGGTGTCTACGCCCGGCACAACGCCGTGGACGTCGCCGGACTGCTCCCCGACGGCACCCCGTCGGAGCTCACGGTCAACAAGACGCTGCGTGAGCGCGGCCAGATCCGCGATGTGTCCGCCGAGGCGCTGGACGACCTGCGGGCCCTCGAACAGCGCTCCACGGAGCGCCTCGAGCGGTCGCCCAAGAGCGAGGAGGCGTCGAAGTGAATCCGGTCAACTACCTGTATCTCGCGGCGCTGTTGTTCTCGATCGGCGCCACCGGCGTGCTGATCAGGCGGAACGCGATCGTGGTCTTCATGTGTATCGAGCTGATGCTCAACGCGTGCAACCTCGCCTTTGTCGCCTTCTCCCGGCTGCACGGCAATCTCGACGGCCAGATCATCGCGTTCTTCACGATGGTCGTCGCCGCGGCGGAAGTCGTGGTCGGCCTCGCGATCATCGTGTCGCTGTTCCGCTCCCGTCACTCGGCCTCGGTCGACGACGCCAGCCTGATGAAGCTGTAAGGGGTCGCTGAAAAGTGGAGAACCTGATCGCGCTGCTCGTAGCGGCGCCTCTGCTCGGAGCGGCCGTACTGCTGTGCGGCGGGCGGCGATTGGACCGTGTGGGCCACTGGCTCGGCACGCTGCTCGCGGCCGCCTCCTTCGTCGTCGGCGTCGTGCTCTTCGCCGACATGCTGGGCAAGGGCGCCGAGGAGCGCTCCCTGTCGCAGCACCTGTTCAGCTGGATCCCCGTGGAGGGCTTCCAGGCGGACATCGCCTTCCAGCTGGACCAGCTGTCGATGACGTTCGTCCTGCTGATCTCCGGTGTCGGCACACTGATCCACATCTACTCCATCGGGTACATGGAGCACGACGAGCGGCGCCGCCGCTTCTTCGGCTACCTGAACCTGTTCCTCGCGGCGATGCTCATCCTGGTCCTCGCCGACAACTACCTCCTCCTGTACGTCGGATGGGAGGGCGTCGGTCTTGCCTCGTACCTCCTGATCGGCTTCTGGCAGCACAAGCCCAGCGCGGCCACCGCCGCGAAGAAGGCCTTCCTGGTCAACAGGGTCGGCGACATGGGCCTCTCGATCGCCATCATGCTGATGTTCACCACCTTCGGGACCTTCGCCTTCGGTCCTGTCCTGGAGGCCACCGGTGAGACGTCGGAGGGCAAGCTGACGGCCATCGGCCTGATGCTGCTGCTCGCGGCCTGCGGCAAGTCGGCCCAGGTGCCGCTCCAGTCCTGGCTCGGCGACGCGATGGAGGGCCCGACCCCGGTCTCGGCCCTCATCCACGCGGCGACGATGGTGACCGCGGGCGTGTACTTGATCGTCCGCTCCGGCGAGATCTTCAACGCCGCACCGGACGCACAGCTGGTCGTCACCGTCGTCGGTGCGGTCACGCTCCTCTTCGGTGCGATCGTCGGTTGCGCGAAGGACGACATCAAGAAGGCCCTCGCCGGGTCGACGATGTCCCAGATCGGGTACATGATCCTGGCCGCGGGCCTCGGCCCCATCGGCTACGTCTTCGCGATCATGCACCTGGTGACGCACGGCTTCTTCAAGGCCGGGCTCTTCCTCGGGGCCGGTTCGGTCATGCACGGCATGAACGACGAGGTCGACATGAGGAAGTACGGCGGCCTCAGGAAGTACATGCCGGTCACCTTCGTGACCTTCGGGCTCGGTTATCTGGCGATCATCGGCTTCCCCGGTCTGTCCGGCTTCTTCTCCAAGGACAAGATCATCGAGGCGGCGTTCGCCAAGGGCGGCACGGAGGGCTGGATCCTCGGCTCGGTAGCGCTGCTCGGCGCCGCGATCACCGCGTTCTACATGACGCGCGTCATGATCATGACCTTCTTCGGAGAGAAGCGCTGGCAGCCGGACGCGGACGGCAACGAGCCGCACCCGCACGAGTCGCCCAGGTCCATGACGATCCCGATGATCGTGCTCGCCTTCGGGTCGGTCTTCGCCGGTGGCTTCTTCAGCATCGGCGACCGCTTCATGCACTGGCTGGAGCCGGTCACCCACCACGACCACGGCCACTCGCCGCTGAGCGCCACCACGGTCACCGGCGCCACCATGGTGGTCCTGCTCATCGGTGTGGCCCTGGCCTACGTCCAGTACGGCCGCAAGCCCGTCCCGGTCACCGCCCCGCGAGGTTCGCTGCTCACCCGGGCGGCCCGGCGCGATCTCCTCCAGGACGACTTCAACCACGTCGTCCTGGTCCGCGGCGGAGAGCACCTCACCCGCTCCCTGGTCTACGTCGACCACACCCTGGTCGACGGAGTCGTCAACGGCACGGCGGCCTCGGTCGGCGGGCTCTCCGGACGGCTGCGCAAGATGCAGAACGGCTATGCCCGCTCCTACGCGGTCTCGATGTTCGGCGGCGTTGCGGTACTCATCGCCGCGACCCTGCTGATGAGGGCGGTCTGATACCGATGTCCTTTCCTCTGCTGACAGCGACGGCGGCCCTGCCCGCGATCGGTGCGATCGCCACGGCGGCCGTCCCGGCCGCCCGGCGGACCGCCGCCAAGTGGCTCGCGCTGCTCGTGTCGCTCGCCACGCTCGCGCTCGCCGTGACCGTGCTCGTGCGGTTCGACCCCGACGGATCCCGCTACCAACTGACCGAGTCCCGCGCCTGGATCGCGGAGTTCGGGGTGCGGTACGAGCTCGGGGTGGACGGCATCGGTGTCGCCCTCATCGCGCTCACCGCACTCCTGATGCCCTTCATCATCCTGGCAGGCTGGCACGACGCCGACCCCCTGGAGACGAAGTCCTCGCGCTGGCGGCCGACTCAGGGCTTCTTCGCCCTGATCCTCGCCGTCGAGGCGATGGTGATCATCTCCTTCGCGGCCACCGACGTCTTCCTCTTCTACATCTTCTTCGAAGCCATGCTCATCCCGATGTACTTCCTCATCGGCGGCTTCGGGGACCGTGCCCACGCGGGCAGCGACGAGAAGGCCTCGGCGCAACGCTCGTACGCGGCCGTGAAGTTCCTCCTCTACAACCTGGTCGGCGGCCTGATCATGCTGGCCGCCGTCATCGGTCTCTACGTGGTGGCGGGGAACTTCTCGCTCCAGGAGATCGCCGAGGCGCGGGCCAACGGCTCGCTGGACATGGCGACCAACACCGAGCGGCTGCTCTTCCTCGGCTTCTTCTTCGCCTTCGCGGTGAAGGCGCCCCTGTGGCCGCTGCACACCTGGCTGCCGAACGCGATGGGCGAGTCCACGGCCCCGGTCGCCGTCCTGATCACGGCCGTGGTCGACAAGGTCGGCACCTTCGCGATGCTGCGGTTCTGCCTCGGGCTCTTCCCCGAGGCGAGCAAGTGGGCGACGCCGGTCATCCTCGTGCTCGCGCTGGTCAGCATCATCTACGGCGCGCTGCTCGCGGTCGGCCAGCGCGACATCAAGCGCCTGGTGGCCTACGCGTCGATCTCGCACTTCGGGTTCATCATTCTCGGCATCTTCGCGATGACCTCCCAGGGGCAGTCCGGCGCGACGCTCTACATGGTCAACCACGGGATCTCGACCGCCGCGCTGATGCTGGTGGCCGGCTTCCTGATCTCGCGGCGCGGTTCGCGGCTCATCGCGGACTACGGAGGGGTGCAGAAGGTCGCCCCGGTGCTCGCGGGCACCTTCCTGATCGGCGGTCTCGCGACGCTCTCGCTGCCGGGACTCGCCCCGTTCGTCAGTGAATTCCTGGTCCTGGTCGGCGCGTTCGCGCGCTATCCCGTGGTCGGGATCATCGCCACCATCGGCATCGTGCTCGCCGCGCTCTACACCCTCGTCCTCTACCAGCGGACGATGACGGGCCCGGTGAAGCCGGAGGTCTCGGCCATGCCGGACCTGCGGGTACGTGAACTCGTGGTCGTCGCACCGCTGATCGCGCTCTTGATCGGCCTCGGTGTCTATCCGAAGCCGCTCACCGACCTGGTGAACCCGGCGGTCAAGCACACCATGTCCGACGTACAGCAGAAGGACCCGAAGCCCGACGTGGAGGCGGCCAAGTGAGCGCATCAGCCGTCCACAGCCTGTGGACAATGGCGTCGGCCGCGGCGCCCCAAGATCAGATCGACAAGATCGACACTCCCACGATCGAGTACGCGCAGCTGTCACCGACGTTGATCGTCATCGGCGCGGCGGTCCTCGGGATCCTCATCGAGGCCTTCGTACCGCGCAAGTCCCGTTACTACGCGCAGGTGTTCGTGGCCGTCGTCGCCCTCACCGCGGCCTTCGCCGCGGTCGTCGGCCTCGCGACCACTGGGTACGGCACGACGAAGGCGCACATCGCCGCCATGGGCGCGATCGCGGTCGACGGACCCGCGCTCTTCCTGCAGGGCACGATCCTCCTCGCGGGACTCGTCGCGATCTTCACCTTCGCGGAGCGGCGGCTCGATCCGGTGACGCATGGCGTTGGGGCCTCCCCTGCTCGAACGAAGTTGAGAGCTTGGGGACGCGTCGACTCGTTCGCCGCGCAGGCCGGTTCCACACCGGGCAGCGAGGGCGAGAAGGCCGCCATGAAGGCCGGGTTCACCACCACAGAGGTGTTCCCGCTGGCCCTCTTCGCGATCGGCGGGATGCTCGTCTTCCCGTCGGCGAACGACCTCCTGACGCTCTTCATCGCCCTCGAGGTCTTCTCGCTGCCGCTCTACCTGCTCTGCGCGCTCGCCCGCCGCAAGCGCCTGATGTCGCAGGAAGCCGCCGTCAAGTACTTCCTGCTCGGCTCGTTCTCCTCGGCGTTCCTGCTCTTCGGGATCGCCCTGCTGTACGGGTACGCGGGCTCGGTGTCGTACGGCACCATCGCGAAGATCGTCGACGGCAGCATCCAGACGGTGAACCCGGCGCTCGCCGACACCATGGGCAACGACGCGCTGCTCCTGATCGGCGCCGCGATGATCGTCATGGGCCTGCTCTTCAAGGTGGGCGCGGTGCCGTTCCACATGTGGACGCCCGACGTGTACCAGGGAGCGCCCACCCCGGTCACCGGCTTCATGGCCGCGGCGACCAAGGTGGCCGCCTTCGGCGCGCTGCTCCGGCTCCTGTACGTGGTCCTGCCGGGGCTGCGCTGGGACTGGCGGCCCGTGATGTGGGGCGTCGTGATCCTCACGATGCTGGCCGGTGCGATCGTCGCGATCACCCAGACCGACATCAAGCGGCTGCTCGCGTACTCCTCGATCGCCCACGCGGGCTTCATCCTCGCCGGTGTCATCGCCATGACCCCGGACGGCATCTCGTCGGTCCTCTTCTACCTGGCGGCCTACTCCTTCGTGACGATCGGCGCGTTCGCCGTGGTCACGCTGGTGCGGGACGCGGGCGGCGAGGCCACGCACCTGTCGAAGTGGGCGGGGCTCGGCCGGCGCTCGCCGCTGGTCGCCGCCGTCTTCGCGGTGTTCCTGCTCGCCTTCGCCGGCATTCCGCTGACCTCCGGGTTCTCCGGAAAGTTCGCGGTCTTCAAGGCGGCGGCCGAGGGCGGCGCCGGTGCGCTTGTCGTGGTCGGTGTGATCTCGTCCGCGATCGCGGCGTTCTTCTACATCCGTGTGATCGTGCTCATGTTCTTCAGCGAGCCGAAGGCGGACGGTCCGACCGTCGCCGTGCCCTCGCCGCTGACGATGACGGCGATCGGCGTGGGCGTGGCGGTGACGCTGGTCCTGGGCGTGGCCCCGCAGTACTTCCTGGATCTGGCGAACCAGGCGGGGGTCTTCGTCCGGTAGCCGCCTGCTCCGGTAGCCCACCTGTTCTACTCGCCGCGGCCCGGCATCCCCTCCGACAGGGGTGCCGGGCCGCAGCCTGTGGATAACTGCCGGAGCTGTCGGTGCGGAGCCCTATCGTGGAGTCTGTGGTCGAAGCGCGGCACACGGGGGCAGGGCGATGGATGGGAACAGTGGCATGAGCGAGGTGACCGTACAGAGCGCGGTGGCGGAGAGTGACGCCCTGCGGACGCTGCACCGCGTCTTCGGATATGACGCCTTCCGCGGTGAGCAGGAAGCGATCATCGAGCACGTGGTCGCGGGCGGGGACTCCGTCGTGCTGATGCCCACCGGTGGCGGCAAGTCGCTCTGCTATCAGATCCCCGCCCTGGTCAGGCCCGGCACCGGCGTGGTCGTCTCCCCCCTCATCGCACTCATGCAGGACCAGGTGGACGCGCTGCGGGCCCTCGGCGTGCGGGCCGGGTTCATCAACTCCACGCAGGACTTCGACGAGCGGCGCGTGATGGAGGCCGAGTTCCTCGCGGGGGAGCTCGACGTGCTGTATCTGGCGCCCGAGCGGCTGCGCCTGGAGGGGACGCTCGATCTGCTCTCCCGCGCCAAGATCTCGGTCTTCGCGATCGACGAGGCGCACTGCGTGGCGCAGTGGGGCCACGACTTCCGCCCGGACTATCTGGCGCTCTCGCTGCTCGGCGAGCGCTGGCCCGACGTGCCGCGGATCGCCCTGACGGCGACGGCGACGCACGCCACGCACCGGGAGATCACCGAGCGGCTCGGCATGCCGGACGCGAAGCACTTCGTGGCGAGCTTCGACCGGCCCAACATCCAGTACCGCATCGTGCCGAAGGCCGAGCCGAAGAAGCAGCTCCTGTCCTTCCTCAAAGAGGAGCACGCGGGCGACGCGGGCATCGTCTACTGCCTCTCGCGCAACTCGGTGGAGAAGACCGCCGAGTTCCTCTGCAAGAACGGCATCGAGGCCGTGCCGTACCACGCGGGCCTGGACGGCAGGACGCGCGCCGCCCACCAGTCCCGCTTCCTGCGGGAGGAGGGCCTGGTCGTCTGCGCCACGATCGCCTTCGGCATGGGCATCGACAAGCCGGACGTCCGGTTCGTCGCCCACCTCGACCTGCCGAAGTCGGTCGAGGGGTACTACCAGGAGACGGGCCGCGCCGGCCGTGACGGCCTGCCCTCCACGGCCTGGATGGCGTACGGCCTGCAGGACGTCGTCCAGCAGCGGAAGATGATCCAGGGCAGCGAGGGGGACGAGGCGTTCCGCCGCCGGGCGGCCTCGCACCTGGACTCGATGCTGGCGCTGTGCGAGACCGCCCAGTGCCGCCGGGTCCAGCTCCTCACGTACTTCGGCCAGGACGCGGACGCGCAGTCCTGCGGCAACTGCGACACCTGCCTGACACCGCCGGAGACCTGGGACGGCACGGTCCCGGCCCAGAAGGTCCTCTCCACGGTCGTGCGCCTCCAGCGCGAGCGCGGCCAGAAGTTCGGCGCGGGCCAGATCATCGACATCCTGCTCGGCAAGAAGACCGCCAAGATCATCCAGTTCGACCACGACCAGCTCTCGGTCTTCGGCATCGGCGAGGAGCTCGCGGAGGCCGAATGGCGGGGCGTGGTGCGGCAGTTGCTGGCCCAGGGACTGCTCGCGGTCGAGGGGGAGTACGGCACGCTGGTCCTGACCGAGGAGAGCGGCACGGTCCTCGGCCGGGAGCGGGAGGTGCGGTTGCGCAAGGAGCCGAAGCGGCCCGCCGCCGCGAAGACCCCGAAGGGCGAGCGGAAGGCGAAGTCCGCGGCGGCCGTCGCCGAGCTGCCGGCGGAATCGGTGCCGGTGTTCGAGGCGCTGCGTGCATGGCGCGGCGCGCAGGCCAAGGAGCTCGGCCTGCCGGCGTACGTGATCTTCCACGACGCCACGCTCCGGGAGATCGCCACACTGCGGCCCACGTCGCTCGCGGAGCTGGGCGGCATCAGCGGCCTGGGCGAGAAGAAACTGGCGACGTACGGAGAGGGCGTGCTTGAGGTCCTCGCGGAGCTGGGCGGAGCGGCCACTCCACCGCCCCCGCAGGCCGCGGTGCCCGAGCAGGCCGCAGCGCCCCCGCAGGCCCCGGAGCCGCGGGAGGCCCCGGAGCCGCCGGAGGAGGAGTGGCCGGAGCCGCCGGACGACTTCTGAGCGGCCGAGGGGCAGCGCCCCAAAGGGGCGCGGGGCTCTGACATGTGCGGCTCCGCCGCGTGGGCGCGACCAGCCACGGTGGCGCCGCAGACGAACCAGGTGCGGAGGGAGCCGGGGGTGAACTCACCCCCGGCCGACAGTCCTACCGCGCCGAGGCGACCCTGCCAGAAACCTCGCCGAGGCCCACCCGGGTGCCATCGGGCCCGGGGGCCCATGCCGTGAGGGTGACCTCGTCCCCGTCCTCCAGGAACGTCCGCTTCCCGTCCGGAAGGACAAGCGGGTCGCGGCCGTTCCAGGTGATCTCGATGAGGGAGCCGTACTGGCCCTCGGAAGGTCCGCTGACCGTGCCCGAGCCGTACAAATCGCCCGTGCGCAGGGACGCGCCGTTCGCCGTCATGTGGGCCAGCTGCTGGGCGGCCGTCCAGTAGACGCTGGAGAAGGGCGGCTCGGAGATGACGTGGCCGTTCAGGGTCACGGTGATGCGCAGGTCGTAGCCGGCGGGCTCGTCCGCGACAGACTCCGCCGAGTCGTCCAGGTAGGGCAGGAGTTCGTGCGTGCGCTCGGGAGGGGCGACCCGCGCCGCGTCCAGGGCTTCGAGGGGGGTGATCCACGCCGAGACCGAGGTGCAGAAGGACTTGCCGAGGAACGGCCCGAGGGGGACGTACTCCCAGGCCTGGATGTCGCGCGCCGACCAGTCGTTGAGCAGGGTCAGGCCGAAGACGTGGTCACGGAAGTCCGCGAGCGGCACCGGGGTGCCCAGCTCCGACGGCGTACCCACGACGAAGCCGACCTCGGCCTCGATGTCCAGGCGGACGGAGGGTCCGAAGACCGGGGCGGTCTCCGCGGGAGCCTTGCGCTGCCCGGACGGGCGTACCACTTCAGTTCCAGAGACCACAACGGTGCCGGACCGGCCGTGGTAACCGATGGGGAGGTGCTTCCAGTTCGGGGTCAGCGGGGTCGGAGCGTCAGGGCGGAAGATCTGCCCCAGGTGGGTCGCGTGGTGCTCGGAGGCGTAGAAGTCCACATAGTCCGCGACCTCGAAGGGGAGGTGCAGCCTGACCTCGGACAACGGGTGCAGCAGGGGGCGCACGACCTCGCGGTGCGCCGGGATCGTGACCCAAGCGGTGAGCGCGCGCCGCACGTCGGACCAGGCCGTGCGGCCCGCGGCGAGCAGCGGGTTGAGCGTGGGCCCGGCGAGCAGCGAGACGTAGGGCGAGCCGAGCGCGGCGGCCGCGGCCCCCGCGTCGAGGACGTGATCACCGAGTCGTACGCCGACCCGGCGCTCCGTGGTCCCGGGCGCGTCCCCGGCCAGGGAGAACACGCCGTACGGGAGATTGTGCGGCCCGAAGGGATCGCCCTCCGCGAGAGCGAACGGGTCGCTTACGGAGCGGACGGAAGGGTCGCTTCCGCCCTGATCGAGCGGGGTGTGCTCGGACATGCGTACCTGCCTCGCTTTCCATATGGGTGTGCCACACGTTACGTGGAAGCCCCCGGTTGGGGCAGTGTCTAAAGAGTTCGCAATGTCCGAATAAGCCTTGCTGGAGTGGTCAGTTCCGGCTTAGCGTCCTTTGGGGGACGCGGACGGGGTGG
This sequence comes from Streptomyces sp. NPDC055243, assembly GCF_044544025.1. Classification (NCBI taxonomy): domain Bacteria; kingdom Bacillati; phylum Actinomycetota; class Actinomycetes; order Kitasatosporales; family Streptomycetaceae; genus Streptomyces; species Streptomyces sp. NPDC055243. Next base: position 197,778 of record NZ_JBITWR010000011.1, read on the forward strand.
GTCCGGGTCAGACGGAGGGACACGTGGGGGGACCCGTGGCCATGAGGAACTACAGCGTGCCCTTCGCGGTGGACCGTGAGGTGCCCGGCCTGATCGTGAAGTTCGGCAACTATCCGCTGCACCACGGAGGTGTGGGCGCGATCCGCAGCCTCGGGCGGCTCGGCGTTCCCATGTACGCGATCACGGAGGACCGCTACACACCGGCCGCCGCCTCGCGCCATCTCACCCGCGCCTTTCCCTGGCCGACCACGGGGGCGGAGGAGCCGGAGCGGCTCGTCGAGGGGATGCTGCGCGTCGCGCGCCGGATCGGCAGGCCCACGGTCCTGATCCCGACCGACGAGGAAGCGGCCGTCCTCATCGCCGAGCACCAGGGCGCGCTGGGCGGGGCCGGGTTTCTCTTCCCGCGCGTGGAGCCGGAGTTGCCGCGTCGCCTCGCCAGCAAGCAGGGCCTGCACGAGCTGTGCGTGGAGCACGGCATAGCCTCGCCGGCCGCGTGCTTCCCCGAGAGCTACGGCGACATAGTGGAGTTCGCCGCCGGGGCGGTCTTCCCGGTGGTCGCCAAGAACCGCGAGGCGTTCACGCGCCGCTCCCGCCCCGCGGTGAACGGGACGACGCGCATAGAGACCCCCGGGGGCCTGCTCGGCCTCGCCCGTGACTGGGGCGAGCGGCCCGGAGTGATACTCCAGGAGTACCTGCCCAGGGAGCAGGCCGAGGACTGGATCGTGCACGCGTACTTCGACGCGGACTCGGAGCCGCGCGCGATCTTCACGGGCGTCAAGGTGCGCTCCTGGCCCCCGCACGCGGGGATGACGGCGAACGCGTACGTCGTCGACAACCCGGAACTCGCGGACCTCGCCGCACGTTTCATCAAACAGATCGGCTTCACCGGCGTCATCGACCTCGACCTGCGCTTCGACCGGCGCGACGGTCAGTACAAACTGCTCGACTTCAACCCCCGCATGGGCGCACAGTTCCGACTCTTCGAGAACGAGTCGGGGATCGACGTCATCCGTGCGATGCACCTGCATCTGACGGGCCGCCCGGTCCCCGAGGGGGAACAGCGCGCCGGTCATCGGTATGTCGTGGAGAACATCGACCTGCCCGCCCTCCTCGCCTACCGCCGCAGTGGCTACACCACACCGCACGCGCCCCCGCACGCGCGCGGCACGGAGCTTGCCTGGCTCGCGGCGGACGACATGAAGCCGTTCTTCACGATGCTCGCGCGCTTCGTGCGGCCCGGGGCGAAGCATCTGTATCAGCTCTGGCGCACGAACAGACGCGGCAGCAGCGCGAGCTGACCACCCGTCACGGCGGGCGTCACGGCGCGCGCCACCACAACTGAATCCAGTGGTTCCAGCTGAATCCAGTGGACCCGGCACCACACGAAGTAGGCACACGCAACAAGTGACGTCCTGGGGAGGGACTTCGTGATCCATCCAGTAGCAGTCATCGGGGCGGGGCCGTTCGGCCTCTCCACCGCGGCCCACCTGCGGGCGCGCGGCATTCCGGTGCGGGTCTTCGGCGATCCGATGGTGAGCTGGCGCGCGCACATGCCCGCGGGGATGCTCCTGAAATCGACCCCGGTGGCCTCGAACATCGACGCGCCGCAGCGCGGCCACGACCTCGTGGACTACTGCGACGCGGCGGGGATACGGCGCCTGGTCACTGACGAGGACATCATCCCGATCGAGACGTTCGTGGCCTACGGGGAGTGGTTCAAGGAGAAACTCGTGCCCGACCTGGAGCAGGTGCGGGTCGTGTCGGTCGACCGCGGGGGCACGGCGGGCTTCGACCTGAAGCTGGACTCCGGCGAGCAGTTCACGGCCCGCGCGGTCGTCGTCGCCACCGGTCTCTCGGGCCTGGCGCAGCTGCCGCCCGCGCTCGCCGCGGCCGCCCCGGACGGGCCGACCCCCACAGGGCCGGTCTCGCACAGTTCGCAGCACAGCGACCTGTCGCGGTTCGCGGGGCGTGAGCTGATCGTGGTCGGCGCGGGGCAGTCGGCCCTGGAGACGGCCGCGCTCGCCGCTGAAGCGGGCGCGAACGTACGGGTGGTGGCGCGCGGCAAGGGGTCGGTGGCCTTCGGTGAGCCTCCGTGGAAGCAGCCGAGGCTGCGCCCCGAGTCGCCGTTCGGCCGCGCCTGGTCGCTCTACGCGATCAGCTACTACCCCCACCCCTACCGCTATCTGCCCCCGCAGGCTCGCCACTTCCTGGTCCGCCGCATCCTCGGACCGCTGGGCGCGTGGTGGCTGCGCGAGCGCTTCGAGGGCAAGGTCGAGACGCGCGAGGTCCGCCGTGTGACGTCGGCGGAGGTCCGGGGCGGCAGCCCCGTCCTGCGGGTGGAGACCCTGGGCGGCCGGGACCGCGAGCTCTCCGCCGACCACGTCATAGCGGCGACGGGCTACCGGGTCGACATCGCCGCGATGGACTTCCTGGGCCCCGCGCTCCGGGCCCGCCTCGCCACGAGCCGCGGCACGCCGAAGCTGGGCGCGGGGTACGTCTCGTCGGTCCCGGGCCTGTACTTCACGGGCCTTCCGGCGGCGGCGTCGTACGGCCCCGTGATGCGCTTCGTGTGCGGCACGGAGTTCGCTTCGCCGCGGCTGGTGGGGCACTTGGCGCGGGTGCACGGGTGAGGTGACGGGAGTGCGCAGGGGGCGTACGCCTGGCGCCTCCGGCCCCTGCACACTCCGCGCACTTCAAGAGCGGGGCGGGCCGCCGGGATGCGCCCCGAAGCCGGTTCGCGGCGACTCGTCCCGGTGAATCCTCCGAGCGCCGGTTGTGCGACCAGCGCACTGCGCGCGTCACAGCTCCTGTCACGTTGCTTTCAGCATCGCCGGGGATCCGTATTCTCTGGATCATGGCTGCCCCCCTCGCATATTCACTCATCGCCACTGACCTGGACGGGACGCTGCTGCGCGGCGACGACACCGTCTCCGACCGGTCGCTGGCCGTGCTCGCGGCGACGGCCGCGGCGGGGGCGCGCCACCTGGTGGTGACCGGGCGACCCGCGCCGCGGGTGAAGCCGCTCCTCGACGATCTGGGCGGCGGTGGCCTCGCCGTCTGCGGTCAGGGGGCGCAGTTGTACGACTCCGGGGCCGACCGCATGGTCTGGTCCGTGACGCTCGACCGCGAGCTCGCCGAGGCCGCGCTCGGGAAGATCGAGGCGGAGGTCGGGCAGGTCTACGCCGCCGTGGACCAGGACGGCGTGGACGGGCTCACGCTCATCGAGCCCGGCTATCTGATGCCGCACCCCACGCTGCCCGCCGTACGCGTGCGAGGGCGTGACGCGCTCTGGGCCGAGCCCATCAGCAAGGTGCTCCTGCGCCATCCCGAGCTGACCGACGACGAGTTGGCCGCCGTCGCCCGCGACGCCGTCGGGCCCCTCGCCACCGTCACCATGTCCGGGCCCGGCACCGTCGAGCTCCAGCCGCGCGGGGTGACCAAGGCGACCGGGCTCGCGCTGGCCGCCGAGCGGCTCGGGATGACCTCCGAGGACACCATCGCCTTCGGGGACATGCCCAACGACGTACCGATGTTCGTGTGGGCGGCCCGCGGTGTCGCCATGGCCAACGCCCACCCCGACCTCAAGTCGGCCGCCGACGAGGTGACTTCGTCCAACGAGGACGACGGGGTGGCCGTCGTCCTGGAGCGGCTGCTCTCGGCGCGGCGGTAGGGCGCGTCAGCCCGCCGTCCGCGGGATGCGGTTCTCCCACGTCCGGTGGAACACCACCTCGTCCCCGTCCTTGCACACCACCTCGTTCGACGTGATGAAGTCCGCCGCGTCGCAGGTGATCTCCGAGCGGGACCGGATCGACACGTCCCACGCCAGCTCCGGGCGGTGCAGGCGGATCGTCCAGTCGGAGCGGGTGCGGGCGCTGAGGGGGTCGGACTCGTCGATCGTGTACGTCTCCACCGCGTCCTCGGTGAATTCGAGGCCGTCCGGGTAGACCCGCGTACCGCCGTAGCGCGGGTCCACCTCCATGCGCCATTCGCCCTTCGCCACATCGCGTACGACGAGGCGCTCGGGACGCAGCTCGTCGAGCGTCGCCGGGTACACCACCCCGAGCGGCTCCGACTGCTCGGGAGCCTCGAAGGTGATCGAAGGGTCGAGATCGCCCTGCCGCACCGGGAGTTCGAGCGCGCTGCCCGCCGGGTCCAGGACGAAACCCGCCGATTCGGCCTGCGGCCAGATCCACGGCCAGTACGCCGACGACACCGCGAGCCGGATCTTGTGACCCGGCGGGAAGGTGTGGCCGATCGCGTTGAGCTCGAACGTCACGTCCTCCGTCCCGCCCACCGGCCACGGATCCACCCGGTCCCGGCCGTTGCGGGCCGACAGGTTCAGTACGCCCCGGGTGACCAGGGTCGACGAACCGTCCGGGGCCACGTCGCACACCCGCGCGATCGCCTGGCCGGACGGGGCGTCCATCTTCAGGCGCAGCGTCACCTTGGGGCGGCCCAGGATGCGTACGGCAGCGGGGACCTCGAACTCGAAGCACGCCGACTTCGCGTCCTCGTCGCGCTGGTCCGGCGGCAGGTCCGCGTCGTTGCCGAAGGGGAAGTAGCGGCCCGCGTCCAGGCCGGTGTGCTGGGGGGAGTTCACCACCATGGGCGCGCCCTGGAGGGCGTAGGACGTGGGTGTGACGTTCGGCGACGGCCAGGAGGGGTCCCCGACCCAGCCGCCCGGCAGCTCGGCGTACACGGTCGCCGGCGGGTGCGAGTCGCTGATCCAGGAGCGCAGCTTCGGCTCGGCCATGATGCCCGTGTCGACGCCCTTGAGGTGGTGGTCCCACCAGCGCAGCGTCTCCTGGAGGAAGCCGATCGCGGGGCCCGGCGGCAGCCCCCGGTCCGGGTACTGGTGCGACCACGGGCCGATCAGCCCCCGTACCTCGCCCGGCAGATGCTCGACCAGGCGCAGGACCGTGTCCCGGTAGGGGTCGTGGAAGCCGCCCACCGCGAGGACCGCCGCGCCGATCGCCGAGTAGTCCTCGCAGACGCTGCCGTGGCGCCAGTAGGCGTCCCGCGTCTGGTGGTCGAGCCAGGTGTGGATGAAGGGGTCCACGGCTTCGAGACGGCTCAGCCACATGTCCCGCCAGCGGTCGCCGACGAACAGCGGGTCCGGCGGGCGCGAGACGAAGGCGAGCATCGTGGCCGCCCACGCGTGCATGTCCACCGCCAGGACGGAACCACCCATGTAGTGCACGTCGTTGTCATAACGGTCGTCCGCGGAGCAGACCGTGATGATCGCCTTGAGCGGCTCGGGCGCCAGGGCCGCGATCTGGAGGGAGTTGAAGCCGCCCCAGGAGATGCCGAACATGCCGACCTTGCCGGTGCACCAGGGCTGCTCGGCGAGCCAGTTGACGACCGCGACCCCGTCCGCCAGCTCCACGGCGTCGTACTCGTCGCCCGGCATGCCCTCCGAGTTGCCGTGGCCCCGCACGTCCACGCGCACGGAGGCGTAGCCGTGGCCCGCGTACCAGGGGTGGCGCTGGAAGTCGCGCGGCGCCGTCCAGTCGCTCAGGCGGTAGGGGAGGTACTCCAGGAGCGCGGGGACGGGTTCGTCCGTCACCGGGCGCCAGACGCGCGCGTACAGCTTGGTCCCGTCCGGGAGGGGTACCTGGACGTCCTCGCGCGTGGTCTCGTACGGGAAGGAAGTGCGAATCTGCATGGCGGGAACCTCAGTGTCCTCAGTGGACGGGATGCATGGTGCGGCGCAGCCACGGCGCGAGCAGGACGACGGCCACACCCGCGGCCACCGCGACCGCGCCGTTCACGCCGAAGTACGCCGGGTTGGAGACCTCTCCGTAGAGCTTCACGATCTGCGCTTGGATGCCGTTGGCAAGGGCGAGCGAGAGGAACCAGAGGGCCATGGTCTGGCTGGCGAAGGCCTTGGGGGCGAGCTTCGTCGTGGCCGACATGCCGGACGTCTCGACGAGGATGTCGCCGAGCCCGAGCAGCAGGTAGGAGCCGACGATCCACCAGACGGCCATCTTGTACGTGTCGTCCCCGTGCCCCGAGGTCGGCAGGACCATCAGGAGGAACGAGAGCCCGCCCAGGATCACGCCGAAGGCGATCTTGTTCGAGGCGTGCGGCTGGCGGTGGCCCATCCTGGCCCAGACCGCGGCGACGACGGGGGCGAGCGCGACCTCGAAGGCGCCGAGCGCGGAGGCGTACCAGCTGGCGGGGAACTCGTAGCCGAGGATCGACGTCTCGGCGTTCGTCGACGCGAGCAGGATCATCGTCGAGTAGGCCTGGAAGAGGATGAAGTTGAAGACGACCGAGGCGAGGAAGAGGACCACGTACGGCCTCAGCCGCCCGCGTTCCTCGCTGCTCACGCGCGGGCTGCGGAACATCACCACGAAGTAGGCGATCGGCGCGATCACCGAGATCAGGGTGAGCAGGTCGACGAAGCGGTCCATCGTGAGCCAGCCCAGGGCGGCGAGCAGCCCCGCGAGTGCCGCGAACACGAGGACGCCCACGACGATCAGGACGACCGCGCGGCGCATCGCGTCCTTGGGCAGCGCGAACTCGGCCGCCGCCTTGCGTCCGGCGAGGTGACGGCGGCCCAGGACGTACTGGACGAGGCCGAAGGTCATGCCGATCGCGGCCGCCGAGAAGCCCCAGTGCCAGCCCTTGTGGTCGCCGAGCCAGCCGGTGATCAGCGGGCCCGCGAAGGCGCCGATGTTGATGCCCATGTAGTACAGCGCGAAGCCCGCGTCGCGGCGGTCGTCGTCGGTGCGGTAGAGCTTGCCCACCATCGAGGCGACGTTCGGCTTCAGGAGACCGGTGCCCGCGCTGATCAGGCCCAGGCCCACCCAGGTCATCGTCGCCGTCGGGACGGCCATCGAGTAGTGGCCGCAGGCGATGAGGATGCCGCCCCACAGGACCGCGCGGTACGAGCCGAGGATTCGGTCGGCGAGCCAGCCGCCCGCCACCGAGACGAGGTAGACGAGCGTTCCGTACGCCGCCGACACCGAGGCGGCGGTCCCGGAATCCATGCCCATTCCGTCGTTCGCGACGGAGTCCGCGAAGTACAGGACGAGGATGGCCTGCATGCCCAGGAACGAGAAGCGCTCCCAGACCTCGAGACCCGACAGGGTGAGCAGCCCGCGCGGCTGCCCGAAGAAGGCGTGGTCGTCGCCGGGCGGTGGCTCCGTCGGCGGCTCCGCGGGCGGTTCGGTGTCGGCCTCAGTGCGGGACAAAGGTTCTGCTCCCGGTAGTTCCGTTGTTCATGGGGCTTTCGGGGATCACGGGGGTCACGGGGATTACGCGGATTACGGGGCGATGCGGTCTTCTGTGTCGTATCAGCTGATCAAGAACATACCGGTGGTGATCGCACGTCGCCTGGGCGGCATTGCACAGGCGGGTGCCCACTGTGATCGAAAGGCGACCGGATACGCTGACTTGAGTGATGGCAGCGACACATCGACAAACCGTGTCATCGACGCGATCATCACGCAAAGATCGACCGAGTGATGATCGACCGAGTGACCGACTTGTGATCGTCAGCAGACAGGAGAACCCCTCGTGACCGTCGTCGGGCCCTTCGGCCTCAGCGTGCGGGACCAGGCTCTCGAAGCCGATGTCCAGGCCGGATTGGCGGCCGTCGAGGAAGGTCTGCTCGACGCCACCAAGAGCGGGGTCCCCTTCATCACGGAGGCCGCGCAGCATCTGGTGCGCGCGGGCGGCAAGCGGTTCAGGCCGCTCCTCGTGATGCTCGCCTCGCAGTTCGGCGATCCGTACGCGCCGGGCGTCGTGCCCTCCGCCGTCGTCGTCGAGCTCACGCACCTCGCGACGCTCTACCACGACGACGTGATGGACGAGGCGGACGTGCGCCGCGGGGTCGACAGCGCCAACCAGCGCTGGGGCAACTCCGTCGCCGTGCTCACCGGCGACTTCCTCTTCGCCCGCGCCTCGTACATCCTGGCCGACCTCGGCCCGGACGCCGTGCGCATCCAGGCGGAGGCCTTCGAACGCCTGGTCACCGGCCAGATCCTGGAGACGGCGGGCCCGACCGAGGGCCGCGACCCGATCGACCACTACCTCGACGTGCTGGGCGGCAAGACCGGCTCGCTCGTCGCCGTGGCCTGCCGTTTCGGTGCCATGATGTCGGGCGCCGACGAGACCGTCGTGGACGTCCTGACCCAGTACGGCGAGCGGCTCGGCGTGGCCTTCCAGCTCGCCGACGACGTACTGGACATCGCGTCGGACTCGCACGAGTCCGGCAAGACGCCCGGCACCGACCTGCGCGAGGGCATTCCCACGCTGCCGGTCCTGCGGCTGCGCGAGCGGGTGGAGAAGCTCGGGCTCCCCGAGGACATCGCCCTCTCCGAGCTCCTGGACTCGGACCTGACGGACGACGCGCGGCACGCGGAGGCGCTGGCGCGGCTGCGGGCCCACCCGGCCCTGGAGCAGGCCCGCAAGGACACCGTGCGGTACGCGGAGGAGGCGCGGGACACGCTCGCGCCGCTGCGGGACTGCGACGCGAAGACCTCGCTCGTCGAGCTCTGCGATCTGGTGGTCCACCGGGCGGGCTGAGACCCCCGCCAGAGCCGGTCAGGCACCTACGGAGTGTGACCTACGTCACACTTTACGTTGGCCTTGGATTGAGTCCAGGATCAGATCTATTCCGTACCTATGCCCGGAAGCCGACGCAGTGGGGCGTCGGCTCAGGTACGGGGAGATTTCTGACCATGGGCACTTTTGGTACCTCCGGCACTGTCGCGAACAGGCGCCGGACCTTGCTCGCCGCCGGTGTGGCCGTCGCCGCTGCGGGAAGCCTGGCGGTGGCGGCGATGCCCGCCTTCGCGGACGGCGGCAGCAGCGCCAGCACCAGCACCACGACCAGGACCACCAGCAGCACCGGCGGAGCCATCTTCGCGGCGAGCATGAACGGCGCGAACGAGGTGCCGGTGCCGGGCGGGCCCGCGGTCAACGACAAGGACGGCAAGGCCCTGGAGTTCGTCCAGGTCAAGGGCGACAAGGTGTCCGTCACGGTCAAGTGGCGCGGCACCGGAAAGCCGACCGCCCTGCACATCCACCAGGGCGCCAAGGGCACCAACGGCGGCGTCAGGATCGACTTCACCGGGCTGCTCGGCAAGAGCAAGGGCAACCGCGTCACGGGCACGGTCAAGGTCGACGACGCGGCGCTGCTCAAGCAGTTGAAGGCCGATCCCAACAGCTTCTACGCCAACCTGCACACCGCCGAGTTCCCCGGCGGCGCGGTCCGCGGCCAGCTCCACAAGGTGACGACGGACTTCGACTTCCGGGGCGCGGCGGCCAACTTCCAGGCGTCCGTGATCCGGGGCGAGCAGATCTACGAGTGCAAGAAGGCCGACGACGGCTCCGGAAAGTTCGCCTTCGCCCAGCGTGACGTGCGCGCCCGACTCGGCGGCGCCATCGCGCACGACTTCGTCGCCCCCAACTCGGGCACCCCGCGCTGGACCGCCCCCGACCGCAGCCAGGTCACCGGCAAGCTGATCTCCCGGACCCCGAACGGCGACAAGAACATCCCCGAACTCGACCTGGCGGCCACCCAGACGGGCAAGCCGCGCGGTCTGCTCGCCGGCACCGCGGAGATCCTGCGCCTGAACACCGAGGGCGGGGTCGCACCGGCGGGTTCCTGCAAGCCGGGTGCCATCGCGAAGGTGCCGTACAAGGCGGACTACGTGTTCGTGCAGCGCTGAGCCCCTGAGACCGAAGCGGCGCTTCCCCTACTGGTCGGGGGAGGCGCCGCCTGTTTTTGTCATCCCACAGCAGTACGTGGAGTTGCTCCCGGGGTCTGACGCTTCCGGCTGGCCGATTTGGTCGTATAGAGAACAGCAAGGTCCAGCAAGAACAACCACTCCTGACCTATTCGGGTGAGAATGGCGGCGCGGGGTGGACGCACGCACGTACTGGGAAGGCCGCCGCCGACCACGGAGGTAGGGCACACAATGGCACCGTACGAACCGGAGCAGAACACCAGTGAGACCGGGGAGCTGCGCGTAGGCCGCCGGAAGGCGGCGCGTTACGTGGTCCCCGTCGCGGTGGCGGGGGTGGCGGCGGCGACCATCGGGCTCGTCCCGGCGCTCGCGACGTCGGGCGACCCCAAGCTGCCCGACGTCACCGCACAGGAACTCATCGAGAAGATCGCCGCTTCGGACACGGAGCAGCTCTCGGGCACCGTGAAGATCAGCACCGACCTCGGCCTCCCGTCCTTCGGCGGCGACTTGGCCGGCGGCTTCGCCCCGGGCAGCGGCTCGGGCGGCGACGGCGAGGACGGCGACGGCAAGGGCTCGGCCGCCGACCCGCAGTCGAAGCTGATGGAGCTGGCGTCCGGCACGCACACGCTGCGCGTCGCGGCCGATGGCCCCGACAAGCAGAAGCTGTCCGTCCTGGACGACGCCGCCGAGTACAGCCTGATCCACAACGGCGACGACGTGTGGGCGTACGACAGCAAGTCGAACGAGGTCTACCACTCCGAGTCGGCGGGCAAGGCCGCGGACTCCGGCAAGGACTCCGGCAAGAAGGACCTCCCCAAGGACGTCCCGTCCACGCCCAAGGAGCTGGCCGAGGAAGCACTGAAGGCGGTCGACGGCACGACGTCGGTGAAGGTGGACGGCACCGCGCAGGTCGCGGGCCGTGACGCCTACCGCCTGGTCATCAAGCCCAAGCAGTCCGGTTCGACGATCGGCCAGATCACGGTCGCGGTGGACTCCAAGACCGGTACGCCGCTGAAGTTCACGCTCACCCCGGCGAGCGGCGGCAGCGCGGTCGTCGACGCGGGCTTCACGAAGGTCGACTTCGGCAAGCCGGCCGCGTCGACGTTCGACTTCACGCCGCCCAAGGGCGCGAAGGTCACGGAGGAGGGCGACGAGGCCAAGGCCGAGAAGCACGGCTTCACGGACGGCGGCAAGGAGTTCGGGGGCAAGGAGTTCGGCGGCAAGGAGTTCAAGGGCGAGGAGGACCTGAACGGCCTGAACGTCATCGGCGAGGGCTGGAACTCCATCGCCGAGCTGAAGCTGCCGGGCGGCCAGGGCCTCCCGACGGGCGGCTCCGGTGATGTCCCGCCGGACGCGCAGCGGCTGCTCGACTCGCTCGGCGACAAGGTGACGGGCGAGTTCGGCTCGGGCACGGTCTTCAAGACCCGCCTGGTCAACGCCCTGATCACCGACGACGGCAAGGTCTACGCGGGCGCGGTCACCAAGGACGCCCTCGTGAAGGCGGCGAACGACGCGAAGTAGCGTGCCGCGGCAAGGCGATGGAGCGGCGGGTCCGAGGTGCCGGGCAGGCACCTCGGACCCGCCGTCACGGCTGAATGCGGCTAAGAGCGGCTAAGAGCGGCTGAGAGCGGGGAGGACGAAGGTGCCGGGAAGCAGTGCCGGGGCCACGGCGGAGAGCGTGATCGAGACCGACGTGCTGACCAAGCGCTACGGCAAGCAGCTGGCCGTGGACCGCCTCAGCCTCACCGTCCCCGCCGGAAGCGTCTTCGGGTTCCTCGGGCCGAACGGCTCGGGCAAGACGACCACCATCCGGATGCTGATGGGCCTGATCGAGCCGACTTCGGGCCGGGCCAAGGTCCTTGGCCGCCCGATGCCGCGCGAGATCCGTACGGTGCTCCCGCACGTGGGCGCGCTCATCGAGGGCCCGGCTCTCTACGGCTTCCTCTCCGGCCGCGACAACCTCCTGCGGTACGACGCCGCCGACCCGACCGCCGACCCGCGCACCCGCCGTGTCCGCGCCGAATCGGCCCTGGACCGGGTGGGTCTTACGGCCGCCGCGGGCAAGAAGGCGAAGGCGTACTCGCTGGGGATGAAGCAGCGCCTCGGTCTCGCGGCGGCGCTGCTCCAGCCGCGCAGGCTCCTCGTGCTCGACGAGCCGACCAACGGCCTCGATCCGCAGGGCATGCGCGAGATCCGGTCGCTGGTGCGCGAGCTGGCGTCGGAGGGCACGACGGTCTTCCTCTCCTCGCACCTCCTGGACGAGATCGAGCAGGTCTGCACGCATGCCGCGGTGATGGCCCAGGGCCGCCTGATCACCCAGGGCCCGGTCGCCGAACTCGCCGCCGGTGCGCGCGGACGTCTGGTCGTGACGACACCGGACACGGGCGACGCGGTCCGCGTCCTGAAGGAGCTCGGCGTGCCGGATCTCGTGGTGACGGAGGACCGCGTGACGGGCGAACCGCCGGGCGCGGACACCGGCACGGACCTCGCGGAGCTGAACGCCGCCCTGGTCGGCGCGGGCGTCCGGGTGCGCGGCTTCGGCGTCGAACGGGCCTCGCTGGAGGACGCGTTCGTGGCACTGACGGGGGAGGGGTTCGATGTCGCGGGCTGAGGTCGACGACGTACACGACGCAAGCGACGCACAGGGCGCACGCGACGCACGCGACACACGCGACGACGTGCGGGAGAGCGGTGAAGCGCGGGAGAGCGGTGAAGCGCGTGAGGTGCGTGAGGTGCGTGAGGTGCGGCGGATCTGGACCCTCGGGCTCTTCCGCAGCGAGCTGGGGATCACCTTCCGCCGCTGGCGCACCCTCGCCCTGCTCGGTGTGCTCGCCGCCGTGCCGATCCTGGTGGGCGTGGCCGTCAAGATCGAGACCAGCGACGGCTCGACGGTGGGCGGGGGCGGCGAGGCCGGCGGCCCCGCGTTCATCGCGCAGGTCACGAACAACGGCCTGTTCCTGGTCTTCACCGCGCTCGCCGCGACGCTCCCCTTCTTCCTGCCCATGGCGGTCGGTGTCGTCGCGGGCGACTCCATAGCGGGCGAGTCCAGCGCGGGGACGCTGCGCTATCTCCTGGTCGCCCCGGCGGGACGGACCCGCCTGCTGCTCGTCAAGTACGCGACGACGATGACGTTCTGCCTGGTCGCGACGCTCGTCGTGGCCCTGTCGGCGCTCGCCGTCGGGGCGTTGCTCTTCCCGGTCGGCGAGGTCACCACGATCTCCGGCACCCGGATCGGCTTCGGCGAGGGGCTGCTGCGCGCCCTGCTCATCGCCCTCGTGGTCGCCGCGTCACTGATCGGTGTGGCGGCGCTCGGTCTCTTCGTGTCGACGCTGACCAGCAGCGGCATCGCGGCGATGGCGACGACCGTCGGCCTGCTCATCACGGTCCAGATCCTCGACCAGATCCCGCAACTGCACGCCATCCAGCCGTACTTCTTCTCGCACTACTGGCTGTCCTTCGCGGACCTCATGCGCGAGCCCGTCTACTGGGACGAGCTGGTCAAGAACCTCGGCCTCCAGGGCCTGTACGCGGTGCTGTTCGGCTCGGCGGCGTGGGCGCGGTTCGGGGCGAAGGACATCACGGCGTAGGACGTCATGGCGCCCGGCAGCACGGCGTGGTCGGCGTCAGCTGTCGTACGGGAAGCGCGCGAGCGGCGGCTCCTGCGCGAAGAACGTCTTGGCCTCGGTCAGCGCCCGCTCGTCCTTCAGTACGTCGCCGGGCTTGCTGCCGTTGCCGAGCAGTACGCCGCCGAAGCGCATCCCGAGGTACGCGGCGGAGTTGCGCAGGGTGCCGACGAGCGGATCGGCGACGACCCCCTCCTCGTGGGCGAGCGCCGTCACGCCCCACAGATTGCGCCCGGCCATCGTGGCCTTGAAGTCGACGCCGGGGGTGCGCAGCCAGCCCGACCAGTAGTCGAGGTAGCGCTTGGTGGTGGCCGAGACCGAGTACCAGTACAGGGGCGAGGCGATGACGATGTCGGTCGCCTCGACGGTCGCGTCGAGCAGGACCGCGGCACTGTCGCCGCTCGGGCGGACGTGATCGCTGTCGTGGCGGAGGTCCTCGAAGTCCGGCAGCGGGTGGTCGGCCAGGTTCAGCCAGCGCTGCCCGACGTCCGAGGGGAGTTGCTCGGCGGCCCGGCGGGCCAGGATCTCCGTGTTGCCCTCGGGGCGGGAGCTGCCGAGGACGAAGAGGAAGTTGCGGGTCATGGTGGGCCCCCTGGATCAGTGGCGTGGTCGCGCACGGCCGCTCAAGGCCGCGCAATTACCTGCGCATGCACTATATGCACGCGCAGGTAATTGCGTCCAGGGGGTGCTCGGCCGCCCTCGGGCCCCAGGGGTCTACGAGGAGAGCCCCCACACCGCGTATGCCACGGCGTCGCTGTTGTGGTTGAGAGCGGTCCCGTCGACGTTCGACTCCGTGTCGCAGGCGGAGTGGTAGCACTTGTCGAACGGCTCACCGGCCGTGCCGCCCCAGTTCTGGGCCTGCTCGGCGGTCTTCTTGTAGTCGGCGCCGCTGAACAGACCGCCGACCGGGACGCCCGCGTCCTTGAACGGGGCGTGGTCCGAGCGGCCGTCGCCCTCCTCGTCGGGCTCCGTGGCGAGGTCCAGGCCGCCGTAGAAGTCCTTGAAGGTCTTCTCGATCGTGGGGTCGTCGTCGTAGACGAAGTAGCCCGGGTTCGGGGAGCCGATCATGTCGAAGTTCAGGTAGCCCTTGATCTTCGAGCGCTCGTCGGCGGGCAGCTTGTCGACGTAGTGCGAGGAGCCGACGAGCCCCAGCTCCTCGGCACCCCACCAGGCGAACCGCAGGTGCTTGGTGGGCTTGTACTGCTCGCGCGCCACGGTGAGCGCGGTCTCCAGGATCGCGGCGGAGCCCGAGCCGTTGTCGTTGATGCCGGGGCCCGAGTCGACGCTGTCGAGGTGCGAGCCCGCCATGACGACCTCGTCGGCGTTGCCGCCGGGCCAGTCGGCGATCAGGTTGTAGCCGGTCTTGCCGTTGGAGGTGAACTCCTGGAGGGACGTGGTGAATCCGGCCTCGTCCAGCTTGCCCTTCACGTAGTCGACGGAGGCCTTGTAGCCCGCGCTGCCGTGGGCGCGGTTGCCGCCGTTGGACGAGGCGATGGACTGGAGCTGCGAGAGGTGGCCCTGGACGTTGGCCACGGAGATGTCGGGGGCGGCCGCCGTGGGGGCGGGGGCCGCGGAGGATATCGCGCTGGTGGTCAGCAGTCCGGTGACGGCTATGACGGCCGCGGCCGTGGCGCGTCCGGGAACGGAGAGCTTCATGTGGGGGGCTCCGTGTTCTGTTGGATCGTTCGGTGGGGGGTTGGGGGTACGCCAATTCCGTGAACGTCGAACAGAATTGGCGTGCCTGATGGTGCTGCGGAGCTTGACCGTGCGTCAAGAGCGCATATCGGGCGCCGTGTTCCGCAGGGCGGTCGAACGGCTCGACTCGGCGGCAGGGGGTGGCAGGAACACCGTCCAGCCGGGCGCGTAGGTGTCCGGCACGGGGTGGCGCCGCCAGTCGCGGGCCCAGCGCGGGGGTTCCTTCTCGCGCAGGACCAGGGCGGCGGGCCGGCGCCGGTCGTCCCGGTGAGCGGCCGAGCATCCGGACACGTACGCGATGGGGATCACCGAAGTGTTGCCCTTCAGGAGGCACGGGGCGCGGACCCCCTGCGCGTACAGGACGTCGGTGATGCGGGCCCAGTCGCCGCGGGCGCCCGTCTGGATACGGGCGTTGCCGAAGGTGAGGGGGAGCTGGACCGCCAGGTGGGCGACGAGGAGGACGGCGAGGGCGACGGTGAGGGCGCGCCGCGCGCGGTCGGCGACGGCGAGGACGCCGACGGCCGCGGGGACGGCGAGGAGGGCGTGGGCGGGCAGGAGGAAGCGCGGGGCGCCGTAGGGGACGAGGAGGAGATAGGGGAGGGCGGCGGTCAGCGCGACGGCCACGGCCAGCCAGAGGGCCCGGCGGGTCGCCCGCTCGGAGCCGTCGACCGCCCTTCGCACGGCCCACAGCCCCGCGGCCACGAGCAGCGGCAGCAGGATCCACCACTCCGCGGCCGGGACCCTGAGCCGGTCGGCGTCGCAGGGGCGGCAGAGCAACGGGCCGTCGAGCGCGGTGAACTGGGCCTCGATGGCCGCGAGGGGACGCAGACCGCCCTGCACGTCGCTCGCGTCGGTGAGCCGCTCGCGTACGCCGCCGAAGCGGACGTACGCCTCGACGATCCACGGCAGCAGACCGGCCGCGACGCCGCCCGCCACGGCGATGAAGCGCCCCCGCGTCCGCCAGACGGGCACGGCCAGGGCGGCGAGGAGCAGCGCGGCGGCGACGGCGGCAGCGTCGTTGGGACGCATGAGGGCGGCGAGGGCGAGCCCCGCCGCGATCCCCGCGAGGGCGAGGCGCCCGGGGCCCGCCCCGAGGAAGAGCCCGACCGCGGCCGTGATCCCCATGGCGGTGTAGTGGTTCGGCATCGCGGCGTTCGCGTAGAACAGCGCGAACCAGAGGCTTCCGTAGAGCCCGGCGGCCACGCCGACGGCGGCGGGACGGTGCGCGAGGACGCGCAGCCAGGGACGGAAGCCCAGGTAGAGGGCGGCGGTCGCGAGCAGCGTCAGCCAGACCCTGAGCAGGACGACCGAGTCGCTCCAGGCCGCCACGGGGGCGATGAGTACCGGGACGCCACGGGTGCGGGGCGCGCTGAAGGGGGTGGCGGGCGCGTACGGCGGGAAGCGGCTCGCGTAGACGATCTCGTCCCAGCCGAGGGAGAGGGTGAACGGGACGAGGGCCGCGGAGAGGAGGGCGAAGGCGGCGCAGGCGGCGAGGAGGGGGCGGCGGCCACTCGGACGCGGCTTCCGCGGCTTCCGCGGCGTCCACGGCTTCGTCGGTTTCCGCAGCGTCTGCAGTGTCGGCAGTGTCTGCGGCTTCTGCGGCGTCCGCGGCTTCTCGGGCACGAGGGTCTCGACCTCCCGCCGGCCTCGGTCAGGTCATGTCGCTTTCGATCACTTCTGTTCCCTTATGGGGAAGGTAGCGACGATGACGCCGAAATCGCAGGAGGTGGGGCCGACGTGTTCCGCCGGCCGGCCGTCGTGCAGACCACGGCGGCGTCACCCTCCCGCAGGACGCGCGGCTCGCCCGACGCGGCGGTGATCCGCGTGCAGCCGACGTCCCCGATGACGCGGCCCGCGCCCTCGCGGACGTCCTGGCCTGGCTGGCGGGGGGCCACAACGCGAAGCCCACGCCGGGCGTACGAGATGTCCTGGGCCGAGAGCCGCGCGACTTCGGCGTCTACGCGAAGGCCGCGGCGAAGGCGAAGGCCTGGGGCTGATCTTGCTGCCGGGGGCGCCCCAAAGGGGCGCGGGGAACCGCGCGCCCAGCCACAACGCACTCGCGGCCGCAAGCAGAAAGACCTCGCGACGTCAGACCGCGGACCCCTCCCGCCCCGCAGCGGGAGTCATCGGCTCGGTCTCCCGCCCGGCGGCGGAGGCCGAAGCCGCCGCAACAGCAGCCTGACGCCCCGCGGCGAGCCGCACCGCGTTGCGCCGCGCGGTGCGCAACGCGTCCCACGTCAGCAGCGTCAGCGCCAGCCACACGAGACCGAACCCGGCCCACCGCTCGGGCGGCATCGCCTCATGGAAGTACAGGATGCCGAGCAGGAACTGGAAGACGGGAGCGAGGTACTGGAGCAGCCCGAGCGTCGACAGCGGCACCCGGATCGCGGCGGCGCCGAAGCAGACCAGGGGAAGGGCGGTGACCACACCGGTCGCCGCGAGGAGCGCCGCGTGCCCGAGGCCCTCCGCGCCGAACGTGGCGTCGCCCCGCGCCCCCAGCCACACCAGGAACCCGACCGCGGGCAGGAACTGGATGGCGGTCTCGGCGGCGAGGGACTCCAGACCGCTGAGCCCGACCTTCTTCTTCGCCAGGCCGTACGTGGCGAAGGAGAAGGCGAGGCAGAGCGAGATCCACGGCGGCTGCCCGTACCCGAAGGCCAGCACGAGGACCGCCGCGAGGCCGACGGCGACGGCCGCCCACTGCACGGGACGCAGCCGTTCGCCCAGGAGCAGGACGCCCATGGCGATGGTGACCAGGGGGTTGATGAAGTAGCCGAGGGAGGCCTCCACGACGTGGCCGGAGTTCACGGCCCAGATGTAGACGCCCCAGTTGACGGTGATGACCGCCGACGCGATCGTCACCAGGCCCAGCTTGCGCGGCTGGCGGATCAGTTCGCCCGCCCAGGCCCAGCGCCGCACGATCAGCAGCGCGACGCCGACCACGACGAGGGACCACGCCATGCGGTGCGCGAGGATCTCGCCCGCTCCGGCCGGCTTGAGCAGGGGCCAGAAGAGGGGCACGAGGCCCCACATCCCGTAGGCGGCGAAGCCGTTCAGCAGGCCTATGCGCTGCTCGCTCTTCGACTGCTCAGCTGCGGCAGCGTCCACGGCCCCTCCTTGGTGCACGGCAGCCCCACGCTGCATCCAAGAAGGTAGCGGCCCGGACGCCCCCGTGTCATGCCCGTCTCACGAAAACGGTCATGACCTCCGTCTCGCCCGCAGTCAGCCCCGCGAGCTGCCCGCAGTCAGTCCCGCGAGTCGCCCGCCGACAGCCCCGTGAGCCGCCCGGCGTCAGCCCTTGAGCGCCACCGCGACCGCATCGGCGAGCGGCGTCGTGGGCCGCCCGATCAGCCGGGCCAGATCGCCGCTCGTACCGGCGAGCAGCCCCCGCTCGATCGCCGAGTCCACGTCGACGAGGATCGCGGCGAACGGCTCGGGAAGACCGGCGCCGGTCAGGATCGCGAGGTTCTGCTCGGCGGAGACGTTCGCGTACGAGATGTCCTTGCCGGTCTGCCGGGCGATCTCGGCTGCGTACTCGGACAGGCTCCAGGCGACGTCACCGCTCAGCTCGTAGACCTTGCCCTCGTGGCCGTCGCCGGTCAGGACGGCGACGGCGGCCGCCGCGTAGTCGGCGCGCGCCGCGGAGGCGACCCGGCCCTCGCCCGCGGAGGCGACGACGGCGCCGTGCTCCAGGACGGGGGCGAGGTTGGCCGTGTAGTTCTCGTGGTACCAGCCGTTGCGCAGGAACGTGTGCGGAAGGCCGGAGTCGAGGACGAGCCGCTCGGTCTCCTTGTGCTCGGCCGCCAGGTCGAAGTCGGCGTCCGGTCCGCCCAGGATGCCGGTGTACGCCAGGAGCGCGACGCCCGCGCCGCGCGCCGCGTCGATCACCGCCGCGTGCTGCGGCACGCGCTGCCCGACCTCGCTGCCGGAGATCAGCAGGACCCTGTCGCCCGCGGCGAAGGCGCCGGCGAGGGTCTCGGGCGCGCTGTAGTCCGCGATCCGCAGCTCGATGCCGCGCGCGGCGAGATCGGCCGCCTTCTCCTTGTCGCGGACGACGGCGGCAATCTGCCCGGCGGGCACCCGCGCGTCGAGCAGCCCGTCGATGACGAGACGGCCGAGGTGTCCGGTGGCTCCGGTGACGACGATGCTCATGTCTGGAATCTCCCTTTGGTGTGGTTCTGGCAACGATCCTACGTCTAGCGCTAACTTCTGGAAAGTACCCACTTTGAAGTAAGGTACTGACATGGCAGTAAGTAACTGGAACCTCGGGGACGAGGGGATGTGCCCGCAGCGCCTCGTCCTGGAACACGTCACGAGCCGCTGGGGCGTGCTCGTCCTGATCGCCCTGGACGAGCGCTCGTACCGCTTCAGTGAGCTGCGCCGGGCCCTCGGCCGGGTCAGCGAGAAGATGCTGACGCAGACCCTCCAGACCCTGGAGCGCGACGGCCTCGTGCACCGCGACGCCAAGCCGGTCATCCCGCCGCGCGTCGACTACTCGCTCACCGACCTCGGGCGCGAGGTAGGCGGGCAGGTCCGTGGCCTCGCCGAGTGGACCGAGCGGCGCCTCGCCGACGTGCAGCAAGCGCGGCAGGCGTACGACGAAGCGCGTCAGGCGTACGACGAGGCCCGGTCCTGAAGGATCAGGACCGGGCCTCGGGACGAGCCGGTCGAGCTAGCCGACGACCGTCCAGGTGTCGCCGCCCGCGAGCAGCGCGGCCAGGTCGCCCTTGCCGTTCTGCTCGATGGCGGTGTCGAGCTGGTCGGACATCAGCGTGTCGTAGACCGGGCGCTCGACGCTGCGGAAGACGCCGATCGGGGTGTGGTGCAGGGTGTCGGGGTCCGCGAGCCGCGACAGCGCGAAGGCCAGCGTCGGCGAGGTCGAGTGCGCGTCGTGGACCAGAATCTGCGACTCGGTCTCAGGCGTGACCGGGACGACTTTGAGGTCGCCGGTGGCCGGGTCGCGCACCACGCCCTTGCCGCCGTCCGCCCCGAAGCGGATGGGCTGCCCGTGTTCGAGGCGGATGACGGCTTCCTCGGCCTGCTGCTTGTCCTTGAGGACCTCGAAGGCGCCGTCGTTGAAGATGTTGCAGTTCTGGTAGATCTCCACCAGGGCGGTGCCGGGGTGTTCGGCGGCCTCGCGCAGCACCGAGGTGAGGTGCTTGCGGTCGGAGTCCACGGTGCGGGCCACGAAGCTCGCCTCCGCGCCGATCGCGAGGGAGACCGGGTTGAAGGGCGCGTCCAGCGAGCCCATCGGCGTCGACTTGGTGATCTTGCCGACCTCGGAGGTCGGGGAGTACTGGCCCTTGGTGAGTCCGTAGATGCGGTTGTTGAAGAGCAGGATCTTCAGGTTCACGTTGCGGCGCAGGGCGTGGATGAGGTGGTTGCCGCCGATGGACAGCGCGTCGCCGTCGCCGGTGACCACCCAGACGCTCAGATCCCGCCGGGACGAGGCGAGTCCGGTGGCGATGGCGGGGGCGCGGCCGTGGATGGAGTGCATCCCGTAGGTGTTCATGTAGTACGGGAAGCGGCTGGAGCAGCCGATGCCCGAGACAAAGACGATGTTCTCCTTGGCCAGGCCGAGTTCGGGCATGAAGCCCTGCACGGCCGCCAGGACCGCGTAGTCACCGCAGCCGGGGCACCAACGCACCTCCTGGTCGGACTTGAAGTCCTTCATGGACTGCTTGGCCTCGGCCTTGGGCACCAGCGAAAGCGCTTCGATCGTGCTCCCGGTGCCTTCGGTCTTCGTGTCAGCCATTGATGGCCTCCTTGAGAGCCGTGGCGAGCTGCTCGGCCTTGAACGGCATTCCATTGACCTGGTTGTACGAGACCGCGTCCACGAGGTACTTGGCGCGGAGGAGCGTGGCGAGCTGCCCGAGGTTCATCTCGGGAATCACCACCTTGTCGTAACGCTTCAGGACCTCGCCCAGATTCCGCGGGAAGGGGTTGAGGTGGCGCAGATGGGCCTGCGCGACGCTCTCGCCGACCGCCCGCAGCCGGCGCACCGCCGCGGTGATGGGGCCGTAGGTCGAACCCCAGCCCAGGACCAGGAGCTTGGCGTCGCCGGTCGCGTCGTCGACCTCCAGGTCGGGGACCTGGATGCCGTCGATCTTGGCCTGGCGGGTGCGGACCATGAAGTCGTGGTTGGCGGGGTCGTAGGAGATGTTGCCGGTGCCGTCCTGCTTCTCGATGCCGCCGATGCGGTGTTCGAGACCCGGCGTTCCGGGGATCGCCCACGGGCGGGCCAGCGTCTGCGGGTCGCGCTTGTAGGGCCAGAACACCTCGGTGCCGTCGTCCTCGGTGTGGTTGGTCCCCGAGGCGAACTGCACGCGCAGGTCCGGGAGTTCGTCGGTGTCCGGGATGCGCCAGGGCTCGGAGCCGTTGGCCAGGTAGCCGTCGGACAGCAGGAAGACGGGCGTGCGGTAGGTGACCGCGATGCGGGCCGCCTCGATCGCCGCGTCGAAGCAGTCGGCCGGCGTCATCGGCGCCACGATCGGCACCGGTGCCTCGCCGTTGCGCCCGAACATCGCCTGGAGCAGGTCCGCCTGCTCGGTCTTGGTCGGCAGACCGGTCGAGGGTCCGCCGCGCTGGATGTCCACCACCAGCAGCGGCAGCTCCAGCGACACCGCGAGCCCGATGGTCTCCGACTTCAGCGCCACTCCCGGCCCCGAGGTCGTCGTCACCGCGAGCGAGCCGCCGAAGGCCGCGCCCAGCGCGGCGCCGATCCCCGCGATCTCGTCCTCGGCCTGGAAGGTGCGCACACCGAAGTTCTTGTGCTTGGACAGCTCGTGCAGGATGTCGGAGGCCGGAGTGATGGGGTACGAGCCCAGATACAGCGGCAGATCCGCCTGCCGGCCCGCGGCGATCAGTCCGTACGACAGGGCCAGGTTCCCCGAGATGTTGCGGTACGTGCCGGTCGGGAAGGCCGAGGCGGCGGGGGCGACCTCGTACGAGACCGCGAAGTCCTCGGTCGTCTCGCCGAAGTTCCAGCCCGCGTGGAAGGCGGCGATGTTCGCCTCCGCGATCTCCGGCTTCTTGGCGAACTTCGTGCGCAGGAACTTCTCGGTGCCCTCCGTCGGGCGGTGATACATCCACGAGAGCAGCCCCAGCGCGAACATGTTCTTGCTGCGGCCCGCGTCCTTGCGCGAGAGGTCGAACTCCTTGAGCGCCTCGACGGTGAGCGTCGTCAGCGGCACCGGATGGACGCTGTAGCCGTCCAGTGAGCCGTCCTCCAGCGGCGAGACGTCGTAGCCGACCTTCTGCATCGCCCGTTTGGAGAACTCGTCCGTGTTGACGATGATCTCCGCGCCGCGCGGCACATCGGCGATGTTCGCCTTCAGCGCGGCCGGGTTCATCGCCACCAGAACGTTCGGCGCGTCACCCGGCGTGAGGATGTCGTGATCGGCGAAGTGCAGCTGAAAGGAGGAGACGCCCGGCAGGGTCCCGGCAGGAGCGCGGATCTCGGCGGGGAAGTTCGGCAGAGTCGAGAGGTCGTTCCCGAAGGACGCCGTCTCCGAAGTGAAACGGTCACCGGTGAGCTGCATACCGTCACCGGAGTCACCCGCGAAGCGGATGATCACCCGGTCCAGACGGCGTACATCCTTCTCACCAGCAGGCTTGCGCTGTTCTCCGACGACTGCCCCATCGGCCTGCTCGGCTGGGCTACTGACCTGGCTGGTCACTGAACTGGACCTCCCTCGGGCGGCTGAGCGGGAAGGGCCGGGCGAGCGACCTCCCCAAGGCCCACCCTACGTCGGTAAGGGTCGCCTACCTGTGGTAGATCGCATGACGGACGCGCTTTTGAGACGCAACGATGCCCCGATTTGTCACGGTGTGCCTCGCCCCCCGGCCCGTCATGGAAGACGCCCCCACTCATCCTTTGGTTCTAGGACTGTTCTCCGTACTCGTGCTGATGCTCGTGCTCGTGCTGGTGCGATCGTGGCGCGATCGCCTCTACGGACACTCAATAGCTGACGAAGTGTCAGATTGCTAGGAGTTCAGATAGGTGAGAACCGCCAACACGCGCCGGTGATCCCCGTCGCTCTGGGAAAGCCCCAGCTTCAGGAAGATGTTGCTGACGTGCTTCTCGACGGCACCGTCGCTCACCACCAGTTGCCGGGCGACCGCGGAGTTCGTCCGCCCCTCGGCCATCAGACCGAGTACCTCGCGTTCGCGCGGTGTAAGCCCCGCGAGGACGTCCTGCTTGCGGCTGCGGCCGAGCAGCTGCGCCACGACCTCCGGGTCGAGCGCGGTGCCGCCCTGCGCGACACGCACCACCGCGTCCACGAACTCGCGCACCTCGGCGACGCGGTCCTTGAGCAGATAACCGACGCCACGGCTCGATCCGGCGAGCAGCTCGGTGGCGTACTGCTCCTCCACGTACTGCGACAGGACGAGTACCCCGAGCCCGGGGAACTGGTGGCGCAGGTGCACAGCGGCCCGCACCCCCTCGTCCGTGTGCGTCGGCGGCATCCGCACGTCGGCGACGACCACGTCGGGCAGCGCGCCCTCCGAGGAGAGTTCGTTGATCGTCTTGATCAGCGCGTCCGCGTCGCCCACCCCCGCGACGACGTCGTGCCCGCGGTCGGTCAGCAACCGGGTCAGGCCCTCCCTCAGCAGCACTGAATCCTCGGCGATGACGACCCGCACTTTGTCCTCCACGTTCACGGCCCCCCGGCATATTCGGTTCTGGTTGTCCCCCGGCACCTCAGTATCGCGCGTACGGAGGGGCGTTACCGCGTTCGTGGACAGTTGGTGGACAGACCCCTTGTCCGCCAGAGGACGGACCCCTCGCCCGCGCCGCGCATCTGCGGCATGGCGGAACCCACCCGATCCCCCGTGCCGCGGGGTGAACGGGTGGGTGAACGGGTGGGTGAACGGGTGAGTGAGCGCGCGAAGATCCGCGGCCGCGCCCGCCAGGCGACTAGGCCCGCCAGGGCAGCTCGGCCGTCACCGTCGTGGGCCCGCCCACCGGCGAGTTCACGACCAGGATTCCGTCGACGGCGTCGAGCCGCTCGGCGAGCCCCGCGAGACCCGAGCCGCCGGTCACGTCCGCGCCCCCGGCCCCGTCGTCGGAGACCTGGAGCATCAGCCGGTCCTCGACCTGCCAGACGTCGACCGAACCACGCGACGCCCGCGCATGCTTGCTGATGTTCTGCAGGAGCTCGGAGACCGTGAAGTACGCGATGCCCTCGATCGCGGCGGCGGGCCGCGCGGGCAGGTCCACCTCGACCTGGACCGGGACCGTGCACCGGGCGGCGAGCGAGGAGAGCGCCGCGTCCAGGCCGCGGTCGGTCAGGACCGCCGGGTGGATGCCCCGGGCCAGGTCGCGCAGCTCCTGGAGGGCGACCTTCACCTCGCCGTGCGCCTCGCCCACCATGCGCGCCGCGGCCTCCGGGTCCTCGGTCAGCTTCTCCTTGGCCAGGCCCAGGTCCATGGCGAGCGCCACCAGGCGGGCCTGCGCGCCGTCGTGCAGGTCGCGTTCGATGCGGCGCAGGTCGGCCGCCGCCGTGTCGACGACGACACCGCGGTCCGACTCCAGCTCGACGACGCGCGTCGCCAGGCTGGAGGGGCCGAGCAGCCCGACGACCATGACGCGGTCGACGGTGGTCAGGGCCCGGATGATCCAGGGGGTGGCGAGCGTGATCAGCAGGCCGGTGAGGGCGGTGACGCCGATCTCGAAGGGGTTGTCCACGTAGATGCGGTGTCCGTCGTCGCCGTAGAGCTGGATACCGTCCTGACCTGCGTAGACCGGGAAGATCCAGTGCCACAGCGGGTACGTGAGCATCGCCCATCCGTACGTCCAGAAGATCACCGACACGGTGAAGGAGAAGACCGCCCACGGCATGTGGAGCACGGAGTAGAGGACGTGCCGCCAGGAGACGCCGCTCTTGAGCACGGCCCCCATCCACCCCGTCGGGCCGCCGCTCTTGGGCCGCAGCGGCTCCGGGTCCGCCACCTCCACGTCGAGCAGCGCCCGCGCCCGCACCCGCTCCAGCGAGCCGATGCCGCGGCAGGCGGCGAGCCCGGCGGCGAGCACCGGGATGCCGATGAACGTGATCAGCAGGCCGGCGCCGAGCGACAGCATCGTGACCGCGAACACGAACGTGACCAGGCTGATCGGCAGGCTCAGGAGCACATAGCCGAATTCCTTCCAGGCGCGGGCCTCGATCGGCGCGCGAAGACCGGCGGGGAGACGCCGCCGCCGCTCGTCGAGGTCGGACCCCCGGAACTCCGAACGCTCCATGTGCCCGTACTCCTGTCCGTACTCCGTGGCCATCGGTGTCGTCCGTTTCTGCTCGGTCTGCTCGGGCCGCTCGGCCGTTGTATCTCCAGAGTGTCGGCCGCGGCTGATCGGGACCATGCGGTGCGTAGGTGTCTTCGACCGGGGGTTTTCCCTACCTCGCGTGTCGGCCCCGCGTGCCGGCCCGTGTGTCACGCGGCGCGTCGCCCAGCCCGTCATGCCTGGGCGGCGCGGTCGCGGTCCCGCCACGGCAGCTCCGCCGTGATCGTCGTGGGACCGCCCTGCGGAGACTCGATCACGAACAGGCCGTCGACCGCGCCCAGCCGGTCCGCGAGCCCCGCCATGCCCGTGCCCCCGTCCAGGCTCGCGCCGCCCCGGCCGTCGTCCCCCACCTGGATGAGCAGCCGCTGATCGGCACGCCACACGTCCACGGACGCCGAGCGCGCCCCGCTGTGCTTGCTGACGTTCTGCAGCAGCTCGGAGACGGTGAAGTACGCGATGCCCTCGATCGCGGCGGCCGGGCGGTGCGGCAGATCCGCCGTCACCTTCACCGGGACCGTGCACCGGGCGGCGAGCGAGGAGAGCGCCGCGTCCAGGCCGCGGTCGGTCAGGACCGCCGGGTGGATGCCGCGGGCGAGATCGCGCAGCTCCTGGAGGGCGAGCTTCACCTCGCCGTGCGCCTCGTCGACCATCGCCGCCACCGTGTCGTCGGCCTGGCCCTCCAGGAGCTTCTCCTTGGCCAGACCGAGCCCCATGGCGAGCGCCACCAGGCGGGCCTGTGCCCCGTCGTGCAGGTCGCGCTCGATGCGGCGCAGGTCGGCCGCCGCCGTGTCGACCACGACTCCGCGGTCCGACTCCAACTCGACGATGCGCCGCTCCAGTTCGTCGGAGGGCGAGAGCAGGCCGCGCACCATCGCGCGGTCGGCGTTGGTCAGGCCGCGCACGAGGTAGGGGAGCACGGGCCAGAGCACGAAGAGCCCGACCAGGGTGACGGCGAACGTCAGCACGCCCCAGGGCAGCCGCATGAACGAGTACAGCATCGTGCGCCAGCCGACCGGATCCTTCAGGCTCGACCACAGCCAGCTGAAGAAGCCGTGGCCGCGCTGCTTCGGCATCGGGCTCGGTTCGTCGATCCGCAGCCCGAGCAGCTTGCGCGCGCGGGCCCGCTCCGCCCTGCCGAGCAGCCGCGCGCCGAGCAGCGCGCCCGCGAGCAGCGGCAGGCCGACGACCGTAACGGCGAGGGCGCCGCCGGTCGCGAGCGTCGCGACCACGTAGACGAAACCGGCCACTCCCAGCGGGAGGTTGACGAGAAGGTGCGCGATCTCCTTCCAGGTCTGCCGGTCGTATCCCGCGAAGCGCGCGGGCGGCAGCGGGGACGTGGATGAGGACATGGCGCGTGCGGTCATACGCGCTAGGGTGCACGGCTCGCCGTCGTGATGCCATGAGGAGGGCCGCCCGGAGACCCGGGGGATAACCCCACCGCCAGTGGTCCGGCACGGGCGATCAGTCCTTGCCGATGCGTGACGCTCTGCTTACCTCGTCTTTAGCAGGCCCTAGACTCCCGTGCGTACAGATCGTCGAACAGTGCTGAGTGTCAGAGGCGGTCAGGGAGTGAGGGGCTGACGTGCACGTGACGAACGTCGCGGCGAGCTACTACCAGTCGTACTCCGTCGTCGGACTGCTCGCCGTCGTCGGCGTGCTGTTCGTCGCCGTCGCCTTCGGCGCGGGGCGGCTGCTGCGGCCCGTCGTGCCGACACCCGAGAAGCTCCTGACGTACGAGTGCGGCGTCGACCCGGTCGGCGACGGCTGGGCGCACACCCAGGTCCGCTACTACGTCTACGCGTTCCTCTATGTCATCTTCGCCGTCGACTCGATCTTCCTCTTTCCATGGGCGACGGTCTTCGCCGCGCCCGGCTACGGTGCGACGACGCTGGTGGAGATGTTCGTCTTCCTCGGCTTCCTGACCGTGGGCCTGCTGTACGCATACAAGAAGGGCGTCCTCACATGGACGTGACCCCCGCTTCCGCCTCCTCCGCTGCCGCCTCGGTGGACCTGCCGGCGCCGGTGCTGCGTGCCGAGCCCCAGAAGCTCGGCGTGCTGTCCCGTCTCGCGCCCGAGCCGATGAAGGTGGTCCTCAACTGGGGCCGCCGGTACTCGCTGTGGGTCTTCAACTTCGGCCTCGCCTGTTGCGCCATCGAGTTCATCGCGGCCTCCATGGCCCGGCACGACTTCATCCGGCTCGGCGTGATCCCGTTCGCGCCGGGGCCGCGCCAGGCCGACCTGATGGTCGTCTCCGGCACGGTCACGGACAAGATGGCCCCGGCCGTGAAGCGCCTGTACGAGCAGATGCCCGAGCCCAAGTACGTCATCTCCTTCGGCGCCTGCTCCAACTGCGGCGGCCCGTACTGGGATTCGTACGCGGTGACCAAGGGCGTCGACCAGATCATTCCGGTCGACGTGTACGTACCCGGCTGCCCGCCCCGTCCCGAAGCGCTGCTCCAGGGCATCCTCAAGCTCCAGGAGAAGATCGCGCGGGAGTCGCTGGCCGAGCGGTACGGCAACGCCAACGGCAGCCGTCCCTCGACGGCGGCTCTCCAGAGCGGACTCGTGAAGCCGCCGGCGCCGGCGTCTGGGGCCGCGGCGGGGGAGGGGAAGGCATGACCGGCTGGCTGCCGAGCCCCGTCGATGAGCTCTTCGGCGCGGAGGCGACGGCGGACGAGTCGTACGACCTCCTGACGGTCGACGTCCCGCCCGGCTCGTGGATCGCGGCGCTCGAAACCGCGCGCACGACCCTGGCCTGCACCTACTTCGACTGGCTGAGCGCCGTCGACGAACCGGGCACGGGCTTTCTCGTGTCGGCCCACGTCGTCGCCCTCTCTCCGGTACGTCGCCTCCTCATCCGTACGACCGTTCCGCACGACGCCCCGGTCCTGCCGACCGCGATCGACGTCTACGCGGGCGCGGCGTGGCACGAGCGCGAGACGCACGAGATGTTCGGCGTCGCCTTCGAAGGCCACCCGAACCTGGTGCCGCTGCTGCTCCCGGAGACCTTCGAGGGGCACCCGCTGCGCAAGGACTTCGTCCTGGCGGCCCGGGTCGCGAAGGCGTGGCCCGGCGCGAAGGAGCCGGGGGAGTCGGAGCACGGCGGCCCCAAGCGCCGCCAGATGCTGCCTCCCGGCGTGCCCGACCCGAACGAATGGGGCCCCCTGAAGGGCCAGCTCCCCGCGGCCCCGGCCCGCCCGGCCCGCGGCGCCGCCCGCGCGGCAGGCGACCGCCCGGCCCGCCGGACCCGCACGGCGGGCGAGGGCTCGGCCGGCCAGAGGCCTGCCGGCCCAACGACCGAGGGCACCCAGCCGGAGGCACCGGCCCCGCGCCGCTCCCGCAGTGTGAGCCAGGGCTCGGCCTCGCAACAGGCGGCGGCAGGGCCTGCGGCGGCAAGGCCCGCGGCGGCAGGGGAGACGCGGCCGGAGGCGAAGCCCGGGGGCGCTCTGGCACCCGAGGCGAAGCCTGGGGCCGCTACGGCACCTGAGGCCGCTCCGGTACCTGAGGTCGCTCCGGCGCCCGAGGCGAAGCCTGAGGCTGCTCTGGCACCTGAGGTCGCTCCGGCGCCCGAGGCGAAGCCTGAGGCCGCTCCGGCACCCGAGACCGCTCCGGTACCCGAGGCGAAGCCTGAGGCCGCTCCGGCACCTGAGGTCGCTCCGGCACCCGAGGCGAAGCCCGAGGCCGCTCCGGCACCCGAAGCCGCCCCGCCCGAGCCGAAGCGTGCGAGGCCCGCGGCCGGTTCCGATGCGCCCTGGCACCAGGCCCGCCCGGCGTTCGAGGACACCGAGAAGCCCGCTCCGGACGCCCCCGAGCAGACCGCCGACACCCCCGCCGACCCCCCGGCCGACACCCCCGCCGACCCCCCGGCCGACAGCCCCGAAGACAACGACCGCCCAGGAGGCACGGAGTGACCGACGCGCTCGACGTCGCCCTGCGTCTCCTCATCGTCTTCGCCGTCTTCCTCGTCCTGCCCCTGGTCGTCGGCCAGACCGAGCACAAGGTGATGGCCCACATGCAGGGCCGCCTCGGCCCCATGCACGCGGGCGGCTTCCACGGCTGGGCCCAGCTCGTCGCCGACGGAGTCAAGTTCGCGCAGAAGGAAGACGTCGTGCCGGCCGATGCCGACCGCCGCATCTTCCAGCTCGCCCCCGCCGTCGCCCTGCTGCCCTATCTCCTCGTCCTGGTCGCCATCCCCATCGGCCCCAGCGAAGGCGCCGTCGGCCAACTCGTCGACGCGGGCATCTTCTTCGTCCTCGCGGTCATGGGCGTGGGCGTACTCGGCTCGCTCATGGCGGGCTGGGCCAGCGCCAACAAGTTCTCCCTCCTGGGCGGCCTGCGCACCGCCGCCCAGCTCCTGGCGTACGAACTCCCGATGCTGCTAGCCGCGGCATCGGTGGCGATGGCGGCCGGCACGGTCTCGCTGCCCGGCATCCTCAACGCCTTCGAGTGGTGGTGGCTGCCCTGGCAGATCGTCGGCGCCCTCGTCTTCTTCGTCGCGGGCCTCGCCGAACTCCAGCGCCCGCCCTTCGACATGCCGGTCGCCGACTCGGAGATCATCTTCGGCGCGTACACCGAGTACACGGGCCTGCGCTTCGCCCTCTTCCTCCTCGCCGAGTACGCCGGAATCGTCGTCCTCTGCGGCCTCACCACCGTCCTTTTCCTCGGCGGCTGGCACGGCCCCTGGGGAGCCGACGGCCTCGGCTGGGTCTGGACCCTCCTGAAGACGGGTGTGCTCGCCTTCCTCGTGATCTGGCTGCGCGTCAGCTACCCCCGTCTCCGCGAGGACCAGCTCCAGAAGCTCTCCTGGACCCTCCTCGTCCCGCTCGCCCTCGCGCAGATCGCGCTCACCGGAATCGTGAAGGTGGCGATCAACTGATGCCTCCGATCCCCGGGTCCGGCCTGGCCAAGGGCCTCGCCGTCACCCTCCGCACGATGACGAAGAAGACCGTCACCGAGCAGTACCCGGAGCACCAGCCCGATCTCCCGCCCCGCACCCGGGGCGTCATCGGGCTCTTCGAGGAGAACTGCACGGTCTGCATGCTCTGCGCCCGGGAGTGCCCGGACTGGTGCATCTACATCGACTCCCACAAGGAGACGGTCCCGGCGGCCGTCGAGGGCGGCCGCGAGCGCAGCCGCAACGTCCTCGACCGCTTCGCCATCGACTTCTCCCTCTGCATGTACTGCGGCATCTGCATCGAGGTCTGCCCCTTCGACGCGCTGTTCTGGTCCCCGGAGTTCGAGTACGCCGAGACCGACATCCACGAACTCACCCACGAGCGCGACAAGCTCCGCGACTGGATGTGGACGGTTCCCGCCCCGCCGGCCCTGGACCCCGCGGCCGAGGACCCCAAGGAGATCGCCACCGCCCGCAAGGCGGCGGAGAAGCTGGCCGCGGCCCAGGAAGCCGAAGCCCAGGAAGCCGAAGCCGCCGGACCGGAGGGATCCGCGTGAACCTCCTCGCAGCCCACGCCCCCCTGGCGGCCAACGCCCCTCTGGCGGCCGACGCCCCCCAGGGCTTCCTCTCCCCGACCGGCGTGGAGATCGCCTTCCTGCTGGTCGGCCTCGTCACCCTCGGCTCGGCGATCGTCACCGTCACCACCAAGCAGCTGGTGCACGCCGCCCTGTGGCTGGTGGCGACGCTCGGCGGCCTGGCCGTCGAGTACCTCCTGCTCACCGCCGAGTTCATCGCCTGGGTGCAGGTCCTGATCTATGTCGGCTCCGTCGTCGTACTCCTCCTCTTCGGTCTGATGCTCACCCGCGCTCCCATCGGCCGCTCCCCGGACGCCGATTCGGGCAACCGCCCCGTGGCGCTCGCGGTGGCCGTCCTCGCCGCGGCCTCCCTGGTCTGGGTGGTCGTCGACGCGTTCCGCACCGAATGGATCGACCTCGACCGCGCCGCCGACGAGGCCCAGGGCTCCACCGCCGTGACCGGCGAGTTCCTCTTCAAGCACTGGGTGCTGCCCTTCGAGGCCCTCTCGGTCCTGCTCCTCGCCGCCCTGGTCGGCGCGATCGTCCTCTCCCGCAGGAACGCCCGCATGACCCGCCTGAACGACGCCCCCGGCGACCCCCGAACGACCGGTGCCCGCAGCGACGCCCCCAGCGACAAGGAGCAGCGCTGATGCACCTCGCCTATCCCGCCGTCCTGGCCGTCCTCCTCTTCTGCGTAGGCCTGTACGGAGTGCTCGCCCGCCGCAACGCGATCCTGGTCCTGATGTCCGTCGAGCTGATGCTCAACGCCGTCAACCTCAACCTGGTCGCCTTCGACGTCTGGCTCCGCGACGCCCTCCACTCCGGCCAGGCCCTGACCCTCTTCACCATCGCCATCGCCGCGGCGGAGATCGGCATCGGCCTCGCGATCGTCCTGGCGGTCTACCGCAACCGCGGCTCCTCCGCCGTCGACGAACTCCGCGACACCGCCGAGGGCCCCGACGACGACACCGAGGCCGCCGAGGCCGCCGAGGACACAGCCGGCGAAGAGCCCGCCCCGGCACAGAAGGCTGAGGCCACCGCGTGACCACGACCACCCTCGCCGTACTCGTCCCCCTCCTGCCGTTCCTCGGCGCGGTCGCCGGCCTGCTGCTCGGCCGCACCGCCCCGGGTCTCGTACGCCCCCTCGCCGTGCTGCCCACCCTGGCGGCGCTGGTCATCGCCGTCCTGGTCGCGGCCCGCCACGGCGGCGGCGCCGACATCGACTCCGCCACCGAGCTCACCCCGACCGGCTCGGTCCCCATCGAACTCGCCCTGCACATCGACGGCTTCGCCGCCCTGGTCGCCGTCCTGGTCGGCGTCGTCGCCTCCTGTGTGCAGATCTACTCGACGGGCTACCTGCGCGACGACCCGCGCTACCCCTCGTACGCCGCTCTCGTCTCCCGCTTCACCTCCGCGATGCTGCTCGTCGTCTACTCCGGCGACCTGATGGTGCTCCTGGTCGGCTGGGAGATCATGGGCATCTGCTCGTACTTCCTCGTCGGTCACTACTGGGAGACGCCCGAAGCCCGCGCCGCCTCCCTCAAGGCCTTCCTGGTCACCAAGCTCGGCGACGTCCCCTTCCTGATCGGTCTGTTCGCGCTCGCCGTCGACGCCGGGTCGTTCCGCATCACGACGATCCTCGCGAAGGTCGCGGACGGCGGCCTGGACCACCCGACGCTGATCGCCCTGCTGCTCCTGGCCGGTGTGGCGGGCAAGTCCGCGCAGTTCCCGCTGCACACCTGGCTGCCCGACGCGATGGCGGGCCCCACGCCCGTCTCCGCGCTCATCCACGCTGCGACGATGGTCGCCGCCGGTGTCTATTTCGTGGCCCGGCTCCTCCCCGTCTTCGCCGCATCGGCGGCAGCCCTGGTCGTCCTCGCCGTCATGGCCGCCGTCACGATGGCCGGATCGGCCCTCGCGGCGCTCGCCCAGGACGACATCAAGCGCGTCCTCGCCTACTCGACGATCGGCCAGCTCGGCTATCTGACCGGCGCACTCGCCGTCGGTGACCGCGGCGCCGCCGTCTTCCACCTCCTCTCGCACGGCGCCTTCAAGGCGCTGCTCTTCCTCGGCGCGGGCGTGATCATCCACGCCGCCGGCACCAACTCCCTCGCCGCGATGTCCCGCATGAAGGGCCTGCGCGACCGGGTCCCCGACGCCTTCTGGACGATGACCGTGGCGCTCCTCGCGCTCGCCGCGATCCCGCCGTTCAGCGGCTTCTTCTCCAAGGAAGCCGTCCTGGGCGCCGCCGAGCACGCCGCCACCGGACACTCCGAGACCGCCCCCACCGCGGCGGGCTGGATCGTCCTGGTCGCCGGCCTCCTGACCGCCCTCCTCACCGCCGCCTACGCGACGCGTCTGTGGCTGCTCGCCTTCAACGGCCGGGGCCCCGATGCCCCCGACCACGGCCGCCAGCCCGTCACGATGACCGCCGTGCTGTGGGTGCTCGCCGTCCCGTCACTCGCCTTCGGCCTCACCGTCGGCGCCCTGCCGGACTGGTTCGACGGCCACTCGCTCACCCCGACCCTCACCACCTCCGTCCTGGGCACGGGACTCGCCCTGGTCGGCGGGCTCGTCACGTACGGGGCATGGCGCCACACCACGGCGCTCGCCGTCCGCCACCCCATGGGCGCGGTCGCCGTCGACTCGGGAGCCGACGGAGGCCTGGTCGAAGCCGAGGCCATCGCCTCGCACGAACCCGCCTACGGAGACGTGGCCGCCGCCCACGACCCGGCCGACCCCGGCCGCCTCCTGCTCGGCCCGCTGCACCGGCACGCCGCCGTCGGCTTTCACCTCGACGCCGTCTACGCCGCCCTGTTCGTGCGCGTCGTCCAGGCCGCCGCGAGCCTCGTCCGGTTCCTGGACCGCGAGGTCGTCGAGACGTACGTACGCGGCGCGGGCACCGCACCCCGCTGGCTCGGCGCGGCCGTCCGCCGCGCGCAGACCGGCAATGTGCAGACCTACCTGAGCGCGCTGCTCGCAGGCACCGTCGTCCTGGCTGTCGCCGCCGTCCTCGTCGCCACCGCCGGAGCGTGAGCAGCCGTGATCGATATCAGTGAATCCGTGATGCAGCTTCTTCTGGCGTTGATCGTGGTCGGCCCGCTCATCGGCGCCGTGGCCGCCCTGCTCCCGGCCCCGCCCGGACTGAAGGGGAAGTCGCCCGACCAGGCGGTACTGCGCCACGGCGTGATCGTCACCGGCGTCATCCTCATCGCCGCGATCGCCCTGGCGCTCGGCTTCGACCATGACCACCCGTCAAAGATGCAGGCCACGACCGATATCAGCTGGATCCCCGCACTCGACGTGCGCATCCACCTCGGCATCGACGGCATCTCGCTCCCCCTCCTGGTCCTGACCGCGCTGCTGACCTTCCTCTGCGCGCTGTACTCCTACTTCAAAATGCCTGCGGGCCCGTCTCCCAAGGCATTCGTCGCGCTGATCCTCGTGCTCGAGTCCGGCACCCTCGCGACCTTCGCCGTCCTCGATCTGCTGCTGTTCTTCCTGGCGTTCGAGATGGTCCTCATCCCGATGTACTTCCTCATCGCGCGCTGGGGCGGCGCCCAACGCACGCAGGCCGCCTGGAAGTTCATCCTCTACACGCTGCTCGGCTCCGTCGTGATGCTGCTCGGTCTCCTCCTCATCGGCCTCAAGTCCGGCACATTCGACATGGTGGCACTCGCCACTGACAACGGCCGGGGCCTGACCACATCCGTGCAGGTCATCGCCGTTCTGGCGATCGGGATCGGGCTCGCGGTCAAGACGCCGATGTGGCCGCTGCACAGCTGGCTGCCGGACGCCCACACCGCCGCGCCCACCGTCGGTTCGGTCCTGCTGGCCGGCGTGCTGCTGAAGATGGGCACGTACGGATTCGTCCGGATCCTGCTGCCGATCACGCCGGACGGGATGCGGACCTTCGCGCCGTACCTCGCGGCCTTCGCGGTCGTCGGGATCATCTACGGTTCGCTCGCCTGCCTCGCCCTCGCCAAGCCGGGCGCGAAGGGCGACCTCAAGCGCCTCATCGCGTACTCGTCCGTGGGCCACATGGGCTTCGTGCTGCTCGGCATCTCGACGATGAGCCCGACCGGCGTGAACGGCGCGCTGTTCGCCAACATCGCGCACGGCCTCATCACCGGCCTGCTGTTCTTCCTCGTCGGCGCGCTCAAGGACCGCACCGGCACCAGCGACCTCGACACCCTCGCCCAGGAATCGGGCGCCGCGCTCTACGGCAAGGCCCCCCGCCTCGGCGGCCTCCTCGCCTTCGGCGCCGTCGCCTCGCTCGGCCTGCCGGGCCTGGCCGGGTTCTGGGGCGAAATGCTCGCCCTGTTCGGCGCGTTCAAGCCCGCCGACGACCTCAGCCGCCCCGCCTTCCTCACCTTCATGGCGATCGCCGCCTTCGGCACCCTGCTCACCGCCGCGTACATGCTCATCGTCGTACGCCGCGTCTGCATGGGGCCGGTGGCTCAGGGGCCCCAGGGCGCCGCCGCGACCGAAACCCCGGCGCTCGCCGACGTCCAGGGCTACGAGTTCGCCGCCTGGACCCCGCTCGTCGCCCTCACCGTCCTCGCCGGACTCTGGCCCGCCGCTCTGCTCGGCCTCACCGACCCGGCCGTGCAGCAGCTCCTCTCAGGAGGCAAGTCGTGACCGTGGCCGCCGAAAGCGCCGCCGGCGTCGTCCAGTCCGTCGACTGGCTCGCGATCGCTCCGCCCACCATCGCGGCGGTCGTCGGTCTCCTCGTGCTCGTCGCCGACCTCTTCGTGGGCGACAACAAGAAGGCGCTGCTCGGCTGGATCTCCGTGGCCGGGCTCGCCGCCGCCGGGCTCTCCCTGCTGCCGATCCGAGACGACGACCGGTCGACGTTCTGCCTGACCGGCGGCGCGGAGTCCTGCAGCTACACCGCCGACCGCTTTACGCTCGTCATCCAACTGCTCGTCATCGGCGGCGCCCTGCTGGCCGCGCTGCTCTCGATGACCGCGCTCAAGGACGCGAACGGCACGGAGAAGGAACTCCCCGAAGGGGAGTTCTGGTTCCTGCTGCTCTCCTCCGCCGCGGGCGCCGCGCTGCTGCCCGCCTCGCGCGACCTGGCGACCCTGATCGTCGCCCTCGAAGTCGCCTCACTGCCCGCCTTCGCGCTCGTCGGCCTGCGCCACGGCGACAAGCGGTCCTCCGAAGCGGCCCTGAAGTTCTTCCTCTCCTCCGTCACCGCCACCGCCGTGACGCTGATGGGCGTCAGCTTCGTGTACGCCGCGACCGGCACCCTGCACCTCACGGAGATCGCCGCCGAGCTCCGGCACGTCGACGGGCAGCTGGACACGCTCGCCCAGACCGGCGTAGCCCTCACTCTCGTCGGCTTCGCCTTCAAGGTGGCCGCCGTGCCCTTCCACTTCTGGGTGCCCGACACCTACGTGGGTGCGCCGCTGCCGGTCGCCGCGTACCTCTCCGTCGTCGGCAAGGCGGTCGGCTTCACCGGCCTGATCCTCGTCACCGTCGTCGCCTTCCCCTCGTACGCGGACGTGTGGGGCCCGGCCCTTGCCGTGCTCGCCGCCCTCACCATGACCGCGGGCAACGTGGCGGCACTGCGTCAGCAGGCCACGCGCGCGTACAGCGCGGTACGCCTGCTCGCCTGGTCCTCGGTCGGCCAGGCGGGATACCTCCTGGTGCCGATCGCGGCGGCCGGATACGCCGACAACGCCGCGGAAGCGGAGAAGGCCATCGGCTCCACCGTCGCGTACGCCCTGATGTACGCGGCCGTGAACCTCGGAGCCTTCGCCGTCGCCGCCCTCGTCGGCCGCACCCAGCGCCTGAACCGCGTCAGCGACTACCGCGGCCTGTACGCCAGGAGCCCCCTCGCGGCCCTGGTGCTCGGCTTCTTCCTGCTCTGCCTCGCGGGCCTGCCGCCGGGCATCATCGGCCTCTTCGCGAAGGTCACCGTCTTCTCGGCGGCGGTCGACGCGGGCCTGGGCTGGCTCGCCGTGGTGATGGCCGTGAACGTCGTGATCGCCCTCTTCTACTACCTCCAGTGGACCGCGCTGCTGTTCCGCGCCCCCGAGGGCGAACCGGTCAAGCACCGCGTCCCGGCCCCCCTCACGGCGGCCATCGCCCTGACCGCGGTCCTCGGCATCGCGCTCTCCGGAGCGCCGCAACTCGTCCTGAGGTTCTCCGACACCGCCCTGTTCTGACGGGCCTCGTCCCCGCAGGGCCGCTCGGGCATCACCCGAGCGGCCCACATCGCACCGGCGCCGCTCCTGCGCGCACAAGGGAACTAGTGCTCCCCGCCTGGCGTTGACCAGTACGGGAGGGTCCACTGAAGAGTGGAAGCACCAGCAGACAGAGGGTTCCCCCACGCACCACAGGAGGGCGTACCGTGCACCGCCGGCACAACGGGCTGAAGACCGCCGTACTCCTCGGGGGACTGTCCGCTCTCATCCTCGTCATCGGCAGTTTCTTCGGACGTACGGGCCTGATCGTCGCGCTCTTCGTGGCGCTCGGCACCAATGCGTACGCGTACTGGAACAGCGACAAGCTCGCCCTGCGCGCCATGCGCGCGCGCCCGGTGAGCGAATTCGAGGCCCCCGAGCTGTACCGCATGGTCCGCGAGCTCTCCACCCAGGCCCGCCAGCCCATGCCCCGTCTCTACATCTCGCCCACCGAGGCGCCGAACGCGTTCGCGACGGGCCGCAATCCGCGCAACGCGGCGGTGTGCTGCACCGACGGCATCCTGCGGCTCCTGGACGAGCGCGAGCTGCGCGGCGTCATCGGCCACGAGCTCAGTCACGTCTACAACCGCGACATCCTGATCTCGTCGGTCGCCGGCGCACTCGCCTCGGTGATCATGTTCCTGGTCAACTTCGCCTGGCTGATCCCGATCGGCAGATCGAACGACAACGAAGGCCCCGGCATCTTCGGCATGCTCCTGATCATGCTCCTGGGCCCGCTGGCCGCCTCCGTGATCCAACTCGCGATCAGCCGCTCCAGGGAGTACGAGGCCGACGCGTCCGGCGCGCAGCTGACGGGGGACCCCCTGGCCCTCGCCAGCGCCCTGCGTAAGCTCGACGCGGGCACCAAGCAGCTTCCGCTGCCGCCCGAGCCACGCATCGAGACGGCGAGTCACATGATGATTGCGAACCCTTTCCGTCCGGGGCAGGGCATGTCCAAGATGTTTTCCACGCATCCGCCGATGGCGGAGCGCATTGCCCGGCTCGAGCAGATGGCAGGTCGCCACCAGTGAAGACAATCCTGAACGTCATATGGCTCGTCCTGTGCGGCTTCTGGATGTTCCTCGGCTATCTCCTGGCCGGGGTGATCCTGTGCATCACGATCATCGGCATCCCGTTCGGGTTCGCCAGCTTCCGGATCGGCCGCTATGCCCTGTGGCCCTTCGGCTACACGACAGTTGAGCGCCGCGACGCGGGCGCGCCGTCCTGCATCGTGAACGTCCTGTGGCTGATCCTCGCGGGCTGGTGGCTCGCGCTCGGCCACATCGTCACGGGCTTCCTCCTGTGCGTCACGATCATCGGCATCCCGCTGGGCATCGCCAACTTCAAGCTGATCCCGGTGTCGTTGATGCCGCTCGGCCGCGAAATCGTGCGCACGGACCAGCCGTTCGCACAGCGCTGACGCGAGCACACGCGCCCGACCGCACGCCCCCGAACACACGCCCCGGAGCCCCGGCCGAGGCTGTGGCATACGCCGCACCTGGCCGATCACCGCAACCGCGCCCCTCCTTGGTGACGTCCTTCAGGACAACAGCACGACAGAGGGGCAGGTTCACCGCATGGGCATCATCAGCTGGATCGTTCTTGGGCTGCTCGCCGGTGTCGTGGCCAAGGTCCTGCTGCCCGGCCGCGACCCGGGCGGTTTCATCGGCACGACCGTCATCGGCATCGCAGGCGCCTTCATCGGCGGCTGGCTCTCCGCCCGCTACTTCGACCGCCCGATAGCCACCGACATCTACGACGGCGCGACCTGGGCCGCCGCCATCGGCGGCTCACTCGTCCTGCTGGTCGCCTACCGCATCCTCTTCGGCCACTCGCGCCGCTGAGGCCATGCGCGCCCGCTGAGGCGCCATCCCCCGATCTGCGGCCAGCAGCAAGGGCGGGCACCCGAACCGGGTGCCCGCCCTCCGCTTCGTACGCCGCGAACCGGACTACCGGTAGTTCGCGAACTGCACGTCGAAATCGAAGTCCTGCCCCTTGATCAGCGCCTGTACGGCCTGCAGGTCGTCGCGGCTCTTCGAGCTGACCCGCAGCTCGTCGCCCTGGACCTGCGCCTTGACGCCCTTGGGGCCCTCATCGCGGATGATCTTGGCAACCTTCTTCGCGTTCTCCTGGGAGATGCCCTCTTCGATCGAGGCGAAGATCTTGTACTCCTTGCCGGACAACTGCGGCTCGCCCGCGTCCAGCGACTTCAGGGAGATGCCGCGCTTGATCAGCTTGGACTGGAAGATGTCGAGGATCGCCTTGACCCGCTCCTCGCCGTTCGCCTCCATCAGGATCTTCTCGCCGGACCAGGCGATCGATGCACCCGTGCCCTTGAAGTCGTAGCGCTGCGAGATCTCCTTGGCGGCCTGGTTGAGGGCGTTGTCGACCTCCTGCCGCTCGACCTTCGAGACGATGTCGAAACTGGAGTCGGCCATGTCCTGTGGCTCCTTGTATCGGGGTCTGCGTACTCAGCTGGTGCACGGCCTTCGGTCCCTGGCCGCATCCGCAAAGCCTAGCCACCGCCCCCGCGCCGGGTACTGATCAATCGGGTGGCGAAGCACCCCTGTGCATCAGGTATCGTTTACGTCGTTGCCACGGAGCGCCGCGCCAAGCGAACGATTCCAGGCAGCGACCCAGGCGGTGTGCCCGAGCGGCCAAAGGGAGCAGACTGTAAATCTGCCGGCTCAGCCTTCCCAGGTTCGAATCCTGGCGCCGCCACACGAAGGAGACCCTCTCCGGTCTTGCGGAAACGCAAGTCGGAGGGGGTCTTTTCGTACGCTGAGGCCATGTCGTCCATGTCGTCCATGTCGTCCACGTCGTCCATGCCCTCCCTCCCGTCCACCTCGTCGCGCCGCAGGAACTGCCCCGAGTGCCGCCGTGAAATCGCCGTCGTCGGGGGTCGGTTCGCCCGCCACGATCCGCCGGGCCAGCGCGCCAGCGGTGACCTCGTCTCCTGCCCGGGTTCGCGCAGGCAGGCCATGCTGGGCGCCGCACAGCCCGCTCTGGACGGCTACACGGTCCCGGACTTCCCCGGCCAGCTCCCGCTGTTCTGAGGCGCTCTCAGGGCCCTTCAGGGCGCCGTGAGGGCCCTGGGAGCGGTCACGGCTGCCGTACGTCCATCCGGCTCACCAGGCCGTCGTCACGGAACGTGTAGACGTGCTCGACCGTCGTCGGCGCCCAGTGGTCGCCCGTCTCGTCCCGCAGCCCGGGCCGCACGGTCGCCACGACCCGCCGCCCGTCGTCGTCGAGCCGCAGCCGCTCCAGGTGCACCAGGGGGTGCATCACCGCGAACTGCCGTGCCCAGTAGGCACGGACCGCAGGGATGCCGCGGGCGCGGGTGTTGTCCAGGAGATTCGGCCAGTCCACGTCGGGTGCCAGGGAGCGGGGGATGAACGCGTCGCGCTCTTCGGTACTGAAGACGGCGTACATCCGCCGCAGGAGAGCTTCCTGCGCGGCGGGCACATCGGAAGCGGGCATGGCGTTCCTCACGTAGGCGGCACTCTCCAGCCAAGCACCGCCCCGCCCGTGGGACATCCCTCAGAAGACCGACTTCGCCGTACGGACGTCAGTTCCCCGTGCCGGAGCGGACGTCAGTTCCCCGCAACGGACTTGACCGCCACGGACACCGGCGTGGACCCGCTGACCAGCTCAAGGGTCAGACCTGCCGTCGCCGACGAGTCGACGAGCTCCGCGAGCACCGCGGCCACGTCGTCAC
This sequence comes from Streptomyces sp. NPDC055243, assembly GCF_044544025.1. Taxonomy (NCBI): domain Bacteria; kingdom Bacillati; phylum Actinomycetota; class Actinomycetes; order Kitasatosporales; family Streptomycetaceae; genus Streptomyces; species Streptomyces sp. NPDC055243. The sequence goes on from NZ_JBITWR010000011.1 coordinate 238,460, forward strand.
GCGGGATCGGCCCGCGCCCCGTGGAGGCCTCCAGGCGCACGAGGCCGGTGCCCGCGTCGTCCGTCAGCATGCCGGGGCGCAGGATCGTCCAGTCCAGGGCCTTGCGGCCGCGTACGGAGGCGTCGGCCTCGCCCTTGGCCCGCAGATAGGCGTCGAAGATCTCGTCGCCCTGGTGCGCGGGGTCCGCGCCCATGGACGACACGACCACGTGACGCCGCACTCCGGCGCGCTCCGCGGCGTCCGCGAAGAGCACGGCGGCGTCGCGGTCCACGGTTGTCTTGCGGTCGGCCCCGCTGCCCGGCCCCGCGCCGGCGGCGAAGACCGCCGCGTCGGCGCCTTCCAGGACCTTGGCGACCTCCTCGACGGACGCCGACTCCAGGTCGCACAGGGCCGCTTCGGCACCGGCGGCCCGCAGGTCGCCTTCCTGCCCGCTTCTGCGGACGAGCCCGACGACCTCGTCACCCCGCGCGGCGAGCAACCGCTCGAGCCGCAGCGCGATCTGACCATGACCTCCAGCGATGACAATGCGCATGTCTCCGACCGTACGGCAGCCCCCGCAAGATCGCCCCGCGCACGCGGGAGACACGTCAGGAAGCGTCACCCGCCTCACGTGAATCCCGTGCCCTTCGGCCGCCCCGCTCCCACGAGGGTTCCGCGCCTCCGACCGCCTCGCCCTCACGACGGTTCCGCGCCCTTCGGCCGCCCCGGGCCGTCCCCCTTCGAGCGGCCCTGCCGCGGCAGGTCGAGCGCCACGGCGGCAGCCGAGTCGCAGTACTCCCGCACCGCGCTCGTCCGTGCCACCACGCGCCCCCGGTGCACCACGATGCGGCTGTACGCGAGCGAGAGCGCCCCCGCGAGGTGGTCGCCGCGCACCGCGAGCAGCTCGGCGGGGAAGCCCGCCTCCACCCGCACCTGGGGGAGCCCCATGGCCGCCCGCGCCGCCCCGCTCACCGCGCCGTACGCGTCCTCGGGGCGCAGCCCGCACCGCGAGGCCAGCAGGTAGGCCGCCTCCAGCGGATCCCCGCGCCCCACGGGGTTCGACACGTCCCGCATGGCCCCGCTGCCCGCGGCCACCCGCACCCCGGCCGCCCGCAGCAGCCGGACCGGAGCCACGGCGCCCCGCCGCTCCACGCTCCCGCAGCCGCCCTGCGGCAGGCACACCACCGTCACGCCGGCCGCCGCCAGCTGTTCCGCGGTCCGCGCGGCCACGTCCGACGGCAGCCGCCCGAGCCCCCCGCACGGCCCGATCGTCACCCCGGGGCGCAGCCCGCCCGCCATCGCGGCGAGCCGCCCGAGCCGCGCCGGATCGCTGCCGTCCGTGTGCAGATCGACGGGGCAGCCGTGCTCGGCGGCGACTTCGAGCACCGCCTCCACGTACCCGGTCGGATCGGGGTCCAGATCGGGGCAACCGCCCACTACGGAGGCGCCCATCTTCACCGCGTCCCGCAGCATCGCGAGCCCGTCGGCGCCGGCCACCCCGGTCAGCAGGCGCGGCACGGCCACGGTCGTCAGGTCGACCAGGCCGCGCAGCGAACGGCGCGCCTGCAGCACCGCCTCCATCGACGTGAGCCCCGGGACGTCGCCGATCCGCACGTGCGAGCGCAGCGCCGTCGCGCCGTGCCCGAGCTGCAGCAGGGCGGCTTCGGTGGTCCGCCGCTGGACGTCGGCGAGTTCGTACGAGACCGGGCCCTCCGCGTCCGCGGACAGTGCCGTGTCGCTGTGCGCGTGGGGTTCGGCAGCGGCCGGCAGCAGGAGATAGCCGCCGAGGTCCACGCGCGCGGCGGTCGCGGTCAGGCTGCCCGCCGTGCCGACCGCTTCGATGCGCCCGGAGCCGAGCCGCACGTCCACGGTCCTGCCGTCGGTCAGCCGGGCGCCGCACAGGAGCAGCGCGGTGGCGTCGGCGTCATCACCTGAGGAACCGGAAGAGCCGGAGGAGCCGGAGGAGTGGGGCTGCGGCTGACTGTCGGGCATCGCGCTCCTGAGGTTCGGGGGCGGCTGCGGGGCGTGGCGGGGTCCGGCACCGGGGGTCCGGGACCGGAACGTCCAAGATCACGCAGCGTGGGTCGAGCCTAGGGCGACGACCGGCCCTCTTCGAGGAGGAGCCAAATAGTCGTACCGGCGTGGTGCGGGGCTCCGTGTCGGCGTGGCGCGGGGCTCCGAACAGGAGTGGCGGGAGGGGCCGAACCGGTGTGGCGCGAGGCACCGAAGTGACGTGCTGAGGCGGCCGGGACGCCTGCCGACATGCCCCCGGACAGCCCCGGCGAAACGGATTTGGGCGATCGGCGACCAACCGTGTAATGTCTTCATCGCTCGCCCCAATAGCTCAGTCGGTAGAGCGTCTCCATGGTAAGGAGAAGGTCTACGGTTCGATTCCGTATTGGGGCTCTGATGTCGAGTGATCCTCGCCTTCGGGCGAGGGGATCCGGCATCTACAGCGGTGTAGCTCAGTCGGTAGAGCAAGCGGCTCATAATCGCTGTGTCACCGGTTCAAGTCCGGTCACCGCTACTCAATTGGTAGCCGATTGTGGGGTCGGACCTTCGATCGGCTACTCTTTTTTTGCGTTCATCCGTCCATCCGTCCGTCAAGGAGCACTCACGTGGCTGCCACAGACGTCCGCCCGAAGATCACGCTGGCCTGCGTGGAGTGCAAGGAGCGGAACTACATCACCAAGAAGAACCGGCGTAACGACCCGGACCGTCTTGAGATGAAGAAGCACTGCCCGCGCTGCAACGCGCACACTGCGCACCGCGAAACGCGCTAGATACAGGCTCGTACACGAGGCCGTCCCCGATTCTGGGGGCGGCCTCGCGTCGTTTACCCATACCTGCAGGAGGTGCCGAGTCCATGGCGCTCGACCAGTCCTTCGTAGGGCGGTCCTACCCGCCCACCGATCCGTATGAGGTCGGCCGGGAGAAGATCCGTGAGTTCGCCGAGGCGGTGGGCGACGCCAATCCCGCGTACACCGACGCGGAGGCCGCCAAGGCGTTCGGGCACCCGGATGTGATCGCCCCGCCGACTTTTGTGTTCGCCATCTCGTTCAAGGCCGCGGGCCTGGTCATCGAGGACCCGCAGCTGGGGCTCGACTACAGCCGCGTCGTGCACGGGGACCAGAAGTTCTCGTACACCCGCCCGGTGCGGGCGGGGGACCGGCTCACGGTCACCTCGACCATCGAGGCCATCAAGTCGCTGGCGGGCAACGACATCCTGGACATCCGCGGCGAGGTCCACGACGAGGCCGGCGAGCACGTCGTGACCGCCTGGACCAAGCTCGTCGCGCGTGCGGCGGAGCCTGCGGCAGAGGGAGCTTGAGGCGATGACCGCCAAGATTTCGTACGACAGCGTCGAGGTCGGCACCGAGCTGACGGCCCAGAGCTTTCCCGTGACACGCGCCACACTCGTGCGGTACGCGGGCGCTTCCGGTGACTTCAACCCGATCCACTGGAACGAGAAGTTCGCGGTCGAGGTCGGGCTCCCCGACGTGATCGCGCACGGCATGTTCACCATGGCCGAGGCGATCCGCGTGGTGACGGACTGGGTGGGCGACCCGGCCGCCGTCGTCGAGTACGGCGTGCGCTTCACCAAGCCCGTCGTGGTCCCGAACGACGACAAGGGCGCGCTGATCGAGGTCAGCGCCAAGGTCGCCCAGAAGCTCGACGACAACCGGGTCCGGGTGGACCTGCTGGCGAAGAGCGGGGACCAGAAGGTCCTCGGCATGTCCCGCGCCGTGGTCCAGCTCGCCTGATCTTCGTGGGCGCGTGCCGGCCGGTGTCTGAACCGGCTCGGCGCCTCTGGCCCGGTACGGTCCGTGGCCCCGCCCGAGCGGTGGGGCCACGGACCGTACCCTTGAGCACGTGCAGGAACTTCACGATGCTCCCCTCGCCCCGCTGACCACCTTCCGGCTCGGCGGTCCCGCGGCCCGTCTGATCACCGCGACGACCGACGCCGAGGTGATCGCCGCCGTCCGCGAAGCCGACGAATCCGGGACCCCGCTGCTGCTCATCGGCGGTGGCTCGAACCTGGTCATCGGCGACAAGGGCTTCGACGGGACCGCGCTGCGCATCGCCACGAAGGGCTTCGAACTCGACGGTACGAAGCTCGAGTTGGCGGCCGGTGAGGTGTGGACGGACGCGGTGGCCCGCGTCGTGGAGGCCGGTCTCGCGGGCATCGAGTGCCTCGCCGGGATTCCCGGCTCCGCGGGCGCCACGCCGATCCAGAACGTGGGGGCGTACGGCCAGGAGGTCTCGTCGACGATCACCGAAGTGGTCGCGTACGACAGGAAGACGCACGAGACGGTCACCGTCACGAACGCCGAGTGCGACTTCTCGTACCGGCACAGTCGCTTCAAGGCCGATCCCGACCGCTTCGTGGTGCTGCGCGTCCGCTTCGAGCTGGAGGACGCCCAGGGAATGAGCGCCCCCCTCAAGTACCCCGAGACGGCCCGCACGCTCGGGGTGAACGCGGGTGACCGGGTGCCGGCGGCCGTCGCCCGTGAGACCGTCCTGAAGCTGCGCGCGGGCAAGGGCATGGTGCTCGACCCCGAGGACCACGACAGCTGGTCGGCCGGCTCCTTCTTCACCAACCCGATCCTCACCGAGGACGAGTTCGCCGCCTTCCACGCGCGCGTGGTGGACCGTCTCGGCCCGGACGTGGCGCCCCCCGCCTTCCCCACGGACGACGGCCGCGTGAAGACCTCCGCCGCCTGGCTCATCGACAAGGCGGGCTTCACCAAGGGCTACGGAGAGGGCCGGGCCCGCATCTCCACCAAGCACACCCTCGCCCTCACCAACCGCGGCGGCGCGACCACGGAGGACCTGCTGGCCCTCGCCCGTGAGGTCGTCGCCGGAGTGCGGGACGCCTTCGGGGTCACGCTGGTCAACGAGCCGGTTACGGTGGGCGTCAGCCTCTAGTGGCCCTCCGCTGCCTCCAGGGCCTCTAGCGGGCCTCTACGAAGACCTGCGGTCGGCCGGTGGTCGGCCGGTGGTCGGTCAGTAGGCGACCAGTAGACGGCTAGTAGGCGACGCCCACGCCCTGCTTCACCGTCGCCAGGTCGTCGACCACCGCCAGCATCGCGTGCGCCACATCTGCCCTGCCGATGAACCGCCCGCTGACCGGTGTGCCCCCGACGACCTTGCGGTAGATGCCCGTCAACGGCTTGTCCTGCAGCCTCGGCGGGCGCACGGACGTCCAGTCCGTCGCGCTGCTCGCCAGCTCGGCCTCCATGGCCCGCAGATCGTCGTACACGGGCTTGAGGATCTTGCCGACCAGCGAGCCCATGACCCGGTCGGCCGGGGGCTGGCGCTCGGCCGGAGGGCCGACCGGTGCCGCGCTCACCACCACCAGCCTGCGCACCCCCTCGGCCTCCATGGCGTGCACCACCGAGCGCGTGAGCACGGTTGCGATCCCCGCGTCCGCCTTCTTGCGCACCCCGAGCCCCGAGAGGACCGCGTCCCGGCCGGTCACCGCGGCCCGTAGGGCCTCCGGGTCGGTCAGGTCGGCCCCGAACACCTCAAGGCCCCCTCCCGTCGCATTCAGCCGCGCGGGGTCACGCACGACGGCCGTGACCTCGTGGCCCGCCGCGAGAGCCTGTCGCACGATCTCCCCGCCGACACCGCCGGTCGCACCGAACACCGTGAGCCTCATTGCGCACCCTCCCCAGGTGGGTAAGTATTCACTCACCTCTAGGGTGAGTATCCACTCACCCATTCGTCAAGCTTGGTTGGACAGCACATGCAGCAGAAGCCCACCCGGGCCCGCATCCTCGACGCGGCCCACGACCTCATGCTCACCATCGGGCTCGCCCGTGCCACCACCAAGGAGATCGCCAAGGCGGCGGGCTGCTCCGAAGCGGCGCTCTACAAGCACTTCGCGAGCAAGGAGGAGCTGTTCGTGGGCGTCCTCCAGGAGCGGCTGCCCCGCCTGGGCCCGCTCCTGCGCCGCCTCGCCGAGGACCCGGGGGAGCGCCCGGTGGAGGAGAACCTCGCCGAGATCGCCCGCCTGGCCAGCCACTTCTACGCCCAGAGCTTCCCGATCGCCGCGTCCCTCTACGCCGAGACCAAGCTCAAGCGCCGCCACGAGGACTCCATGCAGGAGATGGGCACGGGCCCGCACGTGCCCATCGAGGCCCTCGACGCCTACCTCCGCACCGAACGCGACGCCGGCCGGATCGCCCCGGGAGCCGACACCTTCGCCGCCGCCTCACTGCTCCTGGGCGCCTGCGCCCAGCGCGCCTTCGCCTACGACGCCACGGTCGGCAAGCGACCCCCGCAGCCCGTCGACGAGTTCGCCGCCGCCCTGGCCCGTACCCTCCTCGCGGGCATCAGCCGCTGAGCCACTCCTCGATCCCCGCCAGGAGCTTCTCCTGTATGCCGACGGGGGCGGCCGAGCCGCGCACCGACTGCCGGGCGAGTTCGGCCAGGTCGCCGTCGTCGAAGGCGTGGTGCTTGCGCGCGATCTCGTACTGGGCCGCGAGCCGCGACCCGAAGAGCAGCGGGTCGTCGGCACCGAGAGCCATCGGCACGCCGGCGTCGTACAAGGTCCGCAGCGGCACGTCCTCGGGCTTCTCGTAGACCCCGAGCGCCACGTTCGACGCCGGGCACACCTCGCAGGTCACGCCCCGCTCGGCGAGCCGCTTCAGGAGCCGCGGGTCCTCGGCGGCCCGCACCCCGTGCCCGATCCGCCCCGCGTGCAGGTCGTCCAGGCAGTCCCGCACCGAAGCGGGCCCACTGAGCTCACCGCCGTGCGGCGCCGCGAGCAGGCCGCCGTCCCGCGCGATCGCGAAGGCCCGGTCGAAGTCACGTGCGAAGCCCCGGCGTTCGTCGTTGGAGAGCCCGAAGCCGACGATGCCGCGATCGGCGTACCGCACCGCGAGCCGGGCCAGCGTGCGGGCGTCCAGAGGGTGCTTCATGCGGTTCGCGGCGACGAGCACGCGCATTCCGAGGCCGGTGTCCCGCGAGGCGCTCTCGACGGCGTCCAGGATGATTTCCAGGGCCGGGATGAGCCCACCGAGCCGGGGCGCGTACGACGTCGGGTCGACCTGGATCTCCAGCCACCCCGACCCGTCCCGCAGATCCTCCTCCGCGGCCTCCCGCACCAGGCGCTGGATGTCCTCCGGCTCCCGCAGGCAGGACCGCGCCATGTCGTAGAGCCGCTGGAAGCGGAACCACCCGCGCTCGTCGGTCGCCCGCAGCTGCGGAGGCTCACCGCCGGTCAGCGCCGGGGGCAGCCGCACCCCGTACTTGTCGGCGAGTTCCAGCAGGGTCGTGGGCCGCATCGACCCGGTGAAGTGCAGATGCAGATGGGCCTTCGGCAGCTCTTTTACGTCCCGTACACGCTCCATTCCAGGATCTTGCCGTACGCACGTAGCGTCCCGGTAGCCACTTTCCCCTTCGTGCACATCTCCGAACGAAGAAGCGGGCCGCCTCCCCGGAGAGGGGAGACGGCCCGCACGCGCGCGTGGAGCGCGAAAACTCACCGGGACGTCAGTCGCGGGCCTCGGCCAGGAGCTTCTGGAGCCGCGAGACGCCCTCGACGAGGTCCTCGTCGCCCAGGGCGTACGAAAGACGCAGGTAACCCGGCGTCCCGAAGGCCTCGCCCGGAACGACCGCGACCTCGGCCTCCTCCAGGATCAGCGCGGCGAGCTCCACGGAGTCCTGCGGGCGCTTGCCGCGGATCTCCTTGCCGATGAGGCCCTTCACGGAGGGGTACGCGTAGAAGGCGCCCTCCGGCTCGGGGCAGAGCACGCCGTCGATCTCGTTCAGCATCCGCACGATGGTCCTGCGGCGCCGGTCGAAGGCCTCGCGCATCGCGTCGACGGCGGTCAGATCGCCGGAGACGGCCGCGATGGCCGCGACCTGCGCGACGTTGGAGACGTTCGACGTGGCGTGCGACTGGAGGTTCGTCGCGGCCTTCACCACGTCCTTCGGGCCGACGATCCACCCCACGCGCCAGCCGGTCATCGCGTACGTCTTGGCCACTCCGTTGACCACGATGCACTTGTCGCGCAGTTCGGGCAGGATCGCCGGGAGCGAGGTGAACTTCGCGTCTCCGTAGACGAGGTGTTCGTAGATCTCGTCCGTCATCACCCACAGGCCGTGCTCGACGGCCCAGCGGCCGATCGCCTCGGCGTCGGCCTCGCTGTAGACGGCACCCGTCGGGTTCGACGGCGACACGAAGAGGACGACCTTCGTGCGCTCCGTGCGAGCGGCCTCCAGCTGTTCCACCGACACGCGGTAGCCCGTGGTCTCGTCCGCGACTACCTCGACCGGCACGCCGCCCGCGAGACGGATCGACTCCGGGTACGTCGTCCAGTAGGGAGCCGGGACGATGACCTCGTCGCCCGGGTCCAGGATCGCGGCGAACGCCTGGTAGATCGCCTGCTTGCCGCCGTTGGTCACCAGGACCTGCGAGGCGTCGACCTCGTAGCCCGAGTCGCGCAGCGTCTTCGCGGCGATCGCGGCCTTGAGCTCGGGGAGGCCGCCGGCCGGGGTGTAGCGGTGGTACTTCGGGTTCTTGCAGGCTTCGATGGCGGCTTCGACGATGTAGTCGGGCGTCGGGAAGTCGGGCTCACCCGCGCCGAAACCGATCACCGGCCGCCCGGCGGCCTTGAGGGCCTTCGCCTTGGCGTCGACGGCGAGGGTCGCGGACTCGGAGATCGCGCCGATGCGGGCGGAGACCCGGCGCTCGGTGGGAGAAGTGGAAGCGCTCATCGCCCCATCGTTCCAGACCCGAAACACCCCCGGCACACGGGTTTCGGTGTTTGTTTCGGGACCACCGGAACTGATTCTGTTCGACGGAGGGCCGCAGAGCACGTACACTCACTGCTCGTTGGCCCTCACCGGCCGCACCCTCTCACCGCACTCTGTGCACCCGGGCGGATGCGGTAGGTTGGGGGAAATCAAAGGGTCGTAGCTCAATTGGTAGAGCACTGGTCTCCAAAACCAGCGGTTGGGGGTTCAAGTCCCTCCGGCCCTGCTACACACTCCTCTCGGATGTGTGCGCATGTACGTACTGCATTGCACCGCCGTGCGGCTCATACCGGGCGCGGCACGGCCACGACCCGGAATCAGGTGAGGACGAGTGACGGACGCCGTGGGCTCCATCGACATGCCTGATGCCCAGGACGAGGCGCCGGAGTCCAAGAAGAAGGCCCGTAAGGGCGGCAAGCGCGGCAAGAAGGGCCCCTTCGGCCGTCTCGCGCTCTTCTACCGCCAGATCGTCGCGGAACTCCGCAAGGTCGTCTGGCCGACTCGCAGTCAGCTCACGACGTACACGACCGTGGTGATTGTCTTCGTCGTCATCATGATCGGCCTTGTGACCGTGATTGACTATGGGTTCAACCAGGCCGTCAAGTACGTCTTCGGCTGAGCCGATGGCTGAGTCGAGAGCGAAGGGCGCCGTTCCCGGCGCCCGTTTCGCGCGTTCCACCCCTCTGTATCCAGGAAGAAGCAGCCACCGTGTCTGACCCGAACCTGAACGACGCCGTTGAGCCGCGCATGGATTCCGAGGAGTCCGTGGAGGACCAGCTCGACATCGTCGAGGCGGCGGACGCCGAGGACCCGGACCAGGCCGAGGCTGCTGACGCCGCCGCGGGCGCACCCGCCGAAGAGTCGGCTCTGCACGTCGAGAGCGACGCCGAGTCGGCCGATGACGCCGAGGCCGGCGACGAAGCCGCCGCCGAGTCCGACGAGGACGACGAGGCCGTAGCCGAGGACGAGTCCGAAGCCGCCGCCGAGTCCGAAGAGGCCGCCGAGTCCGCGGAGGACGAGGAGGAGGCCGAGCCGGTCGACCCGATCGTGGCCCTGCGCGAGGAGCTCCGCACCCTCCCCGGCGAGTGGTACGTCATCCACACGTACGCCGGTTACGAGAACCGCGTGAAGACCAACCTCGAGCAGCGTGCCGTCTCGCTGAACGTCGAGGACTTCATCTTCCAGGCCGAGGTGCCGCAGGAAGAGGTCGCGCAGATCAAGAACGGCGAGCGCAAGACCGTCCGTCAGAACAAGCTCCCCGGATACGTCCTGGTGCGCATGGACCTGACGAACGAGTCCTGGGGCGTCGTCCGCAACACTCCCGGCGTGACCGGCTTCGTGGGCAACGCCTACGACCCGTACCCGCTGACCCTGGACGAGATCGTCAAGATGCTCGCCCCCGAGGCCGAGGAGAAGGCAGCCCGCGAGGCCGCCGAGGCCGAGGGCAAGCCAGCTCCGTCCCGCAAGGTCGAGGTCCAGGTGCTGGACTTCGAGGTCGGCGACTCGGTCACCGTCACCGACGGTCCGTTCGCGACGCTGCAGGCGACGATCAACGAGATCAACGCCGACTCGAAGAAGGTCAAGGGCCTCGTCGAGATCTTCGGCCGCGAGACCCCGGTCGAGCTCAGCTTCGACCAGATCCAGAAGAACTAGCCTCCTCTGGAACATACGCCTCCGACCAGGTCAGACGGGCTCTCAAAGCCTGTCTGACCTGCTCGGTTTTTGGCCGCGCGACTATACCCGTTATCGTGGTGCGGTATGCCACCATCCGGATGACTGGATGGTGGCTGGAAACTCTCACTAGGACCCGGAGAGAGCAATGCCTCCCAAGAAGAAGAAGGTCACGGGGCTTATCAAGCTCCAGATCCAGGCCGGCGCAGCCAACCCGGCCCCGCCGGTCGGCCCCGCGCTGGGCCAGCACGGCGTCAACATCATGGAGTTCTGCAAGGCCTACAACGCCGCGACCGAGTCGCAGCGTGGCTGGGTCATCCCGGTGGAGATCACGGTCTACGAAGACCGCTCCTTCACCTTCGTGACCAAGACTCCGCCGGCCGCCAAGATGATCCTCAAGGCCGCGGGTGTCGAGAAGGGCTCCGGCGAGCCGCACAAGACCAAGGTCGCCAAGATCACCGAGGCGCAGGTCCGCGAGATCGCCACCACCAAGATGGAAGACCTCAACGCCAACGACCTGGACGCCGCGTCGAAGATCATCGCCGGCACCGCCCGTTCCATGGGCATCACGGTCGAGGGCTAAGAGCTTTCCCCGTCTGACCTTTCTCAGTGGTAGGGCCAAGCGCTGGTCCGCACCACGACTCCACACCTGAAACCACAGGAGCAGAAGTGAAGCGCAGCAAGACTCTCCGCGCTGCGGACGCGAAGATCGACCGGGACAAGCTCTACGCCCCGCTCGAGGCCGTCCGTCTCGCCAAGGAGACCTCCTCGACCAAGTTCGACGGCACCGTCGAGGTCGCCTTCCGCCTGGGTGTCGACCCGCGCAAGGCCGACCAGATGGTCCGTGGCACCGTGAACCTCCCGCACGGCACCGGCAAGACCGCCCGGGTCCTGGTCTTCGCGACCGGTGACCGTGCTGCGGCCGCGGAAGCCGCTGGGGCCGACATCGTCGGCGCCGACGAGCTGATCGACGAGGTCGCGAAGGGCCGCCTGGACTTCGACGCCGTCGTCGCCACCCCGGACCTCATGGGCAAGGTCGGCCGCCTCGGCCGCGTGCTCGGTCCGCGTGGTCTGATGCCGAACCCGAAGACCGGCACCGTGACCCCCGATGTCGTGAAGGCTGTCAACGACATCAAGGGCGGCAAGATCGAGTTCCGCGTCGACAAGCACTCGAACCTGCACTTCATCATCGGCAAGGTGTCCTTCGACGACACCAAGCTGGTGGAGAACTACGCCGCCGCGCTGGAGGAGATCCTCCGTCTGAAGCCGTCGGCCGCCAAGGGTCGCTACATCAAGAAGGCCGCGCTGGCCACCACGATGGGCCCCGGCATTCCGCTGGACAGCAACCGCACCCGCAACCTCCTCACCGAGGAGGACCCGGCCGCCGTCTGATCCGACGGCAGTCGCGTCGCGTACGCGTTTTAGATGACGGGCCCCGCAACCTTTCGAGGTGCGGGGCCCGTCCTCGTATGAGCGCGGGTCCGTCGGAGCTGTCGGGGGACTGCGCTAGCGTGCAGGATTCACACGAGTGCAAGGGGTGGGATGTCATGAACAGCACGACCATGCGACGCGCGGGTCTTTCGATCGCGGTGGCCGCCGCGCTGACCGGGGTCGCGGCCTGTGGCTCCTCCGGCGGCGACGGTGACGCGAAGGGCAAGAAGAAGGGCTCCGTGGCCCTCAGCCCCATAGCCGCCCTGCGCACCATCGAGAACGAGACCGACAACGCCGACTCGGCCAAGATCGAGGGCAAGACGGTCATGGGCAGCAAGATGTCGATGGACATGACGGGCTCCATGGAGTGGTCCGACGGCATCACCGGCACCATGACGGCGACCCTCACGGGCGGCGCCCAGGCCGAGCAGATGAAGCAGATGGGCCAGTCGAAGATCGACTACCGCTATCTGAAGAACGGCTTCTACGCGAACATGGGCGACAAGTTCGCGGCGCAGGCGGGCGGCGGCAAGCACTGGATCGAGTACGACTACGCCACGCTGGCCGAGATCAGCGGGGCCGCCGGCGACGCCTTCAAGGACCAGATGCAGAACTCCACCCCGAACCAGTCGGTCAAGATGCTGCTCGCCTCGGGTGACGTGAAGCGCGTGGGCGAGGAGACCGTGCGCGGCACGAAGACGACCCATTACTCCGGGACCGTCGACGCGGCGGACTTCACCGGCAAGAACGCGGATCTCGACGCCGAGCAGATGGCTGAGCTGAGGAAGCAGTTCAAGCAGGTGGGCCTGAGCAAGCAGACGATCGACATCTGGGTCGACGGCGACGACCTGCTGGTCAAGAAGGCCGAGAAGGGCAAAATGGCCGACGGCGAGTTCTCCCAGATCGCCTACTACAGCGACTACGGCACCCCGGTGTCCGTGGAGAAGCCCCCGGCCTCGGACACCATGAGCTTCAAGGACCTCATGAACCAGCAGCCGCAGGCTTGATCTCGCCGGTCGGGTATTCTCGCCGGACCGAATTGTGTCGATCATGTGTTCCTAGGGGTGGGGTCATGACTGCTGTTTCCATACGTGGGGATCAGGGACGTAAGAGAGTGGCGGGCGCCGTGCTCGCCACCGCGCTGCTGTGTACGGGCGCGGTGGCCTGCCAGGGCTCCGACAGCGACGGCAAGGCCAAGGGGACGGGCTCGGGGGAGACCCAGTCCCGGTCGCAGGTGACCGAGGTCATCACGGCGGCGTACGAGAAGACCGCGAAGGCCAAGTCGGCCAAGGTCGAGATGACGATGACGGCGCCCAAGTCGATGGGCGGCGCCTCCAGCGACATGAAGATGTCCGGCGTCATGGGCTGGGACCCGACGGTCATGGATATGACGATGTCGGGCTCGGCGCTCACGGACGGCGATCCCGATGCTCCGGAGAAGGTCCGGATGCTCTGGCTCGACAACGTGATGTACATGGACATGGGGGCCGTCGCCGCCAAGGACATGGACGGCAAGCAGTGGGCCAAGATGGACCTGAACGCCATCGCGGAGCAGGTCGGCGACGAGAAGGCCGCCAAGCAGCTGACCGGCGGCCTGGACAGCATGAACCAGGACCCGGCGCAGCAGCTGGCGATGCTCCTGGACTCGCCGAACCTGAAGCACGTCGGCCCGGCCAAGGTCGACGGCGTACAGACCCAGCGCTACCAGGGCCGGCTCTCCGTCAAGGAAATGATGGAGTCCAACAAGGGCCTCGACGAGATGCTCGGCAAGAGTGAGCGCGAAGAGCTGCTCAAGGGCATCGAGAAGGCGGGGATCAAGGGGTACGACACCGAGGTCTGGGTCAACGAGGACGACTACCCGGTCCGCATGGACATCGACATCAAGTCCCCCGAGGGCACGATGAAGACGTCCCAGAAGTTCACCGAGTACGGCGCGGCAGCCAAGGTGACCCCGCCGCCGGCCGGCAAGACCTTCGACCTGATGGACATGTTCAAGGAGCTGGAGGATCTCGGGAAGCCGGAGTCCGACAGCGGCGTCTGACCTCGGCTCTTGGCCGATTTGCCTGACGCGAACCCGTTCGCGTACTCTTCCACAGAAGCCAAAGACCGCTGGTCGTTGCCGTGTGCTCGCAAGAGGGTGCGGTGACCGAAGGATCCGCTGAAACTGCGGACGACCCGCGTAGGTTGCTGTGGAAAGTGCTCCCGGACGGGATTCCGTCAGGTCGAGCCCTCGCCCCGTGCGCCTGCGCCGGGGCGTTTTGTTTTGTCAGCCCCTTCTGAGCGGTCCTCATCACCCGGAAGGAGGCCGACGCTCTATGCCGACGCCCGACAAGGCTGCCGCGGTAGCCGAGCTCACGGACAAGTTCCGCAGCTCGAACGCCGCCGTGCTGACCGAGTACCGGGGTCTCACCGTGGCCCAGCTCAAGCAGCTGCGCCGCTCCCTCGGTGAGAACTCCGAGTACGCCGTGGTGAAGAACACGCTGACCAAGATCGCGGCCAACGAGGCCGGGATCGACACGCTGGACGACCTGTTCTCGGGTCCGACGGCAGTTGCCTTCGTCACCGGTGACCCGGTGGAGTCGGCGAAGGGTCTTCGTGACTTCGCCAAGGACAACCCCAACCTCATCATCAAGGGCGGTGTCCTTGACGGTAAGGCGCTGTCCGCCGATGAGTTCAAGAAGCTCGCGGACCTCGAGTCCCGCGAGGTTCTGCTCGCCAAGCTGGCCGGCGCGCTGAAGGGCAAGCAGACGCAGACTGCGCAGCTCTTCCAGGCTCTGCCGTCGAAGTTCGTCCGCACCGCGGAAGCGCTTCGTGCCAAGAAGGCCGAGCAGGGCGGTGCCGAGTAATTCGGCTCGCGCATTGATCGCCGCCCGCTAGGGCGACGGTCGCAGCGGGCCAAACGTACGCCCGCCTTCATGTACACCCGGCACCAGCCGAAATAGTGGAAGGATCGCCCATCATGGCGAAGCTCAGCCAGGAAGACCTGCTTGCTCAGTTCGAGGAGCTCACCCTCATCGAGCTCTCCGAGTTCGTGAAGGCCTTCGAGGAGAAGTTCGACGTCACCGCCGCCGCGGCCGTCGCCGCCGCCCCGGCCGGCCCGGGCGCCGTTGCCGAGGCCGTCGAGGAGCAGGACGAGTTCGACGTCATCCTCACCGGCGCCGGCGAGAAGAAGATCCAGGTCATCAAGGTCGTGCGCGAGCTCACCTCGCTCGGCCTGAAGGAGGCCAAGGACCTCGTCGACGGCACCCCGAAGCCGGTCCTCGAGAAGGTCGCCAAGGAGGCCGCCGAGAAGGCTGCCGAGTCCCTCAAGGCTGCCGGCGCCTCGGTCGAGGTCAAGTAACCTCGCGAGTCGTCTGACTCCTTTTGAGCGTCGTTCACGCGACGTCCGCCAAGGGCGATCACCCATCTGGGTGGTCGCCCTTCGGCGTTCTCCGGCGCACCCCGACGGCTGCCTTGCGCAGCCCGCCGCGACGAGTATGGTGATCTTCGTTGTGCCTCGGAACAGCCGTGACGGTGACCTCTGAGAGCCAAGTCGGGGCAGGGGGGCCTTGACGAACCGCACGCAGCGCGCAATTCTCAGGACGCGTCGTCACATCGATCCGCATCCGAGGCATGGATCGACGGCGAAGAGGGCAGTATCGATGTGCATCGAGGGCGTGGCTTGCAGCAGGGGTTGAGAACAACGAGGGTCTTCAAAAACCCGCACTGGACATCAGTGGGCCTAGTGGCTACACTGACCCTTTGCGCTGCCTGTTAGCTGCCTCCTGCCCGTCACCAGGGGCATGCCCATGCTTGAGCACTGTGGATCGAAACTTCCCTGACCGGGGATTTCTGTCTCTGTGTCCAACCTGGGACCGGTACGCGCGTAGTGAGTCCGAGCCCTCGGAAGGACCCCCTCTTGGCCGCCTCGCGCACTGCCTCGACCGCGAATACGAACAACGGCGCCAGCACCGCCCCGCTGCGCATCTCCTTTGCAAAGATCAGGGAGCCCCTCGAGGTTCCGAACCTTCTTGCGCTGCAGACCGAGAGCTTTGACTGGCTGCTCGGGAATGAAGCGTGGAAGGGTCGAGTCGAGGCGGCTCTCGACAGTGGACAGGACGTCCCCACCAAGTCCGGTCTGGAGGAGATCTTCGAGGAGATCTCTCCGATCGAGGACTTCTCTGGGTCGATGTCCTTGACGTTCCGCGACCACCGTTTTGAGCCTCCGAAGAACTCCATCGACGAGTGCAAGGAGCGCGACTTCACGTTCGCAGCCCCGCTCTTCGTCACCGCCGAGTTCACCAACAACGAGACCGGCGAGATCAAGTCCCAGACGGTCTTCATGGGCGATTTCCCGCTCATGACGAACAAGGGCACCTTCGTCATCAACGGCACCGAGCGTGTCGTCGTGTCGCAGCTGGTCCGTTCGCCGGGTGTCTACTTCGATTCCTCGATCGACAAGACGTCCGACAAGGACATCTTCTCCGCCAAGATCATCCCGTCCCGGGGTGCCTGGCTGGAGATGGAGATCGACAAGCGCGACATGGTCGGTGTGCGCATCGACCGCAAGCGCAAGCAGTCGGTCACCGTTCTGCTCAAGGCTCTCGGTTGGACGACCGAGCAGATCCTCGAGGAGTTCGGCGAGTACGAGTCCATGCGCGCCACCCTGGAGAAGGACCACACCCAGGGCCAGGACGACGCGCTGCTCGACATCTACCGCAAGCTCCGTCCGGGCGAGCCGCCGACGCGCGAGGCTGCTCAGACGCTGCTTGAGAACCTCTACTTCAACCCCAAGCGCTACGACCTCGCGAAGGTCGGCCGCTACAAGGTCAACAAGAAGCTGGGTGCGGACGCTCCGCTCGACGCGGGCATCCTCACGGTCGAGGACATCATCGCCTCGATCAAGTACCTGGTGAAGCTGCACGCCGGTGAGACCGAGACCGTTGGTGACAGCGGTACGTCGATCGTCGTCGAGACCGACGACATCGACCACTTCGGCAACCGTCGTCTGCGCAACGTCGGCGAGCTCATCCAGAACCAGGTCCGCACGGGTCTGGCTCGTATGGAGCGCGTCGTGCGTGAGCGCATGACGACCCAGGACGTCGAGGCGATCACGCCGCAGACCCTGATCAACATCCGGCCGGTCGTCGCCTCCATCAAGGAGTTCTTCGGCACCAGCCAGCTGTCGCAGTTCATGGACCAGAACAACCCGCTGTCGGGTCTCACCCACAAGCGCCGTCTGTCGGCGCTTGGCCCGGGTGGTCTCTCCCGTGAGCGGGCCGGCTTCGAGGTCCGTGACGTGCACCCGTCTCACTACGGCCGCATGTGCCCCATTGAGACGCCTGAAGGCCCGAACATCGGTCTGATCGGTTCGCTCGCCTCGTACGGCCGCGTCAACGCGTTCGGCTTCGTCGAGACGCCGTACCGCAAGGTCGTCGAGGGCGTCGTCACCGACGACGTCGACTACCTGACGGCCGATGAAGAAGACCGCTTCGTGATCGCCCAGGCCAACGCCGTGCTGGGTGAGGACATGCGCTTCACCGAGTCGCGCGTCCTGGTCCGCCGTCGTGGCGGCGAGATCGACTACATCCCCGGCGACGACGTCGACTACATGGACGTCTCGCCGCGCCAGATGGTGTCGGTCGCGACCGCGATGATCCCGTTCCTCGAGCACGACGACGCCAACCGTGCCCTCATGGGCGCGAACATGATGCGTCAGGCCGTGCCGCTGATCACCGCCGAGGCTCCCCTCGTCGGCACCGGCATGGAGTACCGCTGTGCGGTCGACGCCGGTGACGTGATCAAGGCCGAGAAGGCGGGTGTGGTCCAGGAGGTCTCCGCGGACTACGTCACGGTCACGAACGACGACGGCACGTACACCACGTACCGCATCGCGAAGTTCTCCCGGTCGAACCAGGGCACCTCGGTCAACCAGAAGGTTGTCGTCGACGAGGGCGCCCGCGTGATCGAGGGCCAGGTCCTGGCCGACGGTCCCGCGACCGAAGAGGGCGAGATGGCCCTCGGCAAGAACCTGCTCGTGGCGTTCATGCCCTGGGAGGGTCACAACTACGAGGACGCGATCATCCTGTCGCAGCGCCTCGTGCAGGACGACGTCCTCTCCTCGATCCACATCGAGGAGCACGAGGTCGACGCCCGTGACACCAAGCTGGGCCCGGAGGAGATCACCCGGGACATCCCGAACGTCTCCGAGGAGGTCCTCGCCGACCTCGACGAGCGCGGCATCATCCGGATCGGTGCCGAGGTCGTCGCCGGCGACATCCTCGTCGGCAAGGTCACGCCCAAGGGTGAGACCGAGCTGACCCCCGAGGAGCGCCTGCTCCGCGCGATCTTCGGTGAGAAGGCGCGCGAGGTGCGCGACACCTCGCTGAAGGTGCCGCACGGTGAGATCGGCAAGGTCATCGGCGTACGCGTCTTCGACCGTGAAGAGGGCGACGAGCTGCCGCCGGGCGTGAACCAGCTGGTTCGTGTCTACGTGGCGCAGAAGCGCAAGATCACGGACGGCGACAAGCTCGCCGGCCGGCACGGCAACAAGGGTGTCATCTCCAAGATCCTTCCGATCGAGGACATGCCCTTCCTTGAGGACGGCACGCCGGTCGACATCATCCTCAACCCGCTGGGTGTCCCGTCCCGAATGAACCCGGGTCAGGTCCTGGAGATCCACCTCGGCTGGCTCGCCAGCCAGGGCTGGGACGTCTCCGGTCTCAGCGAGGAGTGGGCGCAGAGCCTGCAGCGCATCGGCGCCGACCAGGTCGCCCCGCGGACGAACGTCGCGACCCCGGTCTTCGACGGCGCCCGCGAGGACGAGCTGACCGGTCTGCTCGAGCACACCGTCCCGAACCGCGACGGCGACCGCATGGTCCTGCCGTCCGGCAAGGCGCGACTGTTCGACGGACGCTCCGGCGAGCCGTTCCCGGACCCGATCTCGATCGGGTACATGTACATCCTCAAGCTGCACCACCTGGTCGACGACAAGCTCCACGCTCGCTCGACCGGTCCGTACTCCATGATCACCCAGCAGCCGCTGGGTGGTAAGGCTCAGTTCGGTGGCCAGCGCTTCGGTGAGATGGAGGTGTGGGCGCTCGAGGCTTATGGCGCCGCTTACGCCCTCCAGGAGCTGCTGACGATCAAGTCCGACGACGTGACCGGCCGCGTGAAGGTCTACGAGGCCATCGTCAAGGGCGAGAACATCCCCGAGCCCGGCATTCCCGAGTCCTTCAAGGTGCTCATCAAGGAAATGCAGTCGCTCTGCCTCAACGTGGAGGTGCTGTCCTCGGACGGCATGTCCATCGAGATGCGCGACACCGACGAGGACGTCTTCCGCGCGGCGGAAGAGCTCGGTATCGACCTGTCCCGGCGCGAGCCGAGCAGCGTCGAAGAGGTCTGACGGGTTGGCCGGCCGGATCTCGTATCCGGCCGGCTCTCCCCGGACCCGTTCAGACCATGATTGAGACTCGACCCCGAAAGAGGGATTGACGACAAAGTGCTCGACGTCAACTTCTTCGACGAGCTGCGGATCGGCCTTGCCACCGCGGACGACATCCGACAGTGGTCCCACGGCGAGGTCAAGAAGCCGGAGACCATCAACTACCGCACGCTCAAGCCCGAGAAGGACGGACTCTTCTGCGAGAAGATCTTCGGTCCGACCCGGGACTGGGAGTGCTACTGCGGTAAGTACAAGCGTGTCCGCTTCAAGGGCATCATCTGCGAGCGCTGTGGCGTCGAGGTAACTCGCGCCAAGGTGCGTCGTGAGCGGATGGGCCACATTGAGCTGGCCGCGCCTGTCACGCACATCTGGTACTTCAAGGGCGTCCCGTCGCGCCTCGGTTACCTGCTTGATCTCGCCCCGAAGGACCTCGAAAAGGTCATCTACTTCGCGGCGTACATGATCACGTTCGTGGACGAGGAGCGCCGTACGCGTGACCTGCCCTCCCTGGAGGCGCACGTCTCCGTGGAGCGTCAGCAGGTCGAGAACCGTCGCGACTCCGACCTGGAGGCCCGCGCCAAGAAGCTCGAGACCGACCTGGCCGAGCTCGAGGCCGAGGGCGCCAAGGCCGACGTGCGCCGCAAGGTGCGCGAAGGTGCCGAGCGGGAGATGAAGCAGCTGCGCGACCGTGCGCAGCGCGAGATCGACCGTCTCGACGAGGTCTGGAACCGCTTCAAGAACCTCAAGGTCCAGGACCTGGAGGGTGACGAGCTGCTCTACCGCGAGCTGCGTGACCGCTTCGGCACGTACTTCGACGGTTCGATGGGTGCCGCTGCCCTGCAGAAGCGCCTTGAGTCGTTCGACCTGGATGAGGAAGCCGAGCGGCTTCGCGAGATCATCCGTACCGGCAAGGGCCAGAAGAAGACCCGTGCGCTCAAGCGCCTCAAGGTCGTCTCCGCGTTCCTGCAGACCAGCAACAGCCCCAAGGGCATGGTGCTCGACTGCGTGCCGGTCATCCCGCCGGACCTGCGTCCGATGGTGCAGCTGGACGGTGGCCGCTTCGCGACCTCCGACCTGAACGACCTGTACCGCCGCGTCATCAACCGCAACAACCGCCTGAAGCGGCTTCTCGACCTCGGTGCTCCCGAGATCATCGTGAACAACGAGAAGCGCATGCTCCAGGAGGCCGTGGACGCCCTCTTCGACAACGGTCGTCGTGGTCGCCCGGTCACCGGTCCCGGTAACCGCCCGCTGAAGTCCCTGAGCGACATGCTCAAGGGCAAGCAGGGTCGATTCCGTCAGAACCTTCTCGGTAAGCGTGTGGACTACTCCGCGCGTTCCGTGATCGTCGTCGGCCCGCAGCTGAAGCTGCACCAGTGCGGTCTGCCCAAGGCCATGGCCCTGGAGCTCTTCAAGCCGTTCGTGATGAAGCGCCTGGTCGACCTGAACCACGCGCAGAACATCAAGTCGGCCAAGCGCATGGTCGAGCGCGGCCGCACGGTCGTGTACGACGTCCTGGAAGAGGTCATCGCCGAGCACCCGGTTCTCCTGAACCGTGCGCCGACGCTGCACCGCCTCGGCATCCAGGCCTTCGAGCCGCAGCTGGTCGAGGGCAAGGCCATCCAGATCCACCCGCTCGTCTGCACCGCGTTCAACGCGGACTTCGACGGTGACCAGATGGCCGTGCACCTGCCGCTTTCGGCAGAGGCGCAGGCCGAGGCCCGCATCCTGATGCTGTCCTCGAACAACATCCTGAAGCCGGCCGACGGTCGTCCCGTCACCATGCCGACCCAGGACATGGTGCTCGGACTCTTCTTCCTCACGACCGACGAGGAAGAGCGCAAGGTCATCGGCGAGGGCCGGTCCTTCGGCTCCACGGCCGAGGCGATCATGGCGTTCGACGCCAAGGAGCTCTCGCTCCAGGCGAAGGTCGACATCCGCTTCCCGGTGGGCACCATCCCGCCGCGCGGCTGGACCCCGCCGGCCGTCGAAGAGGGCGAGCAGGAGTACCAGCAGGGCGACAGCTTCCGGCTGCGTACGACCCTGGGCCGCGCGCTCTTCAACGAGCTGCTGCCCGAGGACTACCCGTTCGTCGACTACTCGGTGGGCAAGAAGCAGCTCTCCGAGATCGTCAACGACCTGGCCGAGCGCTACCCCAAGGTCATCGTGGCGGCGACGCTCGACAACCTGAAGGCGTCCGGCTTCTTCTGGGCGACCCGCTCCGGTGTCACCGTGGCCATCTCCGACGTCGTGGTCCCCGAGGCCAAGAAGGCGATCGTCGCGGGCTACGAGGCGCAGGACGAGAAGGTCCAGAAGCAGTACGAGCGCGGTCTGATCACCAAGGACGAGCGCACGCAGGAGCTCATCGCGATCTGGACCAAGGCGACCAACGAGGTTGCCGAGGCGATGAACGCGAACTTCCCCAAGACGAACCCCATCTTCATGATGGTTGACTCGGGTGCCCGAGGAAACATGATGCAGATGCGTCAGATCGCCGGTATGCGTGGTCTGGTGTCGAACGCCAAGAACGAGACGATCCCGCGCCCGATTAAGGCCTCCTTCCGTGAGGGCCTGTCGGTGCTGGAGTACTTCATCTCGACTCACGGTGCTCGTAAGGGTCTTGCGGACACGGCTCTTCGTACCGCCGACTCCGGTTACCTCACCCGTCGTCTGGTCGACGTCTCTCAGGACGTCATCATTCGCGAGGAGGACTGTGGCACCGAGCGCGGTCTGAAGCTGAAGATCGCGGTCAAGGGCGAGGACGGTGTGCTCCGCAAGACGGAGAACGTCGAGACCTCGGTGTACGCCCGCATGCTGGCCGAGGACGTCGTCATCGACGGCAAGGTCATCGCGCCGGCCAACGTCGACCTCGGTGACGTCCTGATCGACGCCCTGGTCGCCAACGGCGTCGAGGAGGTCAAGACCCGTTCGGTCCTGACCTGCGAGTCCGCGGTCGGCACCTGTGCCTTCTGCTACGGCCGTTCGCTCGCCACCGGCAAGCTGGTCGACATCGGTGAGGCGGTCGGCATCATCGCCGCCCAGTCCATCGGTGAGCCCGGCACGCAGCTGACGATGCGTACGTTCCACACCGGTGGTGTGGCCGGTGACGACATCACCCAGGGTCTGCCCCGTGTCGTCGAGCTCTTCGAGGCTCGTACGCCCAAGGGTGTCGCCCCGATCTCGGAGGCGGCAGGCCGCATCCGTATCGAGGAGACCGAGAAGACCAAGAAGATCGTCGTCACGCCGGACGACGGCAGCGACGAGACTCCCTTCCCGATCTCGAAGCGCGCCAAGGTCCTCGTGCGTGAGGGTGACCACGTCGAGGTGGGCCAGAAGCTCACCTTCGGTGCCACCAACCCGCACGACGTGCTGCGGATCCTCGGTCAGCGCGCGGTCCAGGTCCACCTGGTCGGCGAAGTCCAGAAGGTCTACAACAGCCAGGGCGTGTCGATCCACGACAAGCACATCGAGATCATCATCCGGCAGATGCTGCGCCGCGTGACGATCATCGAGTCCGGCGACGCGGAGCTGCTGCCGGGCGAGCTCGTCGAGCGCTCGAAGTTCGAGACCGAGAACCGTCGTGTGGTCACGGAAGGCGGCCACCCGGCCTCCGGCCGTCCGCAGCTGATGGGTATCACCAAGGCCTCGCTGGCGACGGAGTCGTGGCTGTCCGCGGCCTCCTTCCAGGAGACGACCAGGGTCCTGACGGACGCGGCGATCAACGCCAAGTCCGACTCCCTGATCGGCCTCAAGGAGAACGTCATCATCGGTAAGCTCATCCCGGCCGGTACGGGTCTCTCCCGCTACCGCAACATCCGGGTGGAGCCGACCGAGGAAGCCAAGGCAGCGATGTACTCGGCCGTCGGTTACGACGACATCGACTACTCGCCCTTCGGCACGGGCTCCGGCCAGGCTGTTCCGCTGGAGGACTACGACTACGGGCCCTACAACCAGTAGGCGTGGTCAGCTAGTCGCTTGAGTTGAACCGAAGGGCGTCCACCCCGTCTCGTACGGGGTGGGCGCCCTTCGGCGTTTCCAGGGGCCGCGGAGCCCTTCCAGAGGCGTCTCTGCGGGCTGGGAGGGCCTCTCCGGGCCCGGGGGCGCTCTCCCCGACCCCGCAGGTCCATGGCTCATGCGCGTGGGGGAGCGGTCCGCTCAGCGACAATCGATCAAGGAATTCGCGGTGTCCCTGATCCGGCCAGATGCCCGGCGTGTCGGGGCCCATCGCATTTGTTTTGACCAACCCCGATGAGGTAGGTACGCTCAGACCTTGTGCCTGGGGTGTGCCTGGGCTCGCGCGCGTGTCTTCAGCCGCATCGCGAGTCCGAGAACGGCCACCGCAATCTGCGCCTCTTTCCGCCTTGCGGCCGGAGTCTGCAGTATTCGACACACCCGACCGCGTGGGTCGGCGATGTTTCAGGTTAGCTTTACTATTCGGCACACAGAAACCGGAGAAGTAGTGCCTACGATCCAGCAGCTGGTCCGGAAGGGCCGGCAGGACAAGGTCGAGAAGAACAAGACGCCCGCACTTGAGGGTTCGCCCCAGCGCCGCGGCGTCTGCACGCGTGTGTTCACGACCACCCCGAAGAAGCCGAACTCGGCCCTCCGTAAGGTCGCGCGTGTGCGTCTGACCTCCGGGATCGAGGTTACGGCCTACATTCCGGGTGAGGGACACAACCTGCAGGAGCACTCCATCGTGCTCGTGCGTGGTGGCCGTGTGAAGGACCTGCCGGGTGTTCGTTACAAGATCATCCGCGGCTCCCTTGACACCCAGGGTGTCAAGAACCGCAAGCAGGCCCGCAGCCGCTACGGCGCCAAGAAGGAGAAGTAGAAAT
The DNA here is from genome assembly GCF_044544025.1 of Streptomyces sp. NPDC055243. Taxonomy (NCBI): domain Bacteria; kingdom Bacillati; phylum Actinomycetota; class Actinomycetes; order Kitasatosporales; family Streptomycetaceae; genus Streptomyces; species Streptomyces sp. NPDC055243. Next base: position 262,565 of record NZ_JBITWR010000011.1, read on the forward strand.
GCCTCGTAAGGGCCCCGCCCCGAAGCGCCCGGTCATCATCGACCCGGTCTATGGTTCTCCTCTGGTGACCTCCCTCATCAACAAGGTGCTGCTGAACGGCAAGCGCTCCACCGCCGAGCGCATCGTGTACGGCGCCATGGAGGGCCTGCGCGAGAAGACCGGCAACGACCCGGTCATCACGCTCAAGCGCGCGCTCGAGAACATCAAGCCGACCCTCGAGGTCAAGTCCCGCCGCGTCGGTGGTGCGACCTACCAGGTTCCGATCGAGGTCAAGCCCGGTCGCGCCAACACGCTGGCCCTGCGCTGGCTGGTCGGTTACTCCCGCGCCCGTCGCGAGAAGACGATGACCGAGCGTCTCCTCAACGAGCTCCTCGACGCCTCCAACGGCCTTGGTGCCGCTGTGAAGAAGCGTGAGGACACCCACAAGATGGCCGAGTCCAACAAGGCCTTCGCGCACTACCGCTGGTAGTCGCTACCCACATCGAGACCGAGAGAAGACTGAGCCGATATGGCTACCACTTCACTTGACCTGGCCAAGGTGCGCAACATCGGCATCATGGCCCACATCGACGCGGGCAAGACGACGACCACCGAGCGGATCCTGTTCTACACCGGTGTCTCGTACAAGATCGGTGAGGTCCACGACGGTGCCGCCACCATGGACTGGATGGAGCAGGAGCAGGAGCGTGGCATCACGATCACCTCTGCTGCCACCACCTGTCACTGGCCGCTGAACGACGTCGATCACACGATCAACATCATCGACACCCCGGGCCACGTCGACTTCACCGTCGAGGTAGAGCGTTCGCTCCGTGTGCTCGACGGTGCCGTGACCGTGTTCGACGGCGTCGCCGGTGTTGAGCCCCAGTCCGAGACCGTGTGGCGTCAGGCGGACCGCTACGGCGTGCCGCGCATCTGCTTCGTCAACAAGCTCGACCGTACGGGTGCCGAGTTCCACCGCTGCGTCGACATGATCATCGACCGCCTCGGTGCGACCCCCATCGTCATGCAGCTGCCCATCGGCGCAGAGGCTGACTTCAAGGGTGTCGTCGACCTCGTCACGATGAAGGCCTTCGTCTGGTCCGCCGAGACCAAGATGGGCGAGGCGTACGACATCGTCGACATCCCGGCGACGCACGTCGAGGCTGCTGACGAGTGGCGCGGCAAGCTGCTCGAGGCCGTCGCGGAGAACGACGAGCAGATGATGGAGCTGTACCTCGAGGGCCAGGAGCCCACCGAGGAGCAGCTGTACGAGGCCATTCGCCGCGTCACCATCGCCTCCGGCAAGGGCGGCGACACCACCGTCACCCCCGTGTTCTGCGGCACCGCGTTCAAGAACAAGGGCGTCCAGCCCCTGCTCGACGCGGTCGTGCGTTACCTGCCTTCCCCCCTGGACGTCGAGGCCATCGAGGGCCACGACGTCAAGGACCCCGAGGTCGTCGTCAAGCGCAAGCCTTCGGACGAGGAGCCGCTCTCGGCTCTGGCGTTCAAGATCGCGAGCGACCCGCACCTCGGCAAGCTCACCTTCGTCCGGATCTACTCCGGTCGCCTGGAGGCCGGCACTGCGGTGCTGAACTCCGTCAAGGGCAAGAAGGAGCGCATCGGCAAGATCTACCGCATGCACGCGAACAAGCGTGAGGAGATCGCGTCGGTGGGCGCCGGTGACATCGTCGCCGTCATGGGCCTGAAGCAGACCACCACCGGTGAGACGCTGTGTGACGACAAGAAGCCGGTCATCCTGGAGTCCATGGACTTCCCGGCGCCGGTCATTCAGGTCGCCATCGAGCCGAAGTCCAAGGGTGACCAGGAGAAGCTGGGTGTAGCCATCCAGCGTCTCTCGGAGGAGGACCCCTCCTTCCAGGTGCACTCGGACGAGGAGACCGGCCAGACCATCATCGGTGGTATGGGCGAGCTTCACCTCGAGGTGCTCGTCGACCGCATGAAGCGCGAATTCCGCGTCGAGGCGAACGTCGGCAAGCCCCAGGTCGCGTACCGCGAGACGATCCGTCGGGCCGTCGAGCGCGTGGACTACACCCACAAGAAGCAGACCGGTGGTACCGGTCAGTTCGCCAAGGTGCAGATCGCGATCGAGCCCATCGAGGGCGGCGAGGCGTCGTACGAGTTCGTGAACAAGGTCACCGGTGGCCGTATCCCGCGGGAGTACATCCCGTCGGTGGACGCCGGTGCGCAGGAGGCCATGCAGTTCGGCATCCTGGCGGGCTACGAGATGACTGGTGTTCGCATCACGCTTCTCGACGGCGCCTACCACGAGGTCGACTCGTCCGAGCTGGCGTTCAAGATCGCCGGTTCGCAGGCCTTCAAGGAGGCCGCGCGCCAGGCAAAGCCCGTGCTGCTCGAGCCGATGATGGCCGTAGAGGTCACCACGCCCGAGGACTACATGGGCGATGTCATCGGTGACATCAACTCCCGCCGTGGCCAGATCCAGGCCATGGAGGAGCGCAGCGGCGCTCGCGTCGTGAAGGGCCTCGTGCCCCTCTCGGAGATGTTCGGCTACGTCGGAGACCTCCGCAGCAAGACGTCGGGTCGCGCAAGCTACTCAATGCAGTTCGACTCCTACGCCGAGGTTCCGCGGAACGTCGCCGAGGAGATCATCGCGAAGGCCAAGGGCGAGTAACTCACCCGAGTTGACGCTTTAGGCTTGACTCCGGAGCCTCCGGGGCATTCCGACCCTCTTTCGGGTCGGGTGCCCCGGGCCCCGGGTATCCCAGCAAAGATCACCTGGCGCCGATGAAGCAAGGCGTACAGAACCACTCCGCAGGAGGATTCAGTGGCGAAGGCAAAGTTCGAGCGGACTAAGCCGCACGTCAACATCGGCACCATCGGTCACATTGACCACGGTAAGACGACCCTCACGGCCGCCATTACCAAGGTGCTGCACGACGCGTACCCGGACCTGAACGAGGCCTCGGCCTTCGACCAGATCGACAAGGCTCCCGAGGAGCGCCAGCGCGGTATCACGATCTCGATCGCGCACGTCGAGTACCAGACGGAGACGCGTCACTACGCGCACGTCGACTGCCCGGGTCACGCTGACTACATCAAGAACATGATCACGGGTGCCGCGCAGATGGACGGCGCCATCCTCGTGGTCGCCGCCACCGACGGCCCGATGCCGCAGACCAAGGAGCACGTGCTCCTGGCCCGCCAGGTCGGCGTTCCGTACATCGTCGTCGCGCTGAACAAGGCCGACATGGTGGACGACGAGGAGATCCTGGAGCTCGTCGAGCTCGAGGTCCGTGAGCTCCTCTCCGAGTACGAGTTCCCGGGCGACGACCTCCCGGTCGTCAAGGTCTCGGCGCTCAAGGCGCTCGAGGGCGACAAGGAGTGGGGTGAGTCCGTCCTCAACCTGATGAAGGCTGTCGACGAGTCCATCCCGGAGCCCGAGCGTGACGTCGACAAGCCGTTCCTGATGCCGATCGAGGACGTCTTCACGATCACCGGTCGTGGCACCGTCGTCACCGGTCGTATCGAGCGCGGCATCCTCAAGGTCAACGAGACCGTCGACATCATCGGCATCAAGACCGAGAAGACCACCACCACGGTCACCGGTATCGAGATGTTCCGCAAGCTGCTCGACGAGGGCCAGGCCGGTGAGAACGTCGGTCTGCTCCTCCGTGGCATCAAGCGCGAGGACGTCGAGCGCGGCCAGGTCATCATCAAGCCCGGTTCGGTCACGCCGCACACCGAGTTCGAGGCCCAGGCCTACATCCTGTCGAAGGACGAGGGTGGCCGTCACACCCCCTTCTTCAACAACTACCGCCCGCAGTTCTACTTCCGCACCACGGACGTGACCGGCGTCGTGACCCTCCCCGAGGGCACCGAGATGGTCATGCCGGGCGACAACACTGAGATGACCGTTGAGCTCATCCAGCCCGTCGCGATGGAAGAGGGCCTGAAGTTCGCCATCCGTGAGGGTGGCCGGACCGTCGGCGCCGGCCAGGTCACCAAGATCAACAAGTAAGCTCCGCTTGCTTGAAGATCGGGGTAACCCGGTCGCTCTGAACTGAGCGCAGCGAAGAGCCCCGCACGCCTTCTGGGTGTGCGGGGCTCTTTGCGTGGGTGAATGACGGTCGTGGCAGCTTGACAGTTCGGCCCGATTGGCTTTCGGCGTCCTACGTGTGGCACACTGTCCAGGTTGCTCGGTTGAGTGCCGATGCTGCGCGCCTCCCGCCGGGAGGACCGGAAGCGAGTCCCACAGTACTCGTCGCCCCATCTGCCGTAAGGCAGCACTGGAGCGGACGTACGGGAATCTTTCGGGAAGTGCAGCGCGGAGGCTTAACCAGGCGCCCGGTGGGTTTCTTCCCCCGGACCCGCGGTCATCTGGGCCGCAGCCCCTAGCAGGGAAATCCTTCGGGAAATCTCCGTGAGCGGGACTGCGACACGCCCGACCGCGTGGGTCGGAGGAAGTAGAAAAAAGGGCCTTCCGGGAGCCAGAGCGTTCGAGACAAAGGACTACCAAGTAGCCATGGCGGGACAGAAGATCCGCATCCGGCTCAAGGCCTACGACCACGAGGTCATCGACTCTTCGGCGAAGAAGATCGTCGAGACGGTGACTCGCACTGGTGCGTCGGTCGCAGGCCCGGTGCCGCTGCCCACTGAGAAGAACGTGTACTGCGTCATCAAGTCGCCGCACAAGTACAAGGACTCGCGCGAGCACTTCGAGATGCGCACGCACAAGCGCCTGATCGACATCCTCGACCCGACGCCCAAGACCGTTGACTCGTTGATGCGCCTGGACCTTCCGGCCGGCGTCGACATCGAGATCAAGCTCTGAGAGGCGCGGACAGATGACTAAGCAGATCAAGGGCGTCCTGGGCGAGAAGCTCGGCATGACCCAGGTCTGGGACGAGAACAACCGTGTCGTCCCGGTCACCGTCGTCAAGGCCGGGCCCTGCGTCGTTACCCAGGTCCGTACGAATGACTCCGACGGCTACGAGTCGGTCCAGATCGCCTTCGGCGAGATCGACCCTCGCAAGGTGAACAAGCCCCTCAAGGGTCACTTCGCCAAGGCCGACGTAACTCCCCGCCGCCACCTGGTGGAGATCCGCACCCCTGACGCCAGCGAGTACACGCTGGGCCAGGAGGTGACTGCCGAGGTGTTCGAGTCCGGCGTCAAGGTTGACGTCACGGGCAAGAGCAAGGGCAAGGGCTTCGCCGGTGTCATGAAGCGTCACAACTTCAAGGGACTCGGCGCCGGTCACGGCACCCAGCGCAAGCACCGCTCTCCCGGTTCCATCGGTGGCTGTGCCACCCCGGGCCGTGTGTTCAAGGGCCTCCGCATGGCGGGCCGTATGGGCAACGAGCGGGTTACCACCCAGAACCTGACCGTTCACGCCGTTGACGCGGAGAAGGGCCTGCTCCTGATCAAGGGCGCAGTCCCCGGTCCGAACGGTGGCCTCGTCCTGGTCCGTACTGCGGCCAAGGGGGTTTGAGGAACCGATGAGCACCATTGACATCCTTTCGCCGGCAGGCGACAAGGCCGGGACGGTCGAGCTCCCCGCGGAGATCTTCGACGTAGAGAAGATCAGCATCCCGCTTCTCCACCAGGTCGTCGTCGCTCAGCTGGCAGCTGCCCGTCAGGGCACGCACAAGACCAAGCGCCGCGGTGAAGTCCGCGGTGGTGGTAAGAAGCCGTACCGCCAGAAGGGCACCGGCCGCGCGCGCCAGGGTTCGACCCGTGCGCCGCAGTTCGCAGGCGGTGGCGTCGTCCACGGCCCGCAGCCGCGTGACTACTCGCAGCGGACCCCGAAGAAGATGAAGGCCGCGGCCCTGCGCCACGCCCTCACCGACCGGGCCCGCAACGCTCGTATCCACGTTGTCACCAACGTGGTCGAGGGCGACATCTCCACGAAGGCCGCGAAGACGCTGCTCGGCAAGGTCAGCGAGCGCAAGAACGTGCTCCTGGTCATCGACCGTGCGGACGAGACTTCGCTGCTCTCCGCCCGCAACCTGCCCCAGGTGCACATCCTGGAGCCGGGCCAGCTGAACACGTACGACGTGCTCGTCTCGGACGACGTGGTCTTCACCAAGGCCGCCTTCGAGTCCTTCGTGTCTGGCCCCAAGGCCGATGAGACCGAAGGGAGCGAAGCCTGATGGCTACGCGTCACCCGAGCATCGCCCCCAAGGCGGCCAAGGTCGCCAAGGCAGCGCGCCTCGCCAAGGCGAAGCGCCACGCCACCGAGGGCAAGAACACCGTTGAGACGCCGCTGAGCAAGAGCTTCACGGACCCCCGTGACGTCCTCGTCAAGCCGGTCGTCTCTGAGAAGAGCTACGCGCTTCTCGACGAGGGCAAGTACACCTTCGTCGTAGCGCCCGGCGCCAACAAGACCCAGATCAAGCAGGCCGTCGAGGCGGTCTTCTCGGTCAAGGTCACCGGGGTCAACACGATCAACCGGCAGGGTAAGCGCAAGCGGACCAAGACCGGTTTCGGCAAGCGGGCTGACACCAAGCGCGCCATCGTGACCCTCGCTGAGGGCGACCGTATCGACATCTTCGGCCAGGCCTCCTAACGGAGCGCCCTGGTCCGAATATCGGACGAGGACTGAGAAATGGGAATCCGCAAGTACAAGCCGACGACGCCGGGCCGCCGTGGCTCCTCCGTCGCCGACTTCGTCGAGGTCACGCGGTCCACGCCGGAGAAGTCGCTGGTCCGCCCGCTGCACAGCAAGGGCGGCCGTAACAACGCCGGTCGTGTGACCGTTCGCCACCAGGGTGGCGGACACAAGCGCGCCTACCGAGTGATCGACTTCCGTCGTCACGACAAGGACGGCGTGCCGGCGAAGGTCGCGCACATCGAGTACGACCCGAACCGCACCGCGCGCATCGCGCTCCTGCACTACGCGGACGGCGAGAAGCGCTACATCCTGGCCCCCCGCAACCTGTCGCAGGGTGACCGGGTCGAGAACGGACCGGGCGCGGACATCAAGCCGGGCAACAACCTGGCGCTCCGCAACATCCCGGTCGGTACGACCATCCACGCCATCGAGCTGCGGCCCGGCGGCGGCGCGAAGTTCGCCCGTTCCGCGGGTGCCTCCGTGCAGCTGCTGGCGAAGGAGGGCTCCATGGCCCACCTTCGTATGCCGTCCGGTGAGATCCGTCTGGTCGACGTCCGCTGCCGCGCCACGATTGGCGAGGTCGGCAACGCCGAGCAGTCGAACATCAACTGGGGCAAGGCCGGCCGTAAGCGCTGGCTGGGCGTTCGCCCGACCGTTCGCGGTGTGGCGATGAACCCGGTCGACCACCCGCACGGTGGTGGTGAGGGCAAGACCTCCGGTGGTCGCCACCCGGTCTCGCCCTGGGGTCAGAAGGAGGGTCGTACTCGTTCGCCGAAGAAGGCGAGCAACAAGTACATCGTCCGCCGCCGCAAGACGAACAAGAAGCGCTAGGAGCGGGTTTAGATGCCGCGCAGTCTCAAGAAGGGGCCCTTCGTCGACGGACACCTCATCAAGAAGGTGGATGTCCAGAACGAAGCAGGTTCCAAGAACGTCATCAAGACCTGGTCCCGTCGCTCGATGATCGTCCCGGCCATGCTGGGCCACACGATCGCGGTGCACAACGGCAAGACCCACATCCCGGTGTTCGTCACCGAGGCGATGGTCGGCCACAAGCTCGGTGAATTCTCGCCGACTCGCACCTTCCGCGGCCACGTCAAGGACGACCGGAAGTCGAAGCGCCGCTAGCGCGGGGTGGAACGACTATGACTTACACCGAAGGGACAACCATGGAAGCCAGGGCCCAGGCGCGGTACATCCGCGTCACGCCCATGAAGGCCCGCCGAGTGGTGGACCTCATCCGTGGCATGGATGCCACGGAGGCTCAGGCGGTCCTGCGTTTCGCCCCGCAGGCCGCGAGCGTGCCGGTAGGCAAGGTGCTTGACAGCGCCATTGCCAATGCCGCGCACAACTACGACCACAGTGACGCCTCTTCGCTGGTTATCAGCGAGGCGTACGTGGATGAGGGTCCGACCCTGAAGCGGTTCCGTCCGCGTGCACAGGGTCGCGCCTACCGGATCCGTAAGCGGACCAGCCACATCACCGTGGTCGTCAGCAGCAAGGAAGGAACCCGGTAATGGGCCAGAAGGTAAACCCGCACGGGTTCCGGCTCGGCATTACCACCGACTTCAAGTCGCGTTGGTACGCCGACAAGCTGTACAAGGACTACGTCAAGGAAGACGTCGCCATCCGTCGGATGATGACGTCCGGCATGGAGCGCGCCGGCATCTCGAAGGTTGAGATCGAGCGCACCCGTGACCGCGTGCGGGTGGACATCCACACCGCGCGTCCCGGCATCGTCATCGGCCGCCGTGGCGCCGAGGCCGACCGCATCCGCGGCGACCTCGAGAAGCTCACGGGCAAGCAGGTCCAGCTGAACATCCTCGAGGTCAAGAACCCCGAGGTTGACGCTCAGCTGGTCGCGCAGGCCGTTGCAGAGCAGCTGTCCTCCCGCGTCTCCTTCCGTCGCGCCATGCGTAAGAGCATGCAGTCGACGATGAAGGCCGGCGCCAAGGGCATCAAGATCCAGTGTGGCGGCCGTCTCGGCGGCGCCGAGATGTCTCGCTCGGAGTTCTACCGCGAGGGCCGCGTGCCCCTGCACACCCTCCGTGCGAACGTCGACTACGGCTTCTTCGAGGCCAAGACGACCTTCGGCCGCATCGGCGTGAAGGTCTGGATCTACAAGGGCGACGTCAAGAACATCGCCGAGGTCCGCGCCGAGAACGCCGCGGCCCGTGCGGGTAACCGCCCGGCCCGTGGTGGCGGCAACGACCGCCCGGCCCGTGGTGGCCGTGGTGGCGAGCGTGGCGGCCGCGGCCGCAAGCCGCAGCAGCAGTCCGCGCCGGCTGCCGAGGCCCCCAAGGCCGACGCTCCCGCCGCAGCTGCCGCTCCGGCTGAGAGCACCGGAACGGAGGCCTGACCGACATGCTGATCCCTCGTAGGGTCAAGCACCGCAAGCAGCACCACCCCAAGCGCAGCGGTATGTCCAAGGGTGGTACGCAGGTTGCGTTCGGCGAGTACGGCATTCAGGCCCTCACTCCGGCGTACGTGACCAACCGCCAGATCGAGGCGGCTCGTATCGCGATGACCCGCCACATCAAGCGTGGCGGCAAGGTCTGGATCAACATTTACCCGGACCGCCCGCTGACGAAGAAGCCCGCCGAGACCCGCATGGGTTCCGGTAAGGGTTCCCCCGAGTGGTGGGTCGCGAACGTCAAGCCCGGACGGGTGATGTTCGAGCTGTCCTACCCGAATGAGAAGACTGCGCGTGAGGCGCTTACCCGCGCTGCTCACAAGCTTCCGATGAAGTGCCGGATTGTTCGGCGCGAGGCAGGTGAGTCGTGATGTCGGCCGGTACCAAGGCGTCCGAGCTGCGCGAACTGGGCGACGAGGAGCTTCTCGCGAAGCTTCGCGAAGCCAAGGAAGAGCTGTTCAACCTCCGCTTCCAGGCGGCGACCGGTCAGCTCGAGAACCACGGGCGGCTCAAGGCCGTCCGTAAGGACATCGCGCGGATCTACACCCTGATGCGTGAGCGCGAGCTGGGCATCGAGACGGTGGAGAGCGCCTGATGAGCGAGAGCAACGTGACTGAGACCAAGACTGACCGCGGATTCCGCAAGACCCGTGAGGGTCTGGTCGTCAGCGACAAGATGGACAAGACCGTCGTCGTCGCTGTCGAGGACCGCGTGAAGCACGCGCTGTACGGCAAGGTCATCCGCCGTACGAACAAGCTCAAGGCGCACGACGAGCAGAACGCTGCCGGCGTCGGCGACCGCGTCCTCCTGATGGAGACGCGTCCGCTGTCGGCGACCAAGCGCTGGCGCATCGTCGAGATCCTCGAGAAGGCCAAGTAATTTCCGAGGGGATTTCCCCTCGGATCAGTTCCGCCAGGCTCGGTGGGGGTCGGTTCCCGCAAGGGAAAAGACCCCCGCCGGGAACCGGCAGACAAACAGGAGATAGACGTGATCCAGCAGGAGTCGCGACTTCGGATCGCCGACAACACGGGTGCGAAGGAAATTCTCACCATTCGTGTTCTCGGTGGCTCGGGTCGCCGCTACGCGGGCATCGGTGACGTCATCGTCGCCACCGTCAAGGACGCGATCCCCGGTGGCAACGTGAAGAAGGGTGACGTCGTCAAGGCCGTCATCGTTCGCACCGTCAAGGAGCGCCGCCGTCCCGACGGCTCGTACATCCGCTTCGACGAGAACGCCGCCGTCATTCTGAAGAACGACGGCGACCCTCGCGGCACCCGTATCTTCGGCCCGGTCGGTCGTGAGCTGCGCGAGAAGAAGTTCATGAAGATCATCTCGCTCGCGCCGGAGGTGCTGTAAGCATGAAGATCAAGAAGGGCGACCTGGTTCAGGTCATCACCGGTAAGGACAAGGGCAAGCAGGGCAAGGTCATTGCCGCTTACCCGCGCGACGAGCGTGTCCTGGTCGAGGGTGTCAACCGGGTCAAGAAGCACACGAAGGCCGGCCCGACCGCCAGCGGTTCGCAGGCCGGCGGCATCGTGACCACCGAAGCCCCTGTCCACGTCTCCAACGTCCAGCTGGTCGTGGAGAAGGACGGCAACAAGGTCGTCACGCGTGTCGGTTTCCGCTTCGACGATGACGGCAACAAGATCCGCGTTGCCAAGCGGACGGGTGAGGACATCTGATGACGACCACCACCAGCCCGCGTCTGAAGACGAAGTACCGCGAGGAGATCGCGGGCAAGCTGCAGGAAGAGTTCTCGTACGAGAACGTCATGCAGACCCCCGGCCTCGTCAAGATCGTGGTCAACATGGGTGTCGGCGACGCCGCCCGTGACTCGAAGCTCATGGACGGTGCCGTCCGTGACCTGACCACCATCACGGGTCAGAAGCCGGCCATCACCAAGGCCCGGAAGTCCATCGCGCAGTTCAAGCTGCGCGAGGGTCAGCCGATCGGCTGCCACGTCACGCTCCGTGGCGACCGCATGTGGGAGTTCCTGGACCGCACCCTGTCGCTCGCGCTTCCGCGCATCCGCGACTTCCGTGGTCTGTCCCCCAAGCAGTTCGACGGCCGTGGCAACTACACCTTCGGTCTCACGGAGCAGGTCATGTTCCACGAGATCGACCAGGACAAGATCGACCGCGTCCGGGGTATGGACATCACCGTGGTCACCACGGCGACCAACGACGCTGAGGGCCGTGCGCTCCTTCGTCACCTCGGCTTCCCCTTCAAGGAGGCGTAACCGAGATGGCGAAGAAGGCACTTATTGCCAAGGCTGCTCGTAAGCCCAAGTTCGGTGTGCGCGGCTACACCCGCTGCCAGCGCTGCGGCCGTCCGCACTCCGTGTACCGCAAGTTCGGCCTGTGCCGCGTCTGCCTTCGTGAGATGGCTCACCGTGGCGAGCTGCCGGGCGTGACCAAGAGCTCCTGGTAATTCCCCTCTGTCCTCAGGGACTTGGGAATTACTGGAGGCTCTCGGTAAGTATCTGGTCGGTAGGTGGCCCACCTCTCCATGCCTTAGGCTAGGAGGGTTGGGCGCCTGCCGCCCTGACCGACTTACTACGCCGTAGGTCCCCGCGCCGCACCCGTCCCGCCTCTGAGTGGGGAGAGGGATGGCGCAGATAGGAAACCACGGCGAGAGAGGCCGAAGGCCAATTCATGACCATGACTGATCCGATCGCGGACATGCTGACTCGTCTGCGTAACGCGAACTCGGCGTACCACGACTCCGTGGCGATGCCGCACAGCAAGATCAAGTCTCACATCGCGGAGATCCTCCAGCAGGAGGGCTTCATCACGGGCTGGAAGGTCGAGGACGCCGAGGTTGGCAAGAACCTCGTTCTCGAGCTGAAGTTCGGCCCGAACCGTGAGCGCTCCATTGCGGGCATCAAGCGGATCTCCAAGCCCGGTCTCCGGGTTTACGCGAAGTCCACCAACCTGCCGAAGGTGCTCGGCGGCCTGGGCGTGGCGATCATCTCCACGTCCCACGGTCTGCTCACCGGCCAGCAGGCAGGCAAGAAGGGCGTAGGTGGGGAAGTCCTCGCCTACGTCTGGTAGTCGGGAACGGAGGAATAGCTAATGTCGCGTATTGGCAAGCTCCCCATCACGGTTCCCGCCGGCGTGGACGTCACCATCGACGGCCGGACGGTCTCGGTTAAGGGTCCCAAGGGCTCCCTTTCCCACACCGTTGTCGCGCCGATCGACATCGCTAAGGGTGAGGACGGCGTTCTGAACGTCACCCGCCCGAACGACGAGCGTCAGAACAAGGCCCTGCACGGCCTGTCCCGCACGCTGGTGGCGAACATGATCACCGGCGTGACCACGGGTTACGTGAAGAAGCTCGAAATCAGCGGTGTCGGTTACCGCGTACTCGCGAAGGGCTCCAACCTGGAGTTCTCGCTGGGTTACAGCCACCCGATCCTCGTCGAGGCCCCCGAGGGCATCACCTTCAAGGTGGAGTCCGCGACCAAGCTTTCGGTCGAGGGCATCGACAAGCAGAAGGTCGGCGAGGTTGCGGCCAACATCCGCAAGCTGCGCAAGCCCGACCCGTACAAGGCCAAGGGTGTCAAGTACGAGGGCGAAGTCATCCGCCGCAAGGTCGGAAAGGCAGGTAAGTAAGCCATGGCATACGGTGTAAAGATCGCCAAGGGTGACGCTTACAAGCGTGCCGCCAAGGCTCGCCGCCACATCCGGATCCGCAAGCACGTGTCGGGTACGGCGGAGCGTCCGCGCCTCGTCGTCACTCGCTCGAACCGCAACATCATTGCTCAGGTCATCGACGACCTCAAGGGTCACACCCTTGCGTCTGCGTCGACCCTGGACGCGACGATCCGCGGTGGCGAGGCCGACAAGTCTGCGCAGGCCAAGCAGGTCGGCGCGCTCGTCGCCGAGCGTGCCAAGGCTGCGGGTGTCGAGGCCGTCGTGTTCGACCGCGGTGGCAACAAGTACGCCGGGCGCATTGCCGCTCTGGCGGACGCCGCCCGCGAAGCCGGGCTGAAGTTCTAAGCCCCGGTTCCGGAGCTAGCGGACGTAACAGAGAGAGGTAATTCCAATGGCTGGACCCCAGCGCCGCGGAAGCGGTGCCGGTGGCGGCGAGCGGCGGGACCGGAAGGGTCGCGACGGTGGCGCTGCCGCCGAGAAGACCGCATACGTTGAGCGCGTTGTCGCGATCAACCGTGTCGCCAAGGTAGTCAAGGGTGGTCGCCGCTTCAGCTTCACCGCGCTGGTCGTGGTGGGCGACGGTGACGGCACCGTAGGTGTCGGATACGGCAAGGCCAAGGAAGTTCCCGCGGCCATCGCCAAGGGCGTTGAAGAGGCCAAGAAGAACTTCTTCAAGGTTCCGCGTATCCAGGGCACCATCCCGCACCCGATCACGGGCGAGAAGGCCGCAGGCGTCGTCCTGCTCAAGCCTGCTTCCCCCGGTACCGGTGTTATCGCCGGTGGCCCGGTGCGTGCTGTGCTCGAGTGCGCCGGCGTTCACGACATCCTGTCGAAGTCGCTCGGTTCTTCGAACGCGATCAACATCGTGCACGCGACCGTGGCGGCCCTCAAGGGCCTGCAGCGTCCCGAGGAGATCGCGGCTCGCCGTGGTCTGCCCCTCGAGGACGTCGCTCCCGCGGCCCTGCTTCGTGCACGTGCCGGGGCGGGTGCGTAATGGCTCGCCTCAAGATCACGCAGACGAAGTCGTACATCGGCAGCAAGCAGAACCACCGCGACACGCTGCGTTCGCTCGGGCTCAAGCGCCTGAACGACGTGGTCGTCAAGGAAGACCGCCCCGAGTTCCGCGGAATGGCTAACACCGTCCGCCACCTCGTGACGGTTGAGGAGGTCGACTGACATGGCGGAGCAGAACCCGCTGAAGGTCCACAACCTCCGGCCCGCCCCGGGCGCCAAGACCGCCAAGACCCGTGTGGGTCGTGGTGAGGCGTCCAAGGGTAAGACCGCAGGCCGTGGTACCAAGGGCACCAAGGCCCGTTACCAGGTTCCGGAGCGCTTCGAGGGCGGGCAGATGCCCCTCCACATGCGCCTCCCGAAGCTCAAGGGCTTCAAGAACCCGTTCAAGACCGAGTTCCAGGTCGTGAACCTCGACAAGCTGAGCGCGCTGTTCCCCGAGGGTGGCGAGGTCACCGTCGAGGGTCTCGTCGCCAAGGGTGCCGTTCGCAAGAACAGCCTCGTCAAGGTCCTCGGCCAGGGTGAGGTCACCGTGGCGCTGCAGGTGACGGTTGACGCCGTCTCCGGCTCCGCCAAGGAGAAGATCACCGCCGCCGGCGGTACCGTCACCGAGCTCGTCTGAATTCTTCAGGCATCTCGATGACTTGAGCGATTCCCAGCCGGGGATGCCCCACATATGGGGCATCCCCGGTTGGTCGTTCCAAGGGGGGCACGGTCGCCGGTAAGGTGGCGTGCACTGTCTAAGCTCCGTGCGGTCTGCCCGTGCGGTTTTTCTGACTGATATGTATTCGTCGATCCTCAGACCACTACCTCTTGCGCACGCGCGCGGGGGTCGCAGGAGGCACCGTGCTCACCGCGTTCGCCCGGGCGTTCAAGACGCCCGACCTGCGCAAGAAGCTGCTCTTCACGCTCGGCATCATCGTGATCTACCGAATCGGTACGCATGTCCCGATTCCCGGCGTCAGCTATAAGAACGTCCAGACCTGCATGGACCAGGCCAACTCCAACCAGGGGTTGTTCGGCCTGGTGAACATGATGAGTGGCGGGGCGCTCCTGCAGATCACGATCTTCGCCCTCGGCATCATGCCGTACATCACGGCGAGCATCATCTTGCAGCTGCTGACCGTGGTGATCCCGCGGCTCGAGGCCCTGAAGAAGGAGGGCCAGGCCGGCACGGCGAAGATCACGCAGTACACGCGTTATCTCACCGTCGCGCTCGCGATCCTCCAGGGGACCGGCCTCGTGGCCACCGCTCGCACGGGCTCGCTCTTCTCCGGCTGCCCCGTCGCCACCGAGATCGTTCCGGACCAGTCCATCTTCGTGACCGTCACCATGGTCATCACGATGACCGCCGGTACGGCCTGCGTCATGTGGCTCGGTGAGCTCATCACCGACCGCGGCATCGGCAACGGCATGTCGATCCTGATGTTCATCTCGATCGCCGCGACCTTCCCGAGCGCCCTCTGGGCGATCAAGAAGCAGGGCTCCCTGGCCGACGGCTGGATCGAGTTCGGCACCGTCATCGCGGTCGGTCTGGTCATGGTCGGTCTGGTCGTCTTCGTGGAGCAGGCTCAGCGCCGCATTCCGGTCCAGTACGCGAAGCGCATGATCGGCCGCCGTTCCTACGGCGGCACCTCGACGTACATTCCGCTGAAGGTCAATCAGGCGGGCATCATCCCTGTGATCTTCGCCTCCTCGCTTCTCTACATCCCGGCTCTCGTCGCCCAGTTCGCGGGTGGCAACTCCGGGTGGAAGCAGTGGATCGAGGCGAACCTGACCAAGGGCGACCACCCGATTTACATCGCGACGTACTTCTTGTTGATCGTGTTCTTCGCCTTCTTCTACGTGGCTATCTCGTTCAACCCCGAGGAAGTCGCGGACAACATGAAGAAGTATGGTGGCTTCATCCCGGGCATCCGGGCTGGCCGCCCGACCGCTGAGTACTTGAGCTACGTACTCAACCGGATCACGTGGCCGGGCTCGCTGTATCTGGGTCTGATCGCTCTCGTACCGACGATGGCGTTGGTGGGCTTCGGCGCGAACCAGAACTTCCCGTTCGGCGGGACAAGCATCCTGATCATCGTGGGTGTGGGTCTGGAGACCGTGAAGCAGATCGAGAGCCAGCTCCAGCAGCGCAATTACGAAGGGTTCCTCCGCTGATGCGAATCGTCCTCGTCGGGCCGCCCGGTGCGGGCAAGGGAACGCAGGCCGCGTTCCTCGCCAAGAACCTGAAGATCCCGCACATCTCCACGGGCGACCTCTTCCGCGCCAACATCAGCCAGGGCACGGAACTGGGCAAGCAGGCCAAGGCGTTCATGGACGCGGGCAACCTGGTCCCGGACGAGGTCACCATCGGGATGGCCCACGACCGCATGACGCAGCCGGACGCCGAGAACGGCTTCCTGCTCGACGGCTTCCCGCGGAACGTGTCGCAGGCCGAGGCCCTGGACGAGTCGCTCAAGGCCGACGGCCAGCAGCTCGACGCGGTGCTCGACCTCGAGGTGCCCGAGGACGAGGTGGTCAAGCGCATCGCCGGCCGCCGCATCTGCCGGAACGATTCCAGCCACGTCTTCCACGTGACGTACAGCAAGCCGAAGACCGAGGGCGTCTGCGACGTCTGCGGTGGCGAGCTCTACCAGCGCGGTGACGACCAGGAAGAGACCGTGCGCAAGCGTCTCGACGTGTACCACCGCGAGACCGAGCCGATCATCGACCACTACAAGGCCCAGGGCCTGGTGGTGACGATCTCCGCGCTCGGCAAGGTGGACGAGGTCACCAAGCGCGCGATGGGTGCCCTCAAGGGCGACAAGTAGCCAGTACGCTGTCTCGGCCGCGGTGCCCCTCGGGGGACCGCGGCCGTAGTGTTGTGTACGTAGCGTTGTTGGACGGATGACGGAGAGCGGAAGCCCCATGGTGCAGATCAAGACCCCCGAGCAGATCGCGAAGATGCGTGAGGCGGGCCTTGTCGTCGCCGCCATCCACGCCGCGACGCGTGAGGCGGCGGTGCCGGGTGCCACCACGAAGGACCTGGACGACGTCGCCCGCAAGGTGATCGCCGAGCACGGCGCGAAGTCGAACTTCCTGGGGTACGGCGGCTTTCCGGCGACGATCTGCACCTCGGTCAACGAGGTCGTCGTGCACGGCATCCCGGACGACAAGACCGTCCTGAAGGACGGCGACATCATCTCCATCGACGCGGGCGCCATCATCGACGGCTGGCACGGAGACGCCGCCTACACCGCGTTCGTGGGCACCGGTCACGCCCCGGAGCTGATCGAGCTCTCCCGGGTGACCGAGGAGTCGATGTGGGCCGGCCTGGCCGCCATGAAGCAGGGCAACCGGCTCGTGGACATCTCCCGCGCCATCGAGACGTACATCCGCCGCCAGCCGAAGCCCGGCGGCGGCAAGTACGGCATCGTCGAGGACTACGGCGGCCACGGCATCGGCACCGAGATGCACATGGACCCGCACCTCCTGAACTACGTCGAGCGCCGCCGCGGCAAGGGCCCCAAGCTGGTCCCCGGCTTCTGCCTGGCCATCGAGCCCATGGTCTCCCTGGGCACGCCCCGCACGGAGGTCCTGGAGGACGACTGGACCGTCATCACGACGGATGGCACGTGGTCTTCCCACTGGGAGCACTCCATCGCGCTGACGGAGGAGGGCCCGATCGTTCTGACGGCGCCCGACTGCGGCAAGGCGAAGCTGGCGGAGTACGGGGTTACGACGGCGCCGGACCCGCTGGGCTGATCGTGCCCGCCTGCGGCGGAGTGGCCGCTGCTGGAGCGGTTCCCTGCAGCGGTGGGCTGTGCCCACCCTTCCCCAAGTTCTCGGCTTCGCTCGAGCGGGGGAGGCCCCAATCGCCCTGCGGAACCCCCGCCCACAGCCGTGTCCGCGCGCTTAAAGATCTTGCCGATGGGGCATTCTTCCTCGATTCGTCTTTCCGGGGCGCCTGACGTAGACTGACTCGTCGGCTCTCGTGCATCCGTGTGCCTGCATGCGGCGTACGAAGTCGATCAAGGTAGTCGATTCGAAGGGCAGAGCGTGGCCAAGAAGCAAGGTGCCATCGAGATCGAGGGCACTGTCGTTGAGTCTCTTCCGAACGCCATGTTCAAGGTTGAGCTCCAGAACGGCCACCAGGTCCTGGCACACATCAGCGGCAAGATGCGTATGCACTACATCCGCATCCTCCCTGACGACCGGGTCGTGGTGGAGTTGTCTCCTTACGACCTGACCCGTGGCCGGATCGTCTACCGGTACAAGTAGATCTTGCCCGTACCTCATTCACGTGGGGTGCGGCACTGACCCGGAGAACCTCACCAATGAAGGTCAAGCCGAGCGTCAAGAAGATCTGCGACAAGTGCAGGGTGATCCGCCGTCACGGCCGGGTCATGGTTATCTGCGACAACCCGCGCCACAAGCAGCGCCAGGGCTGACGCACGACTGCAGTTCGCAGATTTTCGCGCGACGCACGTAAGCACATATGCAGGACGCGTCCCTCTTCAGTGATGGAGGGCGACACCCCCGGTCGGAGGCCGGGGACCCAGGATGTACCTCGTACGGCACCTGGGACCGGTCCTGCTGAAGACCTCCGAAAATCAACAGGAGCCTTGAATGGCACGCCTTGAAGGTGTTGACCTCCCGCGCGAAAAGCGTGTCGAGGTCGCCCTCACGTACGTGTTCGGCATTGGCCGCACGCTGTCCCAGCAGACGCTGGACGCCACCGGTGTGGACCGCAACACCCGTGTTCGTGATCTGTCCGAAGAGGACCTGATCAAGATCCGCGAGTACGTGGACGCGAACATCCAGACCGAGGGTGACCTCCGCCGCGAGATCCAGGCCGACATCCGCCGCAAGGTCGAGATCGGTTGCTACCAGGGTCTTCGTCACCGTCGTGGCCTGCCCGTCCGCGGTCAGCGCACCAGCACCAACGCCCGCACCCGTAAGGGCCCGCGTCGCGCCATCGCCGGTAAGAAGAAGCCGGGCAAGAAGTAGTCCTCAGCGGTCGATCGACAGCTGTCGCTGCAGGACCGACCACCTCGCGTAGGAGTTAATAGATGCCCCCCAAGGGTCGTCAGGGCGCTGCCAAGAAGGTGCGCCGCAAGGAAAAGAAGAACGTCGCTCACGGGCACGCCCACATCAAGAGCACGTTCAACAACACCATCGTCTCGATCACGGACCCCACGGGCAACGTGATCAGCTGGGCCTCCGCCGGCCACGTCGGCTTCAAGGGCTCGCGCAAGTCGACTCCGTTCGCCGCGCAGATGGCCGCCGAGTCGGCCGCGCGTCGCGCCCAGGAGCACGGCATGCGCAAGGTTGACGTCTTCGTCAAGGGTCCGGGCTCCGGTCGCGAGACCGCGATCCGCTCCCTCCAGGCCACTGGCCTCGAGGTCGGTTCGATCCAGGACGTCACGCCGACGCCGCACAACGGCTGCCGTCCCCCCAAGCGTCGCCGCGTCTGACGCACGTCGTTTGGTCTGAGGATTTCGGGCGGTGCGGCTCTCCGGAGCTGTACCGCCCGTACCCTTGTAACAACATCAGGGCATCAAATAGTGGGTGCCCCTGACTGAAGGACTCACTTCATGCTGATCGCTCAGCGTCCCTCGTTGACCGAAGAGGTCGTCGACGAATTCCGCTCCCGGTTCGTGATCGAGCCGCTGGAGCCGGGCTTCGGCTACACCCTCGGCAACTCGCTGCGCCGGACCCTTCTCTCCTCGATCCCGGGCGCGGCCGTCACGTCGATCCGGATCGACGGTGTCCTGCACGAGTTCACCACCGTGCCGGGCGTCAAGGAAGACGTCACCGACCTCATCCTCAACATCAAGCAGCTCGTCGTGAGCAGTGAGCACGACGAGCCCGTCGTGATGTACCTGCGCAAGCAGGGCCCGGGTCTGGTCACCGCCGCGGACATCGCCCCGCCGGCCGGTGTCGAGGTGCACAACCCCGACCTGGTCCTGGCCACGCTCAACGGCAAGGGCAAGCTCGAGATGGAGCTGACCGTCGAGCGCGGTCGCGGCTACGTCTCCGCCGTCCAGAACAAGCAGGTCGGTCAGGAGATCGGGCGCATCCCGGTCGACTC
>NZ_JBITWR010000012.1:0-46914 GCF_044544025.1 Streptomyces sp. NPDC055243
TTGAACTTGTCCAGCGTGATGACCCACGCCGCCAGCAGCCCCGCCGCACCCGTGATCACCAGGAGCAGCGCGAACGCACGGCTCCCACCGACGCCGCGTGGGGCGTCCGCGTCCGTTGCCCCGCGGTCGTGCTCGGGGAGGCTGTCGCTTGCCGGGGTCGTCTTGCTCATCACGCCGTTCCGTCGCTGAGTGGGGGCCTGCGGGCACGGACATTGTGCCGCACGCGCGCGGGTGTCCACCGTTCGATGGACATAAGGAGGTACGCGCGGAGGTCCCGGAGCGTTCGGTTCGCCGGGACGCTCGACGGCATGACGACAGACGACGGAACGACGGCGGCCACCGGCGGTCTCGCGGTGGACGTGCGCGGGCTGCGCAAGCGCTACGGCGACGTGGCCGCCGTGGACGGCATCGACCTGGCCATCCGGCACGGCGAGGTCTTCGGCATCCTGGGCCCCAACGGCGCGGGCAAGAGCACCACCGTGGAGATCCTTCAGGGAAACCGCGCGCGGGACGGCGGCGAGGTAGCCGTGCTCGGCGCCGACCCCGCGTCCGCCGGGCGTGCGTGGCGCTCACGCGTCGGGATCGTGTGGCAGGACGAGTCCGCGCCCGCCGAGCTGACGGTGCGCGAGACAGTACGTCAGTTCGCCCGCTACTACCCGAAGCCGCGGGGGCCCGAGGAGGTCATCGCGCTCGTCGGCCTCCAGGAGAAGGCGGCGAGCCGCATCAAGAGCCTCTCGGGCGGCCAGCGCCGCCGGCTCGACGTGGCGCTCGGCGTCATCGGCGACCCCGAACTCCTGCTCCTGGACGAGCCGACCACAGGCTTCGACCCGGCCGCGCGGCGCCAGTTCTGGAGCCTGATCCGCAGGCTCGCCGACGAGGGCACGACGATCGTGCTCACCACCCACTATCTGGAGGAGGCGGAAGCGCTCGCGCACCGGCTCGCGGTGATCGCCGGTGGCCGGGTGGTGGCCGAGGGCGAGCCCGGCGCCCTGCGTCACCGCTACGGCACCGAGGCCACCGTCGAGTGGACCGACCCGGACGGGACCCCGCGCGTCGAGCGCACCGGGACCCCGACGCGGACCGTCGCCGAGCTGACGGCCCGGTTCGACGGCGAGATCCCGGGGCTGCGCATCGGCCGCCCCTCCCTCGAAGACGTGTACCTGCGGCTTACCGGACAGGAAGGCGACGCGCGATGACCTCGACGGCCACGGCCACGGGCGTACGCCCCTTCGAGCACCCCCCGCACCGAATGCCATCGGCCTGGGCGCTCGGCCTGCGTCAGGGCGCGATGGAGCTCAGGCAGTTCTTCCGGTTGCGCGAGCAGGTGGTCTTCACCTTCGCCTTCCCCATCGTCTTCCTGTTCCTGTTCGCGTCGATCTTCAGCGACGACGTGGAGGGCGCCGGCATCACGGCGTCGCAGCTCTACGTGGCCGCGATGATCGCGGCGGGCATCATGTCCACCAGCTTCCAGTCGCTCGGCGTCTCCATCGCCATCGAGCGCGACGAGAAGGTGCTGCGGCGGCTGCGCGGGACGCCGATGCCGCCTGCCGCGTACTTCCTCGGCAAGATCTGGCTCGTCCTGGTCACCGGCCTGCTGGAGACCGTGGCCCTGCTGGTCGTGGGCGTGACGCTCTTCGACGTCGAGCTGCCGACGAGCGCGGGCAAGTGGCTCACCTTCGGCTGGGTCTTCGTCCTCGGCCTCACCGGCTGCGCGCTGCTCGGCATCGCGATCAGCAGCGTCCCGAAGTCCGGGCGCAGCGCCAACTCCGTGGTCGTCCTCCCTTTCCTGGTGCTGCAGTTCATCTCGGGCGTCTACATCGCCATCGACACGATCCCCGACTGGATGCTGGACATCGGCGCGCTCTTCCCGCTGAAGTGGATGTGCCAGGGCTTCCGCGGGGTGTTCCTGCCGGAGTCGGCCAACATCCTGGAACAGACGGGAAGTTGGGAGTACGGACGCGTGGCCCTGGTGCTCGGCGCCTGGTGCGTCGGAGGATTGGTGCTGTGTCTGATGACCTTCCGGTGGAAGAACCGGCGCGACGGATGAGCGGGGCGGCCGGGCCGCGCGACGCGCACATCTGGCTGCGCACGTTCCGCCTCTGGGACTCGTACTTCGCCGTGGTGTGGGCGGCCACCCTGGTCTTCGTGCTCGGCACGGCGGAGCCGGGGTGGCCCGTCCGGCTGACCACGGCCGGGTTTCTCCTGCTCCTGGTCCCCTGGTACGTGTGGTTCGGGCGCCGCGTGCTCATGGAGGAAGGCACCGACGAACGGCGGGCGCTGAGCTACATCGCAGGCGCGACCGTGCTGTTCCTGCCACCGGGGGTCCTGATCGGCGAGACGCGCCTGATGGCCTTCGCGCTCGTCCCGCAGTGCTTCATCTGTCTGCGGACGCGCTGGGCGACGGTGGCGGTCACCGTCATCAACATCGCGCCCGTGGCGGGCTGGGCGCTGCTGTGGCGGCCTTCGCCGCAGGACGTCTTCTACAACTCGGTGTTCGCCGTGGTGACGCTGGTCTTCTCGGTGGCGATGGGCACCTGGATCGCCCGCATCATCGAGCAGAGCCACGAACGGGCCGACCTCCTCGCCGAGTTGGAGGCGAGCCGCGAGGAGGTCACCCGGCTCTCCGCCGAGCGCGGGGCTCTCGCGGAGCGCGAGCGCATGTCGCGCGAGATCCACGACACCCTCGCGCAGGGCTTCACCAGCGTCCTCATGCTCGTCCAGGCCGTCGACGCCGAGCTGGCGCGTGACGTGCCCGCCGCCCGCCGCCACCTGGGGCTGATGGAGGCGACGGCGCGGCAGAACCTCGCGGAGGCGCGGGCCTTGGTCGCGGGCCGCGCGCCCGCCGACCTGGACGCCGGTTCGCTGCCGGAGGCCATGCGGCGCCTGGCGGCCCGGCACGAGGCCGAGGTCTCCGTGACGGGCGACGTGCGACCGCTGCCGCCGGGCTTGGAAGTGGTGGCCCTGCGCTCCTGTCAGGAGGCCCTCACCAACGTACGCAGGCACGCCGGTCCCGGTGCGTCGGCGACCGTCGCCCTGGCCTACGCGCACGGGTCGCTCACCCTGGCGGTGCGGGACACCGGGTGCGGCTTCGACGCCGGCGCACCGCGGCAGGGGTACGGCCTGCGGGGGCTGCGCAGGCGGGCCGCCGAGGTCAGGGGCACTGCGGAGGTGGCCAGTGGCCCCGGCGACGGCACGACCGTCACCGTTCTGCTGCCGATCCCCGAGAGGACGTCCCCGTGATCCGCATCGTGCTCGCCGACGACCATCCCGTCGTACGCGAGGGACTGCGCGCCATGCTGAGCGCCGAGCCGGATCTGGACGTGGTCGCGGAGGCGTCGAGCGGGCCGCGGGCGGAGGCGCTGGCCGCCGAGCTGCGGCCGGACATCGTCCTGATGGACCTGCGGATGCCCGGCGGTGGCGGGGCCGACTCGATCGAGCGGATGGCCGCGGCGGGGCTGCCCTGCCGGGTCATCGTGCTCACGACGTACGAGACCGACCGCGACATCCTGCGGGCCGTGGAGGCGGGTGCGGCGGGCTACCTGCTCAAGGATCTGGCCCGGGGTGAGCTGGCCGAGGCGGTGCGGGCCGCTGCCCGCGGGGAGACGGTCCTTGCCCCCTCGGTGGCGGCCCGCCTGGTCGACCAGCTGCGTGCGCGCCCGGAGCGGCCACGGCTCGCGGAGCGTGAGACGGCGGTGCTGCGTCTGGTGGCGGAGGGCTGTACGAACGCGGAGATCGGCCGGCGGCTGCATGTCGCCGAGTCGACGGTGAAGACCCATCTGCTGCGGGTCTTCGCGAAGCTGGGGGTGGACGACCGCACGGCGGCGGTCACCAGTGCGATGCGCCACGGCTTGCTCGAGCAGTGACGAGGGCCCCGGGTGCGGCACCCGGGGCCCTCGTCGACAGATCTCTCCGCGGCTGCGTCGTGGCTGGTCGCGCGGTTCCCCGCGCCCCTTCGGGGCGCGGGCGATCAGGCCAGCTTGCCCTGCACGACGGCCACGATCTCCTCCACCGCCACGGCGTCCTGCTCCCCGGACTCCATGTCCTTGAGCTGGACGACGCCCTCGGCGAGGTCACGCTCACCGGCGACGATCGTGAAGCGCGCGCCGCTGCGGTTGGCGTTCTTCATGGCGCCCTTGAGGCCCTTGCCGCCGTACGAGAAGTCCGCCGCGACGCCCGCCCTGCGCAGCTCCGTCACCTTGGAGAACAGGACCCGCCGGGCCTCGTCGCCGAGCGGCACCGCGAACACGCTGGTCGCCGAGGGCAGTTCGAGCTCCACGCCCTCCGCCTCCAGGGCGAGGACCGTGCGGTCCACGCCGAGCGCCCAGCCCACCGACGGCAGCGAGGGGCCGCCGATCATCTCGGACAGGCCGTCGTAGCGGCCGCCGCCGCCCACCGCGGACTGCGAGCCGAGGCCGTCGTGGACGAACTCGAAGGTCGTGCGCGTGTAGTAGTCCAGGCCGCGGACCAGCTTCGGGTCGTCCTCGTACTCGACGCCCTCGGACGTCAGGAGCTCGCGCACCTGCTTGTGGTACGCCTGGCACGCGTCGCACAGGTAGTCGCGCAGCATCGGGGCGCCGACCAGCTGCTTCTGGACGTCGTCGCGCTTGTCGTCCAGGACCCGCAGCGGGTTGATGTCGATACGTCGACGTGTCTCCTCGTCCAGGTCGAGTCCGCGCAGGAAGTCCTGCAGCGCGGCCCGGTAGACGGGGCGGCACTCCTTGTCGCCGAGCGAGTTCAGCAGGATGCGGAACTGGCGCAGGCCCAGGGCGCGGTACGCCTGGTCCGCGAGGATGATCAACTCGGCGTCGAGCGCCGGGTCCTCCGCGCCGATCGCCTCTGCGCCGACCTGCGAGAAGTGGCGGTAGCGGCCCTTCTGCGGGCGCTCGTAGCGGTAGTACGAGCCGGAGTACCAGAGCTTGACCGGGAGGTTGCCCGCCTTGTGCAGGTTGGCCTCCAGGGCGGCGCGCAGCACGGATGCGGTGCCCTCGGGGCGCAGGGCGAGCTGGTCGCCGCCCTTGGTCTCGAAGGCGTACATCTCCTTGGAGACGATGTCGGTGGACTCGCCGACGCCGCGCGAGAACAGCTCGACGTTCTCGAAGCCGGGCGTCTCGACGTAGCCGTACCCGGAGTTCCGCAGCGGCGTGGCGATGGCCTCGCGCACCGCCAGGTACTTCGCGGAGTCCGGCGGCAGCAGGTCGTACGTGCCCTTGGGGGCCTTGAAGGTGCTCACGGGTTTTCTCTCGTCACATTCCTCGTCGGGGAGCGTCGGCTCCCAGGCCTGCGGCCACCTGGCGCAGATACGGGTTGGTGGCGCGCTCACGGCCAATGGTCGTGTGCTCGTTGTGACCGGGCAGGACCACGGTCGAGTCGTCGAGCGGCAGGCACACGCGCGCCAGCGACTCGAGCAGCTCGTCCTGCGATCCGCCGGGCAGGTCGGTGCGGCCGATGGAGCCGGCGAAGAGCAGGTCGCCCGAGAAGAACACCGAGGGGACCTCGGCGGACTCGGGCAACTGGAACGTCACCGACCCCTTCGTATGCCCCGGCGCGTGCGCGACGGAGAAGTCCAGACCGGCGAGCTTCAGGCGCGCGCCGTCGGCCAGCTCCTTGACGTCGGAGGGCTCCCCCACGGTCAGTTCGCCGAGCAGCTGGGCGCCGAAGGAGCGGCCCAGGGCCTTCTCCGGGTCGCTCATCATGTACCGGTCCTCGGGGTGGATCCACGCGGGCACGTCATGTGCCCCGCAGACCGGGACGACCGAGGCGACGTGGTCGATGTGGCCGTGGGTGAGGACGACCGCGACGGGCTTGAGCCGATGCTTCTTGAGTGCGTCCTCGACTCCCTCGGTGGCCTGATGGCCCGGGTCGATGATCACGCACTCCTCGCCGGCGGCGGGGGCGACCAAGTAGCAGTTGGTGCCCCAGGCCCCGGCGGGAAACCCGGCAATGAGCACGATCGTCCTTCGTTCGTAGTCCGGCGGAGGTGACCGCGCAGGATCGCGGCAGATCAGAGCCTACCGGCGCTCCCGATTCCACAGCTAACCCATATACGGTACGGGGCACACAGAAGCGGTCATCCACGCAGAGGAGAGAGAACCCGGTGGTCAGCAACGATCAGCGGCGGCGTCAGCTCGCCCGGGAGAAGTTCTTGCGGCAGCAGCAGCGCCGGGAGGCCGCGCGACGCAGGGCGCGGATGCGCAACGCGGTGATCGCGTCGGCGCTCGCGGTGGTGGTGGCCGGCGGCGCGGTGTCGTACGCGGCAGGTGCCTTCGACGACGACGGCAAGCCGAAGGACAACGCGAACGCGAGCCCCACCACGAAGCCGGACCCGTGCGAGAAGCCCGCGGGCGGCAAGGTGAAGCCGCTCAGCTTCAAGAAGGAGCCGGCGCTCACGATCGACAAGACGGCGAGCTACGCGATGAAGCTCAGCACCACCTGCGGCGACATCGGCCTCGACCTCTCTGCGGCGAAGGCCCCGCACACGGTCAACTCCTTCAACTTCCTGGTGAACAAGGGCTACCTGGATCACACCAAGTGCCACCGGCTCACCGCGGGCGGCATCTACGTCCTGCAGTGCGGCGACCCCAAGGGCACCGGCGAGGGCGGCCCCGGCTACTCGATCCCGGACGAGAACCTCAAGGACAAGAGCCTGAAGGGGAACGTGTATCCGGCGGGCACGGTAGCGATGGCCAACCAGTACAACGCCCAGGAGAAGAAGGGCCGGGACACCGGCGGCAGCCAGTTCTTCCTGGTCTACCAGGACAGTCAGCTGCCACCCGACTACACACCGTTCGGGACCATTTCCGATTCCGGGATGAAGGTGCTCAAGAAGATTGCCGACGCCGGCGAGAGCACCGGCCAGGGCGACGGCGCCCCGAACGCGACGGTCGTCATCAACAAGGCGACCGTGTCGAAATCCTGACCGCGGGCAGGCAAACTTCGGACGTGCGGGATGCGGACAGCCGCCCCGCCGGTCGCCTATGTTGGCGGTGACGAAACTGTGGACGATGCCGGGGGCCCCGAGGCCCTGCGCAGGCATCATGTGGAGGAGGCGCTGTGAGCAGCGACCCGTGGGGCCGCGTCGACGAGACGGGGACCGTGTACGTGCGCAAGGCCGACGGCAGTGAGCGCGAAGTCGGTTCGTGGAAAGCGGGATCTCCTGACGAGGCCCTTGCCTACTTCGAGCGCAAGTACGACGGTCTGGTCGTCGAGATCGGACTTCTCGAGCGCCGGGTGAAGACGACCGACCTGTCGGCCAAGGACGCCATGACCGCCATCGACCACCTGCGCCAGCAGGTGGACGAGGCACACGCGGTCGGCGATCTGGACGCCCTGAGCAAGCGCCTGGACAAGCTCGTCGAGACCGTCGACGCGCGCCGTGAAGAGCGCAAGGTGCAGAAGGCCAAGCAGTCGGACGAGGCGAGGCACGCCAAGGAGGCGCTGGTCGTCGAGGCCGAGGAGCTCGCCCAGAGCGAGCAGTGGCGGGCGGCCGGTGAGCGGCTGCGCGCCCTGGTGGACACCTGGAAGGGTCTGCCGCGCCTGGACCGCAAGTCGGACGACGAGCTGTGGCACCGCTTCTCGCATGCCCGCTCGGCGTTCTCCAAGCGGCGCAAGGCCCACTTCGCCTCGCTGGACGCCCAGCGCGAAGAGGCCCGCAAGACCAAGGAGAAGCTGGTCGGCGAGGCCGAGGCTCTCTCCGCATCGACCGACTGGGGTCCGACGGCCGCGCGCTACCGCGACCTGATGACCGAGTGGAAGGCCGCGGGCCGCGCCCAGCGCGAGCACGAGGACGACCTGTGGAACCGCTTCCGCGGCGCCCAGGACGTGTTCTTCGCGGCACGCAGCGCGGTCTTCGCGGAGCGGGACGCCGAGCAGACGGAGAACCTGAAGCTGAAGGAGGAGCTGGCCGAGGAGGCCGAGAAGCTCGTCCCGGTCAAGGACCTCAAGTCGGCCCGCGCCGCCTTCCGTACGCTCAACGAGCGCTGGGAAGCCATCGGCCACGTCCCGCGGGACGCGCGGCCGAAGGTGGAGGCCCGGATGCACGCGGTGGAGCGTGCTCTGCAGGACACCGAGGAAGCCGAGTGGC
Source organism: Streptomyces sp. NPDC055243 (assembly GCF_044544025.1). Lineage (NCBI taxonomy): Bacteria > Bacillati > Actinomycetota > Actinomycetes > Kitasatosporales > Streptomycetaceae > Streptomyces > Streptomyces sp. NPDC055243. The sequence continues at coordinate 8,081 of NZ_JBITWR010000012.1, forward strand.
GCCGGACGAACCCCGAGGCGCGCGCTCGCGCCGAGGGTCTGACCGGTCAGCTGCAGGCCGCCGTCGACAAGCTCGTCGAGCAGATCGACAAGGCGCGCGCCGCGGGCAACAACGCCAAGGCGGACAAGCTCCAGAAGGAGCTCGACGGCCGCCAGGCACTGCTCGACCAGGCGCTGAAGGGTCTGCACGAGTTCGGCGGCTGAGATCGGCCGCCGCATGCGGCGGCTGAGTTTTTCGCACGCTACGTAGAGGGGCTCCCGTACATCACGTACGGGAGCCCCTCTACGTAGTGGCCCGGTTTACGGCCTGCGCGCCGACGTCACCCTGTAGACGTCATACACGCCCTCGACTCCCCTGACCGCCTTGAGCACATGGCCCAGGTGCTTGGGGTCGCCCATCTCGAACGTGAAGCGCGAGGTGGCCACCCGGTCGCGGGAGGTCTGGACGGCCGCGGACAGGATGTTCACGTGCTGGTCCGAGAGGATGCGCGTGACGTCCGAGAGCAGGCGCGAGCGGTCCAGGGCCTCGACCTGGATGGCGACCAGGAAGACCGAGGACTGGGTGGGCGCCCACTCGACCTCGAGGATGCGCTCGGGCTCGCGGGAGAGCGAGTCGACGTTCACGCAGTCGCTGCGGTGAACCGATACGCCGCTGCCGCGCGTGACGAAGCCGATGATCCCGTCGCCGGGGACCGGCGTACAGCACCGGGCCAGCTTGACCCAGACGTCCTCGACGCCCTTGACGACGACACCGGGGTCGGCGTTGGCGCGGCGCTTGCTGCGGCTGCGCGAGGGCGGCGTGCTCTCGGCGATGTCCTCGTTGGCGGCCTCCTCGCCGCCGAGCGCCTGGACGAGCTTCTGCACCACGGACTGCGCGGTGACGTGGCCTTCGCCGATCGCCGCGTACAGGGACGAGATGTCGGGGTAGCGCATCTCGTGCGCGAGGGTGACCAGGGAGTCGCCGGTGAGGATGCGCTGGATCGGCAGGTTCTGCTTGCGCATGGCGCGCGCGATGGCGTCCTTGCCCTGCTCGATGGCCTCGTCGCGGCGCTCCTTGGAGAACCACGCGCGGATCTTGTTGCGCGCCCGCGGCGACTTGACGAAGCCGAGCCAGTCGCGGGAGGGGCCCGCGCCGGCCGCCTTGGAGGTGAAGACCTCCACCAGGTCGCCGTTGTCCAGGGTCGATTCGAGCGGTACGAGCCGTCCGTTGACCCGCGCTCCTATGGTGCGGTGGCCGACCTCGGTGTGGACCGCGTACGAGAAGTCGACCGGGGTCGCGCCCGCCGGGAGCGCTATGACGTCGCCCTTCGGCGTGAAGACGAAGACTTCGTTGCGCGACAGGTCGAAGCGCAGCGACTCCAGGAACTCGCTGGGGTCCTCGGTCTCCTTCTGCCAGTCCAGGAGCTGGCGCAGCCACGCCATGTCGTTCAGGTGGTCGTCCTTGGCACCGGCCTTGCGCGGCACGTCGGTGCGCACCTTGGAGGCGGCGCCGGCGGACGGCTCCTGCTTGTACTTCCAGTGCGCGGCGATGCCGTACTCGGCGCGGCGGTGCATGTCGAACGTACGGATCTGGAGCTCGACGGGCTTGCCGCTGGGGCCGATGACCGTCGTGTGCAGCGACTGGTACATGTTGAACTTGGGCATCGCGATGTAGTCCTTGAACCGGCCGGGGACCGGGTTCCATCGCGCGTGGACGGTGCCGAGGGCGGCATAGCAGTCGCGGACCGTGTCGACGAGGACGCGGATGCCCACCAGGTCGTAGATCTCCGCGAAGTCACGGCCGCGGACGATCATCTTCTGGTAGACGCTGTAGTAGTGCTTCGGGCGCCCGGTGACGGTGGCCTTGATGCGGGCGGCGCGCAGGTCGGCCTGGACCTCGTCGGTCACTATGGCGAGGTACTCGTCGCGCTTGGGGGCGCGCTCGGCGACCAGACGCACGATCTCGTCGTACATCTTGGGGTAGAGGATCGCGAAGGCGAGGTCCTCCAGCTCCCACTTGATGGTGTTCATGCCCAGGCGGTGGGCCAGGGGCGCGTAGATCTCCAGGGTCTCGCGGGCCTTCTTCTCCTGCTTCTCGCGCTTGAGATAGCGCATCGTGCGCATGTTGTGCAGGCGGTCGGCGAGCTTGATGACCAGGACGCGGGGGTCCTTGGCCATGGCGACGACCATCTTGCGCACGGTCTCGGCCTGCGCGGCCTCGCCGAACTTGACCTTGTCCAGCTTGGTGACGCCGTCGACGAGCAGGGCGACCTGGTCCCCGAAGTCGCGCTTGAGGGTGTCCAGGCCGTACTCGGTGTCCTCCACCGTGTCGTGCAGCAGCCCCGCCATCAGCGTGGCCGGGTCCATGCCCAGCTCGGCGAGGATCGTCGTCACGGCGAGCGGGTGCGTGATGTACGGGTCGCCGCTCTTGCGCTTCTGGCCGCGGTGCCAGCGCTCGGCGACCTGGTAGGCCTTCTCGATCTGGCGCAGCGTCGCCGTCTCGATCTTGGGGTCGTTGCTGCGCACTATCCGCAGCAGCGGCTCCAGGACCGGGTTGTACGGGTTGGAGCGCTGGACGCCCAGGCGGGCCAGGCGGGCGCGTACGCGGTTGGAGGAGCCGGAGCGCTCGTTCTTGGCCGCGGTGGGCCGTGGCGTGGGCGTCGTGCTGCCCGCCCGGGCCTCCGTGGGCGGCTTGGAGCGCGACGGATCGGCGGCCGGCTTGTCGCCCTGGGCGCCGGCGGCGGGTGTGCTCGGTGCGGGCTTGGTGCTGGGGGGCGTGCTCTCCTGCTTCGCCGGCGTCGCGCCCTTGGCGGGCGGCGCGCTCTTCGCGGGCGCGGCAGTGGCCGCCGCGCGCTGGGCCTGCTCTGCGGCCTTGGCGGCGGTGAGTGCCTTGGACTCGTCTGGCAAGAGGCGCTCCCTGTGCGATCCGGGTCCCCCGGTCAGGCCCCGAAGAGCCCATGGTATCGATCCTGGACCTTCGGCTCGCCCTCAGCTCGTGAGACGGCGTTCTACGGAAGAAACGCCTGAGGTCTCCACACGGTGGACCCGAGGTCTCTACAGAAGGAACACCTGAGGCGGGCGCCGGATTCCTCCGGGCCCGCCTCAGGGTGTGCGTGGTGGCTGCTCAGACGCCTCAGACGGTGAGGAGGGCCTCCAGCGGGGCGCCCTCCAGGGCCGTCTGAAGCTTGCTGCGGCCCCCGAGGAAGCCGAGCTCCATCAGAACCGCCACACCGGCCACCTGGGCGCCCGCACGGCGGATGAGCCGCAGGGACGCCTCGGCGGTGCCGCCGGTCGCCAGGACGTCGTCGATGACCATGACGCGGTCGTCGGCGGCGAGGTCCTCGGCGTGCACCTCGATCTCGGCGCTGCCGTACTCCAGGTCGTACGACTGGCTGAGCGTCGCTCCGGGGAGCTTGCCCGCCTTGCGTACGGGGATGAAGCCGAGCCCGGCGCGCAGGGCGACCGGGGCGCCCAGGATGAAGCCGCGGGCCTCCAGGCCGACGATCTTCGTGGCGCCGTGCCGCACGGCGAGGTCCGCGAGGGCCTCGGTCAGTGCGGCGAACGCCTCCGGGTCGGCCAGGAGCGGCGTGATGTCCTTGAACATCACCCCGGGCTCGGGGTAATCGGGAACGTCTCGGATGCGGCTGAGCAGCAACTCCGTCGTTCCGGCGAGCTCGGTCATCGGCGCTTCCCCGAAGGACGGCCACGGCCGCGGCCCCGCGAGGCCGGCTGCGTGCGCGGGCCGACGACGCCCGCGGGGGCGGCGTCCTGCGGCTCGTCGTCGTCCGGCTCGTCGTACTCGTCCTGCGCGGCGCTCTCCGCGGACTCCCCCTTGGCCGCGGCAGCGGCGCGCTTGGCGAGGACGCGCTTCTTGAGCGCCTTCATCTGCGGCTCGGTCTCCTTGAGGTCGGCGACGAGCGGCGTGGCGATGAAGATCGACGAGTACGCGCCGGCCGCGAGGCCGACGAACAGCGACAGCGAGATGTCGTTGAGCATGCCCGCGCCCAGGAAACCGCCGCCGATGAAGAGCAGGCCGGCGACCGGCAGGAGCGCGACGACCGTGGTGTTGATCGAGCGCACCAGGGTGCTGTTGATGCTGCGGTTGGCGACCTCGCTGTAGGTCCACCGGGTCTGCTTGGTGAGGTCCTTCGACTGCTCCTTCAAGCTGTCGAAGACCACGACGGTGTCGTACAGCGAATAACCGAGGATCGTCAGCAGACCGATGATCGTGCCCTGGGTGACCTCGAAGCCCACCAGGGCGTACACACCCACGGTGATCGTGATGTCGTGGATCAGGGCGATCAGCGCGGCGAGCGCCATGCGCCACTCGAAGGCGATCGCCAGATAGATCACCACGAGGACCATGAAGATGATCAGGCCCGTCCAGGCCTTCTTGCTGATCTGCTCACCCCAACTGGGGCCCACGAGGTCGGCGTTGATGGAGTCGACCTTCATGTCCATGTTCTCGGCCAGATCAGCCTTGATCTGGTCGGACTTGGCGGTGTCGACACCGGCGACCTGGATGCGCAGACCGCCCGAGCCGAGCTCCTGGACGACCGCGTCGTGGCCGGAGGCCTCTTCCGCGTACTTCTCCGCCTGAGCCACCGAGACGCTGGTCTTCGGGGTGGTGAAGACGGCACCGCCCTCGAACTCGATGCCCATGTTCAGGCCGCGCACCGCGAGGCCGACGATGGCCGTGATGGTGATCAGGATCGAGACGCCGTACCAGATCTTGCGCTTGCCGACGAAGTCGTAGCCGACCTCACCGCGGTAGAGCCTGGCGCCGAGATTGCCGAGCTTCGACATCTCACGCCTCCTTCGGGTCGACAGGGCCAGCGGCAGAACCAGTGGCGCGGCGGGTGCGGCGCAGCGGCGGCTTGGCGCCGAGGCGCTTCGGGTCGAGGCCGGACCACTTGTGGCCGTTCGCGAAGAACTTCTTGCGCGCCATCAGGGTCATCAGCGGCTTGGTGAAGAAGAAGACCACCACGACGTCGAGCAGCGTGGTCAGGCCGAGCGTGAACGCGAAGCCCTGGACCTTGCCGACCGTGACGATGAAGAGCACCGCGGCCGCGAGGAACGACACGAAGTCGGAGACCAGGATGGTGCGCCGGGCACGCGGCCAGGCACGCTCCACGGCGGGCCGCAGCGTGCGTCCCTCCCTGACCTCGTCCCTGACGCGTTCGAAGAACACGATGAACGAGTCCGCGGTGATACCGATCGCAACGATCGCACCACACACCGCGGGCAGGTTCAGGGTGAAGGAGATGGCCGGGCCGAGCAGCGTCATCAGGGTGTACGTCAGGGCGGCCGAGACCAGGAGGCTCGCGATGGCGATCAGCGAGAGTCCGCGGTAGTAGACCACCAGGTAGATGATGACGAGCGCGAGGCCGATGGCGCCGGCGATCAGACCGGCGTGCAGCTGCTCGCCGCCGAGCGCCGGGCTCACGGTGGTGACGCTCTGCTCGTGGAAGGTCAGCGGCAGCGCGCCGTACGACAGGATGTTGGCCAGGTCCTGGGCCGACTCCTGGGTGAAGCTGCCGGAGATCTCGGCGTTCGCGCTCAGCGTCGTGTTGACGCTGGGGGCCGAGGCCACTTCACCGTCGAGGACGATGGCGAACTGGTTCATCGGGGGCTGCTGCTGCGAGAGCTTGCTGGTCGTCTTCGAGAACTTCTTCGAGCCGCCGCCCGTGAAGTCCATGTTGACGACCCAGGCACCGCTCTGCTGGTTGATCGTCGCCTTGGCGTCGTCGACGTCCTTGCCGTTCAGCTCGGCCGGACCGAGGACGTACTTCTCCCACTGGCCCGCGTTGTTCTTGCCACAGGCCACGGTCTGCTCGGACGGCTTGACGCCGTCGCCGACCTTGCCGCGGGCCGCCTTGTCGGTGCAGTCGAGCTCGGTGAACTTCTTCTGCAGCGCGGCGGTGGCCGGGTCGGCGGACGGGGTGGGGGTCGGCGACGCCTTGTCGTCCTTGCCCTTGTCCGAGGCCTTCGGCGTCGGGGTCGCGTCGGCCTTCAGGCCGTCGGTGACGGCGCGGCCCTGGGAGGTGGGCGAGCCGGAGGCGGTCGGCGTCGCGGAGGCCTTGTCGTCGCCCTTCTCGGTCGCCTTGTCCGGGTCCGCGCTCTTGTCCTTGCCCTTGCCGGACGAGCTGGCGGACGGCTCGGGGGTGGGCTCACCGCTGGCCACCGTCAGGACGGGACGGAAGTAGAGCTGAGCGGTCGTGCCGACCTGCTCGCGCGCCTGCTTCTCGTTCGTGCCCTTGGGGATGTTGACGATGATGTTGTCTTCGCCCTGGGTCTGCACCTCGGCCTCGGACACACCCAGACCATTGACGCGGTTGTTGATGATGCTGACCGCGGTGTTCATGTTGGTCGGGTTGATCGCGTTCTTCTGGCCCGGCTCGTTCTTCGCCTGGAGCGTGATGCTCGTGCCACCGGCGAGGTCGATGCCGAGGCGGGGCGTGGTGTTCCCGGACAGGAACATCCCCCCGGTGAGCGCCACGAGGGCGATCAGGATGAAGACCAAAGAGCGGCCCGGCTTGCCCGGGGCGCTCTGCCTTCGGCCCTTCTTAGGTGCTGCCACCTTCTCGTTCTCCCTGTCCAACCGCCCCGCGTCCCGTGCACTGCCCCATCGCTGAGCGGGGAGTTCCCGGGTTGGGCGGCCATGAAATGGTGTCGAGACCCGTCACGAAACCCATGCACTGCGGGGGCCGTGGCAGCGCGAGCGGCGCGCCCCACGGTCCCCGGTGGTGGCTACTTCGCGTCGGACTCGCCGTCGGTCTTCTTCGGCTCGGCGTCGTCGGCCTTGGGAGCGCTGTCCGCGTCCTTCTTGCCGAGGTCGATGGGCGAGTCGTCGGAAGCGTCGGCGGGCTCGTCGGTCTCGGTCAGGGAGGAGGCGTCGTCCGGGACGACGGGGTTGTCCGACTTCAGGTCTTCGCTCGTGCCGTGGACGATGCGGTTGTACTCGTCGTCGTCCAGGACGGCGCCCACGGAGTTCTTCGCGTAGAACGCGTGCACACCAGGAGCCACCTCAAGGAGGACGGCGTCGTCGTGAACCTCCTTGACGGTGGCGTACATGCCCCCGATCGTGCGGATGCCGGTGCCGGGCTGCATCTCATTGCGCATCTGCGCCGCCGCCTGCTGCTTCTTCTTGGCGGAGCGCGTCATCAGGAACATGGCCCCGATGAGCACGATGAAGGGGAGGAGGGTCACGATATTCACGGGACGGAGTTTCCTTCGCATGACCGCGCAGATGAGCGGCCTGATGGACGGGGGTGGGCACGCCGCCCACAAGGGCGGCATCGGCGGAGTCTAAGCGAGTCCGCACCTAACGAACAACGCTCAGCATGGCACCGCAGTTCCTGACCGTTCCACTACGCGCGCCGTCACGCCCCGAACAGGTCCCCTTGTCCGATTCCGCCCGCCTGAGGCGGCGGAACGAGGCCGAGATGCGCCCATGCGGCGGGCGTCCCGACCCGGCCGCGGGGGGTGCGGGCGAGCAGTCCCTCCCGTACCAGGAAGGGCTCAGCGACCTCCTCGACCGTCTCGCGCTCCTCCCCCACGGCGACCGCGAGCGTCGACAGGCCCACGGGCCCGCCGCCGAAGAGCTTGAGCAGGGCCTCCAGGACCGCGCGGTCCAGGCGGTCCAGGCCGCGGGCGTCCACCTCGTAGACCTTCAGGGCCGCGCCGGCGATGTCCCTGTTGATCACGCCGTCGGCCTTGACCTGCGCATAGTCCCGTACGCGGCGCAGCAGGCGGTTGGCGATGCGGGGCGTGCCGCGTGAGCGTCCGGCGATCTCGGCTGCGCCCTTCGCGTCGATCTCCACGTCCAGGAGGTGCGCGGAGCGGTGGATCACGCGCTCCAGCTCGGCCGGTTCGTAGAACTCCATGTGCGCGGTGAAGCCGAAGCGGTCGCGCAGCGGCGGCGGCAGCAGGCCCGCCCGCGTGGTGGCGCCGACCAGGGTGAAGGGCGGCAGTTCCAGCGGGATGGCCGTGGCGCCGGGGCCCTTGCCGACGATGACGTCGACGCGGAAGTCCTCCATCGCCATGTAGAGCATCTCTTCGGCGGGCCGGGACATCCGGTGGATCTCGTCGAGGAAGAGGACCTCGCCCTCCTGGAGGGAGGAGAGGATCGCCGCGAGGTCGCCCGCGTGCTGGATGGCCGGGCCGCTGGTGATGCGGATCGGGGCGCCCATCTCGGCCGCGATGATCATCGACAGGGTGGTCTTGCCGAGGCCGGGGGCGCCGGAGAGCAGGACGTGGTCGGCGGTGGCGCCGCGCGCGCGGGCCGCGCGCAGGACGAGGTCGAGCTGCTCGCGGACCTTCTCCTGGCCGATGAACTCGCCCAGGTCCTTGGGGCGAAGGGCGGCCTCGACCGCCTGGTCCTCGCCGTCGGCGGACGCACCGACGAGCCGCTCGGCCGCCCCGGGTGCGGCGGTCGCGTCGTCGGTGGTCTCGTCCCAGTTCATGAGCTCGCCTCGCGATGTGGTTCTGGTGGGCAGGGGTGGGCGAATACCAGCGGGTGCTAGCGGGTGCGGTTGAGCGTCTGAAGCGCGGCCTTGAGGAGCTGGCCCACCTGCGGCTTCTCGGTCGCCTCGGCCTGCGGGGTGACGGCGGCGACCGCTTCGTCGGCCTCGCGCGTGGCATAGCCGAGGCCGATGAGCGCGGCGTGCAGCTGGTCGCTCCAGCCGGAGGTGACAGGGGTGCCGATGGCGGGGCCGCCGGTGCCCAGGGGCTCGCCGAGGCGGTCCTTGTACTCCAGGAGCAGCTTCTGGGCGCCCTTCTTGCCGATGCCCGGGACCGCGGTGAGCGCCTTCTCGTCGGCGGTGGCGACCGCGCGGCGCAGTGCGTCCGGGCTGTGCACGGCGAGCATGGCCTGCGCGAGGCGCGGTCCGACGCCGCTGGCGGTCTGGAGCAGCTCGAAGGTCTGGCGCTCGTCGTCGTCCGCGAAGCCGTACAGCGTCAGGGAGTCCTCGCGGACGACCAGGGAGGTGGCGAGCTTGGCCTGCTGGCCGATGCGCAGGGTGGAGAGCGTGTTCGGCGTGCACTGGATGGCCATGCCGACGCCGCCGACCTCGACCACCGCGGTGTCGGGGGCGAGTGCGGCGACGGGGCCGCTGACGAAGGCGATCATGCGGTACGGCCTTTCTGTGCTGTTGCGGTCTTCGACGCGTGCAGGGCTGTGGCCTGCTGGAGACGGTTCTGGGCGACCGCCTGCTGGAGGCGGTTCTGCGCCGGGGCGCGCCAGATGTGACAGATGGCGAGGGCGAGAGCGTCCGCCGCGTCGGCGGGCTTGGGCGGTGCGTCGAGCCGCAGGAGGCGGGTGACCATCGCTCCGACCTGGGCCTTGTCGGCGCGGCCGCTGCCGGTGACGGCGGCCTTGACCTCGCTGGGCGTGTGCAGGGCGACGGGGATGCCGCGGCGCGACGCGCAGAGCATGGCCACGGCGCTGGCCTGGGCGGTGCCCATGACCGTACGCACGTTGTGCTGGCTGAACACCCGCTCCACGGCGAGGACTTCGGGGTCGTGCTCGTCGAGCCACTGCTCGATGCCCTGCTCGATGGCGACCAGGCGGTGGCCGAGCTCGGCGTCGGCGGGCGTCCGCACGACACCGACCGCTCGCATGGTCAGCGGGCGTCCGGCGACTCCGTCGACGACCCCCACACCGCACCGGGTCAGACCCGGGTCCACACCCAGCACGCGCACGAGTACCCCCACTTCTTCGCTCACCTGTTTGTGCAGGCTATCGGCTCGCACTGACAACGCGACGGGCCGACAGGGGGTGTGTCCCCTGTCGGCCCGTCAGCGAAAGCCGTGGCACGGCCGGTCCGAGGCCCGACTCAGGCGTCGACCTTCTCCATGACCTCGTCGCTCACGTCGAAGTTGGCGAAGACGTTCTGGACGTCGTCGCTGTCCTCGAGCGCGTCGATGAGCTTGAAGATCTTCCGGGCGCCGTCCTCGTCCAGCTCGACCTGCATGGTCGGGACGAAGTTGGCGTCGGCCGAGTCGTAGTCGATGCCGGCCTCCTGGAGGGCGGTGCGGACCGCGACCAGGTCGGTGGCCTCGCTGAGCACCTCGAAGGACTCGCCGAGGTCGTTGACCTCTTCGGCGCCCGCGTCCAGGACCGCGCCCAGGACGTCGTCCTCGGACAGCTCGCCCTCGCCCTTGGGGACGATGACGACGCCCTTGCGGTTGAAGAGGTACGAGACGGAGCCCGGGTCGGCCATGGAGCCGCCGTTGCGGGTCATCGCGACGCGTACGTCCGAGGCCGCGCGGTTGCGGTTGTCGGTGAGGCACTCGATGAGCACCGCGACGCCGTTCGGGCCGTAGCCCTCGTACATGATCGTCTCGTACTCGGCGCCGCCGGCTTCGAGACCGGCGCCGCGCTTGACCGCGGAGTCGATGTTCTTGTTCGGGACCGAGCTCTTCTTGGCCTTCTGGATGGCGTCGAAGAGAGTCGGGTTGCCCGACACGTCGGCGCCGCCCGTGCGGGCCGCGACCTCGATGTTCTTGATCATCTTCGCGAAGAGCTTGCCGCGCTTGGCGTCAATCACGGCCTTCTTGTGCTTCGTCGTAGCCCATTTAGAGTGGCCGGACATCTGCCTGTCTCCTTCGCGTTACCCAACTGTACGAACGCAGAGATCCTACTAGGATCCCGCCGCCGCGTGGCCCCGGACCATCCCGACGAACAGCGCGTGCATGCGATGGTCGCCCGTCAGCTCGGGGTGGAACGACGTGGCGAGCGCGTTGCCCTGGCGCACGGCGACGATGTGTCCGCCGTGCTCGGCGAGCACCTCGACGCGCGCGCCGACCGACTCGACCCAGGGGGCGCGGATGAAGACACCCTCCACGGGGTCGCCGTCGATGCCCGCGACGTCCACGGCCGCCTCGAAGGACTCGTTCTGCCGTCCGAAGGCGTTGCGGCGCACGATCATGTCGATGCCGCCGAAGGTCTCCTGCTCCGAGCGCGGATCGAGGATCTTGTCGGCCAGCATGATCATGCCCGCGCAGGTGCCGTAGACCGGCATACCGGCGCGCACGCGCGCGCGAAGGGGCTCCAACAGGCCGAACAGGGCCGCCAGCTTGGAGATGGTGGTGGACTCACCGCCGGGGATGACCAGGCCGTCCACATCGGCCAGCTCTTCGGGACGCCTGACCGGCCTGGCCACGGCGTCCGCCGAGGCCAGGGCGATCAAGTGCTCCCGTACGTCGCCCTGGAGTGCCAGGACGCCGACTACAGGGGTGTCAGTCATCTACGTAGTGCCTTACCAGCCACGGTTCGCGTAGCGCTCGGCCTCGGGGAGGGTGTCGCAGTTGATGCCGACCATGGCCTCGCCGAGGTTGCGGGAAGCGTCCGCGATGATCTTGGGGTCGTCGTAGAAGGTGGTGGCCTTCACGATGGCGGCGGCGCGCGCGGCCGGGTCGCCCGACTTGAAGATGCCGGAGCCGACGAAGACGCCCTCGGCGCCGAGCTGGCGCATCAGAGCGGCGTCGGCGGGGGTGGCGACGCCACCGGCCGAGAAGAGGACCACCGGCAGCTTGCCCAGCTCGGAGACCTCCTTGACCAGCTCGTACGGGGCGCGCAGGTCCTTGGCGGCGGCGTACAGCTCGTTGTTGTCGAAGCCGCGCAGCTTGGCGATCTCGTTCTTGATCTGGCGAAGGTGGCGCACGGCCTCGACGACGTTGCCGGTGCCGGCCTCGCCCTTGGAGCGGATCATGGCCGCGCCCTCGGCGATGCGGCGCAGGGCCTCGCCCAGGTTGGTGGCGCCACACACGAACGGGGTCGTGAAGGCGAACTTGTCGCTGTGGTTGACCTCGTCGGCCGGGGTCAGGACCTCGGACTCGTCGATGTAGTCGACGCCGAGGGACTGGAGCACCTGGGCCTCGACGAAGTGGCCGATGCGGGACTTGGCCATGACCGGGATGGAGACGGCCTCGATGATCTCTTCGATCATGTTCGGGTCGGACATCCGGGCCACGCCGCCGTCCTTGCGGATGTCGGCGGGGACCCGCTCCAGCGCCATGACGGCCACCGCGCCCGCGTCCTCGGCTATCTTCGCCTGCTCGGCGTTGACGACGTCCATGATGACGCCGCCCTTGAGCTGCTCGGCCATGCCGCGCTTGACGCGCGCGGTGCCGGTCTCGGGCGACTGGTTGCTGCTGGAGAGGGTGCTGGACACGGAGTTGACCTCGCTCGCTGAAGACGGGTTCCTGCGACTACGAGGAAACTCCCGGCCACCAGTCCACAGCAAGGGCCAATGGATGACCGGTGGCTCATTTTTCCCGGACGCCCCTGGTCAGCGGCGTGTCCGGTGGCTCTACGTGGTCGCGCGGTCGGCCAGCGCGACCGGCGGTTCGTCGTCCATCTCGAAGGCCATCGGGAACGGCGCGTGGCCCGCGAGGCGGAACCAGCGGACCTTGCGGTGCCTGCGCAGGGCACGGGCCGCGCGTACGGCGTCGTTGTGGAAGCGCCGGGCCATCGGCACCCGGCGCACGGACGCGGCAAGCTCCGTCGCCGCCTCGTCGCCGCCGGGGGCCTCGCGCACCGCCTCGACCTGCTGCACCTCGCCGAAGATCGCGCGCAGCGCCTGGCTGAGCTCGCTCTCGGCGACCTCGCGCTGCTCCTCCTCCGCCTGCCGGGCCGCGTGCGCCGCTTCGTAGAGGACGATGGAGGCCGCCGGGTCGAGCACCCCCGAGGTGGCCAGCTCCTGGGCGACCGAGGCGCGGCGCAGCAGCTGGGCGTCGAGTGCCGCGCGGGCCGCGTCGATGCGGGCGTGCAGCCGGTCGAGCCGGCCCGCGGTCCAGCTCAGGTAGAGGCCGATCGCGAAGAGGGCTACCGCGATCCAGATCAGTGTCGAGGTCACCGGGGGAAGGCTAGTCGCATCGGCGGCGCCGGTTCACCGCCGGGCTCCCCGTCCCGCGTCGGGGAGCCTCGCGGAGTCCGGTCGCGTCGGTCCCGTCAGTCCCGTGCGAGCCCGAAGCGCGCCCGCAGGCCCGAGCGTTCATCGGCGGCCACCGCGGCGGCCCCGTCCGCCACCGTCTCGTACACCGAGAGGATGTCGGCGCCCACCGTCGACCAGTCGAAGCGGCGCACGTGCTTGCTGCCGCGCTCCCGCAGCTCGTCGCGGCGCTCGGGGTCGCCCAGGAGCCGCAGCGCCGCGGCGGCCAGCGAGTCCGCGTCCTCGTTGGTGAACAGGTCGCCCGCGGCGCCCTGGTCGAGGACCTGCGCGAAGGCGTCCAGATCGCTGGCCAGGACGGGCGCGCCCGCCGACAGGGCCTCGACCAGGATGATCCCGAAGCTCTCGCCCCCGGTGTTGGGAGCGACGTACACGTCCACGCTGCGCAGCAGCCGCGCCTTGTCCTCGTCGCTGACCATGCCGAGGAACTCCACGCGCTCGCGCATCTCGACCGGCAGCGAGGAGACGGCCTCGTGCTCGTCGCCGCGGCCCGCGACGAGCAGCCGGGTGTCGGGGCGCTCGGCGAGGATCTTCGGCAGCGCCTTCATCAGCACCGGAAGGCCCTTGCGCGGCTCGTCGATGCGGCCGATGAAGCCGATCGTGCCGCCCTGCCACTCCTTCTTGGGCTCGACCTTGGCGAAGAAGTCGACGTCCACGCCGTTCGGGATGACGACCGCGTCGCCGCCCAGGTGCTCGACGAGCGTGCGGCGCGCGTACTCGCTCACCGCGATGCGCGCGCTGATCTTCTCCAGGGCGGGCTGCAGGATCGGGTACGCCGCGATCATCGCCCGCGAGCGCGGATTGGACGTGTGGAACGTCGCGACGATCGGGCCCTGCGCCGCCCAGCACGTGAGCAGCCCCAGGGAGGGCGAGGTCGGCTCGTGGATGTGGATGACGTCGAAGGTGCCGTCGTGCAGCCAGCGCCGCACCCGCGCGGCCGACAGGAACCCGAAGTTGAGCCGGGCCACCGAGCCGTTGTACGGAACCGGAACGGCGCGGCCCGCCGACACGACGTACGGCGGCAGGGGGGTCTCGTCGTCCGCGGGGGCCAGGACGGACACCTCGTGCCCGAGGCGGATCAGGTGCTCCGCCAGGTCGCGGATGTGGAACTGGACGCCGCCCGGCACGTCCCACGAGTAGGGGCAGACGATGCCGATCCTCACAGTGTCCCCTCGCCCGGAGCGTCGGCCCGGGCATCGCCGGGAACGTCGGCCGGAGCGTCGGCGGGCCCCTTGGCGGGGTCGAGATCAGCGAGCCACAAGCGCTGCAGCATGTGCCAGTCCTCCGGATGGTCGGCGATACCCGTGGCGAAGGCGTCTGCCAGCGCCTGCGTCATGACAGACGTCTTCTCCGTGCGGCTACCTGTCTCGGGGACATCGACAGGGGCGTGAACACGCCCCTTCATGACGGGCGTCTCGTCGAACCAGAGCGTGACCGGCAGCAACAGCGCCCCCGTCTGCTGCGCGAGGATCGCGGGCCCCGCGGGCATCCGCGCGGTGTCACCGAAGAACTTCACCTCGACGCCGGACGCCGAGAGGTCCCGGTCGGCGACCAGACAGACCAGGCCGCCCGCGCGCAGCCGCCGCGCCAGGGTGCCGAAGGCGGAGCCGCCCTCGTGCGGCAGGACCTCCATGCCCAGGCTCTCGCGGTAGGCGACGAAGCGGTCGTACAGCGTCTCGGGCTTGAGCCGTTCGGCGACCGTCGTGAACGGCGTCTCCAGCTTCGTGGTGACCCAGGCGCCCGCCAGGTCCCAGTTGCCCAGGTGCGGAAGCGCGAGGATGACGCCCTTGTCGGAGGCGAGGCCGTCCGTCAAGTAGTGGAGGTCCTTGATTTCGACGCCCGCCTTGATGCGCTCCTTGCTCCAGGACGGCAGCCGGAACGACTCCATCCAGTAGCGCAGGTAGGAGCGCATGCCGGCCCTGGACAGCTCGGCGAGGCGCTGCGGGCTCGCGTCGGGCACCACGCGCGCGTAGTTCGCCTCCAGGCGCAGAATGCCCTTGCCGCGCCGCTTCCACGCGGCGTCGGCGATGGTCCGGCCCAGCCGCACCGCCACCGGTTCGGGGAGCTTCTTGACCGAGCTCCAGGCGGCTCCGTAGAGCGCGTCGGTCAGTCGGTCCTTCACGACGTGGCCTCACTGCCCTGCGCCGTGGCCTCCGTGGCCGCGTCGGCCTCGGCGGCCTCCTTGCGCACGGTCACGACACGCTGAACGAGCGTGACGAGGCTGCCGACGGCGACGACCCACAGCGCGATGGGCAGCAGTACGTCGATGCCGGGCACCCCGAACTTGTGCAGCCCCGCGAGACCCGCGGCGACCAGCGAGATCACCAGGCGCTCGGCGCGCTCCACCAGGCCGTTGACCGCGACGGGCAGGCCGATCGCCTCGCCGCGCGCCTTCGTGTACGAGACCACCTGGCCGCTGGCCAGGCAGAAGATGGAGACGGCGCACAGGATGTTGTCGCCGCCCGAACCCGCGTACCAGAGCGCGAGGCCACCGAAGATCGCGCTGTCGGCCACCCGGTCGAGCGTCGAGTCCAGGAAGGCGCCCCAGCGGCTGGAGCGTCCCAGCTGCCGCGCCATGTTCCCGTCGACGAGGTCGGAGAACACGAAGAGCGTGATGACGATCGTGCCCCAGAAGAACTCGCCGCGGGGGAAGAAGACCAGCGCGCCCGCCACCACACCGGCCGTACCGATGAACGTGACCGCGTCGGGGCTCACGCCGCGACGGATGAGAAACGCGGCGAACGGTGTGAGAACACGCGTGAAGAATGCACGCGCGTACTTGTTCAGCATGGCCTTCCCGAGGGGTCGGTGAGCCGTGCGGCCCTGTTGGCCACCGGCTGGCCCATCGTAGTCACGACGTTGACGGACCGGCTCGCCCCCTCACGATCGCGTACGACGTATGGACGCACAGTGACCCGAGTGGAAAGCTCGAAAGCACCGCGGGCGTCGCCGGAGCCGACCCGCACACGGCCCCGCACGTCCGCGAGCAGCCAGCATCCCCGAGGGGGCTGTGCCTCCTCACCGTGCACGTAACCGGGAGGCCAAGGCATGGGCGACAAGGCGAACGCACACCCCGGAGCCGCCGGCAGGGCTACAGCGGCCGACCACCCCGCGTCCGTACGGAATGTGGTGCTGGTCGGCCACAGCGGATCGGGCAAGACGACTCTGGTGGAGGCCCTCGCGCTGACCGCGGGGGCGGTGAACCGCGCGGGCCGTGTGGAGGACGGCACCGCCGTGTCCGACTACGACGACATCGAACACCGGCAGCAGCGCTCGGTGCAGCTGTCCCTCGTCCCCGTCGAATGGGGCGGCTACAAGATCAACCTTCTGGACACCCCCGGGTACGCCGATTTCGTCGGCGAGTTACGGGCCGGTCTGCGCGCCGCGGACGCGGCCCTTTTCGTCGTTTCGGCCGCCGACGGCGTGGACGGCGCGACCCGCATGGTGTGGGAGGAGTGCGCGGCGGTCGGCATGCCGCGGGCCATCGTGGTGACCCACCTGGAGGCGGCCCGCGCCGACTTCCAGGAGATGACGCGGACCTGCGCGGAGGCCTTCGGGGCCGACGACCCCGACGCCGTGCTGCCGCTGTACCTGCCGCTGCACGGCGCCAAGGGTCCGGACGGGCACGCACCGGTGACCGGCCTGGTCGGGCTGCTCTCGCAGCGGATCTTCGACTACGCCTCCGGCGAACGGAAGGAGTCCGAACCGGGCGAGGACCAGCTACCGCTCATCGAGGACGCCCGCAACAAGCTGATCGAAGGGATCATCGCCGAGAGCGAGGACGAGTCCCTCATGGACCGCTACCTCAGCGGCGAGGACCTCGACTTCAAGACCCTCGTGGACGATCTGGAGCGGGCCGTGGCGCGCGGCATCTTCCACCCCGTGCTCGCGGCGGCGCCCGCCGCCGAGGGCGCCCGGCAGGGCATCGGCACGGTGGAGCTCCTGGAGCTGGTCACGGGCGGCTTCCCCACCCCCCTGGAGCACCCGGCGCCCGCCGTCACCACACCGGGCGGCAAGGCCAGGCCCGCGATCACCTGCGATCCCTCGGGACCGCTGGTCGCCGAGGTCGTGAAGACCGCGTCCGACCCGTACGTGGGACGCGTCTCGCTCGTACGCGTCTTCTCCGGCACCCTGCGCCCCGACGAGACCGTGCACGTGTCCGGGCACGGCCTGGCCGACCGCGGCCACGAGGACCACGACGTCGACGAGCGC
Organism: Streptomyces sp. NPDC055243; assembly: GCF_044544025.1. NCBI lineage: Bacteria > Bacillati > Actinomycetota > Actinomycetes > Kitasatosporales > Streptomycetaceae > Streptomyces > Streptomyces sp. NPDC055243. The sequence goes on from NZ_JBITWR010000012.1 coordinate 25,224, forward strand.
ATCGGCGCCCTCTCCTCCCCCTTCGGCAAGCACCAGCGCACGCTCTCCAGCTGCATCGCGGGCGATCTGGCCTGCGTCGCCAAGCTGAACCGCGCCGAGACGGGCGACACCCTCTCGGCCAAGGACGACCCGCTCCTGATGGAGCCCTGGGACATGCCCGACCCGCTCCTGCCGCTCGCCATCCAGGCGCACAGCAAGGCGGACGAGGACAAGCTCTCCCAGGGGCTCTCCCGCCTGGTCGCCGAGGACCCGACCATGCGCCTCGAACAGAACCAGGACACCCACCAGGTGGTCCTGTGGTGCCTGGGCGAGGCCCACGCCGACGTCGCCCTGGAGCGGCTGCGCAGCCGGTACGGCGTGCAGGTCGACGTGGTGAACCACAAGGTCTCCCTCCGGGAGACGTTCGCGGGCAGGTCGGGCGGGCGCGGCCGCCATGTGAAGCAGTCCGGCGGCCACGGCCAGTACGCCATCTGCGAGATCGAGGTGGAACCGCTGCCGGGCGGCAGCGGCATCGAGTTCGTCGACAAGGTCGTGGGCGGCGCCGTGCCCCGGCAGTTCATCCCGTCCGTCGAGAAGGGCGTGCGCGCACAGGCCGCGAAGGGCGTGGCCGCCGGATACCCCCTCATCGACGTACGCATCACGCTGCTCGACGGCAAGGCGCACTCGGTGGACTCCTCCGACGCCGCGTTCCAGACGGCGGGCGCGCTCGCCCTGCGCGAGGCCGCGGCCGACGCCAAGATCCACCTCCTGGAGCCGGTGGCCGAGGTGCGGGTCCTGGTCGGCGACGACCACGTGGGCTCGGTGATGAGCGACCTCTCGGGGCGCCGCGGCCGGGTGGTGGGAACCGAGCAGGCGCCCGGCGGGCGCACGCTCGTACGCGCCGAGGTGCCCGAGATCGAGATCGGGCGCTACGCCGTGGACCTGCGGTCCCTCTCGCAGGGCACCGCGCGCTTCAGCCGCACGTACGCACGCCACGAACCGATGCCGCCCCAGCTCTCCGAGAGGATTCGCGAACAGGCCCAGGACGCCTCCTAGTTGAGCGGCCGCCGCCCGTTCCGCCACCCGCGGGCGGGCGGCGTCCGAAGGGCCCCTGCCGGATGCCGGTGCGCACAGATACGCTGATGACCTGATCAACAGGTGTGCCGGGCAGGGAAGTCGGGAAGAGCCGCAGCAGCGAAGGTTGGCGGCGATGGGGGCGGCAGTGGCGGACGACGTATTCGACTTCAGGCCCGGGGCCCAGGTCCCGCTGTCCGGGGCCGCGGGGCAGACGGCGGCGACCCACGCCCTCGCGTCGGCCGCGTACCGCGACGACAAGGCATCGAAGATCCTCGACGCCAACAACGAATGGCACAAGTCCGAGGTCAAGGAAGGCCTTTGGTCGCTCTTCGCGCCGAATCTGGGCGAGGCGTTCGCACGGGCCGTGCAGGTTCGGATGCTCGGCGGCGCCCGCAAGCCGCTCATCCAGTCCTTCGGCATGGAACCGCAGTCGATCGTCGAGCACTGCCTCGCGGCGAACAACATCCGCAAGGACCGCGACCGTTGGCTCACCCTCGTGATGGTGCTGTGCGGCCTGCTCTTCCTGCCCGGACTCCTCCTCTGGCTGCTGCTCTTCACCGTCAAGCAGGCGGTCACCAAGGGGGACAACAAGCGGGCGAGCGCCATCGCGACGGCAGCCATGGTCGCCCTGGGCGTCCTCGCCGTGATCTTTCTCATCAAGCTGCCGGTCGACGGCCCCCTCGGCTGGTACATACGCGCGGCGATCGTCGTTCCCGTGGCGGGCTGGTTCTGGGCCAAGCTGATCGCCGAGCGCACCGCGAGGGACCTGCGCGAGCGCTGGTCGAGCCTGCTCTCCGGCGGCGGCATCGGCGCCAAGATCCCCGAAGCGGTGCCGGGCAGCCCGGGCGAGACGGCCGCCGAGCAGCTCCGTCAGGGCCTGGCTCGCCTGTCGGCCGAGCAGCAGAGCAACTCGGTCTTCTACGCGGGCCCCAAGGGAATACTGGGCATGGGCACCCGCTGGGGCAGCTGGCAGCTCGCCGAGGAGCTGGTCTCCGGCAAGGAAGGCACGGAGATCCACCCGTTCCGCAGCTGGGACGTCATACGCGCGGTGCACGACCAGCTGCGCCTGCTCGAGCGCGGGCCGCTGCACACCGGCGGCTTCCCGACCCCGTCGATAAAGCACTGGATCGTCTCCCCCATCGGGGAGAACGCGAAGGCGGTGGCCCGCCCCAGCGGCACGGAGGTCGAGGCCTTCCAGGTCCGGGGCCACGAGATACAGCGGATCTGCAACGAACAGCAGTTCGGCGGCGGCGACCGGCACTACCTGGGCTGCCAGTTCACCCTCTGGGACGGCCAGTTGGTCATCACGATGCTGATCACGGTGACCGTCCTGCACGAGACGCTGCGCATCGAGGTCACCGGCCACGCGCTCGGACCGGTCCACTCACTGTTCACCAGCAAGCCCGACCCCAAGGTCAAGCAGGTCTCCAAGCCCATCAAGTTCTGGGAGACCACCGAGCGCAAACTGCCGCTGGTCAACGCCGACGAGGTCGTACGGCTCGCGGTGCGGGCGCCCTTCACCTGGTACCCGCCGATCCTGGACCACCTCGGCGGCAAGCTGGTCCTGCCCGAGCCCTTCGGCCTGCGGCACGCCTGGGCGGAGAAGCCGTGGCGGCACCGCTTCATGGCCGACGACGCGCTGCGCGCGGCCACGCCGGTGCTGCGCGTGGTGCACTCGGCGGCCATCAAGGTGCTCGAGGAGAACGGCGTGGACACCGAGAAGTTCGGCAACCGCTCCGGCCTCCTCAGCGGAATGGTCCAGGACCCGATGCCGAGGAAGGCGGACGTGTACGACGCGTGAGACACGCCGCGGGCCGGGCTGCGAGCCCGGCCCGCGGGACGCGTCAGAGCGCGGCGGGCCAGGCGTCGGCCAGCATCTTGCGGGTGTCCGCGAGCAGCTGCGGCAGGATCTTGGTGTGCCCCACGACCGGCATGAAGTTCGTGTCCCCGCCCCAGCGGGGCACGATGTGCTGGTGCAGATGCGCGGCGATGCCGGCCCCTGCCACCGTGCCCTGGTTCATGCCGATGTTGAAGCCGTGCGCGCCGGACGCGGCGCGCAGCGCGACCATGGCCTGCTTGGTGAACTCACCGAGCTCGGCCGTCTCCGGGACGGTCAGCTCGGTGTAGTCGGCGACGTGGCGGTAGGGGACGACCATCAGATGGCCGCCGTTGTACGGGTAGAGGTTGAGCACCGCGTACACCTGCTCGCCGCGTGCGACGACCAGACCGTCCTCGTCGGATTTGGCCGGGATGGAGCAGAAGGGACAGCCGTCGTCGGCGCCCGGACCGCTCGGCTTGTTCTCGCCCTGGATGTACGCCATCCGGTGGGGCGTCCACAGGCGCTGGAACGCGTCCTGCGTCCCCACTCCGATCTGCTGCTCCGGCTCACTCGTCATGCAGTGCAGCATATGACTTGGCCCGATCGAAGCGTGTCGGCGGGGCGCCCGCCGCCCGCGGCACGGGGAAGCTGGGGCGATGACCGATGACAGCCGTCAGACACACTGGGAGAGCCGCACGGAAGCACCGCTCGCCGTGGCGTCGCTCCTCTACCTGACCGCGTACGCGGTATGGGTCCTGGCCTCGGGGCTGCCCGAGGCATGGCGCACCGTCTGCCTGGTGGTGCTCCTCACGGCCTGGGCCGCTTTCGCCGTGGACTACGCGGTGCGGTGGCGGCTCAGCGGGCAGGGAGCGCGCTTCGTACGCGGCCACTGGCAGGACACCCTCGTCCTCGTCCTGCCCCTGCTCCGGCCGCTGCGGATCGTGCACATCTACGAGGCCGTCCAGCGCAGGCACGGCAAACCGCGCCTCGCGCTGCACGCGCGCGTGGTCACGTACGCCGGTCTCTCCGCGCTGCTCCTGGGCTTCGCCGGGGCGCTGGCCGTCTACCAGCAGGAGCACGCGGCACGGGGCGCGACGATCCGCAGCTTCGGGGACGCGGCGTGGTGGGCGTCGGCCACGCTCGCGACCGTGGGCTACGGCGACGAGACACCGGTGACGCCGGTGGGGCGCCTGATCGCGGTGGGCATGATGCTCTGCGGCCTCGCGCTGCTCGGCGCGGTGACGGGGGCGTTCTCGTCGTGGCTGCTTCAGGTGTTCGCACGGGAGGACGACGAGAGGCCCCCGGGACGCTGAACGTCCCGGGGGCCTCGTACCCGCGTGCGCGGGGTCGGGTCACACCTGCTCGCGGCTCTCCACCACGTCCAGGAGCTTGGCGAGCGCCTGGTCGCGCGGGATGCCGTTCTCCTGCGAGCCGTCGCGGTAGCGGAAGGAGATCGTGCCCGCGTTCATGTCGTCGTCACCGACGATGATCATGAAGGGGACCTTCAGCTTCTGCTGCGTCCTGATCTTCTTCTGCATGCGGTCGGAGGAGGCGTCCACCTCGACCCGCAGGCCCTTCTTCTTGGCCTCGGCCGCGAACTCCTGGAGGTAGGGGACGTGCGCGTCCCCGACCGGGATGCCCACCGCCTGCACCGGCGCGAGCCACGGCGGCATGGCGCCCGCGTAGTGCTCCAGGAGCACGGCGAAGAACCGCTCGATTGAACCGAAGAGCGCACGGTGGATCATCACCGGACGCTGCTTGCTGCCGTCCGGCGAGGTGTACTCCAGGTTGAAGCGCTCCGGCAGGTTGAAGTCCAGCTGCACGGTCGACATCTGCCAGGTGCGACCGATGGCGTCCTTGCACTGCACGGAGATCTTCGGGCCGTAGAAGGCGGCGCCCCCCGGGTCGGGAACGAGCGGCAGGCCCTGCTTCTCGGCCACCTGCTGCAGCGTCGCGGTGGCCTCTTCCCAGATCTCGTCCGAGCCGACGAACTTCTCCGGGTCCTTGGTGGAGAGCTCCAGGTAGAAGTCGGTCAGGCCGTAGTCGCGCAGCAGGTTCAGGACGAAGGTGAGCGTCTTGTCGAGCTCGTCCGCCATCTGCTCCTTGGTGCAGTAGATGTGCGCGTCGTCCTGGGTGAAGCCGCGGGCACGGGTCAGACCGTGCACGACGCCCGACTTCTCGTACCGGTACACGGTGCCGAACTCGAAGAGGCGCAGCGGCAGTTCACGGTAGGAACGCCCGCGCGCATCGAAGATCAGGTTGTGCATCGGGCAGTTCATGGGCTTGAGGTAGTAGTCCACGCCCTCGTCGAGCTGCATGGGCGGGTACATGCCGTCGGCGTACCAGTCCAGGTGGCCCGAGGTCTCGAAGAGCTTCCCCTTCGTGGCGTGCGGGGTGTAGACGAACTCGTACCCCTCCTCCTCGTGGCGGCGCCGCGAGTAGTCCTCCATGACCCGGCGGATGATGCCGCCCTTGGGGTGGAAGACCGCCAGGCCCGAGCCGATCTGCTCGGGGATGGAGAAGAGGTCCAGCTCGCTGCCGAGCTTGCGGTGGTCGCGCTTCTCGGCCTCGGCCAGGAACTCCAGGTGGGCCTTGAGCTCGTCCTTGGTGGGCCAGGCGGTGCCGTAGATGCGCTGGAGCATCGGGTTCTTCTCGCTGCCGCGCCAGTACGCGGCGGCGTTGCGCATCAGCTTGAACGCCGGGATGTTCCGGGTGGTGGGCAGGTGCGGACCGCGGCAGAGGTCCTTCCAGCACAGGTCGCCGGTCTTCGGGTCGAGGTTGTCGTAGATGGTCAGCTCGCCGCCGCCCACCTCGACGTCCGCGCCGTCGTCGCTGGACGCGGAGCCCTTGATGCCGATGAGCTCCAGCTTGTACGGCTCGTCGGCGAGCTCCTCGCGGGCGGCCTCGTCGGTGACGACGCGGCGCGAGAAGCGCTGGCCGCGCTTCTGGATCTCCTGCATCTTCTTCTCGACGGCCTTGAGGTCCTCGGGCGTGAAGGGCTTCTCGACGTCGAAGTCGTAGTAGAAGCCGTTCTCGACCGGCGGGCCGATGCCCAGCTTGGCCTCGGGGAAGAGCTCCTGCACGGCCTGCGCCATGACGTGCGCGGTGGAGTGGCGCAGGATGTTCAGGCCGTCCTCGGAGGAGATCTCGACCGGCTCGACCTCCTCGCCGTCCTGTACCGCGTACGCGAGGTCCTTCAGCTCACCGGCCACGCGGGCGGCGACGATGGTGCGCTCGCCGGCGAAGAGTTCGGCGGCCGTAGTGCCCGTCGTCACCACGCGCTCTTCCCGCTCGGAATCGCGTTGGATGATCACACGGACGTCTGACACCGGTCTTCTCCTACCTGAAGGGGGTCGCGGCAGATCGACTCCTGCACGCGAAACGAATCGTACCGAGCCGGGGGCGCCCACCGCGAAACGGTTCTCTCCCCGGCCCCGGCCGCGCCCCGCCTCAGTCCCCGCTGCACGCCTCCTCGAAGAAGTCGAGATTCTCCTGGAGCGACTTCATCAGGCGGTCCTTCTCCCCCTCGTCCACCTGCACCGGCACCACTCCGGAGGCCCCGGTGAGCCGCCGGAACCCGCCCCGGCTCTCAAGCCGCCCGTGCACCCGGATCGGCAGCCCCACCAGGTGGGCGTGGCCCGCGATGCGGTAGGACTCCTCGTCGAGGGTCATGCGTACGCTGGGGACGTCCACGCCCGCCAGCACCCGGACCCGCACCGTGCCCTCGCCCCGCGGCCCCGACCGCCGCAGCCGCACCACGGCCCCCGTGATCCGCACCGGCATCGCCGGCTCGTCCCGCAGATAGCGCGCGCCCGCCTCCCGCAGCACCGGCAGGTCACCGGGCGAGAACTCGACGGGATCGGCGTCGACGGCGCACCCCTCGGGCACCCCGGCGGCCGGCGCCCACTCCACGGCGACCCGCGCCCCTTCCGTGCCCCGCACCAGGGCCACCACGGCCTCCGTGAGCTCATGGCTGACGCCCGCCTCGACGGCGCCGTCGAAGGCGTCCATGCCGCCGGTGGCGCGTTGGTAGTCGACGGCTTCGCGGACCGCGTACAGCGCCTGGTGCAGCCGCACCGCCAGCAGACGCCCGGTCAGGACGGGCACGAACGCGGTGAGCTGCCGCCCGCCGGGAGCGGGTCCCACCAGGACGTTCTCCAGGGACGCGGCGGCGGGCCCGCGGTGCCGCGCCCCGTAGTACCCGGCACGGGCGCGCGCCGCGAGGGCTCCGGCGAGCAGCATCTGCCGCGCCGCCGCCCGCAGTTGCTCCTCGGCCGTCCAGGTCGCGGCGCCCGCGGGCCCCACCGGGACATCGCGCCACCAGCGGATCTCGTCGCTGGGCACGGTGAGCCCGACGAGCACGTCACGGGCGGACGGCGACGCGCTGCGCGACAGGGCGATGAGCGCCTCGCCGAGCAGGTCCTCGCAGTCCGGGAAGGCCCTGCTCTCCGGCACGAGCAGGCTCGTGCCGCCTGCGCCGGGGCCTGGCGGGGTCCAGCGGGCGTAGCGTCCCGCCGCTCCCCCGCGCCGGTGCCAGCCGTGCCGTGCGAGCAGTGCGCCGAGCACGGTGGGGTCGACCTGCGAAGGGTCGGGGGGACCGGCGGCCAGCGGATCGGCCCAGCTGCCCGCGGCTTCGACGGGGTGCGGGCGAACGGGGCGTAGTGGCTCTTCGATCGGGCGGTGCATCAGGGTCTCCCTCCCGTCCCGACCCGCGTCATGATCTCGCAGAGGGCCCTGTCGTCGAAGATCCGCGAGGTCGGGACGCGGACCGTGGTCCTGCGCCGGCCGGTCACCCGGTGTCCGGCGAGGTTGGTCCAGTAGCAGCAGTGCCGCAGGTCGAGCCGGTCGTGGCTCGCGCGCAGCCAGTCGTCCTGCGACCGGGGCACGAGCATCACGACCAGGATCTTGTGCACCGAGACCGGGGTGCGGGCGAGCTTCTCCAGGTGCGGATTGTCGAGCGTGAAGGAGAAGGCGGCGCCCGGCGGGTTCGGCGGTATCTGGTAGGTGCACTTGAGCTGCACCTTGATGGTGACTTCGTCGTCGACCGTGTGCCCGGGGGCGCTGTGGCTGACGTGCCAGTCGATTCCGTTGTCCGGAAAGGGTTGTGAGAGCGAGCACCCCGCCGCGGCGGCGACAGCGTGCAGATAGCCCACCTGAAGGGTCTCCATACAGGCGGTGGTGGCGAGTGTGCCGCGCGGCGGTGCGATCCGCTCGGGCAGCAGCCCACCCTGTTCGGGCTGCGCGAGCGCCATGTCCAACGAGCCTTCCGAACCAGTGAATCCCCGCTTCGGGCCGGTCAATTCCGTTGCCCTGTACCTCTGTTGTCTCCGGGCCGCGTACAGCGCAAACGGCCCGGGTATCACCGGTGTGGGCAGGGGAGGAAAGCCATCTGCCGGACATGATCGAGGAGTTGCGTCACTATGACGTGCTGGTACGAGGGGCCCTTGGCCGCATTCGACACCGAGACCACGGGCGTCGACGTCGAGACCGACCGCATTGTGTCGGCCGCCGTCGTCGTCCAGCAAGGCGCGGGCACCCGCCCGCGCATCACCCGCTGGCTGGTGAACCCGGGCGTTCCCGTGCCCGAGAGTGCCACCGCGGTGCACGGCCTGACGGAGGAACATCTTCAGCACAACGGCCGCTGGCCCGCGCCGGTGATGGAGGAGATAGCGAGGGAACTGGCGGAACAGGGCGCCGCGGGCCGCCCCATCGTCGTCATGAACGCACCGTTCGATCTGACGATCCTGGACCGCGAGTTGCGCAGGCACCGCGCGTCCTCGCTCAGCCACTACATGGCGGGGTCCTCGCTGTGCGTGCTGGATCCGCGGGTCCTGGACAAGCAGCTCGACCGGTACCGCAAGGGGCGCCGCACGCTGACCGATCTGTGCGCGCACTACGCGGTGGAGCTGGACGAGGCGCACGACGCGGCGGCCGACGCGCAGGCCGCGCTGGACGTCGTGCGTGCCGTGGGACAGCGTTTCGCGTCGCGGCTCGAACGGCTCTCGGCGGCCGAGCTGCACGCGCTGCAGGCGGTGTGGCACGCGGCGCAGGCACGCGGACTACAGGCGTGGTTCGCGCGCAGCGGTACACCTGAGGCAGTTGATCCGGCGTGGCCGCTGCGTCCCGAACTGCCTGCGGCAGCCTGACCGTCGTCGGTGCGACGCGGGCATGAAGCTGTGCGGGTATGAAGCTGTGTGGACATGAAAAAACCGGTCCGTCGGTGACGGACCGGCATTCTCCGGGTGGGCGATACTGGGTTCGAACCAGTGACCTCTTCGGTGTGAACGAAGCGCTCTCCCACTGAGCTAATCGCCCGGGAACGGACTGAACAATACAGGTCTTCACGGGTTTCCTTCAAACCGCTTCCGCGAGAGCCGTCAGCCCCCTGTGAGGTGCTCCCTCAGACCTCGCTCGCCCGCACGCATCATCAGCGCGTGGTTGAGGAGGAAGACGGGCCTCCCGGGGACGGCGAGGCGCCGCATCAGCGGTTTGCGCACCACTACTTCCTGGTCGTAGACCGCTCGCGTCCCGCCCGGTACCGCCGTGACGGTCCAGCGCGCCCAGCCGTGCAGATCCCCGGTCATCCCTATCTCCAGGATTCCGGAGTCCGGGTCGCGGCGCCGCTCCTCGCCGGTGACGAACAGGTCGTAGGGCAGGAAGGAGCGGAAGCGCGCGGTGCCGCTGCGTTCGTCGACGGGCGTCACCTCGCGCACCTGGGGCCACCACGCCGGATACTCCTCGGCGCGTTCGAGGACGGCGTACACGTCGGCGAGCGGCGCGGGCACGTGCCAGACGCTGCGGAAGCGGTAGTGGCTCCAGTCCATGGACCGAGTCTGCCGGGAGGGGCCCGATCTGAGTACGTCCTGAGTATCCGAACCGATGCCCGCCACAGTGTTCCCGGCCACACTCCACGGGCATGACGAACATTCCGCCCCCGGCCGAGGAGCTGCGCATCCTCGACCTGGAGCTGCACCGACTCGACGCGCGCAGGTCGCAGTTGCTGCACCGCCGAGCCTGGCTGGTCAGCTCCCTCCAGGCAGTGGCGGCACCGGCCCCCGCTCCCCCGCGGCCGGTCCGCGCCCCGGAGGCCACCCCGCCGAACGTGCAGAACGTGCTGCTCACGCTGGGCGGCATCCTGCTGACCATCGCGGCGATCGCCTTCACGTTGGTGAGCTGGGGGCACCTGGGCATCGGCGGACGCAGCGCCGTCCTCGCGGCCGTGACGCTGACGGCCCTGGGCGTGCCCGCGCCGCTGCTGCGCCGCAGGCTGCGTTCGACGGCGGAGACGGTGGCCGCGCTCGGCCTCGCCCTGACCGTGCTCGACGCGTACGCCCTCCATGCCGTCGCCCTGCCACAGGCCGACGGCCTGGGCTACACGGCGGTCGCGTCCGCCGTGCTCGCCGCGCTGTGGGCGGCGTACGGTCTGTCGTTCCGCGAGCTGCGGCTGCCCTTGCCGCTGGCCGTGGCGAGCGCTCAACTCCCCTTGTTCCTCTGGGTGCGCGCCGCTGACGCGGGTGACCACGCCACGGCTGCGGCGCTCCTGGTGACGGCGGCGTTCGACGTCGCGATCGCGCTGCGGGTCGGCGCCGAGGGCGTGCGCGTCGTCGCGACCGTGGGCGCCTGCGCCGCGGGGCTGTGGGGTGCGGTGGGCGCCGGGTACCTGTCCTGGTCGGCAACGGGGCTGCCCGACGCGGCGCGGGCGAGCGCGCTCCTGCTGCTGGCCGCCTCCGTCGCGCTGGTGGCGGCGTGGCTGATCACGCCGCCCCCGCAGGCGACGGTTGCGGCGTTCGCGGGCGGCTTGCTCGTGACGGCGGCCGCCGGTGGCGTGCTGCGCGAGGCACTGCCCGCCGCGTGGACGGTCCCCGCCTATCTGGCGTGCGGCGTCGCGCTGTTGGCGGTCGTCCGCACCTCCCTGCCCAGCCCCGTGCTGCGCGGGATCGCCGGGTCGGCGCTCCTGGTGCACGCGCTCGCGGCGCTGTGGACGCTGCCCGCGCTGGTCTCCGCGCTGCTCGGCCCCGTGAGTTGGGCCGGGAAGCCCTGGTCGGGCGCACCACGGGGCACGGATGACGCCATCGCGGTGCCCGGCCTGTCCGTCCAACACCCCGTCATGGCCTCACTCGTACTGGCAACCATCGCCGGGGTCCTACTCACAGCCGCCAGGCTGCTGCCCACCGCCGTGACCGCCGCGACTACAGCGACCGCCGTGAGCACCCCGGGCACACCGGCTGCCACCCCTGCCGCAGGCCCCGCCGCGGGGCGTGGCGCAGAGCCAGGCACAGCCCCCGCAGCAGGTCCCGGCGCGACACCCGGAACAGAGCCGGGCGCAGGTCCCGGCGAGGGGCGCGGCGCGAAGCCAGACGTAAGTCACGCAGGACCCGGCGCGGAGCTGAGCGCCACGCGCGGAACAGAGCCGGACGCAAACCCCGCTGGCCCCGGCACGAGCCGCGCCACGGAGCCCAGCGCAGCACGCGGAACAGAGCCGGACGCAGACCCCGCCGCCGAGCGGGCGGGGCAACTGCCGCACAGCCAGGCAGCGGCCGCCCCTGCCGCACATCCCGCAGGCCCCGCAGGCCCCGCAGGCCCCGCAGGCCCCGCAGGCCCCGCAGGCCCCGCAGGCCCCGCCTCCGAGCGGACCGTACCGCCCCTCGTCGCCATCTCACCGCGGGCCGGCACACCGTTCCTGAACGACCCCGGCGCCACTCGTTCCGGCGCCCTGTTCCTCGCCTGGGCCGCCGCCCTCGTCCTCCCGTCCGCCGTCCAACTCCCTTACGCGGCCGGGGTATCGGCGTACGTCGTGCTCACCGCCGCCCTGCTCGCCGTCGCCTCGCGTGTCGGCTCGACGGCGGTGGCCCTCACCTCGCTGGGTCTGGCGCTCGCCTCATCGGTGAGCGTCGCGTTCCTGGCCCTGGCCACCACGGGGGCGACGCTCGGCACGCTCGGCGCCCTGACGGCACTGTTCCTCGCGGCGACCGTGTTCGCCGTCCGCCGCCGGGAAGCCGCTCCGGGCGTGGCACCCGCCGCCGCGTGCGCCACGATCGCGTACGCCACCGCGCTCGCCTTCGCCTCGGGAGCTGCCCGGGACCTGCGTCCGGACCACACGGGGCTCCTGATGCTCGTCGTACCGGCACTCGGCGCCCTCGTCGCGGCCCGGCTCGGCCGGCACCCGCTGACGCTGCCGGTCGAGATCACCGGCGCGGTCGCGGGCGGCCTCGCCATCGTCCTCACCGCGGGCCACCCGACGACCCTCGCCCTGGCCCTCGCGCTCGGCGGCGTCATCGCCGCGGGCACCGCGCTCCGCACGGACCGCCGACAGGTCGGATACGCGGCCGGGGCCCTGTTCCTCCTGGCGACCTGGGTGCGCCTGGCCGCCTGGGGCGTGGGGGCCCCGGAGGCGTACACCCTGCCGGTCACCGTCCCCGCACTCCTGATCGGCGCGCTACGACGCCGCCGCGCCCCGGAGACGTCCTCCTGGACGGCCTACGGCCCCGGCCTCGCGGCGACCCTCCTGCCGAGCCTCGTCGCCGCCTGGAGCGACACGCACTGGCAGCGCCCGCTGCTCCTGGGCACCGCGGCCCTGTTGATCACGCTGGTGGGGGCCCGGCACCGGCTGCAGGCACCGTTGGCGCTCGGCGGCACGGTCCTCGCCCTGGACGCGCTGCACGAACTGGCGCCCTACATCGTCCACGTGGTGGACGCCCTGCCGCGCTGGCTGCCGCCCGCACTCGCCGGACTCCTGCTGCTCACCGTCGGCGCGACGTACGAACAGCGGCTGCGCGACGCACGCCGGGTCCGTGACGTTCTCGGCAGAATGCACTGACTCCGCTTTTTTCCGTTCGGCGGCCGGCTCCGCAGCAGACGGAGCGTCACATTCCTTGTGCCGCACGGAAATGCGAGCGAATACGACTGCGGCCCGGAGGCTGTTAAGCCTCCGGGCCGCAGTTCCGGGGTGGGCGATACTGGGTTCGAACCAGTGACCTCTTCGGTGTGAACGAAGCGCTCTCCCACTGAGCTAATCGCCCCGGGCGCACGGAGAACATTACCGCATGTCAGCGGTGCCTCCGACCGCCGTGGAGTCACCCGAAGGTCACTCCTTGATCTTCCATGGCATCTCGAGCCCGAACTTCCAGACGTAGATCCCGACGAGCACGGCGATGATCACCAGGCCGATGGTCGTCAGGATGATGTTCCGGCGGCGCACCTTGGGGTCGAGCGCACGCTGCGCCGCCTCGGTGACCTTCCGCTTCGTCCAGCGAAGGACCAGCTGGGCCCAGACGAACTCGGTCGCCCAGATCGCCATTCCACCGAAGATCACCAGCCAGCCCGGTCCGGGCAGCGGCAGCATCACGATGCCGGCGCCGACCACGGCGAGGCCGACGATGAAGACGCCCACCTGCCAGCTGAGGTGCAGCGCCTTGCGGGCCTGGATGAACTCCGGCGCACGCGATCCGAGCGGCTGGTCGTCCTTCGTGCCGGTGATTGTTTCGGCAACCCCCGGCTCGTTACTCCCCGTATTCATACGGCCAAACCCTACCGGACGGAAACCCGTCACTGGAATGGCCGTACCTCCCGAACAAACAACCCGCCGTACGAGCTACCTAAAGACACCCAAAACCCTCAGAGGGGTTTACAACGGCACCGTAGGTGGCATGTCGATTTCGCCGACGTGCGAATCCCCGAGCGCACACTGAGCGAAAGGCCCTGGCGCTTATGAACACCACGGTCAGCTGCGAGCTGCACCTGCGCCTCGTTGTGTCGAGCGAGTCCTCACTGCCTGTACCCGCAGGACTGCGGTATGACACGGCCGATCCCTATGCCGTGCACGCCACCTTCCACACCGGAGCCGAGGAAACCGTCGAGTGGGTGTTCGCCCGCGACCTCCTCGCCGAGGGCCTGCACCGGCCCACCGGTACCGGCGACGTCCGAGTCTGGCCGTCCCGGAGCCACGGTCAGGGTGTTGTCTGCATCGCCCTGAGTTCCCCCGAGGGTGAGGCTCTGCTCGAGGCCCCGGCGCGGGCCCTTGAGTCGTTCCTGAAGCGAACCGATGCGGCCGTGCCGCCCGGCACGGAACACCGCCACTTCGATCTGGATACGGAGCTCTCGCACATCCTGGCCGAAAGTTAGCTCAGGCAGCGCGAGAGCGCCCGGCGCCGTCCGACTCGGGGCGACGGCTCGGGCATGAGAACCGCACAGTGCAGACACACCGGCGCCGTCGCCGCGGATTCCCGCGGGGACGGCGCCGGTGTGTCGTGTCGTGAAGCCGCTAGCATCGGCCAGCATCGGCGGGCACCCTTCCCCTGGCTCTGATGAGCAGGGGAGGCCCCCACTACCCCCAGGCCAGGGAGCAAATCGTGCTGATCACCCACGACACCCGGTGCGCACTCGACGCCGTGGTCGATCTGGTGAACACCGCGCCGGACACCGAGAGCACCGCGAGCGCCGAGACGGAGGGACTCACGGACGTCGCAGCCCTGGAGGCCTTCGTGCAGAGCCACGGCATAAGTGACGTCGGCGTGCTCTCGGAGCGTGACCTGATCGGCGTCCGGCAGATCCGGAGCCGCTTCCACGAAGTCTTCGCGGCCTCCGAGCCGCAGGCCGCGGCGGCGGTGATCAACGAACTGATCGCGGCGGCGGGCACCACGCCCCGTCTCACCGACCACGACGGCTACGACTGGCACGTGCACTACTTCGCACCCGGTGCCTCCATCGCCGACCACCTCGCGGCGGACTGCGGGATGGCGCTGGCGTTCTTCGTGGTCGCCGGTGAGCAGGAGCGGCTGCGGCGCTGCGAGGCTCCGGACTGCCGGCGCGCCTTCGTCGACCTCTCCCGCAACCGCTCGCGCCGCTACTGCGACAGCCGCACCTGCGGAAACCGGCTGCACGTCGCCGCCTACCGGGCCCGGCGCAAGGAAGCGGCGGGCTGAGCCCCGGCCGCGGCCCCCTTAGAGCCGCAGCAGGTCGTGCAGCGACCCCATCAGGATCAGGACGCCGATCACCGCCAGAAAGATCATCAGGGGTGGCTGGGAGAGCGCGAACAGACAGCCCTTGGGCTCTTCCGTCGCGGCTCGCTCATCGGTCGGCGGGGCGGCATCGCCCGGTGCGGTCTCCAGCATCTCGCGGCGATGATGACTCAGTCCCGGGGGCTCCGATGACCAACACGCCCGGGAAGCGCGGGAGTTCACCGCCTTCCGTGACCTGCGAAAGTCCAGCGCCGCGCACGCTGCGTCCACGGCTCACCAGCGACGCACCTCATCAGGCCCGACCGCACCGCCGTCCACACGAACGAGGGAGTCCCAGGCCCTTCGAACGCGGACGCTTGTTGACGAAGGGGGCGGCGTGCGGGGCGGCGGGCGGGGCCGCTCCCGTCAGATGCCGTGCTTCGTTCAGATGCCGTGCTTCTTCAGGATGGCCTCGATGTCACTGAAGTCCTCCTTGGGCGCCGCCGCCTTCGGCTGGGCAACCGGCTGGGCGGCCGGGCGCGCTCCCTGGCCCAGGGAGGGCGCGGACGCCGCGGGGGCCACGGCATCGCGCTGGGCCGCCTTCGCGGCCTTGCGCTCCTTGCGGGTGCCGCCGGAGCGGCGCTCCACGGCGCGAGTGATCATGAAGAGCAGCCAGGCGACGCCCAGGACCCCGAAGCCCGCCCAGGCCTTCATGCTGAAGGCGGTGTCGGCAAGCCATCCGACGACGCCGGTCATCACCAGGCCGACCGGCACCAGGGAGTAGGCGGCGAGGCGCGTCGCCGCGAGGAAACGCTTGCGGTAGGCCGTGATCGCGGCGATGCCGAGGCCGGCCGCGGATACGGCGGAACAGACGGTCTCGGCAATCATCCGATCCTCCAGGCGTGCGGGCGTAGACGCTGACACTGTCGCCCTTCCATCCTGCACCGGGTGGGCCCCCACAAGCCACGCCCGGAGCGGACTTCAGGGACATATCAGGGTCACGCCTCCTCCGCAGGTTCCGGTCGCCGCCCCGGGCCCCGGTTGGGAGGCGCGCGCGGGGCTGGAAGACTGGGGCGCATGAGCGACTCTGCCCCCGCCGCCCCCACCGGCCCCCTCGTCATCGACATCTGGTGCGAGCTGCAGTGCCCGGACTGCCGGACCGCCCTCGACGACGTACGCGCGCTGCGTGCCCGCTACGGCGACCGCGTCGACCTGCGCCTGCGGCACTTCCCCCTCGAAAAGCACAAGTACGCCTTCGCCGCCGCCCAGGCCGCCGAGGAGGCCTTCGAGCAGGGACAGGGCTGGCCGTACGTCGAGGCCGTGCTCGGCCGGGTCGAGGACCTGACCCGCAAGGGAGAACCCCTCCTGGTCGAGATCGCGCGCGAACTGGGGCTGGACGCGGAGGAGTTCGACACCGCGCTCGTCGACGGCCGGCACATCCTGATCGTCGACGCCGACCAGGCCGAGGGCAAGGCGATCGGCGTCACCGGCACACCGACGTACGTCATCGGGGGCGAGCGCCTCGACGGCGGGAAGAGCCAGGACGGCCTCCTCGAACGCGTCGAGGAGATCACGGACCTCCTGCTCGCGGCCTCCGGTCAGCACGACGCCTAGAGCTCGCCCAAAGCTCCCCTGGAGCTCGCCTAGAGCAGCTGCTTGTAGACGTAGTACATGACCGATTCGTAGCCCAGCGACTCGTACAGACGCAGGGCCGGGGTGTTGCCCGCGAAGACGTTGAGGCCGATGCGGCGCAGGCCCACCGCCCGGGCCTGGGTCTCCGCGAGCAGCATCAGGGAGCGGCCGTGGCCGCGTCCGCGGTACTCCTCGTCGACCTCGACGTCGAAGACGAACGCGTCGCCGTCCCGCAGCGCGAGCCAGAGGGTGCCGACCTTCGTGCCTTCGTGCGTGAGCACGCAGAGGCTGGTGCCGGGGGTGGCGAGGCCCTGGGGCAGGTGGTCGGCGTGGTCGGCGTCGGACTTGGCGCGCGCCTCGGCCTCCGGGACCCCGCGCTCGATCCAGGTCTGCGCGTAGTCCTCCTTCTCGCGGGCCAGCCACACCTCGTACTCGTCCTCGGTCATCTCCCGCCCCTCGACGCCCGCGGGCAGCGCGGGCGGCTCGGCGGTCAGGGGCTTGGCCATCTGGCGGTTGCGCTCCTGGTAGCCGAGGGACACGGCGAGGCGGTGGGCCGCCGCGGCCTCGGCGGGCACGGCCACCTCGATCCGCTTGCAGCCCCAGCCGCGCGCCACCTCCTCGGCGGCGAGCACGGCGACGGTGGCACGGCCGCGCCTTCGGTCGGTCTCCTTGATGCTCAGGTCGCGCATCTCGGCGACGCCCGGTCCGAAGACGGGGTGCGTGGCGAGTTCTATCCCGCCCACAGGACGGCTGTTCACACACACTTCGTACGTGCGTGACTTGGCGCCGTCAGCGCTCTGCTGGAGCGGCCCGGTCGGCCGCAGGGTCGTGGTCATCAGTGGTGTTCTACCCGCCCAGCGGCTCGTGCGTCATCAGGAATACGTGCGTTTGCGCCCTCGTGCCCCACCGGTCACGGATCGAGGTCGTCCGCCGCCCGCTCGTCGAAGATCCGCATCGCCTTGGCGGTCACCGGACCCGGTGCGCCGGACAGTTCACGCTCGTCGATCCGGTGCACGGCCTGCACGTCACGGAGCGTCGAGGTCAGGAACACCTCGTCGGCGCGGTCCAGGACGTCCAGCGGCAGATCGGTCTCGCGCGCGTTCGTCCAGTCGACGGCCAACGCGCGCGTGATGCCCGCCAGACACCCGGAGGCGACCGGCGGCGTGTGGATCTCGCCGTCGAGCACCACGAAGACGTTCGATCCCGTGCCCTCGCACAGCTGCCCCACCGTGTTGGCGAACAGCGCCTCCGAGGCGCCCTGTTCACGGGCGCGCGCCAGGGCGACGACGTTCTCGGCGTACGAGGTGGTCTTCAGGCCGGTCAGGGCGCCGCGTTCGTTGCGGGTCCACGGCACCGTGATCACGGCGGTCGTGTCGGGGCGCCTTTCGGTCTCGCCGAGGGCGACCACCAGCGTCGGCCCCTGGTCACCGCGGTCCGAGCCGAGCGGCGAGAGGCCGCCGGTGTACGTGATGCGCAGGCGCCCCAGCGGCATCGGGTTGGCGTCGAGGACGGCGGCGCAGGCCGTGCGCACCTCGTCGAGGTCCGGCTCGGGCAGGCCGAGGCCGCGCGCCGAACGGGCGAGCCGGTCCAGGTGCCGGGTCAGCGCGAAGGGCCGCCCCGCGACCGACTTCACCGTCTCGAAGATTCCGTCGCCGACGGTCAGTCCGTGGTCGAGCACGGAGACACGGGCGGTCTCGAGGTCCTGCAGGCTGCCGTTGAGCCAGATCTTCACTGAGAGGTCCCTCCACTCACTTCGTACGCCCCCGACGCTACCGCCAGCAGCCGTTCCGCCTTCAGCTCGGTCTCCCGCCACTCCCCCTCGGGGTCCGAGCCCCAGGTGATCCCCGCGCCGGTGCCGAAGCGCAGCACTCCCTGCGCGCGGTCGATCCAGAAGGTGCGGATGCCGACGGCCAGTTCGCCGGCGCCCCGGTCGGCGTCGACCCAGCCGATGCCGCCGCAGTACGGGCCGCGGGGCGCGGTCTCCAGGGCATCGATGATGCGCAGGGCGCTGGACTTGGGGGCGCCGGTGACGGAACCGGGCGGGAAGGCGGCGGCGAAGAGTTCGGGCCAGCCGGCGTCGGGGCGCAGCTCGCCGCGGACGGTGGAGACGAGGTGGACGAGCCCGGGGTGCTTCTCGGTCACGCAGAGCTCGGGGACGGTCACGGAGCCCGTCTCGCATATCTGCCCGAGGTCGTTGCGGACGAGATCCACGATCATGACGTTCTCGGCGTGGTCCTTCTCCAGCAGATCGGCCTCGGTGCGGCCGGTGCCCTTGATCGGCCCCGACTCGACGACGCGTCCCTCGCGGCGCAGGAACAGCTCGGGGGACGCCGTCGCTATCTCGATGCCGTGCTCGGGCAGCCGGATCGTCCCGGCGTACGGAGCGGGGTTGCCGCGCGCGAGGAGTGCGGTCAGGGCGTCGATGTCCGCACGGTCCACGCCGTCGGGAACCGGCGCGGACAGCACGCGGCAGAGGTTCGCCTGATAGACGTCGCCGGCCGCGATGTGTTCGCGCACCCTTCGTACGCCGTCCACGTACGCGGCGCGGTCGAGCGACGACGTCCAGTCACCGGCGGCGGGTCCCCGCCACGCGCCAGGCACCGGAGCGGGCACCGGTTCCTCGCGTACGTCGTCGAAGCGGGCGCAGACCAGTTCGCCCTCGAAACTCGCGGACACCGCCCAGAATCCCCGGGAGTCCAGCGCCGAGGGATCGCTGGTCACGTCCCTGAGGCCGGTCGCGAGCAGGCCGCCGAAGCGCGCCATGGGGAGGGAGGCCCCGGAGGGCGGCCGGGAGGACATCTGAGGGGCGCTGTGCACGTCTGCGAGTCTATGACCGGTGTCCTGGTGGCGCCCCGGGCCGGTGACAGCGCAGCACGCTGCGCAAACGCGTTTTTGTACTGGCCCAGGAATCCGCTAGAGTTCAACACGTCGCCGGGACGCGCAAGCGGGCCGGGAAAGACAAGCGGACGTAGCTCAGTTGGTAGAGCGCAACCTTGCCAAGGTTGAGGTCGCCAGTTCGAACCTGGTCGTCCGCTCGCAGGATGTGGGGGATCTTCCCGAACCCCCGCCCTCCTGGTGGAGTGGCCGAGAGGCGAGGCAACGGCCTGCAAAGCCGTCTACACGGGTTCAAATCCCGTCTCCACCTCCAAGCGCGATTAGCTCAGCGGGAGAGCGCTTCCCTGACACGGAAGAGGTCACTGGTTCAATCCCAGTATCGCGCACGCAGCACAGCACGTAGCACAAGCACAACTGAAGGTCCGGTCCGCAAGGATCCCCGCGCGATTAGCTCAGCGGGAGAGCGCTTCCCTGACACGGAAGAGGTCACTGGTTCAATCCCAGTATCGCGCACGCAGTACGCAGCACACGCAGGTTGACCCGCGCGATTAGCTCAGCGGGAGAGCGCTTCCCTGACACGGAAGAGGTCACTGGTTCAATCCCAGTATCGCGCACCATCCGTACGAAGCCCCCGGCCGTTCCCACGGCCGGGGGCTTCGTCGTTCCTCCGGTCAGGAGGAGAAGAGCATGTGCCCGAAGCTCTTGTGGCGCTTGTTGTGGCCGTAGTGCCCGCCGTGGCCGCCGTGGTGGCCGCCGTGCTGGGGAGCGCCCCACGCCGGGGCGGGAGCGGCCGGGTAGGCCTGGGGGGCGGGGGCCGCCGGGTACGCCTGCGGGGCGGGCGGCGGGGGCGGGCCCTGCTGGCCGCCCCACTGATTCTCGAGTCGGCTCAGGGACTCGAGCTCGCCGTAGTCGAGGAATATCCCGCGGCAACCGCTGCACTGCTCGATCTGGACGCCATTGCGGTTGTACGTGTGCATCGGTGCACGGCACTTGGGACACTGCATGGTCGGCTCAACTCCTCGCCGGTCGTGACTGCTTAGCCGGATCTCTGCCCGGCTTCGGTGGGTTGCACCCTACTTCGTGACGGTGGGCGCCAACTCCGGCGGGAGGACGGCCATTCGGTCACAGGCGTCGACCACCGCCTGCTCGATCTCGTCGAGGGGCCGGTTCTCCTTGACGGACTTGGCGATCGCCAGGGCGGCGGTCTGTGCGGTGAGGGCGCGGGCCGGTACGTCGAGGGCTGGCCAGGGGTCCGTGCCGTCGGCGGGGACCGCCGGTCCGCGTGCCGCGCGGTAGGCGCCGAGGAAGCGGGTCCACTCGTCCGGGGCGAGGAGGCCGCAGGCGTACCAGGCCGCGGGGCGGGCCAGGTCCCAGGCCGGGTCGCCGAGGCCCAGGTCGTCGACGTCGATGAGCAGCCAGCGCCCTTCGGGGGTGCGGACCAGCTGGCCCAGGTGCAGGTCGCCGTGGCACAGGAGCCCCGGGAGCGGGGCCGGGGCCTCGGCTCGGGCCCAGGCGGGGAGCGTGGCCCAGGCGCGCTCGACGGGGGCGGCCGCGGGGTGCGCTCCCGCGGCCCGCATCCGCGTCATCGCCCGGGCGGCCTTCGCGGGGCCGCGCATGTCCGGGAGCGGCTGCGGGAGCTCGGCCGGGGGTGTGGCGTGCAGGCGGGCCAGGAGGGTGGCGGCGGCTTCCCAGGGGGCGGCGTCGGGGTCGTCGCGGTCCACCGGAGTACCGGCCTGCCAGAAGGTGACCAGCCGGCCGTGGAGCGGGACCGCGGCCTCGCCGAGCGGAGGCAGCAGGGTGCCGGTGAGGGCGGCGGCGACCTTCAGGCGGGCCGCGAGTTCGGTGGGGTCCGTGCCCGGGGCGTGGGCCTTGGCCACGGTGTCGCCGTGCCGGACGACCGTGGCGTCGTCCCGGTCGGCCAGGACGGCTTCGGAGGCGCAGGCACAGGGCCCCGGGGTGCGGTGGGCCGCGCGGCGAACCTTGGCAGTCAACGCGGGCAGCAGAGCGGTCACGGGTCCCCTGACGTACATGGAATCGGCACTGCCCGCGAGCGTACGCGGCCCAGTCCCCAGCCCACCCGCCGCCGAGAACGGCCTCGGTGACGGACCGACCCCCAGCCCGTCCCCTGCTGAGGGCGAACCCGGTGGAGGACCGGCCCTCAGCCCACCCGCCGCCGAGAACGGCCTCGGTGACGGACCAACCCCCAGCCCGTCCCCTGCTGAGGGCGAACCCGGTGGAGGACCGGCCCCCAGCCCACCCGGCGCCGAGGACGACCTCGGTGACGGACCGGCCCCCAGTCCACCCGCTACTCAGGGCGAACTCGATGGAAGACCGGCCCTCAGCCCACCCGCCGCTCAGGACAGACGCGACGGCCGGGGAAAATCTCCGCCCATCCCGCGCTTGACGACGAACT